>CAWEFP010000019.1:0-17218 GCA_963808295.1 uncultured Actinomycetes bacterium | reverse complement strand
CGCCACCCGTACGAAGACGGGGCGGCAACGGCCGCTCGGACCGGTCGCAGGCGGCCGCGTAAGGCTTGACACCTAGTTCGTGGCCGACACCCTCGCGGTGATGGACGTCTGCCAGGTCGAGCGGGCCTTGGTCGTAGGGATATCCGCAGCGGCCAGCGGTCCAGCCGCCGTGCCATCCCAGCCGCGTACGCCAGCGCATGCCGGCTGGCCTTCGAGCCGTCTAGCCGGTAAGGAACGGATGCCGGCGCCCCGCGAACCCGCTGCCCGTCAGCCGGGGCCGGTGTTCAGGCCGGGCGCCGCGCCCGGCCCTGCGGCCACTCCCAGGCCTGCGCTCGCCGGGTACCCCCCTGCGCTGCGTGTTCGGTCATGGTCACCTTCCTATGAAGCCTGCTCGGGACTCGCTCGGCTCATCGCGTGCATTCTGTGTCGCCGCGGGATGGTGCCGCAGGCTCATCGCGGCTCCTCCGGTTGTCGCGGTCCTATCGGCACGCTAAGGGCGCCCGCCGCATCGGGTCGTCACCCGGAAGTACCGGCTGGAGTGGACTTCTCGGCCCAGGCCGGGGCTGTCCGGTGGCCGGAGGTAGCGGGGAGGAGGCAGGATTCGCGGGCGGCCGTTAAGGGAGCAAGCCGAGTTCGCGCGCGCGGGCGGTCGCCTCGGTCCGGTTAGCCGCGCCCAGCTTGCCCAGGACGTGGGTGACGTGCTTCTTGAACGGCCCCGTGACACCACCAGTTCCTGGGCTATCTCCTGGTTTCTCGGCTTACCGGCCGCCAGCAGCCGCAGCACCTCTCGTTCGCGTTCGCTGAGCGGCTCGACCAGGCCGCTGGGCGCCGGGAGCACGCTGGGCCGCGTCCGGTCCAGTGTCCGCGGAGTCCGGCGCGAAGGAGCGCGCGAGCCGGCCCAGATAACCGAGCGGGACGCCGCGCGCGGGACCCTGCTCCGCCCGCTCAGTTCCCGAGCTAGCAGCCTTCTGAGGTCGTCGTCAGACGAGGTCATGTCGCTGGTTCCCCGGTCATGCCGTCTGCTCCAGAACCGCACGGAGTGATGACATCCCCCTCGCAGTGTGGCTCTTGACCGCACCCTTGCTGATCCCCATCATCTCAGCGATCTGCGCTTCCGACATGTCAGCGTAGTACCGCAGGACGAGCGCCTGCCGCTGCCGGTCCGGCAGCCCCCGCAGCGCGGTGATGACCGCGCTGCGCTCCAGCCGGGAAATGGCACCCTGCTCGGCGCTGGGCATGTCCGGTGCGGGCTTGGGCGCGTTCCGGTCCACCACACTGCGGTGCCGCAGTACCGACTTGGACCGGTTCACGACCGCCTGCTTCAGATACGAAAGAGCCTTGTCCTCGTCCCTCAGCCGGTGCCAGCCGTCGTGCATGGCGATGAAGCACTCCTGAACCACTTCCTCCGCCGTCGGCTCGTCCCGCACCAGCAGGACCGCGAGCCGTACGAGCGGACGGTACTGGCTCGTGTAAAGCTGGGTAACTGCCTCCTCGGCGGTCATCTCCAGCTTCGCAGGTGCCGTCCCAATACCAGCGCCGGCCATGAGGGTCTCGGTCACAGATGTAGGACGCACATGTCCCTCGGCCGGTTCACCCGCGGCCATAGGTAATCTTCACCGCCGATGCCCCGCCCATCCCGATCCGTAGACAGCAGTGACTGCCCAACTTGCCCACCCCACCCGAGTTGGCGATCTACGGCCGCCCCCCAGCGCCTCCCCGACGCTAGACGACCAGAATCCGCAGGTGTACCGTGCCAGATCAACATGCCACAGATGCTGGCATTATTGGGACTCTCGCACGAAAACGCCCCGGATTGTGTGGGCTAGCCTATCCGCGTGGCACGGGATAGGACACAGTGGGAACAGATCGACCACCTTTGGATACCGGAGTCAGGACTTTAGTCCCAAACTGGACATAGTGACGAGGGTGTGCGGTGCGGGCCGGGCCGCCGGGGCGGCGCCGCGCGGATGGCGGCCGGACGGAGTGCGGCGGCGGGGCGGGCAGGTGCCGGGCAGGCGCCGGGCGGGCAGGCGCCAGGAGGTGGGCCGCTAAGATCATTGTGTGCCTGATTGCCTATTCTGCGGGATCGCTTCCGGCCGGATTCCGGCTGAAACCGTGCGGGAGAACTCACGGACTATCGCGTTTCGCGATATCAATCCGCAGGCCCCCACCCATGTATTGGTCATACCGAATGAACATTACACCAACGTCGCGGCGGTCGCCGAGGCGGGCGGCGGCCTGCTCGACGAAATGGCCAGCCTGGCGCACCGGGTCGCGGTCGCCGAGGGCATCGGCCTCGGGCTACCGCGTCGTCTTCAACAGCGGGCCGGACGCCGGGCAGGACGTTCCGCACGCGCACGCTCATCGGCGGCAGGCCGCTGGAGTGGCCGCCCGGGTAAGCGTGACATGCGTCTCAGGCCAGGCGGATACGATGGGCGGAGCCTGGTAGAACAGTCCGGCGGGCGATCCGCCGGATCTTCGAGAGCGACCAATTGACAGATATCTCAAATGATCTTCGCGGCGATGGGGCGTCGGGGAACGGGCGGTCCCAGGTCAGGATCGTCATCCCGGCCGACCACTCGATGGTCAGCCTGCTCGGCTCGCGCGACGAGCTCCTGCGGGTCATCGAGCGGGAGTTCGCGGCCGACATCCACGTCCGCGGTAACGAGATCACCGTAACCGGGCGGCCGGAAGAGACCGCCCTGGTGTCCGGGCTGTTCGGGGAGCTCATCGAGCTGCTGGCGAACGGCGCCGAGCTGTCGGCGGACGCCGTGGAGCGGGCCGCCGCCATGCTGCGCCGCGAGCGGGGCGTCCGCCCCGCCGAGGTGCTGACGCTGGACATCCTCTCCGCCCGCGGCCGCACGATCCGGCCGAAGACCCTCAACCAGAAGCGTTACGTGGACGCGATCGACAAGCACACGATCGTGTTCGCGATCGGCCCGGCGGGTACCGGCAAGACCTACCTCGCGATGGCCAAGGCCGTGAAGGCACTGCAGGCCAAGGAGGTCAACCGGATCATCCTGACCCGGCCCGCGGTGGAGGCGGGGGAGCGGCTCGGCTTCCTGCCCGGGACGCTGTACGAGAAGATCGACCCGTACCTGCGCCCGCTCTACGACGCGCTGCACGACATGCTCGACCCGGACTCGATCCCGCGGCTCACCGCGGCCGGCACCATCGAGGTCGCGCCGCTCGCGTACATGCGGGGCCGCACGCTGAACGACTCGTTCATCATCCTCGACGAGGCGCAGAACACCTCGGCGGAGCAGATGAAGATGTTCCTGACCCGGCTCGGGTTCGGCTCGCGGGTCGTGGTGACGGGCGACGTGACGCAGGTGGACCTGCCGAGCGGGCAGGTCAGCGGCCTGCGCGTGGTCCAGGACATCCTGGAGGGCATACCCGATATTCACTTCTCCCGGCTGAACAGCCACGATGTCGTCCGGCACCGGCTCGTCGGCGACATCGTCGACGCCTACGAACGGTACGACGCCCGGCAGCGTGACGCCGAGGAGCTGTCCGGGCCCGGCGGCCCCGGGGCACCCGGCGCGCGGCGGGCCGCGGGCCAGCGCGGTGCGGCACGCGGAGGGGGGAAGCGCGGTCACTGACGGCGCGAACCGGGTGAGCATTGACATCGCCAACGAGTCCGGCGTGAAGGTCGACGAGGTCGCCCTGGCCGCGATCGCCCGCTATGTCCTGGACGAGATGCGCATCCATCCGCTCGCGGAGCTTTCCGTGCTGCTGGTGGACGAGAAGGCCATGGCGGAGCTGCACGAGCGCTGGATGGGGGAGCCGGGGCCGACCGACGTCCTCGCCTTCCCGATGGACGAGCTGAGGCCGCCGCACCTGGGCGGCGTCAACGTCGGCCGCGCGGGCGCGGAGGACCCGGGCCCCGATCCCGGCCTGCTGGGAGACGTGGTGCTGTGCCCCCAGGTCGCGGCCGTCCAGGCCCGCGACGCGGGCCACCGCACCCAGGACGAGCTGGAACTGCTCGCCGTGCACGGCATCTTGCACCTGCTCGGCTACGATCACGCAGAGCCCGACGAGCGCACGGAGATGTTCGGCCTGCAGGACCGGCTGCTGAGCTCGTGGCGCGCCGAGCGGGCGGCCGCCGGCGCGGACGCCGCAGCCGCAGACGCCGCCGCGGGGAGTCCCGGAAGGCAGGAAGGTTCGGGGTTATGTCCCCCCAGGGCTGGCTGATAGCTGCCGCGATCGTGCTCGTCCTGATGGCTGGCTGGTGGGCGAGCGCGGAAGCGACCCTGGCCCGGCTGTCGGCCGTCGGCGCGGAGCAGCTGGCCGGATCGGCCAGCCCGGCCTCGCGCCGGCTGCGCGCCGTCTTGTCGGATCTGCCGCGCTACCTCAACATCCTGCTGCTGCTCCGTGTCATCTGTGAGACCTCGGCGACCGTGCTGGTGGTGGCCGCGTTCGTGCACTGGTTCGGGGCCGACTGGAAGGGCTTCCTGCTCGCGCTGGCCGTCATGGTCTTCGTCGGCTACCTCGTGGTGGGCATCAGCCCCGTCCCGCTCGGGCGCCGCGGCGCGGAGCGTGTCGCCCTCGGCGCGGCCACCGTGCTCTACCCGGTCGGCGTGATCCTGGGCCCCATCCCGAGGATCCTGGTCGCCGCGGGCAGCGTGCTCACCCGCGGCAAGGGCACCACGGTGGGGCCGCTGGCGGGCAAGTCCGAGCTGCGCGGCCTGGTCGACTACCTCGAGCAGCGCAGCGTCATCGAGCCGGGCGAGCGCGAGATGGTCCGGTCGGTCTTCGAGCTGGGGGACACGATCGTCCGTGAGGTGATGGTGCCCCGCACGGAGATGGTCTTCATCGAGCGGGACAAGACGCTGGGCCAGGCCCTGTCGCTGCACCTGCGCAGCGGGTTCTCGCGCATCCCGGTGGCGGGTGAGAACGAGGACGACGTGGTTGGCATCGCCTACCTCAAGGACATCGTGGCCTGGAGTCACGAGCATCCCGGCTCCGAATCCACCGACATGGTCGACCGGGTGATGCGCCCGGCCACCTACGTCCCGGACAGCAAGCCCATCGACGAACTGCTCCGCCAGATGCAGGCGCTGCAGATCCACGTCGCGATCGTGATCGACGAGTACGGCGGCACCGCGGGCCTGGCGACGATCGAGGACATCCTGGAGGAGATCGTCGGGGAGATCACCGACGAGTACGACCAGGAGCAGCCGCCGGTCGAGTGGCTGTCCCCGGACGTGGCCCGGGTCACCGCCCGCCTGCCGGTGACCGAGCTGGCGGAGATATTCGGCGTGACCATCGAGGCCGAGGACGTCGAGACCGTCGGGGGGCTGCTCGCCCACGCCCTGGGACGGGTGCCGATCGCGGGCTCGGAGGAGACGGTGGGCGGTTTGCGGCTGACGGCCGAGAACCTGTCGGGCCGCCGGAACCGGATCGGCAGCGTCCTGGTCGAGCGGCTTCCCCAGGAGGCCGAACAGTCCGATCAAGCCGAACGAACCTCCCCCTGAGCCCTCCCACCCCCCGCGCTCTCCTGCCCAAGGCCCCCACGCGGGGGCTCCGGGCGGCCGGGGCCCTTACACTCATCCGGGTGGGCGACGCGCAGCTTGGTCCCGAGGACCAGAAGATCATCACCCTGGCCCGGTCCACCCGGGCCCGGGTGGCGGCGGCCGAAGGGGCGGCCGTCCGGGACGAAACCGGCCGGACGTACGCGGCGGCCGCCGTGGCGCTCCCGTCCCTGCACCTGTCCGCACTGCGCCTGGCCGTCGCCATGGCCGTGTCCAGCGGGGCGGCCACGCTGGAGGCGGCGGCCCTGGTCAGCGACGCGGACGAGCCCGACCCCGGTGACCTCGCGGCCGTCCGGGACATCGGCCCCGGCGCCACCGTGTTCCACGCCGCCCCCGACGGCACCCTCCGCGCCGCCCTCCAGCTCTAGCTCCCGCCGCGTCCCGAGCCCGCGCCGCGTCCCGAGCCCGCGCCGCCTCCGGCCGTCCATCATCGGGCGGAGTTTTCCGCGGATAGGGAGGCGCAAATCCTGCCACGGTGTTGCTGCTGGTGGCGGGGGCGCCGGTTGGGCCGGGGCCGGTGGTGGTGCTGTTCAAGAATTGCAGGGTGAAGAAGTTGGGTCGTCATGATCAACGATGTAACCAGAGCCCTGCTGCTCCTGTAGATAACTGGTGTTCAGCCCGTTGGTCCCAGCGGTCGGCGGGCCGCATGCCACGTTGGGGAAACCGGCGGGGAACCATGCATCCGCAGGCAATCCATTTGCTTGGGTGGTGGGTGCGGCGGCCGGTGCCATATCGGCCTTGTACAAGGCGTCCGAGAGAGTGCCCATCCCGCTGCTAGGGCCGCCAGTATCAGCGTAAGTGTTCGTGTTACCAGCGCTGTCCCTCACCGTCATCGCGGTGAAATAAGGGCTACTGCCACCCGTTGGAGCAGATAGGGCAATTGAGACGGGGACGTTCACAACGTCACCTTGCGCACAGCTGGGCTGGCAGTCGTTCACGTTCATCGACCCAGAGCCTTCGGCGCCGTATGCCGTCCATGACGACCACGTAATTCCGTTCAGCCAGCCATTGCCATCTTCCGAAAGCCCGATCTGGGATGGCTCTACCTGAGGCTGAGTACCGGGGTTGATGCTGACCGAGACTGTCGGCAGAGCAGCAGCTTGGGTCGGCGCGGATGCGGGTGCGGGAGTTGTGTGAACCGGCTTTGGCTTAGCCGAGTGAGTTGTCTTGACCGGTGCGGGCTTGGCTGACACCGTGTGCGTAACGGTAACGGCGGGCTTGGCAACTGGAGCCTTAACAGAACCACATGCGGCGAGACCTATTCCAGTGGCGAGTGCGATGACTGGGATTGCTGCGAACTTGATGAGTTTCATGACGGTCAGCCGGTCTGCACGATGTTCGCGGCGACGATGACGCCGTTCTGCACGGTGTAGGTGCCTTCATAAGTGTTCGTGGTGCCGTCACTCTGCAATGCTGACAGGCTGGCCTGGACCTGATCCGAGCCGAAGGGACTGAAGGTCCCGAGCGATACGCTCACGGTGGTGTCATAGCCAGCAACCCATGCGGCGTAATCACTGCCGCCGATGTTGTCGCCACCGAGCGCCCATGCGTCCGAATAATCCCCGTCGTTGATGTCCTGGTAGAACTGCGTCACGACGGCCGTGCTGTTGGTGAAGTAGGCAGGCTGAGCAGGCGGTGCGGGAGCGGGCTGAGCAGGCACGGGCACGTAGACGGTCCTGGCCGGGGCGGGCGCTGGCGTGGTCGGCGCGGGCGTGGCCTTGGCCGGGGCTGTCGACGCGCTGGGCTTGGGAGTAGCGGCAGGCGCGGTAACCGTATGGGTCACGGCAGGCGCAGCGGCTGGGGCCTTTACAGAGCCGCACGCAGCAAGGCCGAGGCCTGCGGTGAGCCCGATAACCGGGATTGCAGCGAACTTGATGAGCTTCATTGTCTTGCCTTCCCCCTCGCGTGAAGCGATATTTGTGAAAGCGATTGGTTCGGAATTGTTTGCGGGTGTCATCAGATCCCCCGGTAGGCTAGAACCGCCAGCAGAATCAGCTCGGCCAGTGCAGAGAATCACAGATGTCGAGCGCCCCCGCGCGGTCGGCGGCGATCCAGGCGGCGTCAGGCTCGCCGGGTTCCGCATCGCATGCGAATCGATCCTTGGCGAAATAGGGCGGCTATACGGAACAGGCGTATGCGTCGCCGATGAGTTATGTGGGTTCCGCAAGGCGCATGCTTCTATGGGCCCGGCAGGAAAGGGCTGCCTGGGCTGAGATTGCGGTATGAGAACTGGGTTCTCTGGATCAACTCCATGAGTAGTCACGGCAGAGCCTTATTTCGCTCTCTGTTAGCCTGACCCTACGCAGCGTGCATCCTGGTGCTCAGAGCAGAATGACCGGGGAAATCAGAGTCCAAATGACCGGGAAATCAGAGTCCAACGTCACCCAACGCGACAGTCGCCGTACGCTCGGCAACCAACCGCCTCCCGAGCGCCGGGTGGCCCGGGGGGATCTGGGCTCCGCCCAGATCCCGGCCTGACGGTCTCCCGTCACCGGGGAGCTGGCTGGGCTGGTGGTGTCTTGGGCGGGCTGGCCAGTGCCGCCATGCTGCGGAAAACTCTGCCCGAACCCTTGCCCACGTCCGCGGAATCGCCAGGCGCTCGCCGGATGCGCGAGAATCGGGGGGTGATGTCGTCGCAGGAGGCTGCGGACGCCGGGGCGCGCGCGGGCTTCCGCTCGGGCTTCGCGTGCTTCGCCGGCCGGCCCAACGTCGGGAAGTCGACCCTGATGAACGCGCTGGTCGGCGCGAAGGTGGCGATTACCAGCAGCCGCCCGCAGACCACCCGCCGGGTGATCCGGGGGATCGTGCACCGGCCGGATGCCCAGCTGATCGTGGTAGACACGCCCGGCCTGCACAAGCCGCGCACGCTGCTGGGCGAGCGGCTGGACAGCCTGGTGCGCTCGACGCTCACCGAGGTCGACGTGATCGGCTTCTGTGTCCCGGCCGGCGAGCCGGTCGGCCCGGGAGACCGTTACCTCGCGCGTGAGCTGGCCGGGATCAAGGGAACGCCCATCGTCGCGATCGTGACCAAGACCGACGAGGTTGGCCCGGATCGGGTCGTCGCGCAGCTCGCGGCCGTCGCCGGGCTGGGGGAGTGGGCGGACGTGGTGCCGGTCTCCGCTGTCACCGGGTTCAACCTCGGCGTGCTGGCCGACGTGCTGGTGTCGCACCTGCCCGAAGGCGCCCCGCTGTACCCCGAGGGCGAGCTGACCGATGAGCCCGAACGGGACCTGGTGGCCGAGCTGATCCGGGAGGCGGCCCTGGAGGGGGTGCGCGAGGAGCTTCCGCACTCGATCGCCGTGGTCGTGGAGGAGATGGGGCCCCGTCCCGGCCAGGAAGACCTCACCGACGTGCACGCGGAGATGTACGTCGAGCGGCCCAGCCAGAAGGCCATCGTCATCGGCGCCAAGGGCACCCGGCTGAAGGACGTCGGCAGCCGCGCCCGCCAGCAGATCGAGGCGCTCCTGGGTACCAGGGTCTACCTCGACCTGCACGTCAAGGTAGCCAAGGACTGGCAGCGCAGCCCTAAGCAGCTCCGCCGCCTCGGCTTCTACGAGTGACCCCGCGACGGCACGGCCGCCCGCCGGCCTCGCGGGTCCGGGCCCAAGGTGGGGGACAACCCCTCCGGGGTTCCGTTCGGCTGATAGGGTTGAAGAATCATGCTGCGCGAGCTGCTCCTCCTTAGCAGCCGCGGCGGGGGCCGTTAACGGCCTGCTCCCTCGCCGCGGAGTCTTCGCGTGACCGCTGGCCAGATCGCGGCCGGGCCCCGGCCGGATCCTCCGCAGCCTCGACGAGGAGCAGCATCCATCATGATTCCGCAGCAGAGTTCTGCGCCCGGCCAGCAGCCGGTATCGAAACCTTCCGTGCACGTACGGCAGCGGTCCATCGGGGCCGGCGCCATCCAGCCGCAGCCGAGCGGCATGCCCTGCCACCGTTACGCGCCCTTCAAGGCCGTCAGCCTGCCCGACCGGACCTGGCCCACCAAGGCGGTCACCAGGGCGCCGCGCTGGCTGTCCACCGACCTGCGCGACGGCAACCAGGCGCTGATCGACCCGATGAGCCCGGCGCGCAAGCGCAAGATGTTCGATCTCCTGATCGCGATGGGCTACAAGGAGATCGAGGTCGGCTTCCCGTCGGCCAGCCAGACCGACTTCGACTTCGTCCGTGAGCTGGTCGAGGGCGGTCGTATCCCCGACGACGTGCAGATCTCGGTGCTGACCCAGGCCCGCGACGACCTCATCGAGCGGACCGTGGAATCGCTGCGCGGGGCGCCGCGGGCGACGGTGCACCTCTACAACGCGACTGCGCCGCTGTTCCGCCGGGTGGTGTTCGGCGTGGACCGCGAGCAGTGCAAGGCGCTGGCCGTCGACGGAACCGTTTCCGTGCTCCGGCACGCCGAGACGGCTCCTGCCGGACTGCGCGTTCGGCTACGAGTACTCCCCGGAAATCTTCGTCGACACCGAGCTGGACTTCGCCGCCGAGGTGTGCGAGGCGGTCTCCGGCGTATGGCAGCCGGAGCCGGGCCGGGAGGTCATCTTCAACCTGCCGTGCACCGTCGAGCGGTCCACCCCGAACGTCTACGCCGACCAGATCGAGTGGATGAGCCGCCACCTGTCGCGGCGCGAGCACGTGTGCCTCTCGGTGCACACGCACAACGACCGGGGGACCGCCGTCGCCGACGCGGAGCTCGCGATCATGGCCGGCGCGGACCGGGTCGAGGGCTGCCTGTTCGGCAACGGCGAGCGGACCGGCAACGTGTGCCTGGTCACCATGGGCATGAACCTGTTCAGCCAGGGCATCGACCCGATGATCGACTTCTCCGACATCGACGAGGTCCGGCGCACGGTCGAGTACTGCAACCAGCTGCCGGTGCACCCGCGGCACCCGTACGCGGGCGACCTCGTCTACACGGCGTTCGCGGGCTCCCACCAGGACGCGATCAAGAAGGGCTTCGAGGCGCTCGAGGCGGAAGCCGAGGCGGCGGGCGTCCCGTTCGCGGACTACCCGTGGGCCGTGCCCTACCTGCCGATCGACCCGCGGGACGTGGGGCGCACGTACGAGGCCGTGATCCGGGTGAACTCCCAGTCCGGCAAGGGCGGCGTCGCGTACGTGATGAAGACCGAGCACCAGCTGGACCTGCCCCGGCGGCTGCAGATCGAGTTCTCCCGGGTCATCCAGGCGCGCACCGACGCCGGCGGCGGTGAGGTGACGCCCGCCGAGATGTGGGAGCTCTTCTCGGCCGAATACCTCTCCGACGGCCCGGTCGCCCTGCTCGGGCACCGTGCCTCCTCGGTGGTCGAGTCCAAGCACGTACTCACCGCCGAGGTGCGCGCGGACGGTGCGGCCCGGCAGATCGAGGGGTCCGGCAACGGCCCGATCTCGGCGTTCTGCGACGCGCTGGCCGCGGTGGGCGTCAAGACCCGCGTGCTCGACTACACCGAGCACGCCCTGTCTGCCGGATCGGACGCCCAGGCCGCCGCGTACGTCGAATGCGAGATCGATGGCCGCTCCCTGTGGGGCGTGGGTGTCGACGCCGACACCATGGGCGCCTCCATGCGCGCCGTCCTGTCCGCCGTCAACCGGGCCCGCCGCGGCTGACCCCCGCGCGCGGCTGACCGGCCGCGCCGCAGCGAGCCGCGGGGACCGTGCCGTCCGTACGGTCTCCGCGGCGCCCGCGCGGGCCGATGATTTTCCTGCCGAACGGGACTTGGTGTTCCGTGCCCGCCGCTCAGGAGCTCGCCGGCTGTCCAGGCAGCGCCCAGAGGCGCACACCGGCTCCAGCGCCGGGAGCCGCCCGCCGGTCAGCTGCGCTCGTGCTGCTTGCTGCCGAGTGCCTTGCGGATGCGCCGTTCCAGGACGATGACGGCCGAGGACATCAGAGCGCCGAGGATCGCCCGCTGCAGCCGCGCGAGTACCCGCGCCGGAAAGCCGCGTCGCGGTGACCCGGGGCGGGAACGGGGATGGCCGGCCATTCAGCGGCGCCGCACGTCAGCGAGCAGGCCGCCGGTGAGCAGCACGGCGGCGGCCCCGAATATGGCCGTCAGCCAGGACGGCGGTAGGCCGGGCCCAGCCCGGCGCCGAGGTGGCGGAGCCTGGTTGTCAGCCCGATGCGGGACAATAACCGCATGCAGCTGTACCGGGATGACGGGGTGGTGCTGCGCACGCAGAAGCTCGGCGAGGCGGACCGGATCATCACCCTGCTGGCGCGGAAGACCGGGCGCGTCCGCGCGGTGGCCAAGGGCGTGCGGCGCACCAAGTCCCGGTTCGGCGCGCGGCTGGAGCCGTTCACGCACGTCGACCTGCTGCTGTACCCCGGGCGGTCGCTCGACGTGATCACCCAGGCGGAGGTGATCCGGCCGTACGGCGCGCCGCTGACGGCGGACTATCCCCGGTACACGGCGGGCGTCGCGATGCTGGAGACGGCGGAACGGCTCACCCCCGAGGACAAGGAACCGTCGCTGCGCCAGTTCCTGCTGCTCATCGGCGGGCTGCGGGCCCTGGGGGAGGCCGGTCATGATGCCCGGCTGGTGCTCGATGCCTACCTGCTGCGGTCGCTGGCGGTAGCCGGGTACGCGCCGGCGCTGGAGGAGTGCGCCCGGTGCGGGACGTCCGGCCGGCTGCCCGCGTTCGCGATCCCCGCGGGCGGCATGGTGTGCGCGTCCTGCCGGCCGCACGGGGCGGCGGCCCCCGGCCCGGCGACCGTGGCCCTGATGACCGCGCTGCTCCGGGGCGACTGGGACAGCGCGGACAGCAGTGAGCGGCGGCACCAGGTAGAGTGCAGTGGCCTGGTGGCCGCCTACCTGCAGTGGCACCTGGAGCATTCGATTCGTTCGCTGCGTCATGTGGAGCGTGTTTGACCGTCCGGCCGCCCGATCCTCATCCGAGTGGCGCTCGCCCGCCCGCGATCCCGCGTGATCTCGTTCCCCGGCACGTGGCCATCGTCATGGACGGGGACGGCCGCTGGGCCAAGCAGCGCGGGCTGCCGCGGACCGAGGGCCACAAGGAAGGCGAGTCCTCGCTGCTCGACGTGATCATGGGCGCGATCGAGCTGGGGATTCCTTACCTGTCGGCCTACGCCTTCTCCACCGAGAACTGGCGGCGGTCCCCGGACGAGGTCCGTTTCCTGATGGGCTTCAACCGCGACGTGATCCACCGGCGCCGTGACCTGCTCAACGAGATGGGCGTCCGGATCCGGTGGGCCGGGCGCCGCCGGCGGCTGTGGCGCAGCGTCATCAGCGAGCTGGAGGAAGCCGAGCGGATGTCGGCGGGCAACTCGGTTCTCACGCTTCAGTTCTGTGTGAACTACGGTGGCCGGGCGGAGATCGCCGACGCGGCCGCCGCGATCGCCGCCGATGTGGCCGCGGGAAAGGTCCGGCCGGACAAGGTGGACGAGCGGCTTCTCGCCCGGTACCTCGACGAGCCGGAAATGCCCGACGTCGATCTTTTCGTGCGGTCGTCGGGTGAGCACCGGACCTCGAATTTCCTGATCTGGCAGTCCCATTACGCCGAGCTTGTCTTCCTGGACACGCTCTGGCCCGATTTTGACCGCCGGCACCTGTGGCACGCGTGCGAAATCTACGCCAGCCGGGACCGCCGCTATGGCAGCGCCATTCCTAACCAGGTGGGCAACCCGGTCCCGGCGGAGCGCCGGTCCCGGCGGAAGCGCCGGTCCCGGCCGATCCGGCCAGCGCGTCCGCCCCGGCCCGCTGAGTCCGGCGCCCGTTCAGGCCACCCCGAGCTTCGCGCCCGTCCCGGCCCGGGCCGCGCTCGCTGAGCTACGCGCCTGGTCGGCCCCGGTCCGCTCGCCGAGCTTCACGCCCGTGCCGGCCGCACCGAGCCGTTCCGGCCGCCGTACCTCGCGCCCGCCCGGTTTGCTCGTCAACTACGGAATATGCCGTTTGGCCGGGCCGTCCCCTTGCGGGTGCGCTGTCTGACGGCAGGGCAAATTTTGGCCAGATTTATTTATTTCATTTCGCGTCCGCAAGCCGAGCGTAAGAGTTGGGCTTTATCCGGTTTTCGCCCGCAGATTATCTCTTGGGTTGCCCTACCTGCCGCCAGGCGCGCCCGCGATACCACGTCGTGTATGCCCTTGCCGGAGTTGCCCTGGTTCAAATTCCGGACGCCGGTAAAACGGCATGACTAGCTGCGCAAATGGCTGGGCACAACGTTGTCGGGCGCCGCCTGTAATTACACGACGGGGGTACTGGCTGTGCCGGGGAATCCGGCTGGGCGCCGACGGCCAGTTGAGTCATCAATGGGGGGTGTTGATGCGTCGCACAGCAATGGCCGTCATTGGCTTCGGGTGCGCGATGGGGGTATTCGCGGCGGCAGGCACGCTCCCGGCCAGTGCGAGTGCGGCCGGCCGGAACGAGGCCAGCAGCAACGTGTCCGGCGCGGGGGCGCCGGCTGACGCGGCCGAGGGCATGCCCGCTGATCAAGCGCGGGGCGCGCCATCCAGCGGAGCCGAAACGGTGACAGCCAGCAAGCTGAAAACGGTCGAGTACGACGGTTACTCGATCACGGTCCCATCCAGCTGGCAGGTCTTCCATCTCGACACCGATCCAGGTCAGTGCGTTCGTTACGATATCAATGCGGTCTATCTCGGCAACCCTGGCGCCAACCAGAACTGTCCTTCGAATCTTATTGGCCGGGTCCAGACAATCACCATTACCGCCGCCGGCGTGTCGGGCCCCGTACCGCGAGCGCAGTACGAGCGGGCGGCGGTCGCGGGCGGCGGCCCGGGGGTGTCACCTCCGGCCAGCAGCGCCGGCCGCCGCGTCGGTTCCGTCCCGGCCACGCTGAGCAGGCTGGACCAGTACAGCCAGCAGCATGAGTTCCAGGCCGCGGTATCGCATTCGGACGTATCCGTGACCGGCACCTACGGCAGTGACTCGGGCCAGGTCGAGACCATCATCCGGAGCATGCGCAAGCTGCCGGGCCAGCCGCCCGGCCCCGGTTCGCCTGGGAAGGGCGCGGGCTCATTCCCGGCCGGCCCCGGCTCACCTGCGGAGGGCGCGGGCTCATTCCCGGCCGGGCCGCCGGTGGCCGGCGCCCGGAAGGCCCGCGAGGCCGCGGCCGCCGCGGACATGCCGGCCCGGACGTTTCCCATCAAGACAGGCGGGTCGCCCGAGCCCACGGCCGCGCCCTCGCCCACGGCCACTCCGAAGCCGCCGCCACACCCACGCCGGCGGCCACACCCGCGGCGACGGCCACGTCGGCACTGACACCGACGGCGTCCCCGTCCAGCACCCTGGCGGCGGTCCGGCGGCCGCACGTCCCTTCCTCGCCCCTGAACGGCTTTGACACCTGCACCGCGCCGTCGGTCAACGCGATGAACGCGTGGAAGAAAAAGTACTCCGCTATCGGTGTCTACATCGGCGGCGAGAACATGGCCTGTGACTACGGGAACCTCTCCGCGTCCTGGGTCCAGTCGGTCCACTCGATGGGCTGGTCCCTGCTGCCGCTGTACGTCGGCCTGCAGGCGCCCTGTAATTCCTTCCCGAGCCGCATCAACCCGCATTCGCCGGCTTCGCAGGGAAAGTCCGCCGCGGATACCGCCGTCGGTGACGCGCGCAGTTTCGGCCTGTGGAGGGGAACACCGATCTACTTCGACATGGAGTCGTACAACAATTCGCGAGCGAGATGCCGCACCTCGGTGCTCGCCTTCCTGGACGCATGGACCCGGGAACTGCATGCCCTCGGCTATGTGTCCGGCGTCTACTCCAGTGCCTCGACCGGCGTGACCGATCTCGTGTCGACCACGACCATTAGCGGCCACGGGCTGGCCGAGCCGGACGCTCTGTGG
Organism: uncultured Actinomycetes bacterium; assembly: GCA_963808295.1. GTDB lineage: Bacteria > Actinomycetota > Actinomycetes > Streptosporangiales > Streptosporangiaceae > Bog-532. Next base: position 1,879 of record CAWEFP010000019.1, on the reverse strand, counting down.
TTCGCCTTGTGGGACAACAACAACAATCTGATGGGCACGCCTTATCTGCCCGCCAACCGCTGGGGCGCCGACCGGGTTAAGCAGTACTGCGGCAACAAAACGCAGAAAATCGGGCACTACACCCTCAATATTGACGTCGACCGGGTTGGCGGAGCCGTGTCCGGGCCCTGACCGGGATATACCGCGGCGGATTTGAGTCGCATGGGGAGGCCGGTGGCCCTAGGCTTAGGCCACCGCGCCTCCCTCGCACGGCATTTGCCCGTGCCCGCGCGTGTCAACGGGCGCGTCCTCGTGGCGCCAGCACCCGGGGGGGTCCGTAACGTGGCCAGCGGGGCCTGCCCAGCGCCGTGCGGACGGGACCTGCCGCCGCTGTCGTCGTGGTCGGCTGCAGGCCCATGCGGAGGCCGGCCCGCACAGCAGCGACGACGCCGACCGCCAGCCGGATGGAGACCTCGATGGCAGCACGCAGTGACCGTATGGACACGGTCGTCAGCCTGTCGAAGCGGCGAGGGTTCGTGTACCCGTCGAGCGAGATCTACGGCGGACTGCGGGCGTCCTGGGACTACGGCCCCCTCGGCGTGGAGCTGAAGAACAACATCAAGCGCCTGTGGTGGCGTTCGATGGTCCAGGAACGAGACGACATCGTCGGGCTGGACTCGAGCGTCATCCTGGCCCGCGAGGTCTGGGAGGCCAGCGGCCACGTCACCGAGTTCGTGGACCCGCTGACCGAATGCGTGTCCTGCCACAAGCGGCTCCGCGCCGATCACCTGATCGAGGCGTACGAGGCCAGGCACGGTCACCCGCCGGAGACCGGCCTGGCCGACCTGACCTGCCCGAACTGCGGCAACAAGGGCACGTTCACCGAGCCGCGCATGTTCAGCGGCCTGCTGCGGACCTATCTCGGCCCGGTGGAGGACGAGTCCGGGCTGGCCTACCTGCGGCCGGAGACCGCGCAGGGCATCTTCATCAACTACAAGAACGTCCTGCAGAGCTCGCGCCGCAAGCTCCCGTTCGGCATCGGCCAGATCGGCAAGTCGTTCCGCAACGAGATCACCCCGGGTAACTTCATCTTCCGCACCCGGGAGTTCGAGCAGATGGAGATGGAGTTCTTCGTCCGGCCCGGCACCGACGAGGAATGGCACCAGACCTGGATTGACACCCGGTTCGCCTGGTACCGCGACCTCGGCATCGCCGCGGCGAACCTGCGGCTGTTCGAGCACCCCAAGGACAAGCTGGCGCACTACGCCAAGCGCACCGTCGACGTGGAGTACCGGTTCGGCTTCCAGGGCTCGGAGTGGGGCGAGCTGGAGGGGATCGCCAACCGCACGGACTTCGACCTGACCACGCACGGCCGCGCGGCCGGGGTCGACATGTCCTACCTGGATCAGGAGTCCGGCGAGCGGTTCGTCCCGTACGTGATCGAGCCGGCGGCGGGCGTGGACCGCGCCGCACTGGTGTTCCTCCTGGATGGCTACTGCGAGGACGAGGCGCCGGACGCCAAGGGAAACCTGGAGAAACGGACCGTGCTGCGGCTCGACCGCCGGATCGCGCCGGTCAAGGTGGCGGTGCTCCCGCTGTCCCGCAACGCCGACCTCTCGCCCAAGGCCCGTGACCTGGCCGCGGCGCTGCGCAAGCGGTGGAACACCGACTTCGACGACGCCAGCGCCATCGGCCGCCGCTACCGGCGCCAGGACGAGATCGGCACCCCGTACTGCGTCACGGTGGACTTCGGCACGCTCGACGACCAGGCCGTCACGGTGCGGGAACGCGACTCGATGCGCCAGGAGCGGATCAGTATCGGCCAGCTCGAGGCGTACCTGGGGGAGCGGCTCCCGTTCTGCTGAGCCCGCGGCCCGTCCCGCCGATCGGGCGGGCCGGA
>CAWEFP010000018.1:0-19843 GCA_963808295.1 uncultured Actinomycetes bacterium | reverse complement strand
TGCTGCGGGGGACCCGCTGCGCGCGTTGAGGGCGACGGCCGCGAGCACCGCCACCGCGACGAGCAGCGCGAACAGGCCGATCGCGGTCCAGCCGAGGATGAGGCCGGCGGTCGCCATCCCGCTGCCCTGTTCCCCCGTCATCCGGATCTGCCGACGGGCCTTGTGGCCCAGGACCACCGCGGGGACCGCCGTGATCCCGGCGGTGAAGAACTCGGCGATGCCGAAGACCAGCGACGCGACCGCCAGTGAGTTGGTCTTCGGCGGCCGGTAGGCCGTGTAAGCGGGCGGGACCTGTGACGGCAGGTCGGCGGCCAGCGCCGCGAGCTCACCGTAGGTCTTGGCCGTGTAGGCCCGCTCCATCCGGTCGTTGTACTCGTCCTGGCTCAGCCGGCCCTCGGTGAAAGCCCCCTTGAGCACGTCGACCAGCTGCTCGCGGTCGGCGTCCGACGCGCGGAGCGACGCGTGCATGTTGCCCACGCCATGCGGCCCAAAGAACTGTGACCGGGGGCGATACGCCGGTTGGTCTGCCACCAGATCCTCCCGCCAGGTACGACCCTCTGATTCTAGCTAACTCTCGCCGGTAGTAACGGACAAGCGGCCGGGCGAGTGCCCGCGCGCGATCCCGCGCGCCGCGCCGCGCCCCCGCGCGGGCTCAGCGCGGCCGGCGCTCATCCGTTCGATCTGGTTCTGGCGGTCGGTTAGCCTGCGCTACCAAAGTGTCCGCCAGTGCGCGGGCCTTCGCCGGCGGTGAAGGCGGACGGACCTCAACCTCGTGCAACGCGAGCCATTCGGAGTACGGGATGAGCACGGCTCTCGGCTCCCCGTTGCGGGTGATGATGGTCGGCTCGTGCAGGAAGTGGGCGGCGTCGATGCGGCTTCCGAGGTTGTCCCGCAACTCGCGGCTTCCCATGCACCTGATCTCCATGCCAACATGGTACGCTGTGTACATGTCAGCAGGTCAAGCGGACACGGCGCGGAAGTACCGCCTCGACTGGTGGGCGCGGGAACTGGGCCGTGACGTGCGGAACGGCGCGTTCGGCGAGAACATCGTGACCCGCGGCCTGGACGTCACCGGCGCGCTGATCGGCGAGTGCTGGCGGCTCGGCACCGCCGTCGTGCAGATCACGTCCTGCCGCATTCCCTGCGTGACGTTCCGCCAGTGGACCGGCCAGACCGGCTGGGTGAAGCGGTTCGCCCGCGCCGGGCGGCCCGGGGCGTACCTGCGCGTGCTCGAGGAGGGCACCGTGACGCCGGGCGATGCGGTGACCGTGCTGGGCCGGCCCGCGCGCCCGGGTGACGGTCGCGGAGTCGATGCGCGCCTACTACGGCGACCAGGAGCTGATGCGCCGCCTGTCGGCCGTGCCCGGGCGCAGCGCGAAATGGGACACGATCGCCCGCGGCATCCAGGGACAGCTTGTGCCCGGCCAGGGCAGCGGCCCGGGTGCCGGCCAGGGCAGCGCGGCCAGCTGACCGTGCCCGGCGCGCTTCCCGACGGCGATCCCGTCCCGGCGGACGGCAAGCTGCCCGCCCCCTCCCTCGACGGCCTGGGCCGCCGCCCGTTCGGCTTCTACGTGCACGTTCCGTTCTGCGTTACCCGGTGCGGCTACTGCGACTTCAACACCTACACCGCCGCCGAGCTGGGCGGCGGTGCCTCGCGCGCGGCCTACCCGGCCCAGGTGGCCGCCGAGATCCGGCAGGCCCGCCGCGTGCTCGGCGCCGCGGATGTCCCGGTCAGCAGCGTCTTTTTCGGCGGCGGCACGCCCACCGTGCTGCCGCCGGAGCAGCTTGGTGAGATCGTGCGGGTCATCGACGGCCAGTTCGGGCTGGCGCCAGGGGCGGAGGTGACCGTGGAGGCCAATCCGGAAACGGTCACCGAACGGACCTTGGCGATCCTGCGCACGAATGGGGTGAGCCGGCTTTCCTTCGGCATGCAATCGGCTCTCCCGCATGTGCTGGCCGTCCTCGACCGCGTACACGAGCCCGGCCGGCCCGCCCAGTGCGTCGCGTGGGCCCGCGCCGCGGGATTCGAGCACGTGAGCCTGGATCTCATCTACGGCACGCCGGGGGAGACCGACGCGGACTGGCGCCGGTCGCTGGAGACGGCGCTGGCGGCGGGCCCCGACCACATCTCCGCCTACGCCCTCATGGTGGAGGACGGCACCCGGCTCGCGGCGCGGATTCGGCGCGGCGAGCTCCCGGCCCCGGACGACGACGCGATGGCCGACCGCTACCTGCTCGCCGAGGAGATGCTCACCGCGCACGGGCTCGGCTGGTACGAGGTGTCCAACTGGGCCGCTTCCGGGGCCGCCCGGTGCGCGCACAACATGCTCTACTGGACGGGCGGTGACTGGTGGGGGGCCGGCCCGGGCGCGCACAGCCACGTCGGGGGCACCCGGTGGTGGAACGTGAAGCACCCGTCGGCCTACGCCGGGCGGCTGGCGGCCGGGACCAGCCCCGGCCACGCGCGCGAAACACTGACCGCCGCCGAGCGCCAGCTGGAACGGGTCATGCTGCTGACGCGGCTGGCCGACGGATGCCCGGTCAGCGAACTGGACGGGCCGGCCGGGAGGCGGCGGAAAAGGCGGTGGCGGACGGCCTGGCCGAGCCGTCCGCGCTGGCGGCCGGGCGGGTGGTGCTGACGCTGCGCGGCCGCCTGCTCGCCGACGCCGTGATCCGCGACCTGACCGCCTGACTCCCGCCCCGCCGCGCGCGAGCAAAGGCCCCATGGGCGGCCCGCCGGGCCACGGCGTCTACTGCAGCACGGGCACGCAGAGCCAGCCGGGGATCTCGTAGAAGTCGTCGCGGCTGGCCGAGCTGGCCGCGCGGATGAGGTAGGTCAGCACCACGATCCAGAACACCAGCAGCACCGGGCCCATGATGACGATCGCGGTCTTCGGGCTGTCCAGGGCCAGCAGCCCGCCCACGATCGCGCCCGAGACGGCGAACAGCGTCGCCGTGAGGGTCAGGTTGAAGGCCTGGGCCGCGTGTGACCGGACAAAAATCGAGCTGTTCCGCTTGGCCCGGTAAATGACCAGGGGGGCGAGCAGCCAGAAGAAGATCGCGCCCAGGTAGCAGGCCATGGCCCACCGATCGTCGCGGCTGGGGCCGGCCGCTTCCTCCGGGCCCGCGGAGCCCGGCCTCGTCCCCGCTCGCGGTCTCACCGGTCACCGGCGAGACGCCGCTGGGCATCTCCTCCCGCATGAGCGCGGGCTCGGCCGGGAGCGGCTGGCCCAGCGCCCAGCCCTCGTGGTGTTCCTGCAGGCCGCGAGGCACCGCGGCCCCGTACCCTCCCGGCGTCCCGTACCCTCCCGGCACCCCCGGCGTCCCGTACCCTCCCGGCACCCCGGCGTCCCGTACCCTCCCGGCACCCCCGGCGTCCCGTACCCTCCCGGCACCCCACCCCGGCACCCCCTGTGCACCTGGCGCCCCGTACGCCCCCGGGGCCCCGTAGCACCTCTGGCGTATCCGGCGTCGCGTGCGCGCCCGGCGCATTGGGGGCCCAGGGCGGAGCCTCAGGCTCCCACGCCGGTACCTCGGTCCCCCACGCCGGAGGCTGAGCTGGATCCGTCATCGTCCCTCGCGTTGTGTCCCGTATTGTCGTCACGTTACCCGCTGCCCGTCACGGCGGGCGGCGGGCAGGCGGGCGCCAGGCTGACGGCGGGCGGCCAGGCCACGCTCAGCCCGTCCCGGGCTCGGTCACGAAGTCGATGAGTTCCTCCACCCGCCCGAGCAGTTCCGGTTCCAGGTCGGCGAAGGTGCGCACCGAGCGCAGGATCCGCTGCCACCCGGCGGCCGTGTTGTCGTCCCAGCCGATGGCGCGCAGCACCCCCTCTTTCCACGGTGTCCCGCGCGGGACCTGCGGCCAGCGGGCGATCCCGATCACCGACGGCTTGACGGCCTGCCAGATGTCGATGAACGGGTGGCCGACGATCAGCACGCCGGGCGAGCGCAGCCCGGCGGCGATCCGGCTCTCCTTCGATCCCGGCACGAGATGATCGACGAGTACGCCCAGACGCCGCCCCGGCCCCGGGCCGAACTCGGCCATGATCTGCGGGAGATGATCGACGCCCTCCAGATACTCGACGACCACGCCGACGTCACGCAGGTCGTCGCCCCAGATCTTTTCCACCAGTTCGGCGTCGTGCCGCCCCTCGACATAGATGCGGCTGGCCCGGGCCAGCCGGGCCCGCGACGAAGGCGCCGCCACTGACCCGGAGGCCGTCCGGGTGGGGGCGGACGGCACCGCCGGGGCCGCCGCGGCCGGCCGCACCAGGGTCACGGGCCGGCCGTCGAGCAGGAAGGCCGCGGGCGTGAGCGGGAACACCCGCCGTCTGCCGTACCGGTCCTCCAGCGTGACGGCGGCCTTGTCGCAGCCCACGACCGCGCCGCAGAACCTGCCCTCGGCGTCCTCGACCACCAGCCCGCGCGCCGCTTCCACCTGAGGGACGGGCCGCCGCCGGCGTCGCCCGCCCGCGGCGAGAACATCGGATCCGTACTCATGGCTTCGCACGGGACGCCTCCTCCGGTACCTCCGCTAGGCCCGGACCGTACCGGATCGTCCCCCGGCCACCGGAAACGCCACGCCGCAGGAACGCCAGCCACACGCGCCGTTCGGCATGACCGTGGCCGCCACCGGCTACCAGCCGGATAAGTGCACGCGCAAAGACGCCCGCGTGGCCATAGACTTAGCACTCGGGAAGCTTGAGTGCCAGGGAGGTGAACACGTGCTAGACGAGCGGAAGCTTGCCGTCCTCCGCGCCATCGTGGAGGACTACGTGTCCACCCACGAACCGGTGGGGTCCAAATCGCTTGTCGACCGGCACAACCTCGACGTGTCGCCGGCGACCATCCGTAATGACATGGCGGTGCTCGAGGAGCAGGGCTATATCGCCCAGCCGCACACGAGCGCGGGCCGGGTGCCAACGGACAAGGGCTACCGCCTGTTCGTGGACCGGCTGTCCCACCTGAAGCCGCTGTCCGCGGCCGAACGGCGCGCTATCCAGACCTACCTCGCGCAGGCCTACGGCCTCGATGACGTGGTGATGCGGACGGTGCGGCTGCTCGCGCAGCTCACCCGCCAGGTGGCCGTGGTGCAGTACCCGTCGCTGACCCGCTCGGTGGTCCGGCACATCGAGCTGGTCCGGCTGGCCTCGGAGAAGCTGCTGGTCGTGCTGATCACCGACACCGGCCGGGTGGAGCAGCGGACGGTGGACCTGCCGGATCCCTGCGAGGATGACGACGTCGCCCATCTGCGCGCGCTGCTGAACGCCAGCCTGGACGGGCGGAGGCTGACCGAGGCGGTGCGGATCGTCGCCGGTCTCACCGAGAGCGTTCCGCCCGCCAGCCGGCCGAACGCGGCGGCGGTGTTCTCGGTCATCATGGCGAACCTGGTGGAGCGGAACGAGGAGCGGATCGTCTTCGGCGGGACGGCTAACCTGGCCGCGCCGGACTTTTCCCAGGGCCTCCGGGACGTCCTGCAGGCGCTGGAGGAACAGGTCGTGCTGATGAGGCTGCTCGGCCAGGCGAGCGACGAGTCGCTGCTGTCGGTGATGATCGGCACGGAGAACCCGGTCGAGGGGCTGCAGACCACGTCCCTGGTGACCAGTGGCTACGGTTCGGGCGGGGAAACGCTGGCCAGGCTGGCCGTGCTCGGCCCGACACGGATGGACTACCCCGGGACGATGGGAGCGGTAAGCGCGGTGGCACGGTATGTCGGCGAAATCCTGATGGAGAGCTAGTGGCGACCGAGTACTACTCCGTCCTCGGGGTCCGCCGCGACGCCGGGCCGGACGAGATCAAGAGGGCGTACCGGCGGCTGGCCCGGGAACTGCACCCCGACGTCAACCCCGATCCGCAGACCCAGGAGCGGTTCAAGGAGATCACGCAGGCCTACGAGGTGCTCTCCGACCCGGAGAAGCGCCAGATGTACGACATGGGCGGCGATCCGTTCGGCCGGGCCGACGCCGGGCCCGCCGGGGCGGGCGGGTTCGGCCCCGGGTTCCCGTTCAGCGACATCATGGACGCGTTCTTCGGCGCGGCGGGGACCGGGGGAGCGGCCCGTGGCCCGCGCAGCCGCGCCCGCCGGGGCCGGAACGCGACGATCCGGGTCGAGCTCGACCTGTCGGAGTGCGCGTTCGGCGCGACCCGCGAGCTGACCGTCGACACCGCGGTGGTCTGCCCGACCTGCTCGGGCGAGGGCACGGCGCCGGGCACGCACCCGGAGACCTGCGACGTGTGCGGCGGCCGCGGTGAGGTGAGCCAGGTCGCGCGCTCGTTCCTCGGCCAGGTCGTGACGTCCCGGCCGTGCCCGCGCTGCGGCGGATTTGGCACGCTGCTGCCCCGTCCCTGCCCCGAATGTGACGGTGACGGGCGGGTCCGCACCCGCCGGACCATCAAGGTGCGCATTCCGGCCGGCGTGGAGGACGGGACGCACATCCAGCTGGCGGGCGAGGGTGAGGTCGGCCCCGGCGGCGGGCCGCCTGGTGACCTGTTCCTGGAGATCGCGCAGCGCCCGCACCCCATCTTCGAGCGCCAGGGCGACGACCTGCACTGCACGGTCACCATCCCGATGGTGGCCGCCGCGCTGGGGGCCACGCTGTCGGTGGAGAGCCTGGACGGTCCGGTGGACATCGACATCCGTCCCGGTACCCAGTCCGGTCAGGTGATCCCGCTGTACAACCACGGGGTGCAGCATCTCAACAGCTCGGGCCGCGGTGACCTGATCATTCACGTGACGGTGGAGACGCCCGCCCGGCTCGACCCGGAGCAGGAAAAGCTGCTGCGCGAACTGGCGAAGATGCGCGGCGAGGAGGCGCCCCCGGGCAAATTCTCCCCGGGGCAGCACGGCTTCTTCTCCCGCCTGCGCGACGCCTTCAACGGCCGCTAGGGGCCCGGTGCCGCCGGTGCCAGCCCAGGTGACCGCGCCGGTATTCCTGGCCGACGGCGCGGACCTGGCGGGGACGTGATCGTGCTGGCCGGCCCGGAGGGCCGGCACGCCGCCACGGTCCGCCGGATCCGCCCGGGGAGCGCGCTGACGTGACCGACGGGAAGGGCCTGCTCGCCGAGTGCATCGTCACGGCGGCGGGCGGCAGCCAGGTTGAGCTGCGGGTCCAGGCGCGGCGTGAGGTGCCCGCCCCGGACCCGCGGATCGCCGTCGTGCAGGCCATTCCGAAGGGCGAGCGCGCCGAGCTGGCCGTGGAAACGATGACCGAGGTCGGCGTCGACGTCATCGTGCCGTGGAACGCGGAACGCTGCGTGGCCCGCTGGCCGGCCGACCGCGCGGCCAAATCGCTCGGGCGGTGGCGTTCGGCCGCGCGTGCGGCCTCCAAGCAGGCCAGGCGGGCCCGGGTACCCGAGGTGACCGGCGCGGCTTCCTCGGCTGACGTTGCGGCCAGGCTCGCGGACGCGGCCTGCGCGATCGTGCTCGAGCCCGGGGCCGCGGCGGCCGCGCGCCGGCTGGCGGTCCCGGCGAGCGGGGACATCGTCCTGGTCGTCGGGCCGGAGGGGGGCATCAGCCCCGCGGAGATGGCGGTGTTCACTGCGGCTGGTGCGGTCCCGGCCCGGCTCGGGGACTCCGTGCTGCGCACCTCTACGGCCGGAGCAGTGGCCGCCGCCGTCCTCATGACCGCTACCGGCCGCTGGTAACGGCCGGTCAGCAGTGCGCAGGTGCCGGTAATGGTGCCGGCGGTGGCAGGACACCCCGGGATCGCCCGCCGTCGGCGGCACGGACTGATTGGGGTCAGCCCCACCGGAGACCGTCGGGGGTTGCCGGGGATGGAGTGCTGCTGGCCGGGGCCGGCGCGCCGGTGCTGACCGCCGTGGGGGTTGGGCTCGTGCGGGTTGAGTTCTGTGGGGGTTGAGTTCTTCGGGGCGTTGGGCTCGTGAGGGTTGAGTTCGTGGGGGTCGGGCTCTTGGTCGGGCTCGGCAGCTCGGCGGGCCCGTTCTGCGGGCCTGCGATCGCTGGAAGGTGCCGCGGACGGCAGCTTGGACGCCGAGGCCGAGCGCCGGCCGGTCGCCCGACGAGGTCGAGGGCGGGGTCGGGCCCGGGTCGCGCAGATCTTGGACACTGACGGCGTAGGCGCTTTCCGTCGCCGGGCCGCCCGAATCAGACCTCGAAGCTGTCGGTGGGCGTCGGGTGGTGCCGCCGGGCGGGTGCCGGTGCCGTCGGCGCTGTGGTCGGCGTGCTGCTGAACGTCGGGGTCGGCGTTGGCGTCGGCGACGATGGCGTCGTCGGCATAACCGCCGGAGCCGACTGCGTGCCGCCTGACCGGCTCGGGGTCGTGGACGGCTTGGTCGGGGTCTTGGCGGCCGGCGAGCACGTCGGCGCCGGGCTGGCGGCGACGGGCTGGCCTCGGCGACGGGCTGGCGCCGGCGACGGGCTGGTCGCCGCGACGTTCCCGCTGCCGTCCGAGCCGGGGGCGGTGCCCTGGCCGTCCGGGGATCCGCTGGCCGCTGCCGTTGCTGTCGCGCGCCGCCGTCCCGCCGTCCCGCCTGTCCCGCCGCCCGACCCGGTGCCGCCGGGCGAGGACGAGGCGATGTTCACGATCGCGTGCCGGACGCCGGGCACCGCCAGGGCGGTCCCAGCGAACAGGAAGACGGCGGCCACGGCCACCACGAGCCGCAGCCAGGCCGTGCCGAACCGCTGGTAAGCGGCCCGGGCCCGGAGCCCCAGCCCCGAGGCGCCGCGCCCCGGCGGGAACGCCATCGGCCGCGAGGGCAGCCCGGGTGGCCGGGGCGGCCGTTGCCGGGTGGCAGGTGTGGTTATGAATCGCCCGGACGGCACCTGCCAGACCCGCCGGGCCGGCTAAAAAGCCACGCGAGGGCCTCCGCGGCCACGTACCGGACCCGGTAGCCGTACCGTCTCCGCGTCCACGCGGAGACCGCCCCACAGCGGGAATGACGGCCGGGACCTCAGCCGCCCGCGAATCCGGCGCAGGCCATCCTCGGCAGGCGTGAACCTGGCTGCCTCGGCTTGAAGTTCCCGAGCTAGCAGCCTTCTGAGGTCGTCGTCAGACGCGGTCATGTCGCTGGTTCTCCGGTCATGCCGTCTGCTCCAGAACCGCACGGAGCGATGCCATCCCCCTCGCAGTGTGGCTCTTGACCGCACCCTTGCTGATCCCCATCATCTCAGCGATCTGCGCTTCCGACATGTCAGCGTAGTACCGCAGGACGAGCGCCTGTCGCTGCCGGTCCGGCAGCCCCCGCAGCGCGGTGATGACCGCGCTGCGCTCCAGCCGGGAAATGGCACCCTGCTCGGCGCTGGGCATGTCCGGTGCGGGCTTGGGCGCGTTCCGGTCCACCACACTGCGGTGCCGCAGTACCGACTTGGACCGGTTCACGACCGCCTGCTTCAGATACGAAAGAGCCTTGTCCTCGTCCCTCAGCCGGTGCCAGCCGTCGTGCATGGCGATGAAGCACTCCTGAACCACTTCCTCCGCCGTCGGCTCGTCCCGCACCAGCAGGACCGCGAGCCGCACGAGCGGACGGTAGTGGCTCATGTAAAGCTGGGTAACTGCCTCCTCGGCGGTCATCTCCAGCTTCGCAGGTGCCGTCCCAATACCAGCGCCGGCCATGAGGGTCTCGGTCACAGATGTAGGACGCACATGTCCCTCGGCCGGTTCACCCGCGGCCATAGGTAATCTTCACCGCCGATGCCCCGCCCATCCCGATCCGTAGACAGCAGTGACTGCCCAACTTGCCCACCCCACCCGAGTTGGCGATCTACGGCCGCCCCCCAGCGCCTCCCCGACGCTCAGACGACCAGAATCCGCAGGTGTACCATGCCAGGTCAACATGCCACAGATGCTGGCATTATTGGGACTCTCGCACGAAAACGCCCCGGATTGTGTGGGCCAGCCTATCCGCGCGGCACGGGATAAGACACGGTGAGAACAGATCGACCACCTTTGGATACCGGAGTCAGGACTTTAGTCCCAAACTGGACATAGTGACGAGGGTGTGCAGTGCGGGCCGGGCTGCCGACGCGGCGACCTGCGCGGATGGCGGCCGGACGGAGTGCGGCGCCGGGCGGGCAGGTGCCGGGCGCCGGGCGGGCAGGCGCCAGGAGGTGGGCCGCTTACGACTTGGTGCGCGATAGGAGATCCCGGGCGTAGCGGGTGATTTTGGCGTGTCGTTCCCGGGAACGTGAACGGCCGCGCGGAACGATCAAGATGTGTCGTCTAGATGGGCCCGCGCGGCCTTGTCGCATCGTATCTGCACCGGCCTGCCACGTCGCCGCCTGGGCAAGCTGATCGCCGAGTTGGCCGGCCCGTGGGCTGGCCAGCAGGAATCGCGGCTGCGGGAGCGGCGCGGTGGCCGGGACCGGCTGCGCGCTGAGGGCGCGGGCCCGAACCGTGAGCTGCCGTTCACCGACCGGGTCATCGCCACCCTGGTGGTGCTGCGGTTCCAGCTCCCGCACGCCGCCCTCGCGCTGTTGTACGGGGTGGACCGCTCCACGATCACCCGGGCCGTGCACGAGGTCCGGCCGCTGCTGGCGGCCCGCGGCTTCGCCGTGCCCGGCGAGCCCGGGCTGCGGCTGCGCACGCTGGCCGACGTGTTCGCCTATGCCGCGTCCCGGGGCGTGCACCTGCGCATCGACGGCACCGAGGTGCAGGTCCGCCGGCCCCGGGCAGGCCGCCCCGGCCGCCGCGCGTTCGTGTCCGGCAAGAAGAAGCAGAACACGATCAAGCCCACCGCCATCAGCGATGGCCGGGGACGGCTGCTGTGGCTTGGCGCGATCCGCCCGGGCCGCATGCATGACGTCACCGCGCTGCGCACCGAGGGCATCGAGGACCTGCTCCGCCACTACCCCCAGGTCACCGCTGAGGTTGATTCCGGGTACCAGGGCCTGGCCCGCGACTTCCCCGGCCAGGTCACCGCCCCGCCCCGGAAACCGGGCAAGGACGCCACACCCGGCCAGGTCACCGAGCGGGAAGCGGCCCGCAAACAGCAGTCCTCCCGGCGGATCTGCGTCGAGCACTCCATCGCCGAACCCAAGCAATGGAGGACCCTGCAGCGCTACACCGGACGCCGCGAATACTTCGGGCAGACCGCACTGGCCATCGGCGGACTGGTCTCTGACCGCTGCGCGAACCGGTAAAGATCACCAGCCGGACACTCCAGGCCAGGACGCCCCGGCCTCAATCGTGCACCACGTCGTAAGATCATTATGTGTCTGATTGCCTATTCTGCGGGATCGCTTCCGGCCGGATTCCGGCTAAAACCGTGCGGGAGAACATCACGGACTATCGCGTTTCGCGATATCAATCCGCAGGCCCCCGCCCATGTATTGGTCTAGAAACCTATTGGTAATACCGAAAGAACATTACACCAACGCCGCGGCGGTCGCCGAGGCGGCGGCGGCCTACTCGACGAAACGGCCAGCCTGGCGCACCGGGTCGCGGTCGCCGCGGGCATCGGCTCGGGCTACCGCGTCGTCTTCAACAGCGGGCCGGACGCCGGGCAGGACGTTCCGCACGCGCACGCGCACGTCATCGGCGGCAGGCCGCTGGAGTGGCCGCCCGGGTAAGCGTGACATGCGTCTCAGGCCAGGCGGATACGATGGGCGGAGCCTGGTAGAACAGTCCGGCGGGTGATCCGCCGGATCTTCGAGAGCGGCCAATTGACAGATATCTCAAATGATCTTCGCGGTGATGGGGCGTCGGGGAACGGGCGGTCCCAGGTCAGGATCGTCATCCCGGCCGACCACTCGATGGTCAGCCTGCTCGGCTCGCGCGACGAGCTCCTGCGGGTCATCGAGCGGGAGTTCGCGGCCGACATCCACGTCCGCGGTAACGAGATCACCGTAACCGGGCGGCCGGAAGAGACCGCCCTGGTGTCCGGGCTGTTCGGGGAGCTCATCGAGCTGCTGGCGAACGGCGCCGAGCTGTCGGCGGACGCCGTGGAGCGGGCCGCCACCATGCTGCGCCGCGAGCGGGGCGTCCGCCCTGCGGAGGTGCTGACGCTGGACATCCTCTCCGCCCGCGGCCGCACCATCCGGCCGAAGACCCTCAACCAGAAGCGTTACGTGGACGCGATCGACAAGCACACGATCGTGTTCGCGATCGGCCCGGCGGGTACCGGCAAGACCTACCTCGCGATGGCCAAGGCCGTGAAGGCACTGCAGGCCAAGGAGGTCAACCGGATCATCCTGACCCGGCCCGCGGTGGAGGCGGGGGAGCGGCTCGGCTTCCTGCCCGGGACGTTGTACGAGAAGATCGACCCGTACCTGCGCCCGCTCTACGACGCGCTGCACGACATGCTCGACCCGGACTCGATCCCGCGGCTCACCGCGGCCGGCACCATCGAGGTCGCGCCGCTCGCGTACATGCGGGGCCGCACGCTGAACGACTCGTTCATCATCCTCGACGAGGCGCAGAACACCTCGGCGGAGCAGATGAAGATGTTCCTGACCCGGCTCGGGTTCGGCTCGCGGGTCGTGGTGACGGGCGACGTGACGCAGGTGGACCTGCCGAGCGGGCAGGTCAGCGGCCTGCGCGTGGTCCAGGACATCCTCGACGGCATACCCGATATTCACTTCTCCCGGCTGAACAGCCACGATGTCGTCCGGCACCGGCTCGTCGGCAACATCGTCGACGCCTACGAACGGTACGACGCCCGGCAGCGTGACGCCGAGGAGCTGTCCGGGCCCGGCGGCCCCGGGGCACCCGGCGCGCGGCGGGCCGGGGGCCAGCGCGGTGCGGCACGCGGAGGGGGGAAGCGCGGTCACTGACGGCGCGAACCGGGTGAGCATTGACATCGCCAACGAGTCCGGCATGAAGGTCAACAAGGTCGCCCTGGCCGCGATCGCCCGCTATGTCCTGGACGAGATACGCATCCATCCGCTCGCGGAGCTTTCCGTGCTGCTGGTGGACGAGAAGGCCATGGCGGAGCTGCACGAGCGCTGGATGGGGGAGCCGGGGCCGACCGACGTCCTCGCCTTCCCGATGGACGAGCTGAGGCCGCCGCACCTGGGCGGCGTCAACGTCGGCCGCGCGGGCGCGGAGGACCCGGGCCCCGATCCCGGCCTGCTGGGAGACGTGGTGCTGTGCCCCCAGGTCGCGGCCGTCCAGGCCCGCGACGCGGGCCACCGCACCCAGGACGAGCTGGAACTGCTCGCCGTGCACGGCATCTTGCACCTGCTCGGCTAC
Organism: uncultured Actinomycetes bacterium; assembly: GCA_963808295.1. Classification (GTDB taxonomy): domain Bacteria; phylum Actinomycetota; class Actinomycetes; order Streptosporangiales; family Streptosporangiaceae; genus Bog-532. The sequence goes on along the minus strand of CAWEFP010000018.1, from coordinate 6,695 downwards.
GATCACGCAGAGCCCGACGAGCGCACGGAGATGTTCGGCCTGCAGGACCGGCTGCTGAGCTCGTGGCGCGCCGAGCGGGCGGCCGCCGGCGCGGACGCCGCAGCCGCAGACGCCGCTGCGGGGAGTCCCGGAAGGCAGGAAGGTTCGGGGTTATGTCCCCCCAGGGCTGGCTGATAGCTGCCGCGATCGTGCTCGTCCTGATGGCTGGCTGGTGGGCGAGCGCGGAAGCGACCCTGGCCCGGCTGTCGGCCGTCGGCGCGGAGCAGCTGGCCGGATCGGCCAGCCCGGCCTCGCGCCGGCTGCGCGCCGTCTTGTCGGATCTGCCGCGCTACCTCAACATCCTGCTGCTGCTCCGTGTCATCTGTGAGACCTCGGCGACCGTGCTGGTGGTGGCCGCGTTCGTGCACTGGTTCGGGGCCGACTGGAAGGGCTTCCTGCTCGCGCTGGCCGTCATGGTCTTCGTCGGCTACCTCGTGGTGGGCATCAGCCCCGTCCCGCTCGGGCGCCGCGGCGCGGAGCGTGTCGCCCTCGGCGCGGCCACCGTGCTCTACCCGGTCGGCGTGATCCTGGGCCCCATCCCGAGATCCTGGTCGCCGCGGGCAGCGTGCTCACCCGCGGCAAGGGCACCACGGTGGGGCCGCTGGCGGGCAAGTCCGAGCTGCGCGGCCTGGTCGACTACCTCGAGCAGCGCAGCGTCATCGAGCCGGGCGAGCGCGAGATGGTCCGGTCGGTCTTCGAGCTGGGGGACACGATCGTCCGTGAGGTGATGGTGCCCCGCACGGAGATGGTCTTCATCGAGCGGGACAAGACGCTGGGCCAGGCCCTGTCGCTGCACCTGCGCAGCGGGTTCTCGCGCATCCCGGTGGCGGGTGAACCAGGACGACGTGGTCGGCATCGCCTACCTCAAGGACATCGTGGCCTGGAGTCACGAGCATCCCGGCTCCGAATCCACCGACATGGTCGACCGGGTGATGCGCCCGGCCACCTACGTCCCGGACAGCAAGCCCATCGACGAACTGCTCCGCCAGATGCAGGCGCTGCAGATCCACGTCGCGATCGTGATCGACGAGTACGGCGGCACCGCGGGCCTGGCGACCATCGAGGACATCCTGGAGGAGATCGTCGGGGAGATCACCGACGAGTACGACGAGGAGCAGCCGCCGGTCGATTGGCTGTCCGGACGTGGCCCGGGTCACCGCCCGCCTGCCGGTGACCGAGCTGGCGGAGATATTCGGCGTGACCATCGAGGCCGAGGACGTCGAGACCGTCGGGGGGCTGCTCACCCACGCCCTGGGACGGCTGCCGATCGCGGGCTCGGAGGAGACGGTGGGCGGTTTGCGGCTGACGGCCGAGAACCTGTCGGGCCGCCGGAACCGGATCGGCAGCGTCCTGGTCGAGCGGCTTCCCAGGAGGCCGAACAGTCCGATCAAGCCGAACGAACCTCCCCCTGAGCCCTCCCCACCCCCCGCGCTCTCCTGCCCAAGGCCCCCACGCGGGGGCTCCGGGCGGCCGGGGCCCTTACACTCATCCGGGTGGGCGACGCGCAGCTTGGTCCCGAGGACCAGAAGATCATCACCCTGGCCCGGTCGACCCGGGCCCGGGTGGCGGCGGCCGAAGGGGCGGCCGTCCGGGACGAACCGGCCGGACGTACGCGGCGGCCGCCGTGGCGCTCCCGTCCCTGCACCTGTCCGCACTGCGCCTGGCCGTCGCCATGGCCGTGTCCAGCGGGGCGGCCACGCTGGAGGCGGCGGCCCTGGTCAGCGACGCGGACGAGCCCGACCCCGGTGACCTCGCGGCCGTCCGGGACATCGGCCCCGGCGCCACCGTGTTCACGCCGCCCCCGACGGCACCCTCCGCGCCGCCCTCCAGCTCTAGCTCCCGCCGCGTCCCGAGCCCGCGCCGCGTCCCGAGCCCGCGCCGCCTCCGGCCGTCCATCATCGGGCGGAGTTTTCCGCGGATAGGGGGCGTGTCGCAAAACCCTGCTGGGTGTTTTGCCTGGCAGAATGGGTTTATGGGTCGTAAGTACCTCCCGGTGAACCGGGACCAGCCGATGTTTTTGCCCCTGGATATGCGCTCATGGGTACCGGAGGACCATTTTGTCTGGTTCTTGGTTGACGTGGTGAATCAGCTGGATATCTCGGCGCTGGAGTCCGGGACGAGCCCGGGCAAGGGCCGGCCGGGCTATGACCCGCGGATGCTGGTGACGCTGCTGATGTACGCGATGTCGTGCGGGGAGCGGTCATCGCGTCAGATCGAGGCCCGGACCCGGACTGATGCGTGCTTCCGGATCGCGGCGGCGGGTCTGTTCCCCGATCATGCGACGCTGTGCCGGTTCCGGCGGCGTGCCGGGGGTGAGGACGGGCCGCTGGAGGAGCTGTTCACAAAGATGCTGTACGTGTGCGCGGTCGCGGGGCTGGGCCGGCTGCGGGTGATCTCGGTAGATGGCTCCAAGATCTGGGCGGACGGTCGAAGGAGGCCAACCGGACCCTGGAGGGGCTGCGGAAGCTGTCCCGCAAGGTGATGGAGGAGGCCGCGGCCGCGGACGGCGACTGCGAGTGCTGCAGCCACGGGCACGGCGAGGCCGGCCGGCGGCTGCGGGTGCTGCGACCAGGGGATGCTGCCCGGGCTGGGGCTGTGCGGGCCGGTCGTGCTGCCGGCCGGGTGGGGCGGGGCGTCCCGCAGGGACCGGATCGCGGCCGCGCTGGCGGACCTGGAGGCCGCGCAGCAGGCGGAGGCGGCGGCGCGGCGGGCCGCCCGAAGCTACCGGCGAAGGTCCGGGCCGGGCAGGCGCCGCGGGGCCGGATGCCGCAGGAGGCGGCAGTCGCGGCGGCGCAGATCGCGCTGGAGCGGGCGGTCGCCGCGCAGCAGGCCAAGCGCGACGCCTATGACCAGCGGGCCGCGGCCGGCCAGCGCGTGCGCGGCACCCGGCCCGTCCGCCGGAGCAGGCCGCGGTGGTGCGGCGTGCCCGGGCGGCTGGCCGCCGTCCGCAAGGCCGGAAAGGCCCCGGCCGGGGCAGCGCCGGGGCGGGCCAGGACCCGCCGGGCGGCGCGGGGAGGGGGAAGCGGAACAAAAAGCCACCCAAGCCGGTGCGCAACATCACCGACCGGACTCCCGCGCGATGCACTGCACCCGCACGGCACCGTGCAGGCCTATAGCTGCCAGCTCCCCCGCTGCGATGACGGGCTGATCCTGGCCGCCCGCGCCACCCGGGACGCCAACGACGCCGCCCAGGTCGAGGCCACGCTGGCTGACATCACCGCCGCGCAGGAGACCATCGCCGCCGGCACCCTGCAGGCGGGCCCCCCCGGCCTGGTCCCGCATCGGCACCGTCGCCTACGACGCCGGGTACTTCAGCAAGGACAACTGCCAAGCGCCCGGCCCGGACCGGCTGATCAACGCCGGATCATGGGAATCAGCCGAAAGCAGCGGGCCGCACACCCCGGCCTGCCGGCACCAGGACCCCCGCGACCAGATGGCCGATGGCCTGTCCACCCGGCAGGGCCGCGACATCTACCGGCGCCGCGCGCCGCTGTCCGAGGGCGGGTTCAGCTTCCTGAAAGACAAGATCGGGCTCCGCCGGTTCTCCATGCGCGGCCTGCCCCTTGCCCAGGCCGAGCTCACCCTCGCCGCGACCGTCAGGGTCGTCATGCTGCTCCACCGCGGCTCCCCAGCCTCCCCCGGCCGACATAACAGCCGGAACCCATCCACAGCCCGCGGAGCCACCCGGCCAGCCCGGCATGCCCGGACAACGACCTCCGCCGCCGCCTGCGATCCCCGCGGCGCCTGCTGCACCCTGAACCAGCCCTCCGCCGTCCGGACCACGGCCGGCACCCGAGCGACCGCTCACCGGCCCGCACCACCGCGGAAGTTCCGCGACACGCCCTAGGGAGCGCGCAAATCCTGCGACGGTGTTGCTGCTGGTGGCGGGGGCGCCGGTTGGGCCGGGGGCCGGTGGTGGTGCTGTTCAAGATTGCAGGGTGAAGAAGTTGGTCGTCATGATCAACGATGTAACCAGAGCCCTGCTGCTCCTGTAGATACCGGTGTTCAGCCCGTTGGTCCCAGCGGTCGGCGGGCCGCATGCCACGTTGGGGAAACCGGCGGGGTCCATGCGTCCGCAGGCAATCCATTTGCTTGGGTGGTGGGTGCGGCGGCCGGTGCCATATCGGCCTTGTACAAGGCGTCCGAGAGAGTGCCCATCCCGCTGCTAGGGCCGCCAGTCTCAGCGTAAGTGTTCGTGTTACCGCGCTGTCCCTCACCGTCATCGCGGTGAAATCGGCGGAGGACTGCCACCCGTTGGAGCAGATAGGGCAATTGAATCGGGGACGTTCACAACGTCACCTTGCGCACAGCTGGGCTGGCAGTAGCCCTTATTTCACCGCGATGACGGTGAGGGACAGCGCTGGTAACGAACACTTACGCTGATACTGGCGGCCCTAGAGCGGGATGGGCACTCTCTCGGACGCCTTGTACAAGGCCGATATGGCACCGGCCGCCGCACCCACCACCCAAGCAAATCGAACTCCTGCGGATGCATGGTTCCCCGCCGGTTTCCCCAACGTGGCATGCGGCCCGCCGACCGTTCGGACCAACGGGCTGAACACCAGTTATCTACAGGAGCAGCAGGGCTCTGGTTACATCGTTGATCATGACGACCCAACTTCTTCACCCTGCAATTCTTGAACAGCACCACCACCGGCCCCGGCCCAACCGGCGCCCCCGCCACCAGCAGCATCCCGTGGCGGGGTTCCGCGCTCCCTAGGGCGTGTCGCGGAACTTCCCGCGGTGGTGCGGGCCGGTGAGCGGTCGCTTTGAGTGCCGGCCGTGGAGCTGGACGGCGGAGGGCTGGTTCCGGGTGCAGCAGGGGCAGCGGGGACCGCAGGCGGCGGCGGAGGTCGTTGTCCGGGCATGCCGGGCTGGCCGGGTGGCTCCGCGGGCTGTGGATGGGTTCCGGCTGTTATGTCGGCCGGGGGAGGCTGGGGAGCCGTCGGTGGAGCAGCATGAGGTTGCTGACGGTCGCGGCGAGGGTGAGCTCGGCCTGGGCCAGGGGCAGGCCGCGCATGGAGAACCGGCGGAGCCCGATCTTGTCTTTCAGGAAGCTGAACCCGCCCTCGGACAGCGGCGCGCGGCGCCGGTCCATGTCGCGGCCCTGCCGGGTGGACAGGTTATGGGCCATCTGGTCGCGGGGGTCGTCGTGCAGGCAGGCGGGGGTGTGCCGGCCCGCTGCTTTCGGCTGATTCCCATGATCCGGCGCTGATCAGCCGGGCGAGGCCCAGCACTTGGCAGTTTTGTCCTTGCTGAAGTACCCGGCGTCGTAGGCGACGGTGCCGATGCGGGACCAGGCCGAGGGGGTGCCCGCCTGCCCGGTGCCCGGCGGCGATGGTCTCCTGCGCGGCGGTGATGTCAGCCAGCGTGGGCTCGACCTGGGCGGCGTCGTTGGCGTCCCGGGTGGCGCGGGCGGCCAGGATCAGCCCGTCATCTTGGGGGGGAGCTGCTATATATAGGCCTGCACGGTGCCGTTGCGGGTGCAGTGCGTGGCGGGGAAGTACGGGTCGGTGATGTTGCGCACCGGCTTGGGTGGCTTTTTGTTCCGCTTCCCCTCCCCGCCCCGCCCGGCGGGTCCTGGCCCGCCCCGGCCGCTGCCCCGGCCGGGGCCTCTTTTACCATGCGGACGGCGGCCAGCCGCTCCCGGGCACGCCGCACCACCGCGGCCTGCTCCGGCGGGACGGGCCGGGTGCCGCGCACGCGCTCGCAGGCCAGCGGCCCGCTGGTCATAGGCGTCGCGCTTGGCCTGCTGCGCGGCGACCGCCCGCTCCAGCGCGATCTGCGCCGCCGCGACTGCCGCCTCCTCGCGGCGGCTCCGGGCCCCGCGGCGCCTTCCCGGCCCGGACCTTCGCCAGGTAGTCTTCGGCCGCGGCCCGCCGCGCCGCCTCCTCCGCCTGCTGCGCGGCCTCCAGGTCCGCCAGGCGCGGCGGCCGCGATCCGGTCCCTGCGGGACGCCCCGCCCGGCCCAGGCAGGCAGACACCGACAGCCGGCCCGCACAGCCCCAGCCCGGGCAGCATTCCCTGGTCGCAGCACCCGCAGCCGCAGGCCGCCTCGCCGTGCCCGTGGCTGCAGCACTCGCAGTCGCCGTCCGCGGCCGCGGCCTCCTCCATCACCTTGCGGGACAGCTTCCGCAGCCCCTCCCAGGGTCCGGTTGGCCTCCTTGGACCACGTTCCGCCCAGATCTACCAGCCGGCGTCCCCGAGATCACCCGCAGCCGGCCCAGCCCCGCGACCGCGCACACGTACAGCATCTTTGTGAACAGCTCCTCCAGCGGCCCGTCCTCACCCCCGGCACGCCACAAGAACCGGCACAGCGTCGCATGATCGGGGAACAAGACCAGCCGCCGCGATCCGGAAGCACGCATCAGTCCGGGACTCCGGGCCTCGATTTGACGCGATGACCGCTCCCCGCACGACATCGCGTACATCGGCAGCGTCACCCCAGGCCCTCCGCCGGTCATGGCCCGGCAGGCCCTTGCCCGGGCTCGTCCCGGACTCCAGCACCCAGGGATCTCCAGCTGATTCGCCACGTCAACCAAGAACCAGACAAACTGGTCCTCCGGTACCCATGAGCGCATATCCAGGGGCCGGACGCCGGCTGGTCCCGGTTCACCGGGAGGTACTTACGACCCCATAAACCCATTCTGCCAGGC
>CAWEFP010000017.1:0-43076 GCA_963808295.1 uncultured Actinomycetes bacterium | reverse complement strand
CCGTCCGGCACCACAAACCCCGCCGCCCCCGGCCCCGTCCCCGCCGGGCGATTCGGGCGGAGTTTTCCGCAGCATGTGCGGAAAACTCTGCCCGATCACGGTGGACGTCACCGGCGCGCTGGGTGAGGACGCGGGCCACGGCCGCCGGGGACACCGCCGGGGCGACGCGCTCGACGACGGCGCGGTAGTCGGCGGCACGTTCGGCGAACAGGGCCACGATGTCGTGCCCGGCCGGGTCATGGTGCGCGCGCAGGTACGGCCGGGGCAGCGCCGCGTACGCGGCGTCGACGTCGACCCGTACGCCCGGGCCCGTCCCGGCAGGACGGCGCGGCCGGCGGCCGCCGGACCCGGGATCGCCCCCGGTGGCGGCGCGGATCCGGCCGAGGACCGGGACCGCCCGCCGGCTCGTCATGACCGGCCGCCCCCTCCTGGTCCCCGGGTGCGGGCCCACCAGGCGCGGAACGACTCCGGCGGGGGCGCGGGCGCGTCGCGGGTGTCGGTCCAGCCGCTGAGCGGGGGCGGCAGCCGCCGGATGGTACCCGAGCGCCCGACCAGCTTCCGGCTGGCTGAGGCGGCGCGCTGGGCGGCCTTGAGCCGCCGGGGTGAGCGCAGTCCCCACGCGGTGACCCCGAACACGGTCCGTTCGGCATTGAATTTCCTGTCCCGCTTGGCGTCCACCACCTTGGACCGCAGGTAGACCAGGGCTTCCGGGATGTTGATCGCAACCGGGCAGACGTCGTAGCACGCGCCGCACAGGCTCGACGCGTACGGCAGCGACCGGTCCACCGGCGAGGACATGCCGCGCAGCTGCGGGGACAGGATCGCGCCGATCGGCCCGGGATACGGCGAGCCGTAGGCGTGGCCGCCGACCCGCTCGTAGACCGGGCACACGTTCAGGCACGCCGAGCAGCGGATACAGCGCAGCGCCTGGCGGCCGATGCGGTCGGCGAGCGTCGCGGTGCGGCCGTTGTCCAGCAGCACCAGGTGAAACTCGCGCGGCCCGTCACCCGGCGTCACCCCGGACCAGATCGAGGTGTACGGGTTCATCCGCTCCGCGGTCGACGAGCGCGGCAGCAGCGCGAGGAAGACCTCCAGGTCCCGCCACGACGGCAGCACCTTCTCGATCCCGACGACCGAGATCAGCGTCTCGGGCATCGTCACGCACATCCGGCCGTTGCCCTCGGACTCGACCACCACCAGCGACCCGGTCTCGGCGATCGCGAAGTTCGCGCCCGAGACCCCGACCTTTGCCGACAGGAAGGCGCGCCGCAGGTGCTCCCGGGCCGCGGCGGCCAGCTCCGCCGGGTCGTCGGTGAGCGCGCGGGGCGCGTCCGGCATCTCGCGGAGGAAGATCTCCCTGATCTCGCTGCGATTGCGGTGGATGGCCGGCACGAGGATGTGGACTGGGCCGGTCGTGGCCCAGCTGGACGATCAGCTCGGCGAGGTCCGTCTCGAGGGCGGTGATGCCGTCGGCCGCCAGCGCCTCGTTCAGGCCGGTCTCCTCGGTGGCGATCGACTTCACCTTGACCACCTCGGTCGGTGCCGGCCGCTGGACCAGCGCGGCGACGATGGCGTTGGCTTCGGCGGCGTCTTCGGCCCAGTGCACGTGGCCGCCGGCCCGGGTGACGCTTTCCTCCAGCCGCAGCAGGTAGTGGTCCAGGTGGGCGAGCGTATGGTCCTTGATCGCCTTGGCCGCCGACCTGAGCTGCTCCCAGTCGCTGAGCTCGGCGACCACCCCGGCCCGCTTGGCGCGGATGACCCCGGTCGCGTGGGCGAGGTTGTGGCGGAGCTGGGAGTCGGCGAGCGCGGCGCCGCGGCCTCGGGGAAGGGCGGCATGCCGAGGTAGGTGGGCATGCTCATGGGCTGACCGCCGTTTCGTGGCCGCGGGGCACCGCGGGCTGATCCTCGGTGCTGGCCAGGATCTCGGCCAGGTGCATGACGGCCACCCCGGCGCGCTGGCGGCTCAGCGCGCCGCCGATGTGCATCAGGCAGGAGTTGTCCGCCGCGCACAGCACCTCGGCCCGCGGCTGCTGGACGGCGGCGACCTTGTCGGCGCACATGGCCGCGGAGACGTCGGGGTTCTTGACGGCGAACGTGCCGCCGAAGCCGCAGCAGGTCTCCGCGGCGGGCAGTTCGGCCAGCTCCAGCCCGCGGACCGCGCGCAGCAGCCGCAGCGGCGCGTCGCCGACCCGGAGCATCCGCAGCGAGTGGCAGGTGGGATGGTAGGTGACCCGGTGCGGGAAGTACGCACCCACGTCGGTCACGCCGAGCACGCCGGTCAGCAGGGTGGACAGGTCGTGCACCCGCGGCGCGACGGCGGCCACGGCGCGGGCGAGGGCGGCGTCGCCCGCCTCCTCAGCGAGCTGCCGCGTGGTACTCGCGGACCATCGCGGTACACGAGGCCGACGGGCTGACGACGCGTCGAACCCATGAACGCCGCGGCGAACCCGCGGGCCATCGGCAGGCTTTCCCGCCGGTAACCGGTGTTGAAGTGCATCTGGCCGCAGCAGGTCTGGCCCTCGGGGAACTCCACCTGGTGGCCGAGCCGCTCCAGCAGCCGCACCACGGCCTGGCCGGTACCCGGGAAGAGGGTGTCGGTGAGGCACGTGACGAACAGGGCTATCCGCATCGGCACCGTTCCTCGCAGGTCGTGGCGTGCCTCGATCAGCACGCTCACCGCCTCGATCAGCACGTTACCGGACGAGCCGGGCCCTGTCCGGCCTGGACGTGCCGCCGTCGCTGCGCTATACATCGGATGCATTTCCCGAGGTCGGCTGGGCGACGAGCGGAGGACGCGGCATGAGCGAGCCGGACACCGGGGACCGGGCGGCGGGGCCAGGCAGCGGATCTGGCCGGCCAGGCGGGAGCGGCGAGTTCGCCGGGCTGTCCGCGCTGGTGACCGGCGGCGCCTCCGGCATCGGGCTGGCCACCGCCCAGTTGCTCGCCCGCCGGGGCGCCCGGGTCGCGGTACTGGACCGCGAGATGGCCGATTCCGGCCACGGGCTGGTCGGCGTGGTCGCGGACGTCACCGACGACGAGGCGGTCCGCCGCGCGGTCGGCGAGGCGGTCGCCGCGCTCGGCGACCGGCTCGACATCCTGGTGAACAACGCCGGGATCGGGGCCGCGGGCACGGTGGCGGACAACTCCGACGAGGAGTGGCGCCACGTCCTGGACGTCAACGTGCTCGGCATGGTCCGCACCAGCCGCGCCGCGCTGTGGCACCTGCGCCGGGCCGCGGCGGACAAGGGCCAGGCGGCGATCGTGAACACCTGCTCGGTGGCGGGCATCGCCGGGCTGCCGCAGCGGGCGCTGTACTCGGCCAGCAAGGGCGCGGTCTACGCGCTGACGCTCGCGATGGCCGCCGACCACGTGCGCGAGGGCATCCGGGTGAACTGCGTGGCGCCGGGGACCGCGGACACCCCGTGGATCGGCCGCCTGCTCGACGCCGCGCCTGACCCCGCCGCCGAACGGATCGCGCTGAGCGCCCGCCAGCCGATGGGCCGCCTGGTCTCGGCGGACGAGGTTGCCGCCGCGATCGCCTACCTCGCGAGCCCGCTGGCCGGGGCGACGACGGGCACCGCCCTGGCCGTGGACGGCGGCATGTCCGGATTGCGGCTGCGCCCGCCGTCCACCTCCTGACTGGTCACGCCACGGCGGTGACGGCCGCGCCGGGCCGGCCTCCCCGGGCGTCAGGGCGGCAGGTAGAACGGGTAGGTGCCGGAGCTTCCCGAGGTCGAGACCGCCCGCAGCCTGATCGCCGACCAGGCCCGGCGTGCACACCGGCGACGTCATCCGGCGCGGCACCCCGGCGGCACCTGCCCGCGCTGCGGCGCGGAGATGGCGCACGCCATGGTGGGGCGGCCGGTCGACCTGGTGGTGCTCGCGCGAGCAGGCCCCGTGGCCGGCGGCGGACGGGCGGCCCGGTTATCGCGGGCCCGGTCATCCCTGGACCGGTGTCCCTGGACCGGTTAGTCCCTGGATCTGGGCGAGGGCCTTTTCCGCGCTCAGGCAGCCGGCCGTGGTGAGCTCCAGGTTGGCGAGCGAGGCCTCCTGAGTCCGGTCGTCGCCCGCGGTCACGCAGTCGCTGACGACGTAGACCGTGAATCCGAGGTCCGTGCCGTGCCGGGCCGTCTGCTCGACGGTGAGGTTGGTGGCCACCCCGGTGACGTACACCGTGCTGATCGACCGGTCCAGCAGCCATCGGACGACGTTGTTCCCCGCCAGCCCGGACAGCTTCTGGTTGTCGGCCACGTGCGCGCCGGTGGCCAGCTCCGACATTTCCGGGATCAGCTGAGCGCCGGGCGCGTTCGGCCGGAACGCCTCCTGCGCGTCGCCGACGGCCCGCATGAAACCGGTGTTCCGGACGAGAGAGCTCCCCTTTTCGGGCACGGTGAACCGGGTGAAGACCAGTTGCGCGCCGACCGAACGGGCCGCCGCGTGGAACCCGGCCGCGCGGTCGACCACGCCGCTTCGCGCGACCGGCTCAGCGAGCATCCCGCCGAAGAAACCCTCCGGCTTGATCACATTGACCTGCCAGTGCAGCGCGAGTACCGCGGCACTCCGTGGACCTGTCATGGATACGATCTTCCCCGCCGAGGCCGCCGAGAACCGGCGTTTTGCCCGCACAGGCATCGTGAGGAGGATGTTCCCGGCCGCACGGCCGGCCGGTAGGGGGGTGTTTCCGGGCCGGCGGGGCCCGTGCGGCGCCGGCGCAGGGCCCGCGGGCCTGCCAGCACGGGCCTCCGGTGACGGCAACCGGGGAGAAATGACGGTGCCGCCTGGTACCAATGGGGCATGGCCCGATACCGCCGCCCCCAGCCCGCCCGCCTCGCCCGCCGCCGGGTCCGGGACGACGCCGAACGGTGCCTGCGGTCCCTCGCCGGCGATGACGCCCGGCTCCGCGAGGACCAGTGGACGGCGATCAGCGCCCTGCTGGACGGCCGCCGCGCCCTGGTGGTGCAGCGCACCGGCTGGGGCAAGTCGGCCGTCTACTTCGTCGCCACCGCGCTGCTGCGCGCGCGGGGCGCGGGCCCGACGGTCATCGTCTCGCCGCTGCTGGCGCTGATGCGCAACCAGATCGACGCCGCCCGGCGTGCCGGGATCCGCGCCCGGACCATCAACTCCGCCAACGCCGAGGACTGGGAGGAGACCTACGGCGAGATCGCCGCGGGCGCGGTGGACGTGCTGCTGGTCAGCCCGGAGCGGCTGAACAATCCCGGTTTCCGCGACCGGGTGCTGCCCCGGCTGGCCGGGACCGCCGGGATGCTGGTGATCGACGAGGCGCACTGCATCTCGGACTGGGGCCACGACTTCCGTCCCGACTACCGGCGGCTCCGCACGCTGCTGGCCTCGCTGCCGGCGGGCGTTCCGGTGCTGGCGACCACCGCGACCGCCAACGCCCGCGTCACCCGCGACGTCGCCGAGCAGCTCGGCGCGGGCGGCCGGGACGACGCGGTCGTCCTGCGCGGGCCGCTGGACCGGGAAAGCCTGCACCTGTCGGTCGTGCCACTGCCGACGGCGCACCAGCGCCTGGCCTGGCTGGCCGAGCGCATCGCCGACCTGCCCGGCTCCGGCATCATCTACACGCTGACCGTGGCGGCCGCGCACGAGACCGCCGCGTTCCTGCGCGATCAGGGGCTGGCGGTCACCGCCTACAGCGGCCGCGACGACCCGGACCAGCGGGTCGCCGCCGAGGAGGACCTGCTGGCCAACCGGCTCAAGGCCATCGTCGCGACCAGTGCGCTGGGCATGGGCTTCGACAAGCCTGACCTGGGGTTCGTCGTCCATCTGGGCGCCCCGCCGTCGCCGGTCGCCTACTACCAGCAGATCGGCCGGGCCGGCCGCGGCCTGCCCCGCGCGCGGAGGTCATCCTGCTGCCCGGGCGGGAAGACCGGGACATCTGGGCGTACTTCGCCTCGCTGGCGTTCCCACCGGAAGCCGTCGTCCGGCACACCCTCGCCATGCTCGGTGAAGCCGCGGGCCGCGCACTGTCGTCGAGCGCGCTGGAGACCCGCGTCGACCTGAGCCGCGGCCGCCTGGAGACCATGCTGAAGGTCCTGGACGTGGACGGCGCCGTGCACCGGGTCAGCGGCGGCTGGGAGCCGACCGGCCAGCCGTGGTCCTACGACGCCGAACGGTACGCGCGGGTGGCCGCGGAACGGTCCCGCGAGCAGCAGGCAATGCTCGATTACGCCTCCGCCGGTGGCTGCCGGATGGAGTACCTGCGCCGGGAGCTGGACGACCCGGCCGCCGGCCCGTGCGGGCGCTGCGACAACTGCACCGGACGGCACCGGGCCGCTGACGTCTCGGGAGCCGGGGCCGCCACCGCCCGCGAGCGGCTGCTCCGCCCCGGCGTCGACGTCGCGCCGCGGCGGATGTGGCCGGCCGGGATGAAGGACCTCGGGATCGGCGCCTCCGGGAAGATTCCCCCGCAGGCGTGCGCCGGCCCGGGCCGTGCTCTCGGCCGCCTCACCGACGTGGGCTGGGGCACGAGGCTGCGCGCGCTGCTGTCCGGCGAAGCGCCGGACGAGCCGGTCACCGCGGACCTCACCGGCGCACTGGTCACCGTGCTGGCCGCCTGGGACTGGGAGCAACGCCCAGCGGCGGTGGCGACCCTGCCGTCCCGGACCCGGCCGCTGCTGATCGAGAGCCTGGGCCAGCGGATCGCGGGCATCGGGCGGCTTCGGCTACCTCGGCGCGCTGGCGTACGCGGACGGCGGGCCCGGGCCGCGGCGGCACAACAGCGCGCAGCGGCTGCGGTCGCTGTGGGAGGCGTTCACGGTCCCCGAGACACTCGCCGGTGCGCTGCCCGGCCTGGACGGCCCGGTCCTGCTCATCGACGACCGGATCGAGACGGGCTGGACGGTCACGGTCGCCGCCAAGCTGCTCCGCGAGGCGGGCGCCCCGGCCGTGCTGCCCCTCGTGCTGGCGGTGAACACCGGCTGACGGCGCGCGAGCGACCGCTAACCGGGACCAGGCCGACGCGGGTCCAGCGAGCGGCGCGGCTGCCCAGCCAGCGGCGCGGGAACGCCGGCCTGCCCGGATCGGCATGGCCGCGTCGCCACCTCAGCGGTGGCCGCTCACCGCGTGCGGGATGTACGGCCCCTCGAGCCGACGCATCTCGTCCTCGCTCAGGTCCAGTTCCTCGGCGGCGAGTGCGTCCTCGAGGTGGCCGAGCAGGCGGTGAGAACCTGGTTAGGCCACGAAGGGAGGGGCACCCGATTCGCTGACCATCGGGCGGCCTGCCGACTCCCAGCCGAGCATGCCGTCGGCCACGTTGACCACGTTCCACCCGGCCGCGCCCAGGGCCTGCGCCGCGTAGGCGGACCGTGACCCGGCGCGGCAGATCACGTAGACCTCCCGGTCCCGGGGAACCTCCTCGGTCCGGCCACCGAGTTCGCCAAGCGGAATGTGCACCGCAGCGGGCGCGTGACCGGCTGCCCACTCCTCGTCCTCGCGGACGTCCAGCAGATACCCGCCCTTCGGCAGCCCCGCCGCGGGCAACTCGGGCACGATAGGTCCAGAGTTCATCGTCGCTCCCCTCGCATGCCGCCCAGCAGCCGCCAGACCGGCAGCGATCATTACTTCTGGTTACGAACCAGAACGCTGAGCCGGCCTCGACGCTATCCCAGCCGCCGACCATGCGTGCTGGCGGGGCCGCAAGTCGTTACCAGGCTCTTACATGAGGTGGTGACGTGTGGTTTATCCGGCCGAACCTCATACGAAAGGATAGGTAACCAGGCCGCGTGCGGCGAACTGGCCCGCCATCCCCGATCCGCGCAAGGACCCTGATGCGCCGCATCGTGTACGCCGCCGGCGGCACGGCCGCCGGAATCGCCATGCTCCTGACGCTCAAGGCGCACACCGGGGCCCTGGCCGTCTCGGCCACGGCCGGGACCGCAGGCGCGGGCGGTGCAGCGGCCACGGGGTCGGGCGCGGAGCCGGCCCGTGCTCAGCGGCCGGGGGCGGCCAGCCAGGGGTTATCCGGTCCCATCAGGTACCGGTCCGCGACGTGGTTGAGCACGCGCCTCGCCTGCCGGAACCGGTCCGCGACCTCGGCGACGACGGCCAGCCGGCTGGTCCGCACCGGGGCCAGCGCCAGCGCCGAGCGGTACCACCGGGCGCCGAGATGCTCCAGCAGCTCAAGGTCGGGCGTGGCCGCCAGACGTTCCCGCTCCGACGCGGGCACGTGCGCGGCCCGCAGCAGGCGCGCGGCACTGACCGGGCCGAACGCGCGGCCCGCGACGTAGTCCGGGAACACCCCGGACAGGAACAGGGACACGTCCCCGAGCCGGCGGTAGACACCTGGCCGCGACTCCTCCGGGACGGCGTCCAGCAGCCCGGCGAGGCGAACGGGATCGAGCTCGCTGAACCGCCGGGTCCGGGTCCGGCCGCCCACGCTGACCCGGTACCGGCCGCTGGCCACCCGCGTGAAGGACGTGAGCAGTTCGGTGAGGAAGAGGCGGCGGCCGGCGGAACCGAGAAAATCACGCAGTTCGGGGGCATCGAAGACCGGCACGTGCTGCCGCGCCAGGGACCGTTCGGTGACGTATCCCACGGTGGCGAGGTCAGCGGCGGCCCGGTGCACGGCCACGGCGAAGGCCAGGAACGGTGAGGCGAGGACGGCCTCGCGCGACGCGATCGCCGCTGGGCCGAAGATGGCCTCGAACACCCGCGCGTCGGCCAGCAGCCGCGGCAGTTCATCCGGGACGGGCGTGCTCCCGGTGACCGCGGCCAGCAGCCTCAGGTCGCCGTCGGTGACATGCTCCGAATACTCACTGCCCACCGAGATGCCGTCCATGACTCAACGCTACGTCCGGCGTCCGGCCCGGCATACCGTTACCTGTCCATCAACTTCGCTCATGATCAGGCAGCCTCTCCTTGCGGTGGGGCGGTCCCCGTCTGACCGGCGGCCTGCTGGCCGCTGTGCGGGTTGACGTTTCGTCGCCTCCTGCCGCCGCACCCGTGGGCGGGGTGGTCTTACGGATGGCTCCGCGTCCTGCCACCGGGCCACTCCCGGCGGGCCTGCCTTCCACGCGCGCGGCGTGCTCGCTCAGGCGGGCGAGGTTGATCGCGGCGTTCAGTCACGGTCGAGGACCGCGCCGCAGTGTCGCACTGGTATTCCCTGTCGGCCAGGGCGAGCTTGGCTTTCACCGCGCCGCAGGCCGAGCAGGTCTTCGAGCTGGGTACCACCGGTCCGCCACCACGAGCCGGCTGCCGTACCAGGCGGTCTTGTAGCCGAGCTGGCGGCGCACCTCGCCGGGGCGGCGTCCGCCATGCCCGGTTCAGCCCGCGCCCGCCACGGCCGGCGCTAGGCTTGCGGCGGCACATGCCCGCCACCTTCACGTCCTCGACCACGATCACCTGGTGCCGCTGCGCCAGCCGCGTGGTGGCCTTGTGCAGCGCGTCGCGGCGCATGTCCGCTGCCCGGGCGTGGATCCGCCCGATCCGCGCCTCGTCCGCGCCCACCGCTTCGACCCGCGCCCGCCCGTGCGCCGATCGGGGCCATCCTGCCGGGCCGCCTTGCGCTGCACCGCCCGCAGCCTGGCCTGCGCCTTCGCCAGTGGCCGGGGTGCCGGCATCCGGGCGACCTCGGTGCCGTCAGGTGCGGCGGCCACGAGCAGATCGCGCACCCCGAGGTCCACGCCGACCACCGGTGCACCCGGTCCCGGCCATGTGCGCCGGCGGCCCAGCTCACGCCCGGCCTCCACGGTGAACGCGCAATACCAGCGCCGCCCGTCAAAGCGGACCGTGGCGGCGAGGATACGCGCGCTGCCAGCAGTGACCGAATCCAGCAGCCCGGCGGCGGACTCGTGCGTCTTCACCCGGCCAATCCGCGGCAGCACCACATGGGAGCGGTCATCGACGCGGATCGCGCCTGTGGTGAACCGGCACGACACCCGGCCCCGGCGGCGGGATTTGAACCGCGGGAAGCCCGCCTTCGGGCCGCGGCGCTTCCCGGACCGCGAGCCCGACCACGCCGCCAGGCCGCGGGCCAGCGCGTCCAGACCGGAGCTGTAGGCCTCCTTGGAGTTCTCCCGCCCACCACGGCGCCAGCGTCGTCCTTGCTGGCGTTCCACCAGCGGCGCAGCGCCGGCAATGTCCACGGCACCTCGGTCAGCTGCTCGTCCGGCACACCGTAGGAACGTTCCGCCGCGCGCTGGTCCAGGCACCGCTTGACGTGCGCCAGGCCCTCGTTGAACGCCTTGCGCGCCGCCCCGCAGTGCGACGCCAGCGCCCGCGCCTGCGCCGGCGTCGGGTCCAGCGCAAACCGGTACGCCTGCAACATCACTCAGGCCGCCGCGTCCACGGCGGCCTTCTTCGCCGCCGTCACCGCACGCAACGCCCGGTTCCGGGCTCCGCGGCGGCCGTACAGGCGGGCGCACATCAAGGTGAGCACCTCGATCATGTCCCGTACCAGGTCATCGGCGGTCTCGCCGGGTCGGCGACCAGCACCCGCCGGCCCTGCGCGGCCAGCGCCGCGTCCGAGGTGCTCCACGCCGAAGCGCGCCAGCCGGTCCCGGTGCTCCACGACGATCACCGTCGCAGACGGGTCCGACAATATCCTGCGCAGCTTCGGCCGCTTGCCGTTCAGCCCGGAGGCGACCTCGCGCACCACCTCCGCCACAGCCAGGCCCTGCCCTGTGACCCACTCCGTCACCCGGGCCACCTGCCGGTCCAGGTCGGCGCGCTGATCGTGCGAGGACACCCGC
The DNA here is from genome assembly GCA_963808295.1 of uncultured Actinomycetes bacterium. Lineage (GTDB taxonomy): Bacteria > Actinomycetota > Actinomycetes > Streptosporangiales > Streptosporangiaceae > Bog-532. The sequence goes on along the minus strand of CAWEFP010000017.1, from coordinate 32,364 downwards.
GCATACACCACCACGCCGCCGGCAACACCGCCCGCAGCGGGCACCTCCACCAAGATCGTGCCCGTCGCGGTCTGCCGCGCCGGGACCGGCAGCTTCCCGTCCCGCCACCAGCGCCACGCCGTCTGATAGTGCACGCCCTCGCGCGCCGCCCACTGCCGAAGCTTCACAGCACTCATCAGAACACATGTTTGCTGACAGATGATGACGCCACGCGGAGCAGTTGCTAACCCCTTGAGCTCGGGCCGCGCCGGTGATCGCCCCGGCCGCCACGCAGCCGCGAAACTACAGTATTACTGCATTACTGCATTACTGCATTTGCTCCGGTTCCCCCGGCTGAGCTTGCCACCTGCGCGGATGCCGGGGCCGGAGCCGCTCGTCCGTTTCGCCGATGCCATACCGAGCGTACAGGCGGCGCAGCGGCCCCGGCGCCCACCAGTTGGCGCGCCCGAGCAGCCGCATGGTGGCCGGCACCAGCAGCACGCGCACGACGCTGGCGTCGATCACGAGGGCGATGATCATCCCCACGCCGATCAGCTTGATGAACGTGATCCCCGACGCGGAGAACGCGCCAACCACGATCACCAGCAGGAAAGCGAGGCTGGTGATGACGCCCCCGGTGCGCTGCAGGCCGCCCGCCACCGCCGCCGTGTTATCGCCGGTCTGGTCGTACAGCTCGCGGATCCGCGACAGCAGGAACACCTCGTAGTCCATGGACAGGCCGAAGATGATCGCCAGGACGAGAATCGGCATCGTCGGGTCGATGGTGCCGGTCGCGGTGAACTGGAGCAGGCCGGACAGGTGCCCCCACTGGAAGATCCAGACAATCGCACCGAACGTCGCCGACAGCGACAGCACGTTCATGACGATCGCCTTCAGCGGCAGGACCAGCGAACCGAACGCCAGGAACAGCAGCACGAACGTGGAGACGACCACCAGCAGCGCCATCCAGGGCAGCGTGGAGCCGAGGCTGGACAGTTCGTCAACGAGCTGGGCGGTGGACCCGCCGACCAGTACCGTGGCGCCGGCCGGGGGCGGCACGGCGCGTACCCGCTGCACGGTCTGCCGGGCCGCCGTGGAGACCGGGCTGGACGTGTAGCCGATGTCGACACGCGCGCGCTCACCACTGACCGCGGTGACCTGCACGCCCTGCACACCCTCGATATGCGCGAGCCTGCCGGTGTAGGAGGCGAGGGCCGCCTGTCCCGCGGGACCCGAAGCCGGCCCGGCAGCGTCACCACCGCCTCGATCGGGCTGGTCGAGTTGACCGGGAAGTCGCGGTTCAGGGCCTCGGTGACCTGGCGTGCCTGCGCGGTGGCGGGCAGCGCGCGCGCGTCCGTGCCGCCCCAGGAAATGCGCAGGAACGGGAGGCCGAGGGCGAGCAGCGCGACAGTGATCACTACCACGAACGCGACGGGCCGCCGCATCACCCCGTGAGCGAGCCGGTACCAGCCACCGGCCTGCACGGGGCCGGCTTCCGCGGTAGCGTGCTGGCGAGACTTCGCCGACGAGTGCGGGCGCCGGTTCGCGGGCGTCTTCTTCACCTTGTTCTACGAGCTGTGGCAGCGCTCCCCTTTTCCCGTCCGCGCACCGGAGGAGATCGATCCCGGGCTGCGCGCCCAGCTCGAGCGTTTCCGCTCGGCCATCGGGGCTGACCTTCCGCTGGGCGCCATGCTGACGTTCCTGCGCTGCTGGACGAAGCTGTACGGCGCGGTCAGCATGGAAGTTTTCGGGCACATCAGCTTCGCACTCGACGACGCCGCCCCGATGTTCGAGATAACCCTGTCCGAACTGGCCGAAGACGTCGGGCTGGTCTACCTCCCCGGGACCTGAGACCAGCGCCGGCTTAGGCGGGTTATGTGGGTTGCTTACGCCTCGGTGAGGCATGTCGAGCAGCAGGGTGTGCGCGGCGATGGTTGCCGCGGTCCTGGTGAGCAGGCCCCAGAAGGTGTGCGCGCCGTGGCGGGCGAGTTCCATGCGGTCGGTGATCTCGCTGAAGGTCGTCTCGATCCGGTTGCGCCATTCGGCGATGACTTTCTGCAGGCCGGATGGCGTGCCGGCGCGCTGCTTCTCGCCGGGCGGGACGAGGACGGCGGTGCCGCGGGTGGCCTGCGCTGCGGCGAATGCGCTGCCGCTGAATCCCTTGTCCGCGAGCAGGTCACGCGGCGGCCGGCCCGGCTTCGAGCAGGCCCGCGGCTGTCTCGCGCTCGTTCACCGCGGCCGGCACGATGGCCCAGGCGCGGACGATCCGGCTGCCCAGGTCCGTTTTCATCGCCAGCCGGAAGCCGTAGAACCACTCGGCATGGGCGGCGTCGCGGCCGAACCGGGCGGCCAGGTCGTTGCCGGGCCCCGTCCAGCCGTCCGGGCCGCGGACCCGGGACGTGTGCCTGACCGGCAGCGCGCTGGTATCCACCTGCTGGCAGTCGTCTTCCGGCAGCCGTGCCGCGAGCGTGATCCTGAGCTGCTCGAATGCGCCCCACAGCCAGCGGGTCCGGCGGTTGGCCTCGCTCTGGTGCGGCAGGTGCGGGAACAGGTGGCCCCAGTCCCGGGCCACCTCGGCCAGGAACCCGGCCTCGCTGCGCCGGCCGAGCAGGTGCCGGACCTCGGCTATCGCCAGCAGCTCGGCATCGGTGCAGGCCGGCGCCGGCCGCGGACGCGGCGGGACCGCGATCGCCCCGGCGAGCATCAGCGTCGTGGATCAGCACGTAGACGTAGACGAACAGGTCTTCCGCTGGCAACATGGGGGTCGGCCTCTGCGGGACAAGGGACTTCGACAATCGCTTGTCTTCCGCAGAGGCCGCCTCATTATCAAGCCGACACGCCGGGATCAACCCACATAACCCGCCTTAGCCGTCGTACCGGCCCAGCGAGCCCGGGCCAACGGCTGGTGAGCGGCTGGCGTCACGGCGAGCACCCCAGCTGGACACCGATAGGCGCCCGTACCGGCCCATCGGCCCCGGGCCAAAGGCCCGGGCGAGCGGCCGGTGTCACGGCGAGCACCCCAGCGGGTGACGGGGGGGTTCCGGGGGGTCGCCCCCCGGACTAACAGAGCCCGGAAAAGTGTTGTACGGAACTGGGCTTTTTCAGCCATCCTTGACCCCGTTCCTGCGCGATGGAGACCGCCGCCGTGACCACTTCGCTCGCCGACCTGCGGGCACGCCTGCCCGAGCTGACGCAGCGCGATCAGCTCAGGCTGAGCCGGCGTGCCGAGCGGGCGGCCGCGCTGGGCGACGGTGCGGCGCGGGAGCGGGCGTTCGGGCAGATTCTCGCGGAACTGGACCGGGCCGCCGCGCGGGTGGCGGCGCGGCGCCAGTCCGTGCCGGTGATCTCCTATCCGCCCGAGCTGCCGATCAGCCAGAAAAAGGACGAGATCGCGGCGGCCATCCGCGACCACCAGGTCGTCATCGTCGCGGGCGAGACCGGCTCAGGGAAGACGACCCAGCTGCCGAAGATCTGCCTCGAGCTCGGCCGCGGCGTCACCGGGCAGATCGGGCACACCCAGCCTCGCCGGATCGCCGCCCGCACCGTCGCCGCGCGGATCGCCGAGGAACTGGGCACCGAACTCGGCACAACCGTCGGCTACAAGGTGCGGTTCAACGACAACTCCAGTGACCAGACGCTGGTCAAGCTGATGACCGACGGCATCCTGCTGACCGAGATGCAGCGGGACCGGCGTCTGCTGCGCTACGACACCCTGATCATCGACGAGGCGCACGAGCGCAGCCTCAACATCGACTTCATCCTGGGTTACCTGAAGCGCCTGCTGCCGACCGCCCCGACCTCAGGGTCATCATCACCTCCGCCACCATCGACCCCCAGCGCTTCAGTGAGGCCTTTGCCGGAGGCGAATCAAGCCAGCACCGTGCCGGAGGCGAATCAAGCCAGCACCGTGGCGGAGGCGAATCAAGCCAGTACCGTGCCGGCAGCGAATCCGGGCACAGTCCAGGCCCGGCGAGCGGCCGGTGTGTCGGGGAGCACCGCAGCGGGTGACGGGGGGCTCCGGGGGTCGCCCCCGCGGGCCAGCACGGCGCGCCGGTGATCGAGGTGTCCGGGCGGACGTACCCGGTCGAGGTCAGGTACCGGCCGATCGCCGACCCGGACCGCTCCGACGAGGAGCCCCGCGATCAGGCCCAGGCCATCTGCGACGCCGTGGACGAGCTGAGCGCCGCCGGGCCCGGCGACATCCTGGTCTTCCTCAGCGGCGAGCGGGAGATCCGGGACACCGCCGACGCCCTGCGGGACCGCGTCGGGCCGCCGGATCGCCCGGGCGCCCTGGAAGTGCTGCCGCTGTACGCCCGCCTGCCAGTGGCCGAGCAGTACCGGGTGTTCCAGCCGCACCGCGGGCGGCGTGTGGTGCTGGCCACCAACGTCGCTGAGACCTCGCTGACCGTGCCCGGCATCAGGTACGTGATCGACCCGGGCACGGCGCGGATCTCCCGGTACAGCTACCGGACCAAGGTGCAGCGGCTGCCGATCGAGCCCATCTCGCAGGCGTCGGCCAACCAGCGGACGGGCCGCTGCGGGCGCACGTCCGACGGAATCTGCATCCGCCTCTACAGCGAGGAAGACTTCGGGTCCCGGCCCGAGTTCACCGACCCGGAGATCCTGCGCACCAACCTCGCGTCCGTCATCCTGCGGATGGCCGCGCTCGACCTCGGCGAGATGGCCGACTTCCCGTTCGTCGACCCGCCGGAGGAACGCAACGTCGCGGACGGTGTCCGGCTGCTCGAAGAGCTCGGTGCCTTCGCCCCGGTACCCGCCGGGCACGGGACGGCCCGGCCGCCCGCCGGGAACGAGCGCCGGGCGGGCGGCGGCGGCGGCTGAGCGATGTGGGCCGCAAGCTGGCCGAGCTGCCCGTCGACCCGCGGATCGGGCGGATGATCATCGAAGCGGGACACAACGGATGCGTCCGTGAGGTGCTGATCATCGCCTCGGCCCTGTCGATCCAGGACCCGCGGGAACGCCCGGCCGAGTCCCGCGAGGCCGCCGACGCCGTGCACGCGCGTTTCGCGGAGCCGGGATCGGACTTCCTGGCCTTCCTCCGCCTGTGGGAATACCTGCGCAGGCAGCAGCGCGAGCTGTCCTCCTCGGCGTTCCGGCGGATGTGCCGCCGCGAGTACCTGCACTACCTGCGGGTCCGCGAATGGCAGGACCTCCACGGACAGCTCCGCCAGGTCGCGACGGACCTCGGCATCACCCTCGGCGCCGGCCGGGTGACCAGCCCGGCCACCGCCCGGCGGAGCGGACCAGCGGCCCGGAGGCGCAGCCCGGAAGACCGAGGCCCGGAGGACGCGGGGCCCGGGAGGCCCGGGACCCGGGGCCCGGGAGCCCGGAGGACCGGGAACCGATCCCGGCGGGGCTGGCCCAGCAGATCCACATCTCCCTGCTGTCCGGCCTGCTGTCGCACATCGGCATGCGGGACACCGACCAGAAGACGCGCGGGAAGCGCCGTCCCCTGACCGAGTTCGCCGGGGCGCGGGGCGCCCGGTTCGCCATCTTCCCCGACTCGTCGCTGGCCCGGAAGCCGCCGCCGTGGGTGATCGTCACCGAGCTGGTCGAGACGTCGCGGCTGTGGGGCCGGACTGCGGCCCGGATCGAGCCGGAATGGGCCGAGCCGCTGGCCGCGCACCTGGTGCGGTACTCCTACAGTGAGCCGCACTGGGACGCCCGGCGCGGCGCGGCGATGGCGCTGGAGAAGGTCACCCTGTACGGCCTGCCGATCGTCACCGCGCGGAAGGTCGGCTACGCGCGGGTCGACCCGGCGGCGGCCCGGGACCTGTTCATCCGCCATGCCCTGGTGGAGGGAGACTGGCAGACGCGGCACCGTTTCTTCCATCACAACCGGGAACTGCTCGCCGACGCCGAGGAGCTGGAGCGCCGCGCCCGGCGGCGCGGCATCGTCGTGGACGACCAGGTGCTCTACGACTTCTACGACCAGCGGATCCCCGCGCAGGTGACCTCGGCGCGCCACTTCGACACCTGGTGGAAGAAGGCGCGCACCGCCATCCCCGACCTGCTGACGTTCTCACCCGGCCAGGTGGCCGACCCCGGTGCGGCCGGGGTGCGGCCGTCGGACTATCCCGACCAGTGGGGCCCGTTCCCGCTGTCGTACGAGTTCGCGCCCGGTGACCCGCGCGACGGCGTGACCGTGGATGTCCCGCTGGCGACGCTGAACCAGGTGCGGGGCGGGACGTTCGCCTGGCAGGTGCCGGGCCTGCGCGAGGAACTGGTGACCGAGCTGATCCGGTCGCTGCCCAAGCAGCTCCGGGTGAACTTCGTGCCCGCGCCGGACGTCGCGCGCTCGGTGCTGGCCCGGCTCGACCCCGCGGACGGCGACCTGCTGGACGTTCTCGGCTGCCCAGCTGACCCGGCTGCGGGGCGTGCCGGTGCCGCGCGACGCGTTCGACCCGGGCAAGCTTCCCGCCTACCTGCGGGTCAGCTACCGCGTGCTGGACCGCGGGCGGGTCCTGGCCGAGGGCAAGGACCTGGACGGGCTCCGCCGGCAGCTGCGCCCGCAGTTGCAGGCGACGCTGGCCGCGGCCGCTGGCGGCCTGACCCGGTCGGGCCTGCGCGGCTGGGACATCGGCTCGCTGCCCAGGGAGTTCAGCGACGGCCGCGTCCGTGCCTATCCGGCTCTCGCGGACGCGGGCGACGCCGTGGACGTCCGGTTGTTCGACACCGAAGCCGAGGCGGCGCGGAGCATGCGCCGCGGGACGCGCCGGCTGCTGCTGCTCCAGGTTCCCTCGGGCGCCCGGTCCATCGCGGCAGATCTGCCCGTCCAGGACAAGCTGGCGCATGAGCCGCAGCCCGTACGCGGGGGCCGCGGCGCTGCTGGATGACTGCGCCGCCGCCGCGGCCGACGAGATCATCGCACGGGCGGGCGGTCCCGCCTGGGATGAGCAGGGTTTCGCGCGGCTCGTCGAGGCCGCGCGCTCCGGGCTCAGCGCCCTGACCGCGCAGGTCATCACCGGTGTCGCCGGGGTCCTGGCCGAGGCCCACGAGGTCGAGGTGGTGCTGGCCCGCGCCGCCGCGCACGCGGATGAGCCGGCGTTCACCGACATCCGCGCGCAGTTCTCCGCGCTCATCCACCCCGGCTTTGTCAGCGTCACCGGGGCGCGCAGGCTCGCTGACCTGACCCGTTATCTGCGGGCCATCCGGCAGCGGCTGGACAAGATGGGCGCGGACCCGGTCCGGGACGGTGAGCGGATGGCCACCGTGCACCGCGTGGCCGCCGCCTACGCCGACGCGGTCCGGGCGCTGCCGCCCGCGCGCCGCGGCGGCCAGGATGTCCAGGCCATCCGCTGGATGATCGAGGAGCTGCGGGTCAGCCTCTTCGCCCAGACCCTCGGGACCCCGGCGCCGGTGTCGGAGAAACGCATCCTCGCCGCGCTGGGCCGCCTCGGCGGCCGTTGACCAGCGGCCCGCCCGCCTCAGTGGCCGCTGACCAGCAGCCCGCCCGCCTCAGTGGCCGCTGACCACCGCCGCTCGCCCGCCGTCGGCCGGGCCGCTGACCCGCAGCCCGCCCGCCTCGGCGGCCGCTGACCAGCAGCCCGCCCGCCTCGGCGGCCGCTGACCGCGACCGCCGCTGGCCCGCCGCCGCGCGGCTACCCGCCGCGCGCGGCGCGGCGCAGGTGCCGGACCGCAGCAGGAGCAGCGCGGCCGCGGCGAGCAGCGCGCCGCAGCAGGCTTCCCGCCCGTACCGGTCCAGCGCCTCGTCCTGGATACCGCTGTGAAAACGGCCGACCGCCGCCGGGAAGGGCGAGACCCCGAACCACAGGAGGGCGGGCTTGTCGATGTCCGGCAGGGCGGCGCCCACCATGCCGGCGGCCACCGCGGCGCGGCGGCTGGGCGGAGCGGCCGCGGCGAAGGCGGTCATGACGGTGAGCCCGGTCAGCCCGTCGGACACAGCCACCCGCAGGAACTGGCGCTTGTCGCGCCAGTTGCCCCAGTGCGGGATGGCGTCGAGCACGAAATGGGAGGCGACGCCGAGCAGGAAGGCGGGCACCGGCCGCCGTACCGCCGCCCCGATCAGCGCCCCGGACAGAACATGATTTGTCAGCAGCAACGCCGCCCTCCCCCTTCTCTCCAGCATCACGGTACGTGACGACCGGGACTGGGCGGCGCTGGTCGCGTGGCCACGGCGGGAGGCGCCGCTGCTGGTAGCGTTTCAGCGGTTCGTATTACCCAGGATCAGGCAAGGGCTGACGCTCACTCATGCTCGACAAGCGATTCATCAGAGACCACCCGGATGCCGTGAAGGCGGCGGTCCGCGCCAAGGGAATTGACCTTGACGTGGATGAGCTTCTCCAGGCCGACAAGACCGTCCGCAAACTCACCCGCGAGCTGGACGACGCGCAGGCCCAGCGCAAGAGCTCGGCCAAGCAGTTCGCCCAGGCCGATGAGGCCCGGCGCGCGGAGCTGAGGGCCGGGCAAGCCGAGCTGGACAGCAGGCTCCGGCAGCTGCGCGACGAGCTCGGCGAGGCGAGCAGCCAGCTCCAGGAACTGATGCTGCGGACGCCCACCATCCCGTGGGAAGGCGCACCGGTCGGGGCGGACGAATCCGCGAACGTGACCATCCGGACCTGGGGAGAGCGGCCGGGCTTCGATTTCGAGCCGCTCGACCACGTGGAGCTGCTGGAAAAGCGCGGCTGGGCGGAGTTCGCCCGGGCCCGTAAGGTCGCCGGGGAGCGCGCCTACGCGCTGCGGAACGACGCGGTGCTGCTGGAGCGCGCGCTGCATTCCTACGCCATCGACACGCTCCTGGGCAGGGACTTCACCGTGATCTCGGTGCCGACCCTGGTCAAGGAGGAGCCCCTGATCGGGACCGGCCAGTTCCCCGGCCACCGCGAGGAGACCTACTCGATACCCGCCGACGATCTCTACCTGGCCGGCACGGCCGAAGTGGCCCTGGTCGGCCTGCATTCGGGTGAGATCCTGGACAAGAAGCAGCTGCCGGTGCGCTACGCGGGGATCTCGCCGTGTTTCCGGCGCGAGATCGGCAGCGCCGGGCGGGACGTCCGTGGCCTGCTGCGGGTGCACCAGTTCGAGAAGGTGGAGCAGTTCGTCATCTGCGAGGCGGACGCGGCGGAGTCGGCGCGCTGGCACGCAGAGCTGCTGTCCACCGCCGAGCGCCTGCTGCAGGGGCTGGGCCTGCACTACGAGGTGGTGGAAACCTCGACCGGCGACATGGGCATCGGCAAGTTCCGGATGAACGACATCAACACCTGGTTCCCCTCGCTGAACCGGTTCCGGGAGACGCACAGCTGCTCGTCGCTGCACGACTGGCAGGCCCGCCGGGCCGACCTGCGTTACCGCGACTCCGACGGCACCGTCCGGTTCGCGCACACGCTCAACAACACCGCGATCGCGACCCCGCGGCTGCTGGCCGCGCTGATCGAGAACGGCCAGACCGCCGCGGGCGAGATTCGCGTGCCCGGCGTGCTGCGGCCCTACCTGGGGCAGCGCGAACTGCTCTGACGCGGCCATCGGCGCCCGCTCCCGGGGCCGCGGGCACCGCGGCCGCGCTGACGAGCCAGGTACGGGCCGGGAAGCCACGACCGGTCCACAGCAGGCCTGCCGTCGTCGTACGCTGCCAACCGTGGAACTCGAAGCCGGCCGCATCGCGGAGCTCGCCGGGCGCCCGATCAGCGCCCTCACCCGGCGGGACGTGGCGCTCGGCCTGCTCAGTGTCGGTCCCGACGACGCGCTCGCCTCGCTGCCGGTGCTGCGCCGGCGGCTGCTCGCCGCGGGCAACCCGCTGTCCGCGGCATTCTGGGCGTCCACGGAAGCAGTCCTCGGCGCCCTGCACGACGGGACGGCCCGGACTGGTGACGTCCGGGAATGGCTGGAAGCGACCGGAACCGAGCCGAACAGCATCATCGGGCTGCACGTCTGGGACGAGCCGCCGGAACGCAGTCGGCTGCAGGCCGAGATGCACGCCATGCTGGTCCGGCACCTGGAGGAGAAGCTGGCGGCGGGAGCAGTCGATCCCGGACCATCTGGTGACCGGGGACGCCGCGGCCCGGCGCGCTTACACCGCACTCCAGGAGCAGTGGATGGCGACGCCGCTGCCCGATGGACGAGTGCCGATGGACGTGCTCCTGGACGAGCAGGACGCCGAGTTCCTCGCCGAATGGGCCGCCGCCGATTCCGGGGCACTGACCGCCCTGCAGGAGGTGCTCGATGAGGTCGGCGAGCGGCCGCTGCCAGCGGACCAGCTCGCCACGGCGTGCGGGGCCGCGCGCGCCGCCATCGCGCGCCGCGGGCTCACCGGCCGCCTCCTGACCGCGTGCGGTGGGGCGGACGAACGGGCACTGCCCAGCAGCGACGTGGCGCTCTGGCTGATCCTCGCCGCGGGGGTGGTGTCGCCGGCCGGCGAGGCCGTGGGGTCGGCCGCGGGCAGACCGCCGGAACCGGAAGGCGAGGCCGCCGGGCGGCCGGTGTCACCCCGATGGGCGGAAGCACCCGGGCCGGCGCCGGATGACGACGAAGCGGACGAGGTGTCCCGGGTGATCGGGGCCCTGTGCGCGCTAGAGCATGTCGACTGGCTCGCTGCCGTCTCCGCCCTGGCCCGGGGAGGTCCGGGCGCGCCGGCGTCGGCCACCGCCATGGCGCGTTACGTGCGGGAATACTGCGAGGCCGAGACGGGGACCGGGCCGGAGTCCCTCCTGACCGGGCGACTGACCGGGGTGCCCGACCTGCCGGACCTATCCGACCTGCCCGAGGTCCCCGGCGACCTCGGCGACTTCGGCGGCCCCGCGGGCGAGGATTTCGACGAGCAGGCCGTCGCGGAGCTGTTCTCCCACGTCGCGAGCCTGTGGGAGGTCCTGGGCGCCACCGACGCGGACCAGCGCTTGACGCCGCTGGGCTGGTGGGGACTGCCGGAGGCGCTGCGCAGGGTGTGGGCGCCCTCCGGCTGACCGGTCACTCGGCGCGATCACCGGGCGGGGCCGGGGACACGGTGACCGCGGCCGTGTCCGCGCCGTCGGCGGCGTCCAGCGGGGGCGGCGGGGGGATCTTCCGCAGCTGCCGGTTCATCGAACGGAGCAGGAAGTACAGGGCGATTCCCATGCCCGCGACGACCAGGAAGCCGAGCACGCCCGGCGTGACGTCGTTGCTGGACACCTTGGCCTTGGCCAGGACCGCGCCGTGCGCGAGCGCAGGATGCCTGGCCAGCACGACCGTCCTGGCCAGGACGGCGTGGGCCAGCGCCGAGGCGGCAGTGACCGTCACAGACATACCCTTTCCCGGACCCCGGCGAACAGGTCGTCCTCCGGCAGCTCGGTATCGACGAGCGACCTAGCCAGATGATAGTCCTCGGTCGGCCACGCGGCGCGCTGCACGTCGACCGGGCAGGCGAACCAGAAGCTCTTCGGGTCGATCTGAGTCGCGTGCGCCAGCAGCGCCTGGTCCCTGACCTCGAAGAAGTCACCGCAGGGCACGCGCGTCGTGATCTCGAGCTCCGGCCGCGGCTCGTCGTTTGCGGCCCACTGCTCGAACATCCTGCCGTACGGGGATTCCAGACCGCGGCGCAGCATTTCCTCGTGCAGGGCCATGAACTTGCCGCGGTGGAACGAGGCGAAATAGTAGAGCTTGAGCGGCTGCCACGGCTCACCGGTGCCGGCGTGGCGATCCGGGTCGGCGGCGGCCTCGAACGCCTCCACCGCAACCTTGTGCGACATGACGTGGTCGGGATGCGGGTAGCCGCCGGACTCGTCATAGGCCAGCATCACGTGCGGCCGGAACTCGCGGACCGCGCGCACCAGCGGCCGGGACGCCTCTTCCAGGGGCGTCAGCGCGAAGCAGCCCCCCGGCAGCGGCGGCTTCGGGTCGCCCTCGGGCAGGCCGGAGTCGACGAAGCCGAGGAAACGCTGGCCGACACCGAGAATCTCGCGGGCCCGGGCCATCTCTTCCTGCCGGAGACGGGGCAGATTCGCCCGCACATCCGGGCGGTCCATCGCCGGATTAAGGACATCGCCGCGCTCGCCGCCGGTCAGGGTGCACACGAGCACCTCGGCACCGTCCCGTACGTAGCGCGCCATCGTCGCGGCGCCCTTGCTGGACTCATCGTCCGGGTGCGCGTGCACGGCCATCAGCCGCAGCGGCTCGGGCCCCTGGGCCGCGCCTACGCCGGCGGCCTCGCCGGGCGTGCAGGAACCCGGATACCCATCAGCGCGCTGTGGCCCAGCTGGCTCGGCGGACAAGCGATCTCCCTTGATTGCCTCGTTCATGCGTAAAGCGGGCCGGTTACGGGCGCGCGGGCACATGCCCCCAATTGGGTCAGTTGTCCCCGCGGCGGTCCCGGTATCCCGCCGGTCACTGAAAACACGCACGGGTTCCAGTGACATTCCCGGCCTGCGCCATTTGACTAGTGCGGCTTAGTCGTCAACCCTTGTTAGCCTCAAAAGGTTACCCCCATGGGGGCCGGCCACGGCCCCTGCGACATGGCAAGACCGTGCAGTACTGAGGAGTGCCCGTGACCGAGACCCGCGAAGGAAGCGTCACCTGGCTGACCCAGGAGGCGTACGACCGGCTTAAGGCCGAACTGGATGACCGCTCGGGACCGCTGCGGGTCGAGATCGCGAAGAGAATTGAGGCGGCTCGCGAAGAGGGCGATCTCCGCGAGAACGGCGGCTACCACGCGGCCAAGGAAGAACAGGGCAAGAACGAGGGCCGGGTGCTGCAGATTCAGCAGATCCTCGAGAATGCCCGGGTCGGTGAGCCGCCGCGGACCGACGGTGTGGTCGGGCCGGGCATGACCGTGACGGTGCGGTTCGCCGGTGACGAGGAAGAAGTCACCTTCCTGCTCGCCTCGCGCGAGGAGAGCGGCGCGCCCATCGACGTCTACTCACCGCGTTCGCCGCTGGGCAGCGCGATCTCCGGCAAGAAGGTCGGCGAGAACGCCACGTACTCGCTGCCGAACGGCCGTTCCGCGACGGTCGAGATCCTGGAGGCGGTGCCCTACCAGGGGGCCTGAGTACACCGCAGCCGCTGTGGACGGCCGGTGAATATCGGCCGTCCGCAGCGGCTTACGGACAGGCGATCGGACCGGCCCAGCGAGTCCGGGCCTTCAGGCCCGGCGAGCGGCCGGTGAAGATCGGCAGTGCCGCCGCGGGTTACGCACAGGCGACCGGACCGGCTAGCGAGTCCGGGCCCTCAGGCCCGGCGAGCGGCCGGTGATACGGCGAGCACCCCGCGCGGGTTACGGCGAGGCGCTCATACCGGCCCAGCGACCCCGGGCCAACGGCCCGGGTGAGCGGCCGGTGCTACGGGCAGCACCTCAGCGGGCATCGGGGGGTCCAGGGGGTCGTCCCCCGGACGATGTCGTCCCCCCGGACGGTGTCTCCTCAGCCGAAAACCAGCGTGTACCCGGCCCGGCGCAGTTCCGTGATCACTTCCTCGCAGTGCTCCGGTCCCCGCGTTTCCACCTGCAGCAGCACCTCCACCTCGCCGACCTGCAGCCGCGGCGTGACCCGCTCGTGCCAGACGTCCAGCACGTTGGCACCGAGGCCGGCGAGCTCGTGCAGCAACGTGGCCAGCGCGCCCGGCCGGTCCGGCAGGCGGCAGCGGAAGGCGAGGTAACGCCCGGCGGCCCGCAGGCCGTGCCGGAGCAGCTTCGACAGCAGCAGCGGATCGATGTTGCCGCCGGACAGCACCACCACGGCCGGCGGCTCGATCTGTTCGGCGTGCTCCAGCAGGGCGGCCACCCCGGCGGCCCCGGCCGGCTCGACGACCTGCTTCGCGCGCTCCAGGCAGAGCAGCAGCCCGCGGGACAGGCCTTCCTCCGTCACCGTCAGCACGCGCGCGCCGCAGGCCGACAAGAGCCCGAAGGCCAGCTCGCCCGGACGGCTCACCGCGATGCCGTCGGCCATCGTGGGGCCGCCCTTGACCGGGATCGGGCGCCCCGCGGCGAGCGAGGCGGGGAACGGCGCCACGGCGGCGGCCTGGACGCCGACGATCTGCACGGCCGGATCCAGGCTCTTGACCGCCACGGCGACACCGGCCGCGAGCCCGCCCCCGCCCACCGGGACCACGACCGTCCGGACCTGGGGGCACTGCTCGATGATCTCGAACCCGAGCGTTCCCTGGCCGGTCACGATGTCCGGGTGCTCGAAGGGGTGGATCAGGACGCTCCCGGTCCTGGCCGCGTGCTCCTCCGCGTCGGCCAGGGCGTCCTCCACCGACGACCCGTGCAGGACGACGTCCGCCCCGTAGTCGCGGGTCGCCTGGATTTTCGGCAGCGGCGCGCCCTCGGGCATGAATACCGTGGTCTTGGTATCGAGCAGGCTCGCGGCGAATGCCACCCCCTGCGCGTGGTTGCCGGCGCTCGCCGCCACCACGCCGCGGGCGCGCTCCGCATCGGTCAGCCGCGCGATCCGCAGGTAGGCACCGCGCACCTTGAAGGAACCGGTGCGCTGGAGGTTCTCGCATTTGACGAAGACCGGGCCGCCCACCAGCTCGGACAGGACCCGGGACCGCAGCACCGGCGTGGGCGAGACCACGTTGCGGATCAGTTCCCGCGCGGCCACCACGTCGTCGGCGTGCACCTGACTAGACACCGTTGCCACCAGAGCAGTGTGCCACGACGGCGGCTGCTGGCGCGCTAAAGCCGGGGGCAGATGCGAACACCCGCGAGAGGGACATAGTGTCGAATGGTGCAGCCAAACAGCCAGCATCGTCATCCCGCCGCGCGGCACGGGCGGCCTCCGGCGCCCGCCACGCTTGGCGAACTGCGCGCGGACGGCCACGTCTACCGGAGTGTCAAGGAGGAGATCAGGCAGAACCTGCTCGCCCGGATGCGGGCGGGCCAGGACCGGTTCCCGGGCATCATCGGCTTCGGCAACACGGTGCTCCCGCACCTGGAGCGGGCCCTCCTGGCCGGTCACGACGTGATCCTGCTCGGTGAGCGCGGGCAGGGCAAGACCCGGCTGATCCGGACCCTGGCCGGCCTGCTCGACGAATGGGCGCCCGCCGTCGCCGGATGCGAGATCAACGATCATCCCTACGTCCCGGTCTGTGCCCGCTGCCGGCGCCTCGCCGAGGAGCTGGGCGAGGACCTGCCGATCGTCTGGCGCAACGCGCGGGACCGGTACGGCGAGAAGCTCGCCACGCCGGACACCAGCGTGGGCGACCTCATCGGCGACGTCGACCCGGTGAAGGTCGCCGAAGGCCGGACCCTCGGCGACCCCGAGACCGTCCACTTCGGCCTGGTGCCGCGGACCAACCGCGGCATCTTCTGCCTGAACGAACTTCCCGACCTGGCCGAACGCATTCAGGTGGCGCTGCTCAACGTGCTGGAGGAGCGGGACATCGGCGTACGCGGGTACGCGCTGCGGCTCCCTCTCGACCTGGTCCTGGTGGCCAGCGCCAACCCGGAGGACTACACCAACCGGGGCCGCATCATCACGCCGCTGAAGGACCGGTTCGGAGCCGAGATCCGCACGCACTACCCGCTGACCCTCGATGACGAGCTGGGCCTGATCCGCCAGGAGGCCGTCGTCGGCTGGGACGGCGCGGTCCCCGGGGCGGAGCTGCCCGAGCACCTGGTCGAGGTCATCGCGCGCTTCACCCGGCTGGTCCGCGAGTCGCCGGCCGTGGACTCGCGGTCCGGCGTCTCGGCCCGGTTCGCGATCGCGGCGGCCGAGGGGGCGGCCGCTTCCGCGGTGCGCCGCGCCGCTCTCGCCGACAGCACCGCCCCCCGGCCCGCCACCCGCCGCGGCGGGGCCACCCGGGCCGCGCACCGCGCGGGCACGGGCACCTCCGGTACCGCCGCCGAGCAGCCGGTCGCCCGGGTCTGCGACCTGCCCGCGATCGTCGGGACGCTGCGCGGCAAGGTCGAGTTCGAGGTCAGCGAGGAGGGCCGGGAGGAAGAGGTGCTCGCGCACCTGCTCCGCCGGGCCATCGCGGAGACCTTCCGCGCGCGGCTCGGCAGCGCCGACCTGTCCCCGCTGCTGGCCAAGTTCGACGGCGGCCAGACCGTGGAGTCCGGTGAGCTCATTCCGGCCTCCGAGCTGCTCCAGCGGATCGGCGAGGTGCCCGGGCTGGCCAAGATCATGCAGCGGCTCGGCATGGACGGCGGCGAGTCCTTCGGCCACGCGGCGGCGGCGATCGAGTTCGCGCTGGAGGGGCTGTACCTGATGCGGCGGCTCTCCAAGGACACCATGGACGGCACGTCGGTCTACCGGACGTGACGAGGGCCGTGGCCCGCGGGCCAGACCGGACGTAGGGACGGCTGATGGGAACTTACCGGTACGGGCCGTACAGCGACGGCCCCGACCCGCTGGCGCCGCCTTATGACGTCCGCGGGGCGCTCGACGCGCTGGGCGATTCGGTGCTGGAAGGATCGACGCCCGGGGACGCGCTGCGCGAGCTGCAGCGCCGGGGCGTCCCCGGCCGGCGCGGCCTGGATGACCTGCTCCGGCGGGTGCGGGAACGGCAGCGGGAGATCCGCAGCAGCGGGCGGCTCAACGGCACGCTGGACCAGGTGCGCTCGCTGCTCGACACCGCCATCGGGCAGGAGCGCGCGGAGCTCTTCCCCGATCCCAGCGAGGAAGCGCGGATGCGCGAGGCCGACCTCGACGCGCTGCCGTCCGACACCGCCCAGGCCGTCCGGCAGCTGGCCGACTACGAGTGGCGCTCGGCCGCCGCCCGCGACACGTTCGACCGGCTCAAGGACCTGCTCCGCCGTGAGGTGCTGGACAGCCAGTTCCGCGGCATGAAGCAGGTGCTGCAGAACCCGGACCCGGAGGCGATGCAGCGGGTCAAGGACATGCTCGCCGAGCTGAACGCGATGCTGGAGGCGGACGCGCGCGGCGCCCACACGCCCGAGGACTTCGAGCGCTTCATGGACAGCTACGGCGAGCTGTTCCCGGACAACCCGGAGAACCTGGAGGAGCTCGTCGACTCGCTGGTCCGCCGGATGGCCGCCGCCGACCGGCTGATGGCCTCGCTCAGCAGGCAGCAGCGCGAGGAACTGGCGGGCCTGATGGCGCAGGCGCTCGACGACGCGGGCCTGGCCATGGAGATGACCCGCCTGTCCGACATGCTGCGGGCCCGCCGGCCCGACATGGAAAACGGCCAGGGCGAGATGATGATGGGCGAGGAACCGCTCGGGCTCGGCGACGCCACGACCGCGCTGGCCGAGCTGGCCGACCTGGCCGAGCTGGAGAACGCGCTCGGCCAGGACTACCCGGGGGCCCGCCTCGACGACATCGACGAGGAGGCGGTCCGCCGCGCGTTCGGCCGCCAGGCGGTGGACGACGTCGAGGCGCTGCGCCGGGTGGAACGGGAACTGGAGGAACAGGGGTACCTGAACCGCAACGGCGGGCGCCTCGAGCTGACCCCGCGCGCGGTACGCCGGCTGGGCGAAACCGCGCTGCGCCGGGTCTTCCCCGGCCTGTCCACGGGGCGCCGGGGCGACCACGACCGCCGCGACGCCGGGCAGGCGGGCGAGCTGACCGGCAGCAGCCGGGCCTGGGAGTTCGGCGACGAGCAACCGATCGACACCGCCGCGACGATCCGGAAGGCCCTGCTGCGCCAGGCGCGCACCGAGCCGGACACCCGGCGGCGCGAGGTGTCCCGGGTGCGGCTGGACCCCGGCGATTTCGAGGTCGCGGAGACCGAGCAGCGCGGCGGGGCCGCGGTCAGCCTGCTCGTCGACCTGTCCTACTCGATGGCGCTGCGCGGCACGTGGGCGTCGGCCAAGCAGACCGCGCTCGCCCTGCACGCGCTCATGCGCATGCGTTTCCCGCAGGATGCGCTGCAGGTGGTCGGGTTTTCCAACTACGCCCGCGAGCTGCGGGAGACGGAGCTCGCCGGGCTCGGCTGGGACATGGTGCAGGGCACCAACCTGCACCACGCGCTGGTGCTCGCCGGGCGGCACCTGGACCGCCACCCGGAGCAGGAGCCGGTGGTGCTCATCGTGACCGACGGCGAGCCCACGGCGCACCTGCAGCGGGACGGCCGGTCCTGGTTCGACTGGCCGCCGGCCCCGGAGACGCTTGCCCTCACGCTGGCCGAGGTGGACAAGATGACGCGGCGCGGGGCGGCGCTGAACATCTTCATGCTGGCGGAAGACGACCGGCTGACGGCGTTCGTCGACAACGTGGCGCGCCGCAACGGCGGCCGGGTGCTCCGGGCTCAGCCCGATCGCCTCGGTGAATACGTCGTAAGGGATTTCCTCCGTACCCGGAGGGCCGAACGGCGATAGGTTTTCCTCCTGGCATCATCCGTTCAGGAGGAAAATTGGCTTCTGTCAGTGAATCACCCGGCCGCCCGGCCGCCCGGGTCGTCACCGCCGTGATTCTGGCCATCGTCGCTCTCGTGCTCGTCATCCTCGGCATCATCTACCTGGCCGAGCCATCCAAGTCGCTGCCCAGCATGATTCCCGGGCACCTGGCGGCCTCCATGCCGGAGGCCAGCAAGAATCACCCGCTGCGCGGCGCAGGCTGCCTGGTGCTTTCTGTGATCTTCTTCGCCGCGGCCTGGTTCGCGCTCTCGTTCCAGCCGAAAGCAACGCCTCGCCGGCATCCCGGCCGAACTCGCGCCGCCACTGACAGGGGCTACGGCCAGGCGATCGTACCGGCCCAGCGAACCGGGCCACCGGCCCGGCTGAGCGGCCGGTGTGGCGAGGACCGCGGGCGAACGCATCGGGGGGTTCCGGGGGCGCCCCCCGGCAACCAGCGCCTCGTTCAGGTCATCGAGCAGGTCGCCGCAATCCTCCAGCCCGACGGACAGCCGGACCAGGTCCGCCGGGACCTCCAGCGGCGAACCCGCGACCGACGCGTGCGTCATCCGGCCCGGATGCTCGATCAGCGACTCCACTCCCCCCAGTGACTCGCCGAGCGTGAACAGCCGGGTCCGCCCGCAGACGGCCACCGCGGCCTCCTCGCCGCCCCGCACCCGGAAGGACACCATCCCGCCGAACCCGCTCATCTGCCGGGCCGCGACCGCATGACCGGGATGGGACGGCAGGCCCGGGTACAGCACCTGCGTCACCGCCGGGTGGCGGCCCAGCATCTCGGCGACCCGCCCGGCGCTGTCGCAGTGCCGGTCCATCCGCACCGCGAGGGTCCGGATGCCGCGCAGCGTCAGCCACGAGTCGAACGGTCCCGGTACCCCGCCCGTCGCGTTCCGCAGGAACGCCGCGCCCTCCGCGACCTGCATGTCCGCGGTGACCAGGGCGCCGCCGACCACATCGGAATGCCCGCCCAGGTACTTGGTGGTCGAGTGCACCACCACGTCCGCACCGAGGGCCAGCGGGCGCTGCAGCCGCGGTGAGGCGAACGTGTTGTCCACGACCAGCATCGCGCCCGCCTCGTGCGCGGCCTCGGCCAGCGCCGCGATGTCGGCGATGGCCAGCAGCGGGTTGGTCGGTGTTTCCGCCCAGACGACGCGGGCCGGGCGCTCGGCCAGGCAGCGGCGGACGGCGGCGAGATCGGGCAGGTGCACCGGGACGAAGTCCAGCCCCCAGCGCGCGAGCACCGCAGCGAACAGCCGGTAGGTGCCGCCGTAGGCATCGCCGGGGATGATGACCCGGTCGCCCGGCGAGCAGACGGTCCGGATCAGGCAGTCTTCCGCGGCCATGCCGGAGGCGAAGGCCAGGGCCCGGGTGCCGGCCCGCGTACTTCCCTCGAGTGCGGCCAGGCACTCTTCCAGGGCACTCCTGGTCGGGTTGGCGGTGCGCGAGTACTCGAACCCGCCGCGCAGGCCGCCCACCCCATCCTGCTTGAACGTCGACGTCTGGTAGATCGGCGGCACGACGGCCCCGGTGACCGGGTCCGGGTCCTGCCCGGCGTGGATCGCCAGGGTTTCGAAACCAGCTGCGGATGACACCCCGCCGGGCCCGTTCGGCCTGGTCATGTCACCCGCCGCCCACCAGGAAGGTCAGCAGATCCTGGCGCGTCAGCAGGCCCGCCGGTTTGCCGTCCACGTGCACGATGGCCGCGCCCGCCTGTTCCAGCGCCGCGACCGCGCTGCTCACCGGCTCACCGGAGCCGACCACCGGCAGCGGCGCCGACATGTGCCCGCTCAGCGGGTCCTCGGGCCGGGCGCGCCGGGTCACCAGCGCGTCCAGCAGGTCCCGCTCGACGATGGAGCCCACCACTTCGGCGGCCATCACGGGCGGCTCCTCGTTGACGACCGGGAGCTGGGAGACGTCGTACTCGCGCAGCAGGGCGATGGCCTGGGCGACCGTCTCGCCCGGGTGCGCGTGCACGAACTCGGGGATCTCGCGCTCCTTCTTGGCCAGCACGTCACTGATGAGCGGCTCCCCGGTCTGCGCGGAAAGGAAGCCGTAGTCAGCCATCCAGTCGTCGCTGAAGATCTTGGAGAGGTACCCGCGGCCGCCGTCGGGGAGCAGCACCACGATCACGTCACCGGGTCCCGCGTCCTTCGCGGCGCGGATCGCGGCCGCGACCGCCAGGCCGCTGGACCCGCCGACCAGGAGCGCCTCCTCGCGGGCCAGCCGGCGGGTCATCAGGAACGACTCCGCGTCGGTGACCGCGAGGACCTCGTCGCAGATCGCGCGGTCGTAGGTGTCCGGCCAGATGTCCTCGCCGACGCCCTCGACCAGATAGGGGCGTCCCGAGCCACCCGAATACACCGAGCCTTCCGGGTCCGCGCCGATCACCCTGACCCGGCCCCCGGACACCTCCTTCAGGTACCGGCCCGCACCGCTGATCGTCCCGCCGGTGCCGATCCCGGCCACGAAATGGGTGACCCGCCCGTCGGTCTGGGACCAGATCTCCGGGCCGGTCGAGGCGTAGTGCGAGGCGGGATTCTCCGGGTTGGCGTACTGATCGGGCTGCCAGCCGCCAGGCAGTTCGGCGGCCATCCGGCGGGCCACGCTGTAGTAGGACTCCGGGTGGGCGGGCGGAACCGAGCTCGGGCAGACGACAACATCGGCCCCGTACGCGCGCAGCACGCTGAGCTTGTCCTGCGCGACCTTGTCCGGGCAGACGAATACGCACTGGTAGCCGCGCTCGGCGGCGACGATGGCCAGCCCGACGCCGGTATTGCCCGACGTCGGCTCGACGATCGTGCCTCCCGGCCTGAGCTGCCCCGCCGCCTCCGCGGCCTGGATCATGCGCAGCGCGATCCGGTCCTTGACCGAGCCGCCCGGGTTGAAATACTCCACCTTCGCGAGCACGTCGGGCCCGGCGCCCGCGGGGCGCAGGTCACGCGTGACCTCACGCAGCCTGACCAGCGGCGTGTTACCCACCGTCTCCGTCAGGGAATCGTGTACCTGCATACTCGTCGCGATTCCTTCGTGGCCAGGGCAAACGGCCCGCCTGGGCCGGGCCTCCTGGTTCTCCTGGGTGCTCCGACGTTATCCGACCCCCCGGGCCGTCCGTACCGCCGCGCCGCGACGGCATACGCTACTAACCGGCAGTTGACTGTCCGCACGAAGGAGGCCGATGTCATGCCGGAGGCAGTTGTCGTCGCGACGGCGCGATCCCCGATTGGCCGCGCGTTCAAGGGATCTCTCACCAGCATCAGGCCGGACGACCTGGCCGCCCAGATGATCACGGCCGCGCTGGCCAAGGTGCCTCAGCTCGACCCGGAGGACATCGACGACCTGCTGCTGGGCTGCGGCCTGCCGGGCGGGGAGCAGGGATTCAACATGGCCCGCGTGGTCGCCGTGCTGCTCGGCCACGACAGCCTGCCCGGGACCACCGTGAACCGCTACTGCTCGTCGTCGCTGCAGACCACGCGGATGTCCTTCCACGCCATCAAGGCCGGCGAGGCCGACGTCTTCATCTCGGCGGGCGTCGAATGCGTGAGCCGGTTCGTGAACGGAAGCAGCGACAGCTGGCCGAACACGCACAACCCGGCATTCTCCGACGCTGAGGGCCGTACCCAGCTCGCCGCCGGGGGCAGCACGGGAACATGGCATGACCCGCGCGAGGACGGCCAGATCCCCGACGCCTACATGGCGATGGGCGAGACCGCCGAGAACGTGGCCGGCCTGCGCGGCATCACGCGGGCGGAGCAGGACGAATTCGGCGTCCGGTCGCAGAACCTGGCCGAGAAGGCCATCGCCAACGGATTCTGGCAGCGCGAGATCACGCCGGTGACGCTGCCGGACGGCAGCACCGTGTCGGCGGACGACGGCCCCCGGCCCGGGACGACGCTGGAGAAGCTGTCCGCGCTCAAGCCGTCGTTCCGGCCGGACGGCACGGTGACCGCAGGCAACTGCTGCCCGCTCAACGACGGCGCGGCCGCGGTCATCATCATGAGCGACACGAAGGCCGCGGAGCTGGGCATCACGCCGCTCGCGCGGATCGTCTCCACGGCGGTGTCGGCCCTGTCACCGGAAATCATGGGCCTCGGCCCGGTCGGGGCGTCCCGCCGCGCGCTGTCCCTGGCGGGCATGGCCATCAGCGACATCGATCTGGTGGAGATCAACGAGGCTTTCGCGGCCCAGGTGATCCCCTCCTACCGCGAGCTCGGCATCGACCTCGGCAAGCTGAACGTCAACGGCGGCGCGATCGCCCTCGGGCATCCGTTCGGCATGACCGGGGCGCGCATCACGACCACGCTGCTGAACAGCCTCCAGTTCCACGACAAGACGCTCGGGCTGGAGACGATGTGCGTCGGCGGCGGCCAGGGCATGGCCATGGTCATCGAGCGGCTGTCGTAGGACGCGCCGTTCCGGGCGGCCGGGCCGCCGGTCCCATCGGTCCCCGGCCGGGCCGCCCCGTCCCACGGAGCGGGAAACGCCACTGAGGTGACAGCCAGCGACAGAGCGGATTAACCGGTCATTAAGGAAAGGTGGCGACCAGGTCTTGCCAGGCGCGAGGTGGTGAGGCAGGCTCACAGCAAGAGGCTTCGCCCCCCTGGAGGTGCCAATTGCCGCTGACCCGCTCTCTGGAGACGCACAAGAATCTCATTGCACGCATACCTCGCGTTACAGGTAGTGACCTCCGTGAGTGGTTCATGCGCGTGGAATCCGGCCCGGCGTTCCTGCGCCACGAAGAGCGCGCTCAATGGCTCGCCGACGAGCACGGCATCTCGCACGGCTACGCCAACGCCATCGTTCACGAGTACGAGCTGCGCAGGCGCATCAGGCTGAACAGCGTCTGATCCGCGCGTACCCTTCATGAGCGCGGAGCATGCCCAGCAGTTCCTGCGCACCCATCACCGGGCCGTCCTGGCCACGCTGCGGGCCGATGGCCGCCCGCAGATGTCTCCTGTGGTCTGCGCCGTCGACGACGGCGGCCGGGTGCTCATCAGCACCCGGGAGACCGCGGTCAAGACCCGCAACCTGAGGCGTGACCCATTCGCATCCGTCTGCGCATTCACCGACGGCTTCTTCGGCGAATGGGTCCAGGCCGAGGGGACGGCGGAGGTGATCCCGCTGCCCGGCGCCATGGAACTGCTGGTGGATTACTACCGCATGATCTCCGGCGAGCATCCCGACTGGAGTGACTATCGAGCGGCTATGGTGCGGGATCGACGGGTTATCATTCGTGTGACGCTTTCCCGCGGCGGGCCGTCGATCAGCGGGTGAAAATGGCGTTTCGCTCCCCGTGTGTGCGGTCGGCCTGGGCATGGCGTCCCGCGTCCCGGGACCATCCGGCACATCCTTGAATGCACGTGCATCCGCGCGGGAATTAGCACTGAAAATGACGGGCTGGCCTGCGATAACAAGCCTGAACTGCGCGATTGAATGCACAAGCGCCCGGGGCCGCTCGTTATTAGTCACACGGAGACTATCGTGGTCGCCTGCCATGGGAACGTTACCGCGCCGGACAACGTTGACGGTGCGGCGCACGCCCGGGAAATGGGTTGCCCTAATGGTGCGCTGTGCCCCCGGTCGGACTCGAACCGACACTAGCGACCCTTTTAGGGGGGCGGCCTCTGCCCTTGGGCTACGGGGGCTGGCCAATAATACCCCGCGAATTTCCATAATCGTAGGGCCGCTATATTCGGACCGGCGACTAAGGCTCAGTACGTTTATATGATTAGCCATTAACGGGCAATGAGTGCGCAGCGTAACCGCTGGCCCGGGATCACTTAAACGCTGCGTAACCAGAGTTCCGCATTAGCGACCTCCGCGGCCGCCCGGTCATCATTTGCTATCGAATTGCTCACGCCACGGCCAGGGCCGTTACCAGGGACAATGCATTCTGCTTGTGCATCTGCACGGTTGAACCATGAGATATAGATATAAATCGGTCGCCGCCCAGGTCACATCCCGGCGAAGGCCCGGGCCCGAAGCGGTGCTAGCCCGGGGGACGACCCCCGGAACCCCCCGCTGCGCTTCGCGCCCCGCTGCGGTACCCGCCGACACACCGGCCGCTCACCGGGCCTGACGGCCCGGATCGCTGGGCCGGTACGAGCGCCTCGCCGTACCCCGGGTCGCGTGCTAGCCCGGCTAGCCCGGGATACCCCCGGAACCCCCGCTGTCTCCCCGCACCCGAAAACCCACGGGCGCGGCGGAAGACGGCATCCAGCATGTCCGGGGTGACGCGGCCGGTGAAGGTGTTCTGCTGGCTGGGGTGGTAGCAGCCCAGGAGCAGGACCGGCGGAGCGTCCGGGTCGCGCGGCCGGACCTCGGCCTCGGCGCCGTGGCCGAACGGCGGCCGCCGGGCCGGCACCACGAAGCCGGCCGCACGCAGCACCGGCCACAGGGCCTGCCAGGCAAAGCCGCCCAGGCTGACGATGACCCGGACCGAGGATGCCACCTGGGCGATCTCCGCGACGAGCCACGGGGCGCAGGTGTCACGTTCTTCCGTGGTGGGCTTGTTGGCCGGGGGCGCGCACCGGACCGCCGCGACCATCCTGGTGTCCCGTAGCCGCTGGCCGTCCCCGGCCGTGACGCTGACCGGGCTGTCCGCCAGGCCGCACCGGTACAGGGACGCGAAGAGAAAGTCCCCGCTGCGGTCCCCGGTGAAGATCCGCCCGGTGCGGTTCCCGCCGTGCGCGGCGGGGGCGAGGCCGACGATCAGGACCCGGGGGGCCGGTGCGCCCCAGCCGGGGATGGGGCGGCCCCAGTAGCGTTCGGCCTGGAAGGAACGCCGGCGGACGGCGGCGACCTCCTCACGCCAGCTCACCAGGCGCGGGCAGGCCCGGCACACCGACTGCCGCGCGGTGAGCTCACGCAGGGTCGCCGCGGTCGCGGCCAGTTCCCGGACGTCTGCGGGCCCGCGTGCCACCGGGGTGGCGGGCGTCGCGGGATCGTCCGGCCAGCCGGTCCCGGGCGGCACCGGACCGGGCGGGCAGGCCGGGTCATCGCCCGGGCCCACCGGCCCGGGCCCGGCGCTGCCGCCCACCGGCCCGGGCCCGGCGCTGCCGCTCACCGGCCCGGGGCCGTCTGCGGCGCCGCGAGCGACCAGGCGATGCCGTCCAGGATGTCGTGCTCGCTGACCAGGACGTCGGGCTGGCCGAACAGGCCCATGATGCGGTCGAGGATGAGCGAACCCGCCCCGATGACGTCCACCCGGCCCGGGTGCATCACCGCGATCCGGGCCCGCTCCGCCCGGGTGAGGGAAAGCAGTCGCGTGGTCACCGCGTGCACCTCGGCGGCCGGGATGCGCGCGTGGTGCAGGCGGGCGGGGTCGTAGGCGGGCAGGCCGAGCGCGATGCCCGCCACCGTGGTGACCGATCCGGCCAGCCCGACCAGGGTGCGCGCCTGGCCGGCGTCGACCAGTGCCGCCGCTTGCCCGACGGCAGCGTCGATGTCGGCCGTGGCCGCGGCGACCTGCTCCGCCGACGGCGGATCGGACCGCAGGTGCCGCTCGGTCATCCGGACGCAGCCGATGTCCACGCTGGCCGCCGACGCCACCGTGCCCGCCGCGCCGAGGACGAACTCGGTGGAGCCGCCGCCGATGTCCACGACGAGATACGGGGGGCCCGCCGATCGGTCGCCGCCCAGTTCCGCTGTCGCGCCGGTGAAGGACAGCCGCGCCTCCTCATCCCCGCTGAGGACCTCGGGGGCGGCGCCGAGCACGGCCGTGACCCGGCGGGCGAACTCCCCGGCGTTCGCGGCGTCACGGGTCGCGCTCGTCGCTACCATCCGGACGGTTCCGGCGCCGAGCCGCGTGATGACCGCGGTGTACTCGCTCAGCGCGGTCATGGTCCGGTCCAGCGCCTCGGGGGCGAGACGGCCGGTCGTGTCGACCCCCTGGCCCAGCCGGACGATCTCCATCCGCCGGTCCACGTCGGCGAGCGTCCCGCGCTCCGGGTCGACGTCGGCGACGAGGAGCCGGATCGAATTGGTCCCGCAGTCGATGGCCGCCACGCGCCGGGTCATTGGCCGCCCTTCGTCTCATCGGGGGGACGCACCGCGCCCGGTCCGTCCGGCATGACCGCCACGCACGGTCCGTCCGCCCACCACGGCCCGGCGGCATCGGCCGCTTCGCGGCCCAGTCGGCTGGCGCCCGGCACGGCGAGTTCGTGGGCGACGAGCGCGTGCAGGCACTTGACCCGTTCCGGCATGCCGCCCGCGCTCTGCGTGCCCGGCGGCAGCGGCTCAAGCCCGGCCTGGAGCGCCGCCTTCCGGCGCCGGGCCAGATAGTCCTCGTGGGCCGCCTCGTACGAGCGGCGAAGGCCCTCATCGTGCGCCAGCCGGGCCGTCATGGCGCGCATCAGGCCCCCCGCTTCCAGCCGGCTGACCGCGGCGGTGGCGCGCGGGCAGGTGAGGTAGTACAGCGTCGGGAAGGGGGTGCCGTCCGGCAGCCGCGGCGCGGTCTCCACCACGTCGGGCAGGCCGCACGGGCAGATGTGCGCGACCGCCCGCGGGGCGCGGGGCGCGCGGCCAAGCTGGGCGGCGATCACCGCCTCGGTCGAGGGATCCATCAGCGGGCCGGGGCCTGATCCGCCTTCTTGACCGACTGCCACAGCTTGGCGTACCAGGGAGCAGCGGCCGGGGTCTGCTGCGGCGTGGCGTCCGGTGCCGCGGCGTTGCCGATGATCACGTAGCACTTCTCGGTCGGGAAGCACATGTGCAGCTGGTCCCGGGCCTGCTGCTCGATATAGGCGGGATCGGCGAACCGCTGCTGCTGCCCCTGCAGGCTCTTCACCTGGGCCGAAACGGACTGCTGCGTCGCCAGGAGCTGGTCGATCTGCCGCCGCTGCGCGATGTACTCCCGGACCGGATAAGCCAGGCTGAGCGCAATCGCGCAGATCACCACCGCGAGCAGCGCCGCCCGCCCCGTCAGCCGGGTCGGGCGGGGCTGACGGGGCAGCGGGCGGCGCCGGGCCGGCTCTGCCATCAGGCCCGTTCCGCGAACCTCGGGTAGGCGCTGGCGCCCGCGTATTCAGCCGCGTCGCCCAGCAGTTCCTCGATCCTCAGCAGCTGGTTGTACTTCGCCACACGTTCGCCACGGGCCGGGGCCCCCGTCTTGATCTGGCCGCAGTTGGTGGCGACGGCCAGATCGGAGATGGTGGTGTCGTCGGTCTCACCGGACCGGTGGCTGATGATGCAGCTGAAGCTGGCCCGCTGCGCGGCCGACACCGCGTCCAGGGTCTCGGTGACCGTGCCGATCTGGTTCAGCTTGACCAGAAGCGCGTTGGCGGACTGCTCGGCGATACCCCGGCGAAGCCGCTGGGGGTTGGTCACGAAAAGGTCGTCGCCCACGATCTGCACCCGGCTGCCCACCGCCGCGGTCATGTCCCGCCACCCGGCCCAGTCCTCCTCGGCGAGCGGGTCTTCCAGCGAGACGATCGGGTAGGTGCCCAGCCAATCCCGGTAGATATTGATCATCTCGCCCGACGCCCGGGTCGCGCCCTCGAAGACGTAGCCGTCATCGCCGTGGAACTCGGTGGCGGCGGCGTCGATGGCCAGGGCGATGTCCCGCCCGGGGGTGAACCCGGCCTTGCCGATCGCCTCGACGATCAGGTCCAGCGCGGCCCGGTTGTGCTCCAGATCGGGAGCGAACCCGCCCTCGTCGCCCACCCCGGTGGACAGGCCGTGCTGCTTCAGCACCGCCTTCAGGGCGTGGTAGGTCTCCGCCCCCCAGCGCAGCGCCTCCTCGAACGTCGCCGCGCCGATCGGCGTGATCATGAACTCCTGGATGTCGACGCTGTTGTCCGCGTGCGCGCCGCCGTTCATGATGTTCATCATCGGCACCGGCAGCACGTGCGCGTTCGGGCCGCCGAGGTACCGGAACAACGGCAGGCTGGCCGAATCCGCCGCCGCGCGGGCGACCGCGATGCTGACCCCGACGAGCGCGTTCGCGCCCAGCCGGGACTTGTCCGGGGTCCGGTCCAGGTCGATCATCGCCTGGTCGACCAGCCGCTGGTCGTCCGCCTCGTGCCCGAGCAGCTCGGGCTGGATCTGGTCGATGACGTTGGCGACGGCGCGGGTGACGGCCTTCCCGCCGTACTCATCGCCGCCATCCCTCAGTTCCACCGCCTCGAAGGCACCGGTCGAGGCGCCGCTGGGCACTCCGGCGCGCCCTACCGTCCCGTCGTCCAGGGCGACCTCGACCTCCAGGGTCGGGTTGCCGCGGGAGTCCAGGATCTGCCTGGCATGGATTGCTTCGATGGAGGCCACCGCCGGCTCCTCATGTTCTGTTCACGAGTGTGGTCATGTCCTACCGGCCCGCGGCGGCTGCCGCCGGGGCGGCACGCGCGGCGGGCCGGTCAAGTTGTCCGCGTTCGAGCCTAGTGGAGCGGGACCTGCGCGTGCACCGGCCACGCCGGGCGGCGTCCGGGTAGGCTCGGAGCGTCAGGGAGCCGGCCCGACCGGGCATCCAGGCCGAGAGTTCGGGGCTTCTGCATCAAGGGTATTCGGGCGGGAGCTTGAGCATGAAGGTTCTTATTGCGGGCGGCGCCGGCTTCATCGGCAGCACGATCGCTTCGGCCTGCGTGGACGCGGGGATCACCCCGGTTATCGTCGACAACCTGGGCACGGGCAGGCGGGAGTTCGCGGCCGGGCGCGACTTCTATGCGGGCGACATAGCCGACGGGGCCCTGATCGACCGCATCTTCACGGACCACCCCGACATCGACGCCGCCGTCCAGTGCGCGGCGCTGATCGTGGTCCCGGATTCGGTGGCCGACCCCGTGGGCTACTACCGGGCGAACGTGACCAAGAGCCTGGAATTCGTCGCGCACCTGCTGCGGAACGGGTGTGAGCGCATGATCTTCAGCTCCTCCGCCGCCATCTACCGCCCGGGCGCGGACCTGACCGTCGACGAGGACTCCCCGCTCGACCCGCAGAGCCCGTACGCGCGGACCAAGGCGGTGTGTGAGGAGATGTTCGCCGACATCGCCGCCACGCAGCCCATCCGGGTGCTGTCGCTGCGGTACTTCAACCCGATCGGCGCGGATCCCAAACTGCGGACGGGCCTTCAGCTGCGCCGCCCCACCCACGCCCTGGGCAAGATGATCCAGGCCTACGAGGAGGGCGTCCCCTTCCAGATCACCGGAACCGACTACCCGACCCGGGACGGCTCGGGTATCCGGGACTACATCCACGTCTGGGATCTGGCTACCGCCCACCTGGCGGCGCTGGACCGCTTCGACGCCCTGCTGACGGGGGCGACGACCGCCAGCGTCATCAACCTGGGCACCGGGACCGGCACCACCGTCCGCGAGCTGGCCAGCGCCTTCAACAGCGTGGCGGACCGGCCCATTGAAACCGTCGAGACGGGACGGCGGCCGGGCGACGTCGCGGGTACCTACACCCGCAGCGACCGCGCGCGGCGGTACCTCGGCTGGCAGCCGCGGTACTCGATCGCGGAAGGCATCCGCCACTCCCTGGACTGGGCCGCCGTCCGGGACTCCGTCCTGCCTGAGTGAGGGCCACGCACAGTCCCGTATCTGCGGCCCGGCCCCACCGGCTCGGGTAACAGCGGCTCCGACTCCGGGCAGATCCCCGTATCGGCCGCCGGCGGCTCGAGGAACTGAACCGGCGATGCGCGCAGGCGCTCTGCCAGGGAAGGACGTACGCGGCCAAATTTCTCCCGCAGGATTACCTTGAGTATCCGCCATCCGTCCCGGACGGCGCTGAGGTTGCTCGCCCCGAAGAGGCGGGGGCGCTCGTGGCTCGGGATCTCGTGAATCTTCAGGCCGACCTTGGCTGCCCTGATGTTCATCAGCGTCTCGACCTCGAAGCCGTCACAGTTCACCTCAAGTACATCCAGGTGACGGGCCCAAAACGCATTGTAACCGTAGCAGAGATCGGTGAACTGGGTGCCGAACATGCGGTTGACGATGATGCTGAGCAGTCGGTTCCCGTAGCGGCGCACACCAGTGATGTCGTCGCTGCCGCCACTGCCGGAGAACCGTGATCCCTTCGCGAAATCAGCGCCGGCCACGAGTGCGCCGACGAACCGGACGATCTCCGCACCGTCGGTGGAACCGTCCGCGTCGATCGTGACAATGATGTCGCTGGTGGCAGCCGCGAAGCCGGCCAGCAGGGCGTCTCCCTTGCCGCGGCCGGACTGCGCGATCACTCTGGCCTTCGGGCACAGCTTCCGGGTGACAGCCACCGTATCGTCGACCGAGTGGCCATCCACCAGGATAATCTCGTCCAGCCACGGCGGCAGCGTGCTGAAGACATGCGGGAGATTCGCGGCCTCATTCCTGGCCGGGATTATGACGGTCACGGTCGGCGAGATCGCGAGCGCTGGGGAAATAGGCCGGTAGGGCAGCATGGTGACAACCGTGGCCGGATTCTCCGCTTTCACGTCCAGCTGTTCAGGGTATTCGTCTTGCGATTCCGGCACATTCGAAATTGACATCGATACCAGAGCCTTACTAGGGCCGTTACCCCAATTGAGATCTCATCGACGGAGATGCGGATACCGACGTCCACACCTCAATGACAGATGTTCCCCACATGACTGAAACGCCAGATTAACTGCCAAGCATACGATTCTGGACGGGCCGGAGATTGCTCCCGGTCGACCAGCCAGCGGTTTCCGAAAGCCAGCTTCGGCATTCCGGTCCCCCTTGGACGACAGGGCCGTTGCTTACGTTTAACGGCTAACCCACATCGGCCCCCGAATCTCGGGCAGCGGCACCGATGCTTGATATTTAGACGACGCGCAGCTGAGACAGCGGGTTTACCCAGAGGTTTTCATTGAGATGCCATCAGCGCCCGCACGCGGGCGTCGTCGTGATCATCGTCTGGACATAACCGCAGCACAGCCAGGGGTTAGATACTAAGAGTAGTTCTGTGATTGCTTTAAGCAAAGGTCGCCTCTGCTGGCTCCCATTCTCATTCCGTAAGTAAATAATGACTAAGAAGTTAGAATCAGGCTTTCCCCGCGCCGCTCAGCCGGGCGGCTCAGGCACGTCCGCGGAGGCCGCCGAGCGCGGCCCTGGAACGCCTGACCATCGCGAACCCCTTGGTCAGCGCGTGATCCTTGAGGTAGATCATCGAATGGCCGCTCCCATCGACGATCTGCTCAAAGGTCGCCTGCCTGGTCGACGCGCGCACGGTCAGCCGCGGCAGCATGAACGAATGGTGAGCGGACCCCGCGACCGCATTGGCCACGGCACAGGCGTACTCGTAGCCGCTGAGGCGGACCTCTTCCCGCACCCGCGCGCTGGAGTAGCCGAATGGATACGCCATGCTGGGCACGGCGCGGCCGATCCCGTCTTCGAGCATGGCCCTGCTCGTAGCCAGCTCGTCCCGCAGCGGGCTCCGGCCGATCTGATCGAGCTGCGGATGGCTGTGGCTGTGCGCGCCGATCTCCACGCCGGCCGCAGCCGCCTCGCGGACCTGGTTCCAGCACAACATCGGGGCCGCGGCGCCCTGCCGCGTGCCGCCCGGCATCGGCGATCCAGCCGGTGGTCACGAACACCGTGGCGGTGAAGTCGTACCGGCGGAGCAGTGGGAGGGCCTCTCGATGGAAGTCCGCGAAGCCATCGTCGAAGGTGAGCACGACCGGCCGTTCGGGCAGCCGGCTGGTATCGCCGGTCAGCGCCGCCGCGGCGGCCGCGAAGGTGAGCGTGGTGAATCCGGCGTCATGCAGGTACGCCAGCTGCGCGGCGAAGGAGGCGGGAGGCACCGCCAGACGGCTCGTGGTGTGCGGGGGCGCGGCGATTTCGTGGTACATCAAAATTGGTACCGGTTGCCGCCCGCTGGCGATCTGGCGTGAGCCGACCCGGTCACCGCGGCCGCCCCGGCGCGATCTCCGGCGGCTGGGGTGTCGGGAAGGACCATAAGCAGCTGGCATTTGCCCTCCTTGGGCAGCCCGTCCGTTACGACGGTGGTTTGCCCGCACAGCCTCAGGCCCGGCTGCACGGCACGCCTCCGCGCCCGGACATGTAGGTGACTCCTTATCACCGCAGGCGGTTTACCGGCAATACGTGAATATGCCGGATCCGCTTATGCGCGCGGGACGGTGTGGTCCGCCCGTCACGCCCGGCGGCGGCCTGGAGGCCCTGGATGCACTGGTGGCGGGC
>CAWEFP010000016.1:0-94930 GCA_963808295.1 uncultured Actinomycetes bacterium | reverse complement strand
CCGCGCCGGCGTAGTCTCATATGGAGACAGCGAGTTCCTGGATAATCGGAACAACGAATGACCACTCCTGCTTGTCCTCCATCTGAAGCTACACATCAGGAAGATAAGAAACTATTCGACCGGTTCCTCGCGTCCGAACCACAGCGCCGGAAACTCACTCCCCAAGAGGTGGCCTATGTTACGCGGTTCGTGAGAGAGAACGCTGAATCAAGTATCCCACAAGCGACCGGTATCGCGCGCTTTCAATCCCACGTTACCCTGTTGCCGGACGGCCGACCGCTGATCCTTGTTAAAGGGAAGTCGAAAGGGAACGGCTTTCATTTCCCCCTCGTGAGGGGCTCGCGGTTTGGTGCGTTCATAAAACTATTTATCGGGACCAAGGGGGAGCCCCGGCTGGCCGTGTTGATTCCCGAGACCGCAGAATTCGAGGCGCTTCACCAAAATCGTCTTGTCCTGGCATTCGCCCGAATGGGAAAGGTCGAAGAGGTCTTCGAATATGACTACACGCTCACTGAGCACGCCGCTCTCATGGACAGAGTTCTCGAAGAGACGCTGAGGACCGACAACGCAATAAAAATGGACCCGACCTGCATCCCAGATCATGAATTACTACGAGCGGCGGTGTCGATACCGACCTTTGCAAACAATATTTCACCCGAGAGGACTGGCTTCAGTTCGGCTGGATACGGGAAGTGGAAACACGCTATCGAAATACCACCAAAATGATAAGCGATCTGAGCGACGAACCTGCAAAAGCGTTGGAAGATGAATGGCTTACCGAACATCCTCGTCTCGTTCGCATGGCTGAAATTTTATCGCAGGATAAATTTCCCGGAATTCTTCTGCTTGAATTGGTGCGGTATTTTTGGAGTGCCCCCCGGAAATGAGACATTGAGATTTCGGTGACAAGGCTCTGTAAGACGGAGCCTTGAGATGAGTAGATCGCGTCAGCTATCGAGGGAAGAGAAGGAGGCGCTGGTCCGCCGGATGGAGGCGGGCGAGCGGGTTGGGGCTTTGGCGACGGAGACGGGGGTCCTTCGCAAGTCGCTTTACGAATGGCGGGCCGCCTGGCGGGCGATGGGGGTCGCGGGCCTCAACCGCAAGCGCGGTCCGAAGCCGGGCGGGCGCGCGGCGGTCGATCCGTCGTCGGCCGACGCCGGCCCTCCCGCCGCGCGCCCGCCCGACGATCTTGCCAAAGCCAAGGCGCGCATCGGCGAGCTCGAGCGCCTGGTCGGACGCCAACAGGCGGACCTCGATTTTTTTCGCGAAGCCTTGCGGTCATGGGACGCCAAGCGCCGCGGGAGCGGCGCGCCCATCTCTTCGCCGTCATCGAAAAAATGACGCGCGAAGGACCGCAAGGCGAAACGAAAGCGCTCGCAGGCCGGATCGCGCATCTTTGCTCGATCGCCTCGCTGTCGCGCGCAAGCTACTATCGTTGGCTCGAACCGAAGCTCTCGGCGCGCGACGACGCGGACCTGCGCGATCTGATCCAGAGATTGGCGCTCAGGCGCCGTCACGAAGGCTATCGGCGCATCACCCGAAGGCTCAGGGACGAAGGCCTCGTGGTCAACGCCAAGCGCGTGCTCAGGCTCATGCGGGCCGACAATCTCTTGAGCTTGCGCAGGCGGCCGTTCGTTCCGCCCACGACGGAGAGCCGCCATCCCTTCCCGATCGCGCCCAATCTCGCGCGCGGGCTCGTTCCCACCGGCCTCGATCAGCTGTGGGTCGCCGACATCATCCTCGGGTCAAGCCCGAGGACAGGCTCTACGTCCGGCTGGCGGAGACTTTCGTCTATCTCGCCGTCGTCATCCGGCGGACGGCCCGTGCCGGACACGCTGATCGAGATCTGGCAGACGAACGCGGCGGGCCGCTACCGGCACGCGCGGGAACACCACCCGGCGCCTACGCCTGCCAGCTAGCGGATGTGCTCGCCGGTCAGCACCCCACGCCGGTACTTCGTCACGAAGACCGAATGAACGTGCAGGGCGAAACCACGTGCCTGCCACGCCGGCAGTCATCGGTGGTTGTCACAGGCCAATGGCATGCTCTGTTGTTGTGATGGTCCGCTACCGCTACCGGCTCCGCCCGTCGCCCGGGCAGCAGCAAGCCCTGGCGAGGGTGTTCGGCTGCGCCAGGGTGGTGTTCAACGACTCGCTGCGGCTGCGGGAGGAAACTCGCGCGGCCGGGGAGAAGATCAGCGACAGCGAGATCCAGCGCCAGGTGGTTACCCTGGCCAAGACCACCCCGGAGCGGGCGTGGCTGGCCGGTGTCCCCTCGGTGGCCCTGGTGCAGGCCTGCAACGACGCCCGCCGCGCCTACCGGAACTGGTTCGATTCCCTGTCCGGGAAGCGTAACGGCCGCAGAGTCGGGCATCCCCGGTTCCGCCGCAAGCACGGCAGGCAGTCCATCCGCCTCACCCGTAACGGCTTCAGCCTGCGCGGGCAGCGGCTGTATGTGGCGAAGGTCGGCGTCGGGGTTCGCTGGTCCCGGCCGCTGCCGTCGAGCCGTCGTCGGTTACGGTGATCCGGGAGCCGGACGGCCGCTACTACGCCTCGTTCGTCGTGGAGCGCGAGCCCACGCCGCTGCCCGACGTGGGCGGCGAGATCGGCATCGACGTGGGCCTGGACAGGCTTGCGGTCGCCTCGACGGGGAGATATCGCCAACCCGAGGTTCCTGCGCGCGAAGGAACGCCACCTGGCCCGGGCGCAGCGGGCGCTGTCCCGCAAGCAGAAAGGCTCAGCGAACCGGGCAAGGCGCGCCGCCGGGTCGCGGTCCTGCACCGCAAGGTCCGGGAAACCCGGCTCGACCACGCGCACAAGACGGCCCTCGCGCTGGTCCGCGACAACCAAGCGGTCTACGCCGAAGACCTGGCCGTCAGCGGGCTCGCCCGCACGCGGCTCGCCAAGTCTGTCCACGACGCCGGGTGGGCGCAACTCTGCGCCTGGTAGAGGAGAAAGCAGACGCTACGGGCGCCGTTCGCCCGGATCGGCCGGTTCGAGCCCGACCACCCAGGTGTGCTCGGCATGCGGGGTGAAGGACGGCCCGAAGCCGCTGAACGTCCGCACCTGGCATTGCGGTGCCTGCGGGGCGGTCCACGACCGGGACGTGAACGCCGCACGGAACATCCTGGCCGCCGGGCGGGCGGACAGGCTAAACGCCTGTGGAGGCGAGTAAGACCACCGCATGCGGTGGCGGTTGCCGGGGAAGCAGGAACCCACCGGAGCGCGGCATGAGCCGCGCAGGAGGAATCCCCGCCGTTTAAGGCGGGGAGGACGTCAAATCGACGCCTGCCCGGATGGGTGGGCCGCTATTTTACGGATGTCGAACGAGTGTGCATCCAGTGGACGGCAGTGGGGAGGAGGACATGGCCGAGATCGTGTCACTGGCCGAGGCCGTGCGCGGCCGTGCGGGACGGCGACACCGTGGCGATGGAGGGCTTCACCCACCTGATCCCATTCGCCGCCGGGCACGAGGTGATCCGGCAGGGCAGGCGCGGCCTCACCCTCGTCCGGATGACCCCCGATCTCATCTACGACCAGCTCATCGGCGGGCTGTGCGCGCAAGCTGGTGTTTTCCTGGGGCGGCAACCCCGGCGTCGGGTCGCTGCACCGGTTCAGGGACGCCGTGGAGCATTCCTGGCCGAGGCCCGCTGGAGCTGGAGGAACACAGCCACGCGGGGATGGCGAACCGCTATGTGGCGGGCGCCTCCGGGCTGCCGTTCGGCGTGCTGCGCGGCTACAGCGGGACCGACCTGTGGCAGTCGCACAGCCGCCCACATCCGCCCCATCACGTGCCCGTTCACCGGCGAGATCCTCACCGCCGTGTCCGCGCTCAACCCTGACGTGGCGATCGATCCACGCCCAGCGCGCCGACCCGCAGCGGGAACGTCCAGTTCTGGGGGATCATCGGCGTGCAGAAGGAGGCGGTGCTGGCCGCGAAGCGCTCGATCGTCACGGTGGAGGAGATCGTGCACGCACCTCGACCCGCGCCCCGGCGGGGTGGTGCTGCCGTCGTGGACGGTCAGCTCGTGGCCGCGGTCCCCGGCGGCTCCCGGCCGTCCTACGCTCTCGGCTATTACGACCGCGACAACGACTACTACCTGGCGTGGGACCCGATCGCCCGCGACCGGGACGTTCCGGCGGTGGCTGGACACCGACATCTCGGAGAGCCGCAGGCCAGCGTGACGAACAGCGGAGAGTGCCTATGCGGCTACACTTCCGACGAGATGATGACGGTCTCGGCCGCGCGGGCGCTGCGGGACGGCGTCGACCTGCTTCGTCGGGATCGGGCTGCCCAGCGCGGCGGCGAACCTGGCCCGCGCGACGCACGCCCCGGGCTCGTGCTGATCTACGAGTCGGGCACGATCGGGGCCAAGCCGGACCGGCTGCCGCTGTCCATCGGCGACGGCATCCTGGCCGAGACCGCGGACGCCGTGGTCAGCGTCCCGGAGATCTTCAACTACTGGCTCCAGCCCGGCCGGATCGACGTCGGGTTCCTCGGCGCCGCCCAGATCGACAAGTTCGGCAACATCAACACCACGGTCATCGGCGGCGACTACGCGCCCCGAAGACGCGGCTGCCCGGCCCCGGCGGCGCCCCCGAAATCGCCGCATCCTGCCGTGAGGTGATCGTCGTCGTGCGGCAGACGCTCCGCTCGTTCGTGGAGCGGGTGGACTTCGTGACGTCGGTGGGGTACGGGTCCGGCCCGGGAACGCGCCAGCGCCTCGGCCTCACCGGCGCCGGCCGCTCAAGATCATCACCGACCTCGGCGTGCTCGAGCCGGACCCGGCCACGCAGGAATTCGTGCTGACCGGGCTGTACCCGGGCGTCTCCGTGGCGGATGCCCGGGAGAGGACCGGCTGGGACCTGGCCGCCGCGGCGGAACTGCACACGGTGGACCCGCCCTCGGCGGCCGAACTGACCGCACTGCGGGGCTTCTGCAACCGCGAAAGCGGACGCCAGAAGGACGATGCAGCGATGGCAGACCGCCGACCGCCGATCCGCCTGGCTCTCTGCCGTCCTACGGCCGGCCCCGCGGTGTCCACCCGCCGCTGGACTACTCCGGGCTACCGCTCGACCGCGCTGCGCGCGCCCGAAGAAGCCGCTGGTGCCTGCTGCCGCAGCGGCTGACCGAGATCACCGGGCCGCTGCTCGGCGACGAGCGCATCACCGCCCGACCGACGACGACCTGACCGCTGCAGCACGCGGGCGAGCCGCTCGGCGAGCGGATCATCGTCACCGGCCGCGTGCTCGACGCCGACGGCACGGCCGGTGCCGGACACGCTCGTCGAGATCTGGCAGGCCAACGCGGCCGGCCGCTACGGCACGCGCGGCGACCACCACCCGGCGCCGCTCGACCCGAACTTCACCGGCGCCGGCCGCGCCTCACCGACGCGCAGCGGCAGCTACCGGTTCATCACCATCAAGCCGGGCGCCTACCCGTGGGGCAACCACCACAACGCCTGGCGGCCGGCGCACATCCACTTCTCGCTGTTCGGGCGGGCGTTCACCCAGCGCCTGGTGACGCAGATGTACTTCCCGGGCGACCCGCTGCAGCCGATCGACCCGATCTTCAACTCGGTGCCCGACCCGAAGGCCAGGCAGCGGTTGATCGCCCAGTTCGACATCGGCCTCACCCAGCCGGAATGGGCGCTCGGCTACCGCTGGGACATCGTGCTGCGCGGCCGCGACGCCACCGTGTTCGAGGGCGAGGAGGACCGGTGAGCGAGCCGATCACCCCGTCCCAGACGGTCGGCCCGTTCTTCGCCATGCGGCTGCCCTGGCCGGACGGCCCGTTCGTGGTGCCGGAGGGCACGCCGGGCGCGGTCACCATCGTCGGCCGGGTCTTCGACGGCGCCGGGCAGGTGATCCCCGATGCGCTCATCGAGACCTGGCAGGCCGATCCGGAGGGCCGTTTCGCGCACCCGGACGACCCGCGCGGCGCGTCGGTGTCCGGCTACCGGCCGTTCCGCGGCTTCGGCCGCTGCCCGACGTCGCCGGACGGCTCCTACCGCATCGTCACGGTCAAGCCCGGGCCGCTGCCGTGCCCGGAGGATCCCGGGGGTGCGGCCGAGGCGCCGCACCTGGACGTGTCGGTGTTCGCGCGCGGTCTGCTGGACCGCGTCGTGACCCGGCTGTATTTTCCTGACGAGGCCGAGGCGAACGCCGCCGACCCGGTGCTGGCGTCGATTGCCGAACGGGACCGCCGTGGGACTCTCCTCGCGGTGCGGGAGCCGGACGGAGCCGGGGGCAGCGTGCTGAGGTTCGATATCCACCTGCAGGGTGACCAGGAGACGGTCTTCTTCGATGTCTGAACACCTAGCGGCCCAGCTTGCCGAAGCGCATCACCGCGGCCGCCGCGCACGGGATGAGGACCACTGCTATCAGGATGACCGCGGGGAGGCCCGGTTTCCGCTGGCTGACCGGCGGTGCGAGCAACTGCGCCGAGTTCCCCGGAACGCCGGCGCGGCGGCCGGCCGGACCGGGGACCGTGACGGCGCATGGTACGGCGGCGACGTGACCGCCCGGGCCGGCGTGACCGCCCGGGCCGGCGCGACGGGCTGGGCGGTGGCCACCGCCACCGCCG
Source organism: uncultured Actinomycetes bacterium (assembly GCA_963808295.1). Classification (GTDB taxonomy): domain Bacteria; phylum Actinomycetota; class Actinomycetes; order Streptosporangiales; family Streptosporangiaceae; genus Bog-532. The sequence goes on along the minus strand of CAWEFP010000016.1, from coordinate 88,345 downwards.
CCGGCGACGGACCGGCCGCGGCTGGCGGCGGACCGGGCGGGAGCGGCGTGGCACCGGGCGCGGGCGGCGTGGCGCCCGCGCCCGGGGGAGCGCCTGGCGGCGGGGCCGCGGCCGGCCGGTGTCGTCGGTTGGGGCGGTGTCGTCGGTTGGGGCGGTGTCGTCGGTTGGGGCGGTGTCGTCGGTTGGGGCGGTGTCGTCGGTTGGGGCGGTGTCGTCGGTTGGGGCGGTGTCGTCGGTTGGGGCGGTGTCGTCGGTTGGGGCGGTGTCGTCGGGCGGGGCGGTGTCGTCGGGCGGGGCGGCTGGGGCGGGGACGGCGGTGCCGTCGGCCCTACCGTCTGCGCCGGCGTTGTCCCGACCGGCTGGCAGTCCGCGGCGCTGACCACCGCGGTCAGCAGCAGGGACGTGCCGACGCTCAGGCCTACCGCTACCCGGATCGTCAGCGACGCGACGCACAAGGCCTGGCCCGGCAGGACCGGCCACGTGCAGTCCACGTTGAGCGCGCCGGGGCCGCACGTGCCACCGGCAGCGCTGACCGAGGCCAGGGCGATGCTGCCCGGGGGCCAGACGGTCAGGTGCACGTCCTGAGCCGCCACCGGCGCCGCGTTGCGGACCGTCACCTGGTAGGTGTCGTCCTGCCCGGGCGCCGGCGTACCGGACACCGGCGCCAGCGTCACCGACAGCACCGGCTCGGGTTCATCCGACGCGATGTGCAGGCCCGTGCCGCCGCCGCCCGCCGCCCGCGCCGCGGGCGCGGTCGTCACCGTCGCCAGCCAGGCCAGCGCCCCGACGGCCAGCACCGTGCTGACCGGCCAGGCGGCGGCCACCGCCCACGCGGGACGCCGCGATGCCCCGGGAGGCGCCGCGATGCCCCGGGGAGGCGCCGCGATGCCCCGGGGAGGCGCCGCGATGCCCGGGGGAGAGCCCGGATGGGGTACGGCAGTGCCCTCACGAGGCGCCGATCTGCTGGGCGACCTCCGTCAGCGGGGCCGGGCTGGCCGCCAGCGGACCGGAGTAGGCGTGGTTCAGCTGGAACACCACCACGATGCCCACGGTGACCAGCGCTGCCTGGAGGGCGGCCACGGTGACGCACACGGGGGCGGACCGGATCCCGTTGGCGAACGGGAACACGCTGACGATGACCGACGTCACGATGACCGCGATCAGGATGCCGCCGGGGAGCCGCGACCCGGCCGCCGCCTCGCGCGCCGACCGGGCCGTGGCCATGACGCTGACCTGGCCCAGGGCGTACTGCTGCGCGGTGGCCCCGCTGGCGGTGGACGGGTTGAGCTGCAGCAGGTAGCTGCTCGTGCTCGCGAGCATCTGCTCGGTCCGGTTGTCCAGGGTGCCGCGTTCCAGCTGCGGCCAGTCGTGGTGGATGACCGTCTCGGTATAGTCGCGGACCCGGGTGCGCAGCCCGGCCGCGGCGGGGGCGGGCAGCCCGGCGGCCGACCAGTACAGCTGCTGGACCGCGGTTGCCTCGTTGCTGACGGCCTGCTGCGCCGAACCGATCGTCTGCCACTCGGTGGCCAGCGACAGCGCGAGCACGAGCAGGTACATCGCGGCCAGCGAGGGCCCGAGGAAACCGATGGTGACGTCCTCGGGCTCCAGCTCGCGGTTCCTGACCAGCCTCGCGATAGCCACCGCGATACCCGCGCTGACCAGCCCGGCAACGACAACGATCCAGGTCTCGGAACCCAGCAAGCGCCGCTCCCATCGCCACCCGGATGGCCCGCCGCAGCCCGTCGCCTGGCGTCACCAGCCCATCACTTATTGTGACGCATCACTGACGTTAAGTATCCGGAGGCACGCTGTCCAGCCATCCGGCCACTCCGGGACGGCGCCGCATGGGGCATGCTGTGCATGGGGGATCACCCGCTGGAAGGAGTACGGAATGCTGCCCTGGTCGGCAGACCTGGCCGGACGCATCGACGAGCACGTGATCACCAGCGAACTGCTGCGTGACAACCCGCTGGGCGACCCGAACGAGCGGCCGCTGCTCGTCTACGTGCCACCGGGATATGACCGCGACCAAGGGCACCGCTACCCGGCGGTGTACGTCATCCAGGGATACACCGGGCACGTGGCCATGTGGCGCAACCGGTCCCCTACCGGCAGCCGTTCACCGAGACGGCGGACGCGGTCTTCGCGCGTGGTGACGCGCCGCCCGCGATCGTCGTGTTCGTCGACGCATGGACCTCCTACGGCGGCAGCCAGTTCGTGGACTCCCCCGGCACCGGGCGGTATCACTCCTACCTGTGCGATGAGGTGGTCCCGTGGGTGGACGAGCACTACCGCACCAGGCCGGCCGCCCCCCACCGCGCGATCATGGGGAAATCCAGCGGCGGGTTCGGCGCGATGATCACACCGATGCTGCGGCCGGACCTGTTCGGCGCGCTGGCCACGCATTCGGGGGATTCGCTGTACGAATACTCCTACATCCCGGAGTTCGCGAAGGCGGCCCGGCACCTGCGCGGCTACGACGGCGACATCTGGCGCTGGTGGGACGATTTCCGCTCGCGGGTCCCGTTCACCAAGCCCGAAGACCACGAGCTGCTGATGCTGCTCGGCGTGTCGGCGTGTTTCTCGGCCAACAAGGACGGCTCGGTGGATTTGCCGTTCGACCCCGCGACCGGACAGATCCGGCCCGAGGTGTGGCAGCGCTGGCTCGAGTGGGACCCGGTCCGGATGGCCCCCCGGTACGCGGATGTGCTCCGGTCGGTGCGCGCCGTCTGGATCGACGCCGGCACCCGGGACGAATGGTTCCTCGACCTGGGCGCCGAAGCGTTCTACGCCACCCTCCGGGACATCGGGGTATCCGACGACGTGATCCACTTCGAGCTCTTCGACGCCAGCCACATGGGCGTCGACTACCGCTACCCGCTGTCCCTCGCGTGGCTCTGCCACCGCATCGCGGAGTAGCCCGCGGGAACGGAACCCGGCCGGCGCTGTCCGGGCCGGAGTTCTTAAGGATCGCTAACCGGGCGGAAAGTCCTTAAGGATCGATGAACCGCGCCCATAAGCCTCACGTGAACCGCTTGTGTGGGAGCAACGGTCAACGTGAATGGAGCGACATTGATGCGCAAACGCGGATGGGCGGCTACCGGCCTGGGCGGGCTTGTCCTACTGCTGGCGGCGTGTGGTCCTTCCTCAACCACGCCCGGCTCCGCATACGGCGGCGGCTCGGCCAGCCCTACGGCCAGCCCCATGGCCAGCGCGGCTGCGGGCTCGTCGACGTCCGGCATGGGCGCTTCCGGTACCTCCGGCGGAATGGCCACGGACGGTAACGCTGACGATCAAGAAGACCGCGATCGGTAATGTCCTCGCCGACGCGAAGGGCGACACGCTCTACTGGTACTCCAAAGACATGAAGGGCGGCCCGTCGACCTGCACCGGCTCATGCCTTTCCGCGTGGCCGATCGTCGCGGGCAAGCCCGAGGCGGCCATGGGGGTCACGTTCGCGGGCAAGCTCGGCTCGGTGACGGATTCCAGCGGGACGGTCCAGGCCACCTACAACGGATACCCGCTCTACCGCTACGCCGAGGACATGATGCCGGGGCAGACCGTCGGGGAACGGTGCAGGCGGCGTGTGGCACGTGATCTCCGGGCAGTACCTCATGTCGTCGATGTCGTCCGGCTCGGGCTCGATGGGCTCGTCCGGTTCCGGCTCGTCCGGTTCCGGCGTACGGCTCTGGATACGGCTCCGGCTCCAGATATCCGCTCTCCAGCTCCGGCTCTGCCAGCAAGAACTCGGCTTCCGGTGGCAGCTCAGGCTCCACCGGAAGCTCGGGCTCCGGCAGCACCAACTCCGGCAGCACCAACTCCGGCGGCACCGGCTCTACCGGGACTTCGGGCTCGAAGAACCAGCCCGCCCCCGTCCCCAGCCCCAGCTCGTCCATCAACGGCGGTGGCTGCGGTTCGGGCTCTTGCTGGTGATGAGGTCCATGGTCATGTGACCGCTGTCAAGCCATATGACGGACGGGCCGGACGGGTGTATGACGCCTCGTCCGGTCCGTTCGGCTGTCTGGCCCTGGCCCGGCCGGGCGAGCCTACGGCGGAGGATCTATGATCGACGGCAGCCGAAACCAAACCAATTGGCCTGAGGAGAGCAGCCACGTGAGGCTTGCCACGATCAACACGACAGCCGGGGCACGCCTGCACGTCCGGGCCCGCAGCGGCTACGTGGACCTGGCCGAGGCGACCGGGAACCCGCGTTTCGCGTCCGTCGGGTCGTTCCTGGAAGACGGTGCGGCCGCCTGGGACGCCGCCCGGGAGGCCGCGGCCGGTGCGGGCCGCGAATATGAGCCGGCTGATTTCGGGCCGTCGGTCCCGTCGCCGGGGCAGATCCTGTGCCTGGGCCTGAACTACAGTGAGCACGTCCTGGAGGGCGGCCGCGAGATGCCGAGCTTCCCGGACGCGTTCATGCGGAGCGGGGAGACCGTCCTGGCGCCCTACGCCGACCTGGTGCGGCCGGCGCTCACCGAACGATTCGACTACGAGGGTGAACTCGGGATCGTGATCGGCGCCGGCGGCCGTTACATCACCGCGGACAAGGCCATGGCTGCCATTGCCGGGTTTACCGTGCTGAACGATGCGTCCGCGCGCGACTGGCAGCGGGCCGCGTCGCAGTGGACCGCGGGCAAGAACTTCGACGGGACCATGCCGATCGGCCCGGAGATCGTCACCCCGGATGAGGTCGACATCCTCGACGTGGCGCTCACGACGGTACTCAACGGCCAGGTCATGCAGTCGGCGCGGACATCGCAGATGATCGTCGACATCCCCAGCGCCGTGGAGTTCTTCTCGTCGTTCACCACGTTGCGGCCGGGTGACGTCATCGCCACCGGGACACCGGGCGGCGTTGGCTTCGCCCGCAAGCCGCCGGTCTGGCTCGAACCGGGCGGCGTCATCGAGATCACCATTGAGGGCGTCGGAACGATCCGGAACCGGGTCGTCGCGGAGGAGGGCGACCGGAGCAACTGGCGCTGGCAGCCGGGCAAGCGGCCTTCCGGCGTGCAGACCTGAGGTGAATCAGGCGCCTGAGCGGCCTGCGGCTCCTGCCGGAATCACGGGAGGAACCGCAGGCATACCGGGGTAGGAACCTCGGTGGCCGAGACGGCGGTCAGGCTCGGCGCCGCCTCGTCGAACGCGAACGTGACAATCGTGTCACTGTCCTGGTTCCCGACGAGCAGGTGGCCGCCGTCCGGCGCCTGGATGAAGTCGCGGGGCTCGCGGCCGAGTGACGGCTCGACCAACCGCAGCGTCACGGTTCCGGGGCCGCTGCCGAATGCGAACACGGCGATGCTGTCGCAGCCGCGGTTGGCGGCCAGCACCGACCGGCCCGAGGCCGAGACCCGGACGGCGCTCGTCTGATTGTGGCCGTTGAAACCCGCCGGCAGGGTCGATGCGACGTCGGTCTGCACGAACCGGCCGGCGTCGCGGCGCAGCACCACGAGCGTGCTGTCGAGTTCGTTGAGGAGGAAGAGATGTCGGCCGTCAGGATGGAAGGCGAGGTGCCGCGGCCCGGCGCCGGGCGTGCCGGTGATACGGGCCTCCGGACGCTCGGTGATGGTGCCGTCGGCGCCGAACCGGTAGACGAGGACGGCGTCGAGCCCGAGATCGGGGACGAGCATCTCACCCGTGACCGGGTCGAAGACAATCTGGTGCGCGTGCGGGCCGGTCTGGCGGACCGGGTGCACGCTGGATCCCCCATGCTGGACGTGCTCGACCATGGCGCCGAGGCGGCCGCCGCGCTCCCGCGCGAAGACCGACACTGAACCGGTGCGGTAGTTGGCGACGACCACGAACCGCCCGTCCGGCGCAAGCTCGAGGTGAGCGGGCTCGACGCCGGCCGTGGAGGCCGTGTTGAGCAGCGTGAGAGCACCGGTCCCCGGGTCGCGCGCGTAAGCGGCCACGCCGCCTCCGGGCCGGCCTCTCGAATTCCACCGTCTCGGCGACCGCGTAAAGGTACCGGCCATCGGCCGACGCCGTCAGCCATGACGGGTTGCGCATGGCGGCCAGAACCGTGACGTCGGTAAGGGCCGTCCCGTCGTAGCTGACGGCAAGGATCCCGGCCGCGTGCCCGTCGACGTGCGGGAGTTTCTCGGTATAGGTCCCGATGGCAAGGGCTTGTCGTCCTGCGCTCATCTGCTCTTTCTCCCGTTTGCCCGGGCCGCTCGCCGTCGCCGGTTACTCGATGCTCAGCCCGGCGCCGGCCGCGAGGCCGGTGAGGTAGGACAGCGCGATCCGGTACTCCTCCTCGAAACCGGCCGTGGCCTCGACGTTGCCGTGGTAGGCGCCATGGTCGTCCCGGGCTCCCCGGGAAACCCCGGGGATGTCCTCGAATTCCAGCGAGATGACACCGTTGAACCCGGTATCGGCCAGCGCGCGCAGCAGGTGACTCCAGTCGATCTTCCCCATGCCGGGCCGCCAGTGGACGTTCGTCTCACCGTCGTTGTCGGAGAAATGGCAGTGCAGCACACGGCTGCCGAGACGGTAGACCGCGATGTGCGGCAGGTCCCCTACGGGGAACAAATGGCTCGGGTCGAGGTTGACACCGACCGCTGGCGAGTCGACTGCCTCGAGGATGCGCAGCAAGCCCTCTGTGTTCGCGCCGTACCGGAACGGATGCGGCTCCAGGCTGTACCGGATGCCGCCGTCCTCGGCCGCTCTGGCGCACTCGCGCAGGGCGGTGATGTAGTCGTCCCAGTTCTGCGCCCAGTCCAGGTCAGCCGGGACCTTCTGGGAGAACGTCTGCATGTGCGGCCGGTCCATGAGCGCCGGGAATGAGAGCGCCAAGGGGTAGTGCACGACCGTATTGATGATGGGCGAGCCGAGCGCCACCGTCTTCTCGACGCCGCGCTTGAAGAGGTCAACGGTGGCGGCGCGGCGTGCCGGGTCCGGGCTCGCCAGGTCGGGTGTCTTGACGACGAACTGCGACAGCAGCATGCCCTCGTCGTCCAGGATCTTCCGCAGCTCGCTCACGGTCTGGTCGGTGTAGTAGTCGGCGAAGGAGCCGTCGTCCCACGCGATGAGCTCGGTCGCGCGGAATCCAGCGCGGCCGATCCGCCTGATCGCACCGTCGTACGGTTCATCCCACTTCCATGGCCAGACCGACGCCCCGAATCGCACCGTCCATACCTCCGTGTATCGCCGCGCTAATAGTTTCCACCTGAGTACAGTTAAAATGTAGCACGTGATTTACATTTCGTGGAGACCCCGGCGCCAGCACTTTCCGGAAGGCAGACGATGACGGCACCGCCTGGTTCCCCCGCACCGCCGCTCTCGATGCCGGGCGTCAGGGCCAGAGCACGCGGCGCCGGTCCGCGATACGCGCCGCCGAGGCCCGCAGCCGCTCGTGCACGCGGGCGTCTGGTGTCGCGAGGGGCTCCAGCCGCGGCGTGAACACGTCCTCGGCGGCGGTGCCCTCGGCGGCCGCCCATGCGAGCACCGCCGCTCCTGCCGACGTCGCCGCATCCGGCACCGGGACCGCGGCCGGTACCCCGAACGCGTCGGTCATGAGCTGCACCCACCTGGCGTCGCGGATGAACCCGCCGGTGAACACGACGCGTTCGGGCGGCCCGGTGACCGATTCCACCGCCTGGGCCAGTTCAAGAACGGACGACGCGAGACCGTCGAGGACCGCCCGCGTCATGTCGGCCGACGAGTGGTGCGCGCGGAGCCCGATGAACGCCGCGCGCAGGTCGGAACGCCACAGCGGCGCACGTTCCCCGTGCAGATATGGGACGAAGACGAGGTCGGGGTCGGGGGATACGCCAAACGCGAGGTCGGCGAGTTCGGCGATGCTCGAGGCCAGCCCGATCCGGTCGCGCAGCCAGGTGAGGAGGTTACCGCCGTTGCTCCCCGCACCGCCGGCCACCCAGAAGCCGGGCGTGACCGGGTAGCACCAGGTCCGCCGCTCCGGGTCCGCGACCCGGCGGGTGGCTCCGGCGCGGACCGCGGTGCTCGTGCCGATCGTGCACGACGCCAGCCGGTCGCGCGCACCGGCGGCGCCGAGCTGGGTGAGCGGGCCGTCCATGCCGCCGGCCGCGACCGGCAGTCCGGCCGGGAGGCCGAGCGAAGCGGCCGCAGCCGAGGTGAGCGGGGCGTATCCCGCCGCGTCGTGCACTTCGGGCAGCTGGGCGGCCGTGACGCTGACCCGGTCCAGGAGGGCCGCGTCCCACCGCCAGGCGCTGCTGTCGAACATCCCGGTCGACGCCGCGCTCATCGGGTCGGTCCAGAGCAGGCCCGTCAGCCACGTGAAGACCAGGTCCTTCGCCCCGGCGGCGACGACGTGCCGGGGCAGGCCCCGGTCAGCGAGGTAACGCAGCTTCGCGGGCCAGTAGCTGACGTCCGGTGGGCAGAGCGTCCGGCCGTACGCGGCAGCGAGGTCACCGGCGATCGCCGGATAGTGGCTCATCGCCCGGGAATCGGACCAGAGCAGCACCTCCGACATCGCCTCGGGGGCCTTGTCGCCGAGCCGGGCCATGGCGAGGCTGCTCGCCGTGCCGGAGGCAGCGAGCGCGACGAGCCGGAAGCGCGGATCCGCCGCTATCGGGCGGACCGCCTCGCGGACCGCGGACATGATCTCCGCCAGATCGTGGCAGGACGTTCCGTCGGCGGCGACGCAGGTCCTGAGATCCACCGAGCGCTCGGCGAGGATCCGGAGCGCGCGGTTGTGCGCGCGGGCGCGTACCCCGCTGGAGCTGATGTCGATCGCGAGAGCCGCGTCCGTGACCGGCATCGGCCGTCATTCCGCGGAATCGAGCGGCGGCAGGACGAACGGACGCCCCGTCCACCGTTCCAGGTAATGGGTCAGTGAGCGGCTGAAGATCTCGATCAGGTTGACGTCCGGGTCGAGCAGCCACTGCAGCTGGATGCCGTCCATCATGCCGAAGACCGAGCGGACCTCCGCCACCATGGTCTCGTCGTCCATCCACACGATGTCGCCGGCCGCCCGCGCCTCCCGGAGATGCTCGACCCCGGTCGCCACAACATGGCGATAGCGCTTCTGGATAAAGTCCCGCGCCGGATGCGCCGGGTTCGTCGATTCGGCGGACAGCCTCAGGAACAGCTCGATGAGACCGCGGTTGGCCTGGTTGTAGATAACCGCGTCGCGCAGCCTCAGGAAGTAGTCGAGGCCCTGGACGTCGGGCGGGTTTCTCGCCTCGGCGTCCGAATCCCAGTTGGCCAGGACCGCCGACAGAAGGCCCTCCTTGCTTCCGAAGTGCCGGCTGAGGGCCGCAGGGGTGACCCCTACTTCCTCGGCGATCTGGCGGAGGGAGCCACTGATGAAACCGTACGACGCGAAGACGCGGGATGCCGATTCGATGATCTCGCGGCGCCGCCGGATGCCGTTCTGGTACGGGCCACGCAACACCTTGGTATCACCGGCTTTGACTTCCGTCATAATGCTCTCCCTTCCCTGGCGTTCGTCCGCGTGAACGGTGACCCACCTTCCTGGGCCAAAAAGTTACCACATACTTACTTTTGGGATACTGCTCGTAGGCCGACCGGCGGCGGCTCTGTGCGGGCCATCCAGGTGACCCGGCTCGCTCGTGAACAGTTATCGCTCGTTGACTGTTAGCATATCGATACTTTACGATCGGGTCGACTATGCGGTGCGGCGATCCGGACCGCGAACCCGCCGGGAACGAGCGGAGCCCCGGAGCGGAGGCTACGGGCTGCCTGCCCTCCCCCCGGCCACGGGCTGACTCGCGAGCTACGGCCCGCCATCCATAACGCGGATCAATGAGGAGCAGGGGTGCCAGATTTCAGCGAGGACGCCGACGTCGTCATCGTCGGCAGCGGTCCGGCAGGCGCGACGTATGCGCGAGTGATCGCGGACGCGAGGCCGGAAACCAGAATCCTGGTCGTCGAAGCCGGGCCCATCGTCGCGGACCCGCCCGGTCTGCATATGGCCAATATCATCGACCCCGCAGAGCGGGAACGCGCGCAGATCTTGTCCCAGGGGCCGAACCAGCACCGCTATGAGCTCCCCGCCACGTCAGGCACGGCGCACAATGCGGTCAGCGGGGAACGGGACCGTGCCCTGATCACGCGGCCTGGCCTGTTCCCGGTCGGCACGGGCGACATCCACGGTGACGGCTTCCCCGCGGCCCAGGAATCGAGCAACGTGGGGGGGATGGGGTCGCACTGGTTCGGTGCCTGCCCGCGTCCCAGCGACATCGAGCGCATCAGCTGCATTGATCCTGACGCTCTCGAGGAGGCCTACGTCACCGCCGAGCGCCTGCTCCAGGTGTCCAGCACCCAATTCCTCGGGTCAGGTTTCGCCGCCCACGTCGAGCGGGTTCTCGGTGCCGCCCTCAATCAGGGCCGCGCGCCCGCCCGGCGCGTGCAGCCCATGCCGATGGCTGTCACCCTCACGCCGTACGGTGTGCACCGCTCCGGGCCGAACGTCATCTTCGGCGACCTCCTGAACGGCGGCCAGGCTCACTTCGAGCTGCGGCCGCGGACACTCTGCGAGAAGGTCATCGTGATGGACGGCCGGATCGCCGGTGTGCAGCTCCGGGACCGGGCCTCCGGCACCGTGACCGCCGTGCGCGCGACCCACGTTGTCGTCGCGGCCGACCCGCTGCGCACGCCGCAGCTCCTGTTCGCCGCCGGTATCCGCCCGCGGGCGCTCGGGCACTACCTGAACGAGCATCCCCAGGTCTCGGTCATGGCCGAGGTTGACGGCCTCGGATCTGACCCGGTACACGACGGCGAGGTCGGCAACGCGACCGCCATGTCCGACTCGACGGCGGTCGCCGTCGCCGCGAGCGGCGTCACCTGGATTCCGTACGAGGGCGAGAAGTTCCCGTTCCACGGGATGCTCGCCCAGATCGACCCGGACACCGTCCCGCGCTCGGCGCAGGACCGCCGTGAGCGCAAGCCCATGATCTCGGTTCATTTCTTCGCCCCGCAGGAAATCCGGTTCGAGAACCGGCTGGCGTTCAGCGAGACGGAAACAGACTGGATCGGGATGCCCGCGATGACGATCCACCACACGCTCAGCGAGCAGGACCGCGCGACGCTGGAGCGCGGCAAGGCCGAGGCGCTCCGTCTCAGCGGCGTCCTCGGCAAGCCGGTCGACGGCGAAGCCCCATGGATCCTCCCATCCGGCAGTTCCCTCCACTATCAGGGGACCGTGCGGATGGGGATCGCCGATGACGGCTCCAGCGTCTGCGACCCGTCGTGCCGCGTGTGGGGCGCCGGGAACCTCTACGTGGCCGGCAATGGCGTCATACCGACGCAGACGGCGTGCAACCCGACCCTCACGAGCGTCGCGCTGTCCGTCATCGGGGCGCGTGACATCGTCCGCCGCCTCGGCGCGGCCAGGATGCATTGGGACGATCCGGAGCGGACGGCGCGCGTCGCCTGACCGCCTGTCCCGGCATGGAACGCCCGGCGGCGCAGGTGAGCGCCGCCGGGCAGCCTGGCCGGTCCGCTCAGCCCTTCACCGCGCCGCCGAGCACACCGCGCACGAAGTACCGCTGCAAGCTGATGATCACGATCAGCGGAATGAGGATCGCGACCACCGTCGCCGCCATGAGCTGCGCCTCACCCTGCCCGGTCGCCGTGACGAGACCGGCAACATTCACGGTGAGAGGCTGCGGCACCGAGGTGCCGCCCAGGAAGATCAGCGGTGTCAGGAGGTCGTTCCACGCCCACAGAAATTGCATGATCGCCAGTGATGCGAGGACCGGCGCCGACAGCGGAAGCGCAATCCTGGTGAGGATGCGCAGTTCAGAAGCACCATCGATGCGGGCGGACTCGAACAGCTCGTCGGGAAGCGAGCTCATGAACCCACGCACCAGGAATACGCCGAACGGGATCGTGAACCCCACCATGTACAACCACATCGCCGGCACCGTGCCGTATAGCTTGGTCGCGTCGAAGAACTTGAGCAGCGGGACGAGGGTCACCTGCGGTGGCGTCACCATGAGCGCGACCAGGGCCAGGGAAAGCACCATCCGGCCCGCGAATCTCATCCGGGTCAGCGTGAAGGCGCCGATCGCCGAGATGAGCGTCGTGAGGACCGTTGTCGGGATGGAAATGGCCAGCGATGTCCCGAGACTCTTCCCCAGGCCGATCACCTGCATCGCCTGCTGGTAGTTGTACCCGGTGAACAGGGGCGCGACGAGCGTGTGCCACCATCCCGAGCTGCCGATGTCGCCCTGGGTGCGGAATGAGCTGACGAACAGCCCGAGCACGGGCGTGAACCACACAACCATGAAAACCACGACGACGACGTGAATGGCCACCCGGGCCAGGTGCCGTCGGTGCCGGTGCGTCCCGGCGTCCTTCGTGCGCACCGCCGGGCCGTCGGCCACCGTGACAGCTTGCGACCGGGTGGTGAGGGTCATGTCAGCGGGTCCTTTCCGCACGGAAGTGGCGGATATTGATGATCATGATCGGGATCGCGACGACCAGGAGGATGACCGCGATGGCGCTGGCGCGCCCGAGGTTCTGGCTGGAGAAGAGCTCGAAGTACATCTGGTTCGCGATCGTGTTGGTGTTGAAGTTCCCGTTCGTCATCACATAGACGATGTCGAAGATCTTCAGGGCGAAGATGACTTCGGTCGTCACCACGACGAGCAGGGTCGCTCTGATGGCGGGCAACGTCACCGATCGGAAGACGCGCCATTCGTTCGCCCCGTCGAGACGGGCGGCCTCGGCAAGTTCGGCCGGGACCGCCTTCACGGCTGCGGAGAGGATCAGGGCCGCGACGCCGAGACTCGACCATACGGCCACGAATATCAGGCAGTAGTTGTTGACGGTGCTGGCCTGAAGCCAGGCCACGGGCTTGTTTCCCGGGATCAGCGTCCAGAGGGCGTTGAGCAGCCCGGTCTGAGCTGATCCCGGGGTCTGGTACTCATAGATCTGACGCCAGATGATCGAGCCGGCCGCGAACGAGATCGCCGTCGGGAGAACTACCAAGGTCATCGCGAACCGCTCGTACCTGACCTTGTCGAACAGTACGGCTACGATCACCGCCAGGATCAGCGTCCCGAGCGGGAACACGATCAGCCAGATGAGGTTGTTGCCGAGCACGTCGAGCATCGTGCCGCTGAAGGCCCAGCCGAAGTTGCTGAGCCCCGCCCACGAACTGCCCTGTGCGTTGCGGAACGCGGAGACGATGGTCTCGAGCATCGGGTAGATGAGGATGATGGCCATGAGCGCGAGGGGGACCAGGAACCAGAACCACGGCCGGGCATACTTGGCGGTCCGGCCGCCGATCAGCTCGAGTATCTTCTCGCCGGCGCCCAGGATCACGTAGACGATGAGGGGGATCGCCACGGCGCCGATCAGGATCAGCGCGGGAACACTCGTCGTGATGGCACTCATCCCATGTCCTTAGCATCGTCCTGGCGGATGTCCGCCCTCGCGCTCACGGCGCTCACTTCCCGGTTTCGAGATTCTGGACGGTCTGGAGGTCCGCATCCAGGCTGGATGGGTTCTCAAGATAGGAGACCACGGCCTTGGCGGCGCCGGTGACTACCGCGGTCTTCGACAGCAGCGCCGGACCCGCCGCGAGCTTGATGTCCGGAGTGAAGTACGTCTTCGCGATGTTCTGCAGGGTGGCGTCGCTGTAGGTCGACGGGGAGACATTCTTGTCCGCGACGGGCCAGTGGTTCGCCGACGCCAGCAGCGCCTGCGCCTGGTCCGACGCGATGTACTCGAGGAACGCGCGCGTCTCGGGGCTGTCCTTGAACGCCCACGTGACCTCCGCGGAATACGTCTCCGTGTCCTTGTACGCCGGGTTTGACGCGGGGATCTGCATCGAGGCGAGGTTCACGCCGGGCTTGACGCCCGACGCCGAGCTGGCGATGAGCCCCCCGGTCCAGCTGCCCCAGATGACCGCCTGGCAGGTGGGCGGGCTGGAGACGAGCCCGTCCGAGCCGGTGCCGGTGTTCTGGGACAGCGACCCCTGAACGCCCCCGTTGACATAGGCGTTGTGGGCCGCGATCGCGCCGAACATCTGGAACGCGTCCTTCACCTGGGGCGACGTCCACGGAAGCGTGCCCTCGCCCCACTGCTCGGTGAGGGCGGCGCCGTACTTCTTCGCGAACAGCGCCTCGATGAAGAGCTCGCCCGGGTAGCCGTTGGAGGTGCCGCCTCCCTGGGCGTTGCACCAGGCGGTCTTGCCTTCCGCGCCCAGCTTCTGGGTCCACGCCTGAACGGCCTGCCAGCTCGAGCCGGCCGTCGGCCCGGTGTAGGCCGTTGGGTTGTACCAGAGCTCCATGTTGTTGAAGCCCTGATAGACGCCGTACACAGCTGCCGCCGATGGACGCGGTTTCGTTGACCGACGGCGTGAAGTTCGCGTTCAGCTCACTGGACATGAAACTCGACAGGTTCAGGAGCTTGTGCGTCTGGCTGTATTCGCGCATGACGCCGGGCGCGGTGGTCACCAGGTCCGGCGGGTTGCCCGCGGCGACTCGGGACTGGACCACATCGAGGTTGTCGCCCGAGCCCGTGTAGTTGACCTGGACGCCAGTGGCCTGCGTGAACGGCTGGTAGAAGGCCTGCAGCAGGGATGCTTCCGAGCCGCTGTTGTCACCCATGATCGAGATGGAGCCGGACAGCTTCTGGTGGCCCACGATCTGCTTGGCTTCCGCCTCGGCGGAGGATACGAGCTTACTGCTGAAGGTGGCATCGCCCCCGCTGCCCCCGCTGCTGGTTGCCTGCTGAGTCGTCGCGCACCCGGCTACGCCGATCGCCGCGGCCAGGGAAAGCGCGAGCACGTACGTGCTTCTCCGGTGTACCGGAAGTGATGAACATGACATGGAAAGGTCAACTCCGATCTTGGCCGCTGAGGGCTGGTCCACGAGATTGCCGAGCGGATATGCCACATGACCGTTCAACGGACTGGGCCGCCACTGGACCGAGGGCAGGGAACGCCCTTGACGTGCTCCGAGTCGCTCGCTCATTCCTCCTCGCTGAGGTCTGGAGCTCGCGCCCGTCGAGCCGCTCGGTCGACTCTCAGCGCGCCCCGGAGGCCGCCTGCCAGGACTTCCGGGTGCCTGAAATCGTAAAGTATCTAACTGGCAACAGTCAATAGGTGATTACTGTTCACGATGCGAGTTCCGGCCGGGCTGCACCTGAATACGCACACACGACAGGCCGGGCCAGCCTCAGCGTGAAACCCCGCAACGGCACGCTGGCCACCGGCCCGGCGCGATGAGCGGCAGGTCACTGAGCGCAGGTGCACCCGGCTTCGGCCGTAACGGGCGGGACACGATGCCCGCCCGACGTGGGTGCCCGGTCAGGCAGGCGCCCAGGCGGTGCCGGTGAGCCTTTCGTAGACCTCTGTGTAGCGATCCCGGGTTGCCTGGACGATGTCGGCGGGAACCGGGGGGCCGGGCGGGGTCCGGTCCCAGTCGAGGGCGGCGGACCAGTCGCGCAGGAACTGCTTGTCCAGGGCATGCTGCGGCCGGCCGGGCTGCCATTCGGCCGCGGGCCAGAACCGGGATGAGTCGGGGGTCAGCACCTCGTCGGCGAGGACAATGGATCCATCCGCCCCGCGGCCGAACTCCAGCTTGGTGTCGGCGATGATGACGCCGCGTTCGGCGGCGAGGTCGGCGCCCCGGCGATAGATCTCCAGCGTGAGCCGCTTCAGTTCGGCGGCCGTCTTCTCGCCGATCTCGCTGGCGGTCTCCGCGTAGGTCAGCGGCTCATCGTGCCCGGTGGTCGCCTTCGTCGTCGGCGTGAACACGGGCTCGGGGAGCTTGCCGCCCGCAAGCAGCCCAGGGGGCAGCCGGACTCCCGAAATGGTGCCGGACTTCTGATACGAAGCGAGCCCGAGACCGGCCAGATAGCCGCGCGCGATGCATTCCACCGGGATCATCTCGAGGCGGCGGCACCGGATTGCCCGCCCGGCCCATTCGGGCGGCACATCGGAGGCGGAGATGACATGGTTCGGCACGACGTCGGTCAGCTGGCCGAACCACCACAGCGACAGCAGGGTGAGGATTTTGCCCTTATCCGGAATTGGCGTCGGCAGCACGACGTCGTAGACGCTCACCCGGTCGGAAGCGACAAGGATGATGTCGTCACCGTCCGCGTATAGATCGCGGACCTTGCCCGAATGTACAAGCTCCACAGACGCTCCCGGCTGGCGGCGGAAAGTCGGCCCAGCAGGTCACGCTCCCCGGGAAGTGCGGGTCACGCTCCCCGGGAAGTTTAGCGATCTCCGGCGTAGCATCAGGGCCATGGTGGCGGAGGGCGGCACGATGACCGGCTCTGAAGCGAAATACCTTCAGGTGCAGACGGCGACCGATTCGCGGGCCGAGGCGATGGAGCTCGCCCGGGTGGCGGTCGAGTCCAGGCTCGCCGCGTGTGCCCAGGTAGCGGGCCCCATGACCAGCACGTACTGGTGGGATGACGGCGTTGAGCGGGCCGAGGAGTGGCTGGTCATGCTCAAGCTGCCGGCGGACCGTTACGAAGAGCTGGCCGCCCTCCTCACCGAACGGCACAGCTACGACGAGCCGGAAATAGTCGCCACTCCCATCATCCGGGGTTCCGAGACCTATCTGACCTGGATAACGGAGGAAACCCGGCCCCGGCCCGCGTCAGCCGAAAACGCAACCGGCTGACCCTCACCCGGACGTTACCGGTCAGCTAGCTCGCGTCGGGCGGGACATTCCACGTCAGGATGACGGGCTTATCGTGCTCGGTCCCGAGCGTGGAGATCGTGCCGGTGTCCAGCCGGAACAGCCGTCCCGCCGAAGCGTCGAGCTGCAGCCAGCGGCCCGTGAGGATGCGCAGCATGTGCGCGTGGGCGACCAGGGCCACATTCCCGTCGGCCAGCAGCGGGCGGACCCGGGCCAGCACGCGGTCCGCGCGCTCGCCGACGGCCTCGACGGTCTCGCCCGGGTGCCCGGCGCCTCCCGGGATCACCCCGTCGCGCCACAGATACCACCCGGGCCGCCCGGCCTGGATCTCCTTCGTGGTCCGGCCCTCGTATCCGCCGTAGTCCCATTCCCACAGGTCCAGGTCGGACGTCGCGCCGGACAGGCCGGCGAGTTCCGCGGTGCGCACCGCCCGCTGCGCCGGGCTGGTGAAGGTGGCGATGATGCTGAGCTTCGCCAGCGCCGGGGCGAGCGCCGCCGCCGAGGCCTCCCCCTTGGGCGTCAGCGGAACGTCCGTGCGGCCGGTGTGCCGGCCCTCGCGGCTCCATTGCGTCTCGCCATGCCGGAGCAGGATCAGGTTTCCCATAGCCGCCATTTTGGCGATACCCCGCCGGGGCGTTGTGGCTGGGGCCCGCCCGCCGCCTCCCGCCGGCCATGGAATTAACCGGCATATGGCTCAGCCCCTACCATCAAGTCATGTCGGTACCGACGGGGGACGAACCCGACCCCGCGCCTCACCGCAGTTCGCCGGGCCCGGCGGGCATCCCCCCGCAGCAGCCGGCCCCGATCCCCAGTCACCGCAACCGGAGCGGCGCGGCCCGCCCGCCCCGTTCGCCGCTCCCGAGCCCGGGCCGGTCACCCCACCGGACAGCCCGCCCCCCGAGCCATCCGTCTCACCCGACACCGAATTCAAGCCGTTGACCTGGCTGGACCCCCCCGGCCAGCGCCGCGGACCCGCCACGCCTGGCCAGACGCCCCCTCCGCCCGCCTCCGGCCTCCCCGGCCTCCCCGGCCCCTCCGGGCGTTCTGGAACACCCCGCTCGCTCGACTCGCGGAAGCTGGCGCTCGTGGGCGGTGACGCTGGCCGTCGCCGTCGCGGCGGTCGTCTGCCTGATCGCGGCGTTCAGCGCGGGCAGCCGGGCGCACGCCGAACTGACCCGGAAGCCCACGGCCAAGGAACTGTCCGCCGCGGCCGCCCTCGGCGTCGCGAGCCGCTGGCAGCGGTGGACGTCCGGCCGGATATTTCCGGCGCAACTGTCCTACACGACGGACCTGCTGACCCAGGAAACGGCGCAGCGGGCCGGGATCGCGCCCGGCTACGGCTGCGCGGCGGCCCTGGACACGCCGGTCGCCGCGATCGCCCGCCACTATGGCTGCCGCGCGGCGCTGCGGGCCAGCTACGCCGATCAGCTCGGCGGCATCGTCTATACCGTCGGGGTGCTCGCCTTCCCCAGCCCGGGCGAGGCCGCGGGCTTCCTCGGCCATTATTCGGCCGGCCGGAGCCCGGTGAGCGGCCTGCACGCGCTGGCGCTGCCGGGAACTGCGGCGGCGGCGTTCACCGATTCGGCGCGGCAAGCGGCATCGGCCCGCCAGGACGGCCCCTACGTGGTGCTCACGGTGGCGGGCTATGCGGACGGCCGGACGGCCGCCGCGACCGGCGAGCGCCGGGCCGACGTCTTCGGCCCGGCGACCCAGCTCGCGACCGAGATCGGCACGCCGCTGACCCAGCCGGTGACCGTCCGGTGCGCCACCCGCGGAGTGGTCGTGCTGACGGCCCCGGGCCGCCGGGCTGCCGCCGTCGCGATCGTCGCGCTCCCGGTCCTGGCGGCCGGTTCACCCGTCCGCGCCTGCGTCCGGCGCCGGCCTCGCCCGGCCGTCACGGCGCCCAGCCGCGCCGAGGCGTCGACCGCCCTCCGGCCCGCCGGCGTCGTGCCCGGGATCCGTTCGGATGAGCAGGCGCAACTGCAAGCGGTCGGCGCGGCCGCGGGCTGGCGGGTGACCAGGGGGAGCGGCGTCACCGTCGGGGTGCTGGATTCCGGCGTCGATCCCACCGTCCCCGACCTTACCGGATCGGTGACCGTCGGCCCCGACTACACGAAGGGGGCGGACCCGCCCGGCTACCAGCCGCCGCACCTGCACGGCACCTACATCGCCTCGCTCATCGCCGGGCACGGCAGCGGGCCCGGCGACGCGGCCGGGATCATCGGCGTCGCGCCCGCCGCCACCGTCTTGTCGGTCCGGGTGATCCCCGAGGACGAAGAGCCAGGATTCGCCGTCTACAACGCGAGTGCCGCCTACGACCACACGATCGGCGACGGCATACGGTACGCCGTCGACCACGGCGTTTCGGTCATCAACATGTCGCTCGGCGGCGAGATGCCGAACCGGAACCTGCGTGCGGCCGTCGGTTACGCCATCGCGCACGGCGTGGTCGTCGTCGCGGCCGCCGGCAACGACGCCACCGGCAGCGGTTACACGCCCTACAGCTACCCGGCATCCTTCCCCGGCGTCATCTCGGTCGCGGCGGTGGGCGCGAACGGCCGCCGCGCGTTCTTCTCCGACCGGAACGCCTCGGTGGTGATCTCGGCTCCCGGTGTCAACGTCATCGGCGCGGGGCCCGGCGGAAGCTACCTGCAGGGCAGCGGGACCAGTCCGGCGTCGGCCTTCGTCGCCGGGGTGGCGACGCTGATCCGG
This sequence comes from uncultured Actinomycetes bacterium, assembly GCA_963808295.1. Lineage (GTDB taxonomy): Bacteria > Actinomycetota > Actinomycetes > Streptosporangiales > Streptosporangiaceae > Bog-532. The sequence continues at coordinate 69,020 of CAWEFP010000016.1, read as the reverse complement.
TCGCGGTACCCGCGGCTGAGCCCGGTACTCGTCGAACAGGCCATGGTTTCCTCGGCGAGCCGTCGGCCGGCCGGCGGCTACAGTCCGGATGTGGGGTTCGGGGAGGTCGACGCGCCCGCGGCGCTGTCCGCCGCGGCCCGGCTGGCGGCGGCGGCCCCGGAGACCGGGCTGCCCGCCGGGGCGCATTTCGGCCCTTCTCCCGGCCCGATCCAGGTCGTTCACCGCGACACGGACCGGATCGATGGTCTTGCGCTGGCCGGGGCCGTCCTGGCCCTCGGCGGCCTGGTCCTGCTGACGTGGCTTATTGTCCGGATCAGGCGGTTCCGGTCGAGTCAGCGCGAACTTGGCGCCACGTTGTTACCGAAAAGCTTCACTTAATCCCTAAAGGGCGGTTCATGTCCGAGCTGAACGGGGGACTGCCCAGCCAGGACTACACCCGTCACAGCAGCTTGCGGAGCCTCAGTAGGTCGCGCACGCCGGCCTGGACCTTGACCTGGCCGGTCAGCCAGGCCCGGGGGAAGGCCCCGAGGTCACCGGCCAGCTCCAGGACGACGTTGCTGGGCGCGGTGAGCCGGACATCGGCCGGGGGATCGCCCGGCGCGGCCTCCTGCACGGGCTCCGTGCCGTGCGGGCCGAACCGGGTCACGAAGGTGATATTCAGGTCCGTCACGTGACAGGAGAATGAACGCCCGCTGAAAAAGGCATCGCGGTCTTTGGGGTCCAGCTCCGAGAGCCGGCTCGTCAGCTTCTCAAATGCCTCACGGCATTCCTCGGCCGTAGCCATCGCGGCCTCACTCTCACGATCGTCGGGACGGTAGCGTTCAACACTCTCACGATCGTCGGGACGGTAGCGTTCAACGCGGAGGTTAGCGCAGGCAGGGCGCGAGAATGAGGCAAGGGGCGAAGGCAGATGACCGAGGAGGACACGGCGGCGGGCGCGCGGCACGCGACAGGCGGATCCCCGGCGACACGGCGGACGGCTCCCGGGACGGCGATCCCCCGGGACTGGCGGCCTGCCCGGGACGGACGGTGCCCCCGGGACGGCGGTGCCCGGACCGGCCCCCCCGGGACGGACGGCATCAACGGACCAGGCAGCACCCCCGGGACGGGAGACGCTCGCGTGGATGAGGCGGTGGCGCGACTCGGCGAGCTGGCCAGCGCGCCGCTCGAAGAGCACCCCGTCATCCTCGGGCAGATCCATGACCGGCTGCGCGACGTGCTCGGCGAACTCGGCCCCGGCACGCCCGCCACACATGAAGCGTCAGCCACACGAGGGGCGCCGGCCACACCAAACGGCCCCGGCTCGCGCGGCACGCCATGACGGGACGGACGGCGCGCAAGAGCCCGCGCACCCGCCTCGACGCCGAGCTCGTAAGGCGCGGTCTGGCCCGCTCCCGCGAGCAGGCGGCCGAGCTGATCGCGGACGGCCGGGTTACGGTGAGCGGCGAGGCCGCCGCCAAGCCCGCCACCCAGGTCACCCGGGACGTGCCGATCACCATCGCCGAGCACGACGGGGACCCCGGGTATGTGTCCCGCGGCGGCCACAAGCTGGCCGGCGCGCTTGCCGCCTTCCCGGACCTCACCGTGGCCGGGCGCGACTGCCTCGACGCCGGCGCGTCCACCGGCGGCTTCACCGACGTGCTGCTGCGCGCGGGCGCCGCGCACGTGACCGCCGCCGACGTCGGCTACGGCCAGCTCGCCTGGTCGCTGCGAACCGATCCGCGGGTGACGGTGCTGGACCGGGTCAACGTGCGGTCGCTCCGGCCGGAGCAGGTCGCCGGGCCGGACGGCCGCCTGCCGGATCTGGTGGTCGCGGACCTGTCGTTCATCTCCCTGGCCCTCGTGCTGCCCGCGCTGGCCGGCTGCGCGGACCGGAATGCGGATTTCGTCCTGCTGGTCAAGCCGCAGTTCGAGGTGGGCAAGGGCCGTGTCGGCGCGGGCGGTGTCGTGCGCGATGCTGGATTGCGGGCCGAAGCGGTCGCCTCCGTCGGAGCGGCCGCCGCCGGGCTTGGCCTCGGAGTGCGCGGGGTGACGGCCAGCCCGCTGCCGGGACCGGCCGGCAACGTGGAGTATTTCCTCTGGCTGCGACGCGGAGCAGCGCCGCTGGACGATGAGGACCTGCGGCGGGCCATCGCGGAAGGCCCCCAATGAAGGCGCGCGGTGACGGATGACGGAAGCGAAGGACATTCATAAAGAAATGGGCGCAGGGAACGTCACGGGCGGCACGCGGACGGCTCTGGTCGTGGCGCACACCGGGCGCAAGGATTCGCTGCGGAGCGCCCGGCTCGTCGTCGATCGGCTCATCGCGGCCGGCCTGAACGTGCGCGTCCTCGGGCGCGAGGCAACCGATATCGACTGCACCGGCGTGGAAGAGGTTGTGCCCGGCCCGCACGCCGCCGAGGGTGCCGAGATCGTCATCGTGGTCGGCGGGGACGGCACGCTGCTGCGCGCCGCCGAGCTCGCCCGTCCGTCCGGCGCGCCGCTGCTGGGCGTGAACCTCGGCCACGTCGGCTTCCTCGCCGAGGCGGAGCCGGACGGCCTGGCCGATACCGTCGACCGCGTGGTCGCGCGCCACTTCCTGGTCGAGGAACGGATGACGATCGACGTCGCCGTCCAGCAGGACGGCGTCGTGGTCGCGGAGACCTGGGCGCTCAACGAGGCGGCGATCGAGAAGGCCGCCCGCGAACGGCTGCTCGAGGTGGTGACCGAGGTCGACGGGCGGCCGCTGTCCCGCTGGGGCTGTGACGGCGTGGTGTGCGCCACCCCGACCGGCTCGACCGCGTACGCGTTCTCGGCGGGCGGCCCGGTGGTCTGGCCCGAGGTCGAGGCGCTGCTCATGGTGCCGATCAGCGCACACGCCCTGTTCGCCCGGCCGATGGTTGTCTCGCCCCGGTCGGTGCTCGCGGTCGAGGTCATCGGCGGCTCGGGTCACGGGCCCGAGCCGTCCGCGCCCGGCATCCTGGCCGAACCCGCCGGCGCGGCGTTCACGGGTGCCGTCATGTGGTGCGATGGGCGCCGTAGGGTCGACCTAGAACCCGGTGCCAGGGTCGAGGTCCGGCGCGGCGCGCTCCCGGTCCGGCTGGCCCGGCTGCACGGAGCGGCGGACGGCGACGACGGTGGCGCCGCGTTCACCGACCGGCTCGTCGCCAAGTTCGGCCTGCCGGTGGCGGGCTGGCGAGGAGGCCAGGCTGAGCGGCAGGCCGGGTGTGGTCCGGGACGGCGAAGAGGAGACGGCTGGCGGTCATGCTTGAGGAAGTCCGGATCACGGGGCTCGGGGTCATCGACGACGCGGTGCTCGAGCTGTCCCCGGGGTTCACCGTGGTCACCGGAGAGACCGGAGCAGGCAAGACCATGGTCGTGACGGGCCTGGGCCTGCTGTTCGGCGGCCGCGCGGACCCGGCGCGGGTCCGCCCGGGCGCGCAGCGCGCCATCATAGAGGGGCGGCTGCAGATCGACCCGGATGGCGAGGTGGCACGCCAGGTGGACGAGGCCGGGGGGGAACTGGATGACAATGGTGCGGCGCTGGTCATCAGCCGCTCGGTGTCGGCCGAGGGCCGCTCGCGCGCCCACGCCGGGGGCCGTTCGGTCCCGGTCTCCCTACTCACCTACCTGGCCGACAACCTGGTCGCCGTGCACGGGCAGGCGGACCAGCAGCAGCTCCTGCGGGCCGGCCGGCAGCGGGAGGCGCTGGACACCTACGCCGGGGCCGAGCTGGCGCACGTCCGCACCGACTACCAGCGGGCCTACGGGCGGCACCGGGACGCCCGCGCGGAGCTGGCCGAGCTGACCCAGATGGCGCGCGAACGGACCGCCGAAGCGGAAGATCTTCGCCGGGCCCTGGACGAGATCGAGGCGCTCGACCCGGTGGCGGGCGAAGACGCGCAGCTGCGCGCGGAGGAGGAGCGGCTGGGCAACGCGGAAGCCCTCCGGGCCGCGGCCATCGCCGCGCACGAGGCGCTGCTGGGCGACCCGTCCGCCGTGGCCTACGACCGCCCGGACGCGATCACGCTGGTCGGCGGGGCGCGGCAGGAGCTGGAGGCGGTGCGCCAGCACGACCCGGCCCTGGCCGGCCTGGCGGATCGGCTGAACGAGGCGTCGTACCTGCTGGCCGACGTCGCCGGGGAACTGGCCTCCTACACCGGGTCGCTGGACGCCGACCCGGCCCGGCTCGCGGCGGTGCAGGAACGCCGCGCCGCGCTGGCCCGGCTGGTCCGCGCCTACGGCAGCCGTGCGGCCGCCGAGACCGCCGCCCGCCAGCAGGCAGGCCCCGGGGAGCCGGCGGCCCGGACGGCCCCGCAGAGCCCCATGACCCCGGAGACCCCCGAGACCCCGGAGAGACTGGTGAGCCCCGAAAGATTGATGAGGTCGGCGGCTTCAGCGTGACCGGCGGGGCTCGCGGGCCTCGGGGCGGGGCCGGCGGGACGGCCGGAGCCGTCGGCGCCGGCCTCCCCGACCTGGCCACGGTCCTCGCCTGGACCAAGATCGCCGCGGCGCGGCTGAACGAGCTGGACGGCGACGACGAGCGGATCGCCGGGCTGGCGCAGGAGGAAGCCGAACTGGCCGGGCGGGTGGCCGAGCTGGCCGGGACCCTGACCGCGCTCCGGCATGATGCCGCGATGAGATTCTCCCGTGACGTCACCGCCGAACTGACGGCGCTGGCCATGCCGCACGCCCGGCTCACCGTGGCGATCCGGCCGCTGGATGAGCCCGGCCCGTATGGCGCCGACGACGTGGAGATCAGGCTGGCCGCGCACCCCGGCGCGCCGCCGCTGCCGCTCAGCAAGGGTGCCTCGGGCGGCGAGCTGTCCCGGGTGATGCTGGCCATCGAAGTGGTCTTCGCCGGTGCCGACCCGGTGCCGACGTTCGTGTTCGACGAGGTGGACGCGGGTGTCGGCGGTAAGGCCGCGGTGGAGATCGGCCGCCGCCTGGCCCGGCTCGCGCGGCTGGCCCAGGTGATCGTGGTGACCCACCTGCCGCAGGTCGCCGCGTTCGCCGACAACCACCTGGTGGTGACCAAGGCGGGCGATGGCCTGGTGACGAGCAGTGGCGTGGTCCGGCTGGACCAGCCCGGCCGGGTCCGCGAACTGTCCCGCATGCTGGCCGGCCTGGAGGATTCCGAGTTCGGCCGCGCGCACGCGGAGGAACTCCTGACCATGGCGGCCAGTGAACGCGTGTCCTGACCGTCGGCCTGACCGCGGGCGGCGTCAAGGGCTGACGCGGCCGGCGAGACAATGAGATTGGAGGAGCGAGATCACCAAACCTCCAGCGCGGAAGCCCCGGCGTTCAGGCCGGGGAGGAAGCACATATGGCGCGCCTCCCATGGTTTTAGGGTCATTGCTTGCTGGCATCCTGCAAGGGTGAGGATGGCGTACCGGTGCCGGGCGTACCCGGACGAGGCGCAGCAGCAGATGCTGTCCCGGAACCGCTGCCCGCAACCGGGCAGGCTGCCGGCGTGGACGTGGGCCTCAAGGACTTCGCGGTCCTGTCCACGGGTGAGAAGATCCCGCACCCGAGGCACATGGAACGGCGTGAGCGGCGGCTCAAGCAATGCCAGCGCAGGCTGGCCCGCTGCCAGCGGGGATCGCAGAACCGCGCCAGGGCCCGGGTGAAGGTCGCCCGGCAGCACGCCAGGGTGACCGAGGCGCGCCGGGACTTTCTGCACAAGGCCAGCACTGATCTTGTGCGCCGGTTCGGCGTGATCGCGGCCGAGGACCTCATCCCCCTGCTCCGCGCACACGGCTGGCCCTTCGCCAGCACCATGCCCGGGGATACCCCGGCCCCCGGGACACAAAGGGCATACACCGGCCCCACACTTACCGCCGAGCGGACCGCCCGCTCATACGGGCACTGTGCGGGGCACCCAGGCCAGCGGCTACCGCCGCTGGCCTGGGTGGGTGCCGTCCTACCCGTTCCGCTGACTGCTTCCTGACCTACCACTCTCCGAGCGGCCGAGGTCAGGAAGCAGCTCCACAGGACAACATCCGGCAGGCAAAACAAAAAACAAGGTCAAGGTCAAGGGTCAAGGTCAAACCCACGGTTGTAACTCACCGCACCGATAACCGAGGAAGGTGCAAGCAAGACTGTCGCCACTTGGCGAGGAGTTCGGCCCGAGCTGGTCAGGTCGTGACCGGGGCGAGTACGGGTTCGGCGCAGACCTGGGCGAGAGTGGTACCGGCGTGGCGGGCCAGGTCAAGATGGTGAACTCGCTGGGCAATGCGGGAGGCGCGCTGGATCTGGTGGGGAAGGCGGTACCGGCGGCCCAGATCGATGGCCTCCAGCAAAATCGCCCCAGCGGCGGCGATGTCACCGCAGTCGCGAGCACGTCAGCATAGGTAATGCGCTCGATGACGTGCCATTGAGGTGCAGGTGCGGGGCCGCTTACAGTGTCATGGGCCAGGCGCAAGGCCGCGCATGGCTCCCCGATGTCGAGCAGGCCGCGCAGCTGGATCTCCCGCCAGATGAAGGGGTTGAACAGCAGGCCGCCGTCCATGGCGCATCCGCCAGCCGGAGATATGAAGCACTCACTTCCGCGAATAGAGCGCTGTTTCCGGTCTGGCCGGCTGCCCGTGCCAGGAGCGCGAGGGCAGCTCCCCGCTCCTGATCGCCGGTGGCGGTAGCAGCTGCTTGCTGTAGCACGGTAACGGCGCGGGCGGCTTGCCCCGCCTTACGCAGTTCGTTGCCGTGCATCTGCAGCGCATACGCCGCCAGCGCCGGGGAGTCGAGATGACGTGCGGCGGTCAGCCCCTTGCCTGTCCACCGGGTGGCCACCCACAGCCGCTCATCGGGCAGCACCGTTCCCAGCGATACTCCCAGGCTGATCCAGGCTTGCCCCAGCACGCCGAGGGTGGCCTGTTCGAGATGGCCTTCGGCCGCCCGGGCCTCCAGCCGCGCCACCAATGGCCACAGTTCGTTGACGGCCTCGCCTGCCCGCCCCGCCGAGCGCGCCAGCTCAGCCAGCCGGATGGTCGATTCAGCGAAGGCGATCATCGCGATATATTCGGTGTCGGCCGGGTCGGTGACCCCCAGCAGGTGCGGGGGTATCGCCAGTTTCCGGCAATGTGGCGGCGTGTCGCAACGTCGTGAACCGCCCGGCGGCCCCTCTCGATCATCGAGATATATGTCTTGTCATAACCCAGGACTGCAGCAAGTTTCTCCTGGGACAAACCATTGACCCGCCGGTAGGCGCGCAGGATCGCCCCAAGATCGCCCGAGCGCAGCGCCTGATACGACGCACGGTCGGTCCAGTCCCACACCGAGGCCGTCAGCGCTTCCTAGTCTGTACCGGGAACAGGAGCCGGGGCAGCGGAGCTGCATTGCACCCCGGGCACATTGGCTCGCGGGCGCCCCCGCCCAGAGGCGTCCCGCATGCCAGGCACCGGCCGGATGGTCACTATGACCTCTACTAGGTCGGCTCGTCGATCCGGGTCGCCCCGGGCGGCGCGGAGAAGGTCCGTGCGGGTGACTCCGGTGCCGCCGGGCGCCCGCAATATGGCGAACCAGGCGGCAATGGAGTCCTTGTAACCCTGCGGCATCACCAGGTCCGCGACTTCGGACTCGGTGAACTCCCCGACCTGCTTGTGCTCAAGCCGATAGCACCGGGTCGGGGGTATCGTCCGCGGCGGGCAGGTAGCACCCGTAGGTGACGATGAAGACGTGCCGCTCGGCTTGGACAATGTCGTACATCCACACGTCCAGCAGCGGCCCGCTGATCACCTTCCAGGTGGTCTCTTCCTCGATCTCCCTGGCGACGCACTGCTCCGGGATCTCGCCGGCCTCCAGGCGCCCGCCCGGAAGTTCCCATTCCTCTCGCTCATTTTTCAGCAGCAGCACCCGCCCGCCGCGGACGACCACCCCCTTGACTGAGATCGGGTAACCCACCGGCCCCTGCTGACCACTCACTCGTTCCCTCCTTGTTCCTGGCGGCCGGTGCGCCTTTTTGCCGTGCCATTCAGGGCTGCATGCGCTGTGCCGTACGCCGAACCTAACACCGCGGCCCGCGGCGTCGTGGATGCGGCGCGCACGTTGACAATCTGTCAGTGGACGGGCGGGCCGGGTGAGGGTTTTGTGGGACTCGGAATATCACAGCGGGTTCAGGAAGGGCTTGCCATGGTCATCACCGCAGTGCCGCGCCGCCGCTACCTGACCGGTGACGTGACCGTGCCATCAGCCATGGAAACGATAAGCCACCGGATCTGCTCGGACGGCCTGGCCCTGTTCGACGGCGTGTACAGCGTCGAGGCCATGCTCGCGGTGGCCGGACCGCTAATGACGGTCACACCTCACCCGGACAGCGATGAACGCGGCGTGACAGTCGATCGCTGAACTCGGCCCGGCCGCGAACCAGCCCAACGCCAATGGGTTCAGCCACCACGAACTGATCGCGCATACCGACCGGTCAGGCATACCCGAACCACCGGGCCTGATGATGCTCACTTGCGCCGTCCGGGCCCGGGTAGGTGGCGCGAGCCGCTTCACTGACGGCCTGGCAGTCTATGGCGACCTGGCCGCCCACTGCCCGGACGCACTGGCCCCGCTCAGCCGTGCCCGCTCGGCGCTGTTCGGCGGGGCCGCCGGCCACCTCGGCTCAGTTTTCACCCATGTGCCAGGAGCCGGGCCGTCCAGGATCGCGATACGGCTCCGCCTGGACGATCTGGTGTCCTTCTCCCCTGACGTTGCGGAATGGATTCCGCAATTGACGGCCGCCATCAACCGCCACAGCTTCACCATGACCTTGCAACCGGGCCAGGGTGTCATCCTGGATAATCACCGCTGGCTGCATGCCCGCGACACATTCGATGGCCCCCGGAGGATATACCGGCTGCTGGGCAACCCATTGCCAAGCCTCGGAATATACCCGGGCATTCCGGTTAAAGCGGAAGGCGAAATGACGCTCAGCGACGTGACGCGCCAGCTTCGGGGACCGGTGGGAGATCGCGGCCATTCCCCAGGGTTACCGGGCCATCCTGCGCGACCCAGGCGGGCGGGCACCGGTCGCGCTGTATGGCCGTACCCCCGCCGAGCTGGCCGAGTCGGTCCGCATGGCGGAGGGCGCGCTGTGACCGGGTGGGATGTGCTCGCCGGGCGCGCATCGGTCCCGGCGGGCATGCTGGCTGAGCTTGCGGCGCTGCGGGCCGCCCTGCCCGCCTATGACGTGATCGTGACCCGTCACCGCCCCGCCTGCCGGTTCGAGGCCATCCGCCGCCACGAGGACGGTCCCGGCCCCTGGTGCGTCATCAGCACCGACCCCGCCGACCTGTGGCGGGAACTGGCCGGCCGCGCCCCGCCCGCCGCCGCGGTGACCGGGCAGACCGCGCGCGCGTTCCGCCCGCCGCCATCGCTGCTATCCCGCTGACCGCATCCCCCGCGCTGATGACGCGACGGCCCGGCACACCGCCACGCGAACCACCGGGCCCCGCGTCCTCCCATCGCCCGCAAGAGGTGAGATCCGTATGCCCGCCGCGCCCCCTCACGCGCCGGTACCACCCCCCACGTCCATCCGCGCCATCCTGGCCGCCGTGGTGAACCTGCACACGTTCCCGGCTAGCGCCGGCCCGGCCCAGTGCAGCGGGCCGCCAGCCTGATGGCCGCCGGCGGCATGCTGGCCGAGCCGGCTCAGCGTCGCGGCGCTGGTGGCCCGGTGATGGGCGTGGCCGGCAACCCGCTGCCGGTGCGGTCCCCGCTGGAGGTACTGGCGCTGGACTTCCCGCAGTACCGGATCTGGATGCGCGGTATCGGCGGCAGGCTGTTCTACCTGGCCGAGGCCATGGACCCGCACGTGCAGCCCCGGTTCGCCCAAGCCGAAACGCTGGAGCGGCTGCGGGCAAAACTGACGACACCAGTCCGGCCGTTCACCGCCAGCCAGCCGTCGATCCCCCGGGTCTGGGACGTGCTACTCGGCGGCAAAAACAATTTCGCCGCCGACCGGGACCAGGCCGCCAGGCTGCTGGCGGTCTACCCCCGCGCCGCCGAGCTGGCCCGCGAAAGCCGCGAATTCCAGCGCCGCGCCCTCACCTATGTGGCGGGCGCCGGGATCCGGCAGTTCCTCGACCTCGGCTGCGGCCTGCCCACCGCGCCCAGCACCCATGAAACCGCCCAGGCCATGCAGCCGGGCGCGGCCGTGGTCTACGTCGACAACGACGAGCAGGTGATGTCGCACGCGCAGAACATCCTGGCCCGCGCACCCGGTGTGCTGGCCGTCGCCGGGGACCTGACCCACCCCGACGAGATCCTGTACGACTGGCGGATCCGGGAAGTGATCGATTTCCGCCAGCCACTGTGCGTGGTGCTGACCATGACCCTGCACTTCTTCGGCGCCGAGACCGCCCGTGCGATTACCGGCCGCCTGATCGCCGGCATCCCGGACGGGAGCTACCTCATCGTGTCGGTGGGGCACCTGGACGGGGGAACCGGGCGGCAGTTCACCGGCCAATACGACGCGGGGAACCTGCACCACCACACCCGCGCCGACGTGGCGGGTTTCCTGGACGGCCTGGAACTGATCACCCCCGGGATCACCGAAGCGCGGGCCTGGCACGCCCCCGGGTTCATCCCGTCCCATTCCCGCCGGGGCCACATCTGGGCCGCCGTGGGCCGCAAACCCGCACCGGCAGATGCGGGGCGGCCATGACCAGCCAGCCGCCGTCACCCTGGAATCGGTCGCCTTCGACTGGGGCGACGCCTACCTGATCAGCTACACCCGTGACCGGTGGGTCGCGCTGCGCCGCGACAGCCACCGGTTCCTCACCGCGCACACCCTGACCGGGCTGGAGACGGCGATCGAGGCCGACTACCGGGACCACCCGGTCCCCCGCGACTTCGACCCGCCCGGCGCAGCAGACTACCTCAGTCCCGCCCGCGACGACCATGCCGCGGACGCGGGCACCCCGGCCGGACGCCAGCCGCCCCCGGCACCAGCCCCCGGCAGCCCCGCGAACGCGGCCCGGGCCCCCACCTGGTTCATGCCCGACCCCATCCAGATCACCTGCCGTCACTGCGGCCACACCCTCACCTGTGACGCATCATCGCAGGCAGCACGCGACAAAACCTGCGGCCCATGCGCCCACCCCTTCCCCGATCACCCCAGCGGGCCAGCCGCATAAGGCCCCCGGCCCGCGCCGCGCATGGCATGTAGCGAAGGCAGACCCCGGCGACGGGAGTGCCGCTCCGCGCACCACGCGGTCACCCATGCAGGCCCCGTGCGGGGTGGCCTGCGGCGCGGGCCGGGCCCATTCCCCGGCCCCGGTGAACCGCCGGATCACCCCGGACCCGCGATCCGCTTACGTCACCGTTCCGTCACATTCAGTCCCGTAAAGGGCATGCGGGGCCAAAGGGGATCACGGTAGAACGTTGTCCCATGAACCAGCAGCAGCCGGCCCGGCCGCTCCCGGCGGGCCGCCGCGCCGATACCGGGACGGTGCGGCTGACCGGACGCGACATCAGCGGGTTAATCCTGGCCGCCGAGCAGTACGGGACACCATACGATTTGCTCGCCGCCGCCCTGGACGTGCGGGGCGACCGGCTGCGCGGCATCCTGGCCCGCTGGCGCCGCGCCGGGTACGCCGCCACCGGCACCCTGGGACCCGGCCCGCCGTGGTGCTGGCTCACCCCCGCCGGGATGGCCGTGACCGGCCTGGCCTATCCCGCCATCCCGTCCGGCTCTCAGCCGGCTGGCGCATATCCGCGCGGTGCTGGCCGTCCGGCTGTGGCTCCAGGCCGGGCAGGTCTACCGGGACGGGCGGGCGTGGTGGCGCAGCGAACGCCGGATCCGCGCCGCGATCGGCGGCCGGGCCGGCCGCCGAGGGCGCAGCAAAACCCGGCTGGCCCCAACCCCGTCTACGGGCCGGTCATCGCCCTGATCTACCGGTGGCGGGTACAGGACCGGCTGGGCAAGCCCACCATCCGCGCCCGGCTGGCCGCCGGCCCGAACCCTACCCGCCGCCCGGCGGCCGGGTGGTCACTGGCCCTGGTCGATGAGATCCTGTCCAACCCCAAATACACCGGGCACCAGGTGATGGGCCGCCGCCGCCGCAAAGGCCACACCAAAGTGTGGATGCCGGCCAGCGAATGGATCTGGTCCGCCGAGCCCACCCACGCCGCCCTGGTGGACATGGCCACCTGGGACGAAGCCCAGCGCATCGGCCGCCGCCACGGCAACGTCCGCGACCCCGAGATGCCCACCACCCGGGCCGGCCGCCGCTACAAGCTCCGCTCCCGCCTGTACTGCTCCATCTGCCACCGGCGCCTGTCCGGCACGACCATCCGCGCCTACACCTACTACCGGTGCCCGCACGAGCCCGGCCTGCCCCGCCACTACGCCGCCTACCCCGATCACCGCACCGTCGCCGTCCGCGAGACCATCATGATGGACGCCCTCGCCCGGTTCTTCACCGAACGGGTATTCGGGCCGGACCGGGCCGCCATGCTGACCGCCCACATCCCCGCCAGCGCCGCCGCCCCGAACAGCGCCGCCACAACCAAGCCGAGGCCATCCGCCGCAAGCTCACCAAAATCGACACCGCCGAAAACGCCCTGATCACCGAACTGGAAACCCCCGCCGACCCCGCCGACCCCGCCGCCCAGGCCCTCCGCCAGCGGATCCGCGCCGCTTCACCGAGCTCTACGGCCAGCGCACCACCCTGGAAACAGACCTCGCCACCCTGGACGCAGCCGCACCCGCCGGCCAGGACGACGACCCCACCCTGCTGGACGAGCTACCGCACCTGGGCGACATCCTCACCGGCGCCCCGGCCGCCCTGACCGAACGGCTCCTGGCCGCCTTCGACGTCCAGGCCGTCTACAACCGGGACAAAAACCAAGTCACCATCCACGCCACCATCACCGACGCCACCCCCCAGACCATCCGCGACCTGCTGAGCCGACCCCCGCGCCGACCACAACACCCCGCTACCATCAGAACCCGGGACAGCCCCCCAAGATCACGTTAGCCATTCAACCGGGCACACTGGGTCGTCCCCCCGGGCCAGCACAGTGGGGGGTTCCGGGGGGTCGCCCCCTGGGCTAACACAGCCTTCAGGTACCAGGGGAATCGGCCGGGGTCACGGGGAAGCCGTGCTCGGTGACCTGCTCGCGGATCCTCCGGCGCCCGCGGTGCAGCCGGGACATGACGGTGCCGATCGGCGTGCCCATCATCTCCGCGATCTCCCGGTACGGATAGCCCTCGATATCGGCGAGGTACACCGCCGTCCGGAACTCCCCGGGCAGTTCGCGCAGCGCCCGCAGCAGGTCGGAGTCGGTGATCCGGTCCAGCGCCTCGGCCTCCGCCGACGGTGACGGCGGGGCGAGCCGGTCGGCGGACATCTGCCAGTCCGCCAGGTCCCCGCCCAGCGCCTGCTGCGGCTCGCGCTTGCGCTTGCGGTACACGTTGATGAACGTGGTGGTCAGGATGCGGTTCAGCCACGCCCGGAGGTTGGTGCCCGTCTGGAACTGGTGGAAGGCCGCGTACGCCTTGGCCGACGTTTCCTGCACGAGGTCCTCGGCGTCGGTCGGGTTGCGGGTCATCCGCAGCGCGGCGGGATAGAGCTGGCCGAGCTGAGGCACGACGTCACGCTCGAACCGGGCACGACTCTCCTCGGCCTCATCACTGGCGCTCATTGTTCTCTCCGGGCTCGATCATTGCCACTAAGTAGTAGACGTTTGAGGCGGCCGGATAGCTCGGCGATGTAATGCAAATCACAAAGCGTCTACCATCTTGCGTTTACGTTACATCGCGATACCTGTGAACAGGCTGAACGAGCCCTCAGATCCAGCCGTGGTACCACATGCGGGAGAGCCAGGCGGTATACGGGATGACCTTCCCGGCCAGGATCGGGTACAGGTAGACGAAGTTCAGCAGCACCACGAGCAGGTAGGCCCCGGCAATCGCCGCGCCGATCGACCGGCGCGGGACGCTGGCGCGCGCGGCACCGATGATCAGCCCGAGGCACAGCACGATCGCCATGATCAGGAACGGCTCGAACTCGGTGGCGTAGTAGTAGAACTTGGTCCGCGAGACGAACGGGAACCAGGTCAGCCAGCCCGCCGCCACCGCGAGGACGGTCGCGCCCGCCCGCCAGTCCCGGTGCAGCAGCCACCACGCGAGGCAGAAGACCAGCGCCGGGATCGACGCCCACCAGATGGCGGGGGTGCCGATCGCGAGGACTTCCTGCGAGCAGTGCGGCGCGACGCTGCAGGCGGCGCCCGACGTGGGCGCGGAGTAGTAGTAGGCGACCGGCCGGGACAGCACCAGCCAGTCCCACGGCTGTGACTCGTACGGGTGACGCGTGTGCAGGCCCACGCTGAACTGGAGCATCTGCACGTGGTACTCATACAGCGAGTACAGCGCGGACAGGACCGGCGTGTGGACGCCCTGGGTGGCCGCGTAATTGCGGTCATAGCCGAGGGAGGACGCGAACCAGCCGCTCCACGAGGCGATGTAGACGGCCAGCGGCAGCACCCCGAAGGTGAGCGGCAGCCATTTCCCGTCGCGGGCCAGGGCGCTGCGCCAGAAGTGGCCGATTCCCGCGGCGCGCCGCGCCCCGACGTCCCACGCGATGGCCAGGGCGGCGAACGCGATGACGTACCAGATCGCGTCCCACTTGCAGGCGCAGGCACAGCCGATGAAGAAACCGGCCGCGACCCGCCACCAGTGGATGCCGATGCCGGGGCCCAGCCCGCTCGTGCCCTCCGCCGCCACCGCCCTGGCCAGGCGGGCACGGGAAACGTCGCGGTCGATCACCAGGCAGCCGAACGAGGCCAGCACGAAGAACATCAGGAAGATGTCGAGCAGCCCGGTGCGGCTCATCACGAATTCCAGGCCGTCGAGCGACATCAGCAGGCCGGCGATGCAGCCCAGCAGCGTCGACCGGGTCATCCGCCGGGTGATACGGCAGATCAGCAGAATCGCCAGCGACCCGAACACGGCGGCGGAAAAGCGCCAGCCGAAGGAGTTCAGGCCGAAGAGCCATTCCCCGGCCGCGATGATCCACTTTCCCAGTGGCGGCATGCACCACGTATTCGGCGCCCGGCGAGAAAATGCGCGTGCTGCCGGACTGGATGAGCGCGTTGGCGTTGCTGACCAGGTTGCGCTCGACACCGAAGGTGAGGAAGCTGTACGCGTCTTTGGCGTAGTAGGTCTCGTCGAAGATCAGGGCGCGCGGGACCGCGAGCCGGTTGAACCGCAGGAATGCGCCGAACGCGGTGACCAGGAGCGGCCCGACCCAGCCCAGCACCCGGTCTGCGGGCAGCGCGGAAACCAGCCGGTCGCGCAGCGCCGACGTCCCGCCCGCCGTTTCGGTAGCCGGTACGCCGGCCTCGGTTGCCGCCATCGCTGCATATGGTACGGGATGAAAACGCGGCGGCAGCGAAGGAAAGTGAATGCGCGGCGGAGAAGGAATTCCCAGCGACCCCGGCGGTGCGGCAGAAACCCCGTCCGGCGGCACGCTGATCCTGGCGGCGGCCCCCATCGGCCGGCCGGACGACGCGTCCGGCCGGCTCGCCGCGGAGCTGGCGGCCGCCCCGGTCATCGCCGCGGAGGACACCCGCCGGCTGCGGCGGCTGGCCGCCCGCCTGGGCGTCGAACTGGCCGGCCGGCTCATCTCCTACTACGAGGCGGTCGAGGCGGAACGCCGCGACTACCTGCTCCGCGAACTGCGCGCCGGGCGTGACGTCCTGCTCGTGACCGACGCCGGCATGCCGGGGGTCAGCGATCCGGGCTACCGGCTGACCGCCGCGGCGGCCGCGGCGGGCATCCGGGTGACCGTCCTGCCGGGGCCGTCGGCGGTGACCGCGGCGCTCGCGGTCTCGGGGCTGCCCACGGACCGGTTCTGCTTCGAGGGCTTCCCGCCCCGGGCCCGGGGGGAGCGGTCACGCCGCTTCGCCGAGCTGGCCGGCGAGCGCCGGACCATGGTGTTCTTCGAGTCGCCGCGCCGGGCCGGGACGACGCTGGGGGAGCTGTCCGCCGCCTTCGGGGAGAAGCGGCGCGCGGTCGTCTGCCGTGAGCTCACCAAGACGCACGAGGAGATCCGCCGCGGCGCCCTGGCCGAGCTGGCCGCCTGGGCGGCCGGCGGCCTGCTCGGTGAGGTCACCCTGGTCGTCGAGGGGGCACCGGCCGCGGACCGGGGAGCGGGCGCCGCGGATGTCAGCGCGGCGGTCACCGAGGTGACCCGCCGGGTCGCGGGCGGCGCGAGCCGCAAGGACGCGATCGCCGCCGTCGCCGCCGAAACCGGCCTGCCCCGCAATCTGGTCTACGACGCCGTGGTCTCGCCGCGCGCCAGTTCCTGACCGGCGGTCCCGCCCGGCTCCTGGCCGCGGCACCGCCCGCGGCGCCGGCCGGGGCCGCCTCGCCGCGCCGCCGGGACCGGCGGGCATCCAGCCAGTTGCGGGCGGCCGTGTCCCGGCCGAACGCCATGGCCGCCGCGAGGCAGGCGAACGGGACCGCGGGCAGCACGTACCGGTAGTCGAATTCGGCGGTCGCGGCCGGCTCGACGATCAGCGCGACGGAAATGACCCAGGGCAGCGTGGCCTCACCGCCCAGCCGCCGCCAGGCCAGCACCATGCCGCCCAGGCCGACGGCCAGGATGGCGCCGTACACGCTGCCGGGCAGCCAGACGTAGCGCTGCCAGACCCGGATCACCCCGGCGAACGGCTCGACCACGTTGGTCAGGGGGTTGCCGCGGATGTAGTAGGCCACATCGGAGTTGTACGACCCGACGTGCCCGCGGGCCCAGGACGGGATGGGCAGTGACCGGTAGCCGAACAGGTACTCGTTATAGGTGGCCGCGTTCGGGAAGACGTAGCGCCGCCACTCGAATACGCGGATCGTGTCGTACGCGACGATCTGCGCGTAGCTCAGCGGCTGGGCGATGATCGCGCGCTTGGCGAAGTCCTCGGCGAGCTGATTGGGCAGCGGCGAGAACTTCGAGGGCGGGAAGCGGTCCAGCGGGGAGAAGTTCGACCAGATGTAGGACTGCGACATGGGCCGCTTGCCCGGCGGGGTGGTGGTGCACAGCGAGAGCTCGTCCGTCGGCAGGTGCATCTTCGAGCACTCGGCGAACGCCATGGTGCGCGAGTAGAGGAAGATGCCGGTGCTGTCGGTCATCGCGAACTGCCCGTAGACCGCGTAGAACCACGTGCAGTAGAGCAGGACCGGGACGAGGCAGGCCACGATGGTCCCGGCGACGGCCCGCCAGCCGATCCGCTTGATGATGATGTACACGGCGAAGACGGCCAGGAACGGCAGGCCCACCGAGCGGACCGTGGCCGACACCCCGAGGATCAGGCCGATGAGCGTGCAGCGCTGCCACGATGGCTTGCTGTCCCACAGCAGCAGCGTGGTGGCCAGGGCGAGCAGGAACTCGAACGGGACGTCGCTGAGGATCAGGTGCTCGAGCTGGATCTGGAAGCCGTCGTAGAGCACCGGGACCGCGGCGAGCGAGGCGATCCAGGCGGGGACGCCGAACCGGTGCCTCGCCAGCGCGTACACCATGACACCGACGCTCACGCCCATCAGATGTTGCAAGATCGTTATGGCCGCGTAGCTGTGCAGCGGTTCCAGGATCTTGAGGAAGATCGCGTACCCCGCCGGGCGCGTCACGTCGGGGTGGAGGCCGATCACGTCCCCTATGTACTGGAACGAGTCGTTGAACCAGGACTGCCACTGATAGCCCAGCTCGGCGTCGGCGCGCAGGGCGACCGCCGGGATCAGGACCAGAACGAAGAGGCGGTTACCGGAGATCAGGGCCCGGATCGCCGCCGGGGACAACAAGGTTGCGAGCCGGCCGCGTGAGCCCTCCGCGGCCGTGGAGCGGTCCCGGCTACGCGAGCCGGGCAGGCGGGGCAGTGTGACCCGCCGTGAGCCTGAGGCCGGTGCGGTCAACCCGGATCCTCCTTGTACTGTTCAATGACCGTGTTGCGTAAACGCTTATATGAATGCTTCGCCAGTACTGGCCGCCTCGCATGCATTCTTTCGCCTACGGTATTACGGTGCGGCAGCGGCCCGGGTGATCGCGGGCTGCCCCGGGGCCTGGCGCCTTCCACGCTACCTGGCGCAAAACTTCAGCGGATGGTGAAACCGTGAGCAGTAAGGGAGATGACGTGGAGCTGACCGTCGTCATGCCGTGTCTCAATGAGGCTGAGACGGTCGCGACGTGCGTCCGGAAGGCCGTGGGATTCCTGCGTGATCAGGACATCAGCGGTGAGGTGGTGGTCGCGGACAACGGCAGCACCGACGGCAGCCAGCAGCTGGCGGCCGACGCCGGGGCGCGGGTCGTGCCCGTCTCCGAGAAGGGCTACGGCAACGCCCTGATGGGCGGGATCGTGGCCGCCCGCGGCCGCTTCATCATCATGGGCGACGCGGACGACAGCTACGACTTCACCGACCTGATGCCGTTCGTCCAGAGCCTGCGCGACGGGGCCGACCTGGTGATGGGGAACCGCTTCCAGGGCGGCATCGAGCCGGGCGCGATGCCGGCGCTGCACCGGTACATCGGGAACCCGGTGCTCAGCTTCATCGGGCGGCTGTTCTTCAGCAGCAAGATCGGCGACTTCCACTGCGGCCTGCGCGGCTTCCGCCGGGACAGCGTGATGAAGCTCGGGCTGCAGGCCACGGGCATGGAGTTCGCCAGCGAGCTCGTGGTCAAGGCGACGCTGGCCAAGCAGCGCATCACCGAGGTCCCGACGACGCTGGCCAAGGACGGCCGGAGCCGCCCGCCGCACCTGCGGAGCTGGCGGGACGGCTGGCGTCACCTGCGCTTCCTGCTGCTGTTCAGCCCGCGATGGCTGTTCTTCATGCCCGGCCTGGCCGTCCTCATCCTGGGCATCGTGATCGGTGCCGTCGTGATCCCGCGGCCGTTCAGCGTCGGCTCGGTCACCTTCGACGTGGACACCCTCGTCGCCGCCTCGGCCATGGTCGTCATCGGCTTCCAGTCGGTGCTGTTCGGCCTGTTCACGCAGGTGTACGCGAGCGCCGAGGGGTTCCTGCCGGAGGACAAGCGGGTCCGGCACATCCTGAAGACGCTGAGCCTGGAACGCGGCCTGGTCGCCGGGGCTGTGCTCGCGGTGGCCGGGATCGTCGGCCTGGCCGTGTCGCTGTCCTACTGGGGCAGCACCAGCTTCGGCTCACTCGACTACAACCATGCCCTGCGCCTCGTGGTGCCGTCGGTCACCGCCCTGATCGTCAGCTGCCAGATCATCCTCGGCACGTTCTTCCTCAGTCATCCTGGGCATCCGGCGGACCCGGCACCCGGCCATGGGCGCGCTGGAGACCGACGAGGAAGGCCGCGAGGCCGCACCGGGCAAGGTCACGCGGACCCGGCCGCACGGTGCGGTCGGCACGGTGGGTGTCGACACCGGCGCCCCCGCCGCGGGCGCGCCGGTGCAGGCATCCGCGAACGGCGGCGTGCCCGCGGGCGCCGGCAGCGACGTGCACGCGGCCGGCGCTGACGGGGCGTAAATCCGCGCTTAGCAGCCAGCCGGTGGCCCTAGGCTTGACGCATGTCCTCGCCAACTCAGCCCGGCCGGCCCATTCTGGCCGCACCGGCCTGGCCGTACGCCAACGGCCCCCGTCACATTGGGCACGTCTCGGGCTTCGGGCTGCCCTGTGACATGTTCAGCCGGTACCAGCGGATGGCGGGGAACAAGGTGCTGATGGTGAGCGGCACCGACGAGCACGGCACCCCGATCCAGGTGCAGGCCGACGCCGAGGGCGTCACCGCCCGGGAGCTCGCGGACCGGTACAACCGCGTCATCGCCGAGGACCTGGCCGGGCTGAACATGTCCTACGACCTGTTCACCCGGACCACGACGCGCAACCATTACGCGGTCACGCAGGACATCTTCCTGGGCCTGTTCCGGAACGGCTACATCTTCCCCAAGACGACGCTCGGCGCGATCTCGCCGTCGACCGGGCGGACGCTGCCGGACCGGTACATCGAGGGCACCTGCCCGATCTGCGGGTACGACAGTGCCCGCGGCGACCAGTGCGACAACTGCGGCAACCAGCTCGATCCGGTCGACCTGATCAGCCCCCGGTCCAGGATCAACGGGGAGAAGCCGGAGTTCGTCGAGGAGGAGCACTTCTTCTTCGACCTGCCCGCCTTCGCCGACGTGCTGGGCAAATGGCTGCAGAGCAAGGGCGGCCAGTGGCGGCCGAACGTGCTCAGGTTCTCGCTCAACCTGCTCGACGACCTCCAGCCCCGCGCCATCACCCGGGACCTGGACTGGGGGGTGCCGGTACCGCTGGACGGCTGGCGCGACCGGCCCGACAAGAGGATCTACGTCTGGTTCGACGCGGTCATCGGCTACCTGTCGGCGTCGGTGGAGTGGGCGAGGCGTTCCGGTGACCCCGACGCCTGGCGCGCCTGGTGGCAGTCGCCGGATGCCGAGTCGTACTACTTCATGGGCAAGGACAACATCGTCTTCCACTCCGAGATCTGGCCGGCCATGCTGCTCGGCTACTCCGGCCAGGGCGGCAAGGGCGGTACGCCGGGCCCGCTGGGCGAGCTCAACCTGCCCACCGAGATCGTCTCCAGCGAGTACCTGACGATGGAGGGGAAGAAGTTCTCGTCCTCCCGCAACGTCGTCATCTACGTGCGCGACTTCCTCGAGCGGTACGACGTGGACGCGCTGCGGTACTACGTGGCCGTGGCCGGCCCGGAAAATCAGGACACCGATTTCACCTGGCGTGAGTTCGTCCGCCGCAACAACGACGAGCTGGTGGCGACCTGGGGCAACCTGGTCAATCGCTCGGTCTCGTTCGCGGCGCGCAACATCGGCTCGATCCCCGCGGCCGGCGAGCTGACCGATGCCGACTCCGAGTTGCTGGCGCACTCCCGGCAGTCGTTCGCCACCGTCGGCGCCCACCTGGAGAGGTCCCGGTTCAAGCTGGCGACCGGCGAGGCGATGCGGACGGTGGCCGAGGCGAACAAGTACATCTCGGAGCAGGCGCCGTGGAAGCTGCGCGAAAGCGACCCCGCCCGGATGCGGACGATCCTGCACGTCGCGCTGCAGGTGGTCGACGACGCCAAGACGCTGCTGACGCCGTTCCTGCCGGGCTCGTCCCAGCGGGTCTTCGAGATGCTGGGCGGGTCCGGTGCCTGGTCCGGCACACCGGAGATCAGGGAGGTGGACGAGGAAGGCGGTCCCTCCTACCCGGTGATCACCGGCCGGTACGAGGGCGCCGCGCGCTGGGAGTCCCGGCCGATCCAGCCGGGCACGCCGCTGGAGGTGCCCACCCCGCTGTTCACCAAGCTGGCCCCGTCGGTCGCCGACGAGGAAGTGGCCCGGCTCCGGGAATCCGGCCACCGATGAACACGCCGAACGGAACCGCTGCGGGGTACGGACCGGCGGAGCGAAGCTCCGACCGCCCAGCGAACCGGGCCGCTGGCCCGGTGAGCGGCGGTGTCACGGCGAGTACCGCAACGGGGCGCGAAGCGCAGCGGGGGATCCGGGGCGCCCCCCCGGGCCAGCACTGTTCGACAGCCACACGCACCTGGACATCATGGGCCTGCCCGTGCCCGGCGTCCTCGAGGCGGCGCACGCGGCCGGGATCGAGCGGGTCATCACGGTCGGCGTTGACCTGGAGTCGTCGCGCTGGTCCGCGCGGTGCGCGGCGGAGCACGGCACCGTCTACGCCGCCGTCGCCATTCACCCGAACGAGACGGCGGCAGCGGCCGGCGTGACCGGCGCCCCGGACGCCGCCGCCGGTGACGTGGCCTCGGCCGACGCGGTACTGGCCGAGATCGAGACGCTGGCGGGCCTGCCGGAGGTCCGCGCGGTCGGCGAGACCGGCCTGGACTACTACCGGGACTATTCCGACCCCGGGCTGCAGCGTGACTGGTTCCGCGCGCACATCGGGATCGCGAAGCGGACCGGCAAGGCCCTGATGATCCACGACCGGGAGGCGCACGAGGATGTGCTGCGCATCCTGGCCGAGGAGGGACCGCCGGACAAGGTGGTATTCCACTGCTTCTCCGGCGACGAGCAGATGGCCAAGCGGTGCGCGGACCAGGGGTACGTGATGAGCTTCGCCGGCAACCTCACCTTCGCCAGCGCGCAGGGCCTGCGCGACGCGGCCGCGGTGGCGCCCGCGGACCTGCTGCTGGTGGAGACCGACGCGCCGTTCCTGACCCCGGTGCCCTACCGCGGCAAGCCGAACTCGCCCGCCCTCGCCGCCTACACCGCGCGCCGCCTGGCCGAGGTGAAGAACATGGACGTGGCCGAGCTCTGCGCGCTGGTGACGGCGACCGGGGAGCGCATGTTCGGCCCGTGGTGACGGCCCGTGCTGACGGCATCATGGTGACGGCACCGTGGTGACCGGGCCGGACGGCCACGCGGCCGTGGTGCGAGCGGGCCGGGCGCGCCGGCGGTGACCAGGCCGGACGGGGCACGGCTGCTCGGGCCGGCCGAGATCAGGGAGTTGGCGGCGCGGCTCGGGGTGCGGCCGACCAAGCGGCTCGGCCAGAACTTTGTCATCGATCACGGCACGGTGCGGCGGATCGTGGCCCTGGCCGGCCTGCGGCCCGGCGACGTGGTCCTGGAGGTCGGGCCGGGCTTTGGCTCGCTGACGCTTCCGCTGCTGGAGGCGGCGCGGCGGGTCATCGCGGTGGAGATGGACCCGGTGCTGGCCGCGGCGCTGCCGGCGACCGTCGCGGCCCGCGTGCCCGGCCTGCCGGCCACGCCGGGCTCGCCGGGCGGCTGGAGGTCGTCACGGCGGACGCGGCCCGGGTGCGGGAGCTTCCGGGAGACCCGCCCACGGTGCTGGTGGCCAACCTGCCGTACAACGCGACCGTCCCCGTGCTGCTCAACGTGCTGGACCGGTGGCCCTCGCTGCGGCACGGCCTTGTCATGGTGCAGGCGGAGGTGGGGACGAGGATGTGCGCGCCGCCGGGCAGCCGGGCGTACGGCGTCTCCTCGGCCAAGCTGGCCTGGTTCGCACGGATGCGCCTGGCCGGGCCGGTGCCGCGGACCGTGTTCTGGCCGGTGCCGGGGGTCGACTCGTGCCTGGTGTCGTTCGTGCGGGCGGACCCGCCGCCGACGTCGGCGTCCCGCGAGCAGGTGTTCGCGGTCATCGACGCCGCGTTCGGCCAGCGCCGCAAGACCCTGCGCGCGGCCCTGGCAGGCTGGGCCGGGTCGGCCGCAGCGGCGGAACGCCTGGTCCGCGCGGCCGGCCTCGACCCGGGGGCGCGCGGTGAGGCGCTCAGCGTCGCCGAATTCGCCCGCATCGCCGAGGCGGCTGCGGACCGCCGGACCGAAGGTCCGGCCGGTCTCGGCCCTGATATTACGGCGAGCACCGAAGCGGGCTACGGACCGACGGAGCGAAGCTCCGACCGGACGCGACCCCGGGCCTCCGGCCCGGGCGAGCGCCCGGTGTCACGGCGAGCACCAGCGCGGGGCGTCGCGGGGGGTTCCGGGGGGTCGCCCCCCGGGCCAGCACAGTACGGTGAACCGTGACCGGTGTGACTGTGCGGGCCCCCGCCAAAATCAACCTCCAGCTCGGCGTCGGGCCGCGCCGCGCCGATGGTTACCACGACCTGGTGACCGTGTTCCAGGCCATCTCGCTGCACGACGACGTGACCGTGGCCGAGGCCGGCGGCCCGGGCGGGGACCGGGTACTGGTCAGCGGTGAGGGCGCCGACGCGGTGCCCGCCGGCCCCGGCAACCTGGCGCTGACGGCCGCCGCGGCCCTGGCGCAGGCGGCGGGCCTGCCCCGCGACGTCACCGGGCCGATCGAGATCACCATCCGGAAACGGATACCGGTGGCCGCCGGGCTGGCCGGCGGGAGCGCCGATGCCGCCGCCGCCCTCGTCGCGTGCAACGAGCTGTGGAACGCCGGCCTCAGCCACGAGCAGCTGCGGGAGGTCGCGGCGGACGTCGGCAGCGACGTCGCCTTCGCGCTGGTCGGCGGCACGGCCGTCGGGCAGGGCCGGGGCGAGCGGCTGACGCCCGCGCTGGTGTCGGGTCAGTACCACTGGGTGCTGGCCGTGGCCGACGGCGCGCTGTCCACACCGGAGGTCTACGCGGCCTACGACCGGCTGCGCGCCGCCCGTGACCCGGCGCCGGCGTTCGGCTCCGGTTCCGGCTCCGGTTCCGGGGCGGGTCTCGCGGTGGCCGGCCCGGTGCCCGATCCGGTACTGGACCATGCGCTGATGGGTGCGCTGCGATCCGGGGACCCGGCCGCCGTAGGCCAGACGCTGAGCAACGACCTGCAGCCGGCCGCCATCTCGCTCTTCCCCGCGCTGCGCAGGACGCTGGCGGCCGGCCGTGAACTCGGCGCCCTGGGGGCTATCGTCGCCGGCTCCGGCCCGACCTGTGTCTTCCTCGCCGCCAGCGCCGAGCGCGCGGTGGACCTCGCGGTATCCCTGTCCGGTGCCGGGGTGTGCCGGGCGGTGGCCCGGGCGGCCGGCCCGGTGCCAGGGGCGTCCATCACGGCCGGGACGCCGTGACCGGCCGCGGCGAGGCGGCCTGCCGCCACCCGCGGAAGGCACGGTCGGCATGGTGAACCTGATCAGCGCCGAGAAGGTGGCCAAGGCGTTCGGCGACCGCACGCTGCTGGCCTCGGTGTCCCTGGGCGTTTCGACCGGGCACCGGATCGGCGTGGTCGGGCGTAACGGGGCGGGCAAATCGACGCTGCTGTCCCTGCTCGCGGGCACCGTGGAGGCTGATTCCGGCCGGATCGCGCGCACCGCCGGCCTGCGGATCGGGTACCTGCGCCAGCGGGACGAGCTGTCCGGCACCGTGCGCCAGGCCGTGTTCGGCCCCGGCGCCAGCGAGGCCGCCGAGCACGTGTGGGCCAGCGATCCGCGGGCCCGCGGTGTAGTGGCCGAACTGCTCGGCGGGATCGATCTCGGGGCGAGCACCGGCCGGCTCTCCGGCGGCGAGCGCCGGCGGACGGCGCTGGCGTCGCTGCTCGCCTCCGACCTCGACGTCCTGCTGCTCGACGAGCCCACCAACCACCTGGACCTCGAGGCGATCGACTGGCTGGGGCGGCACCTGAGGGACCGGGGCTGCGCCCTCGTCATGGTCAGCCACGACCGCTGGCTGCTGGACACCGCGTGTGACCGCATGTGGGAGGTTGACTCCGGCCAGGTGTACGCGTACGACGGCGGATACTCGGCGTACGTGCTGGCCCAGGCCGAACGCGAGCGCAATGCGGAGGCGGTCCAGCGCCGCCGGCGCAGCCTGATGCGCAAGGAGCTCGCGTGGCTGCGCCGCGGCCCGCAGGCGCGGTCCACCAAGCCGAAGTTCCGCGTGCAGGCGGCCAACGCGCTGGTCGCCGACGAGCCGCCGGCCCGGGACACCGTCGAGCTCACCAGCCTCGCCACCGCGCGGCTCGGCAAGACCGTCATCGACGTCGAGGATGTCACGCTCTGGGCCGGCCCGCGTGTGCTGCTGGACGACGTCACCTGGCGGCTGGCGCCCGGCGAGCGGGCCGGGCTGGTGGGCGTCAACGGCAGCGGGAAGACGTCGTTCCTGCGGCTGCTCGACGGGTCGCTCGTGCCCGCCCCGGCTGGTTTCCCGGCGCTGTCCGGCGCGGCGGCCGGAGCTGGCCCGGCGGCCGGGGCTGACCAGGCGGTGCGGGCCGTGGGCACCGTGGTACGGGGCAAGACCGTGCGGATCGGCCACCTCAGCCAGGAACTGGGCGAGCTGGATCCCGGGCGCCGGGTGCTCGAGGCCGTGCAGGACGTCCGGTCGTTCGTCCGGGTCGGTAAGCGTGAGCTGTCCGCCAGCCAGATGCTGGAGCGGTTCGGCTTCCGCGGCGACAAGCAGTGGACCCCCGTCGGCGAACTGTCCGGCGGGGAGCGGCGCAGGCTGCAGTTGCTCCGGCTGCTGATGGACGAGCCGAACGTGCTGCTGCTCGACGAGCCCACCAACGATCTCGACATCGAGACCCTCACCGAGCTCGAGGACCTCCTCGACGGCTGGCCGGGTTCGATGACCGTGGTCAGCCACGACCGCTACTTCCTGGAGCGGGTCACTGACCATGTGGTGGCGCTGCTGGGGGACGGGAAGCTGTCGTTCCTGGCCGGCGGGGTGGAACAGTACCTGGACCAGGTACGCGGGACCCGTGAGGCGTCGCTGCCCGCCCCGGCGCCCCCGGCCGCCGGGGCGGGCCCGGCGGCGCCCGACGGGACCGCCCTCGGCACGGCGGGAGAACGGGCCGGGCGCAAGGAGCTGCAGCGGCTCGAACGGCAGATCGACCGCCTGTCCAGCCGGGAGGCGCAGCTCGGCGCGCAGATGGCCGAGCACGCCAGTGACTACGAGAAGCTCACCCAGATGGGGGCCGACGTTCGCTGCGTCCAGGCCGAAAAGGCCGCCCTCGAAGAACGCTGGCTCACGGTCGCGGCCGGCCTGGAAGCCTGAGCGCATGACGACCCCGCGGAGCTCGCCGCCTGCCCCTGCCGGCCGGACGCCCACCGGGCCGGATTGGCGGGCTACTCCGGCGGCAGGGCGTCGAACGGGGCGAGCAGGGTCCGCAGCAGCGCGGCGAGCGTACGATGCTCATCAGGCCCGAGCGAGGCGAGCAGTTGCCGCTCGCGGCGCAGCAGGTCCGCCAGCGCGTCATCAACCTTGGCCCGGCCCTGGCCGGTGAGGGTGACCAGCACGCCGCGCCGGTCCCGCGGGTCCGGCTTCCTGTGGACCAGCCCGGCCTCGGCGAGCCGGTCGATCCGGTTGGTCATGGTGCCCGAGGTCACCAGCGTCGCGCGGATCAGCGCGCCCGGCGTCATCTGGTACGGCGGTCCCTGCCTGCGCAGGGCCGACAGCACGTCGAACTCCCACGTCTCAAGCCCGTGATTCGCGAACGAGGCACGCCGGGCGAGGTCGAGGTGCCGCGCCAGCCGGGATACCCGGCTCAGCACCTGCAGCGGTTCCACGTCCAGATCGGGCCGCTGCGCACGCCACGCGGCCACAAGATCGTCCACCTCATCGCGGAGCGTGCCATTCGGGTCCGGCTCGCCGTCGAGGACCTGTGCCCCCCGCTGTGTGACACGTGCCGCCGGACCGGGCTCGGGACCATCCTCCATTGCCTCAGGATATCTCTTGACGTCAAGATGCTGCTCTAGTAGACAAGGAAAAGTATCTCGATATCAAGAGAATGGGCCGTCCATGTGGGACCCGGGCCAGTACCGGCGCTTCGCCGGCGAGCGGGCGAGGCCCTTTGCCGACCTGGTTGCCAGGATCGGGGCCGGTACGCCGGGCACCGTCGTCGACCTGGGCTGCGGGCCGGGTGATCTCACCGTAGACCTCGCACGCCGCTGGCCCGGCGCGGCGGTGCACGGCGTCGACAGCTCCGCGGAGATGATCGAGGCGGCGCGGAAATGGGAGGGGCAGCCGGGAATCTCCTTTGAACTGGCTGACCTGCGGGACTGGCGGCCGGCCGCTCCGGTCGACGTCCTAACCTGCAACGCCGTCCTGCAGTGGGTGCCGGGCCACCTCGGCCTGCTTCCCCGCTGGGTGTCGTGGCTGTCCGTTGGCGGGTGGCTGGCCTTCCAGTTCCCGGGCAATTTCGATCAGCCGCTGCACGCGGTCGTGGCGGAGATGGCGGCCTCCCCGCGCTGGCGTTCCCTGATCGGCGTGAGCGCATTGACTCTGCAGGCCGGTGACCCGGTGGAGTACCTCGACGGCCTCGCCGGGGCCGGGTGCCAGGTCGACGCGTGGGAAACGACGTACCTGCACGTCCTGACCGGTGCGGACCCGGTGGTCGAGTGGGTCAAGGGCACGGCGCTGCGGCCCGTCCTCGCGGTCCTGGACGATGCGCAGGCCGAGGAGTTCCTGGCCGAGTACCGGGACCGGATGCGGCGGGCGTACCCGCCCCGCTCGTTCGGGACGGTCCTGCCCTTCCGCCGCGTGTTCGTGGTGGCGTACCGCCCCGGCTGAACGTTCGATGAAGCACGGCTGAACGTTCGATAAAAGCCGGAGAGCTGCCGCCTATCCGGTCAGGAGATTAACCTACTTTCCAAATTGATTTAGTAGATAATGACTGGCATGATCATGCCCGTGCATCGCGGTCACCGTCATCATCATCGTCTCCACGTGGACCTCCGCCGTCAGGCAAGTGCCCTCTGTCCGGTCCGTTCGGCACAGGGACTTAACGCCGGACCGGGTCGGCCCGGAACCATGACGCGAGGAGAGACGCCCCATGACCACGATCATTCCCGCAGCGCTCAGCCCCCGGCAGCTCGCTGAGGAAGTACGCAGGCTCGCGGCGGCGCCGCGCGAATGGATGTCGCGTGTCCGGCTCAGCCCGGACGAGCGCTGGTACGAGCGGCTGCACGCCGATGACCAGTACGAGGTCTGGCTGATCAGCTGGCTGCCCGGCCAGGGCACCGGATTCCACGACCACGGCGGCTCGGCCGGGGCGTTCGGCGTCGTGTGGGGCGCGCTCGAAGAACATCAGGCCGGGACGCCCGGGCGCCTTCACCCGGTGACGGCCGCGCCGGTCAGCGCGGGCCGGGTACGTTCCTTCGGCCCGGAGCACATTCACGACGTGCGCAACACCTCCGAAGCCGTCGCGGTCAGCGTGCATGCCTACTCGCCGCCGCTGAGCCAGATGACGCGCTACGACCTCACCGGCAACGGCCTGGTGGTGCTGGACATCGAAGCCGCGGCCCAGTGGTAAGCCGCCCGATGGTGACCGGCGCGGTGGTGACTGGCCCTGCTGCCACCGGAACCGCGGAGACCGGCCCGGCCGCCCGGCCGCCCGGCGCCCGGACGATCGATGAGATCCTCGCGGCCGCGCGGGCGCGCCTGCACCGGCTGACGCCGGACGAGGCGTTCGCGGAGTTCTCCCGCGGCGCCGTCCTCGTCGACATCCGCCCGCAGGCCCAGCGCGCCCGCGAGGGCGGCATACCGGGAGCCGTGATCGTGGAGCGCAACGTCCTCGAGTGGCGTTTCGACCCCGCCAGCGACGCCCGGCTGCCGTGGGTGCACGGATACGGCCAGCAGGTCATCGTGTTCTGCTCCGAGGGGTACACCTCGAGCCTGGCCGCCGCCGCCCTGCAGGATCTGGGCCTGGCGAGCGCCACCGACATCGCCGGCGGTTACGTCGCGTGGGCGGCCGCCGGCCTGCCCGTCTGCCCGCCGGGCTCGGCGGCCCCTGGCGGCCCGGCGGGACGGGCCTGCTGACGGGCCGTTACCGGGTACCGGCCGGGCCGTCCTCGTCGCGCTGCCCGGCCATGATCTCCGGCGGGATGCGTGGCGCGGGATCCAGCTGCGACAGGCCGTTCCAGGCCAGGTTGATCAGGTGCGCGGCGACGTCCTCCAGCGGCGGCTTGCGCGCGTCCAGCCACCACTGGCCGGTGAAGGCGACCATGCCCACCAGCATCTGCGCGTACATCGGGGCGAGCTTCCGGTCCTGGCCGCGTGCGGACAGGAAGTCGCCGACGATGTATTCCACCTGCCCGGCGATGTCGGACAGCAGCGTGCCGTATGTACCGGTTCCCGATCCGGGCGGGGAGTCCCGGACCAGGATGCGGAACCCGTCGGCGTTGTCCTCGATGTACTTCAGCAGCCTGACCGCGGCGCCCTGGAACTTCGGTATCGTGTGGTCCCCGTCCAGCAGCGCGGTGCCCATCGTGAGCAGCCGGTCGACCTCGCGGTCGACGACGACGGCATAGAGGCCCTCCTTGCCGCCGAAGTGCTCGTACACCACGGGCTTGGACACGCCGGCCTTAGCCGCGATCTCCTCGATCGAGGTTCCCTCGAAGCCGCGCTCGGCGAACAGCCGCCGCCCGATGTCCAGCAGCTGCTCGCGGCGTTCCTTCCCGGTCATTCTCCTGCGCGCGGATCTGAGGGCCGGATCGTCGTTCACTTATCCATCATTGCGTTCAGCCGGCCGTTTCGTCACTAATCCGAGTCGACCGTGATGCGATCGGAGTGAACGTGCGCCGGGTCATGGAGCCGAGCTTCCTGGTGGCGGTGGCCGGGCGCTTGGCCTCCAGCCGCCCGGCGTCCGGCCAGCGGATGTCGTAGGCCCAGCCGAGCTTCTCGAAGGCCCAGATCACGCGGGCGCTCGGGTCAAGCTGGCCCTTCAGCACACCGTGCCGGGCACATGTCGGGTCCGCGTGGTGCAGGTTGTGCCACGACTCGCCGAACGAGGCGACCGCCAGCCAGGCCACGTTCCGCGACTTGTCCCGCACCTCGAACTCCTCGCTGCCGAACGTGTGGCAGACCGAGTTGATCGACCAGGTGACGTGGTGCAGCAGCGCGATCCGGACCAGGCTGCCCCAGAAGAACGCGGTGAGCGCGCCGTGCCACGACATGGACCACAGGCCGCCGATGAGCGCGGGCAGCAGCAGTGAGGTCAGGACGAGCACCGGGAACAGCCGGTGGACCCGCCGGATGCGGGCATCGGCCAGCAGATCCGGGATGAACTTTTCCTGCGACGTCTTGTTCGGGTCGAACAGCCAGCCGACATGGGCGAAGACGAGGCCCTTGGAAAGCGCCTTCCAGTTGTCGCCGTAACGCCACGGTGAGTGCGGGTCGCCCTCCCGGTCGCTGTACTTGTGGTGGCGGCGGTGGTCGGCGACCCAGTTGAACACCGGGCCCTCGATGGCCAGGGTGCCGCACACCGCAAGCGCGACCCGCAGGGCGGTCTTGGCCTTGAACGAGCCGTGCGTGAAATACCGGTGGAAGCCGACGGTGATACCGAGCCCGGATATCCAGTAGAAGACGAGGGCGATGATCACGTCATGCCAGCCGAGGAACCCCCCGACCCACGCCACCGGGATGGCCGCGAGCAGCGCCAGGAGCGGGACGACGACGAAGACCCCGACGAGAACCCGCTGCGCGGGGGTCGTCTGCTCGTCCTCGTAATCGGAACGCGGGACCCGGGCGGTGACCTTCGGGGCGGCTCCGGTTTCCCGGACCGTGGCGGGCGCGGCCATCGGTGTGGCCGGGGCGGGTACAGATGGAGGCGCGAGCGTCGGCCGGACGTCGGCGGGGGCCGGGGCCCTCTCGGCGGAAGTGGTCATCGTGCTCCTCGCTGTGGTCGGGGTCTTACGGGTCAGGAGAGCAAACGCAGCCTCCTTGACGCTTACGTAACCGTAACCTACGAGGCCGTAAGTTAGGCAAGGCTATGAGCGAAAGTATTTGAACTTGTTCCATCGTCGGAGGCTGTTCGCCGTCAAGCACTTACGTCGTTCGGGCCCGGTAGAGTGTGCCGAGACCAGCGATCCCGGGTCGTCTAGCCTGGCAGGACAAGCGTTTTTGGTGCGCTGAACCGAGGTTCGAATCCTCGCCCGGGAGCGGTAGGTGGGTTCGGAGGATGACCTTCAGGTCATCCTCGTATCGTCCGTAATACCCTCAACCCAGCCTGCGATCTTCCGGTACAGGTCACCGCCGCGTGTGACCTCAATGCGGAGGCAGCCGTGGTATTCCGAGCCTACGTTCTTTCGCGTGGTCTTCGGATTGTGTCTCTTCAGGGTGGGCGAGCGGATTGGTCTGGGCGCGCACCAGTGGTGCGGACCCAGTAGTACTGACCCGCCGGTGTGGTCGCTGGCATCATGGCAGGCGGCCGGGCCGGGCCGGGCCGGGCCGGGGCGCCTGGGCGCGGGGCCGGAGCCCGTGTGCGCGGGGCGCGGAGCCCATGCGCCACAGCCGTCTCGGCCATTCTGACCTGGAATAAATTGGCCTGGGCGGATGGCGCTCCATGCGGTGCGGGTTCCCCGTGAACGGCCCGGCGCGGGTGCCGCCGTCAGGGAATGCGGGTGGCACTTGTATCGTTAGTTGACATCAAGCAAGTTAATTCTGTGTCTCAATCTGTTAGGGGCTCGTTCATCTATGGCGGTGAAATCCGGCGTAGCAGGCACGGCTCCGGCGGCGCACGCCAAGCGCGGCGGCAGGCAGCCCGGTCCGCATTACAAGTGGATCGCGCTGTCGAACACCACGCTCGGCATGCTGATGGCCACGATCAACCAGTCGATCGTGCTGATCGCGCTGCCGGACATCTTCCGTGGCATCGGGGTCGACCCACTGTCGGCAGGCAACACCAGTTACCTGCTGTGGATGTTCATGGGCTTCCTGGTCGTGTCGGCCGTGCTCGTGGTGTCCTTCGGCCGTCTCGGCGACATGTTCGGCCGCGTGCGCATGTATAACATCGGCTTCGCCGTCTTCACGGTGGCGTCCATATTCCTGGCCGTGACCTGGATGAAAGGCACGGACGCGGCGCTGTGGCTGATCATCTGGCGGATCGTGCAGGGCGTCGGCGGCGCGTTCCTGTTCGCCAATTCGACCGCCATCTTGACCGACGCCTTCCCCGCTAACCAGCGCGGCACGGCGCTGGGAATGAACGCCATCGCCGCGATCGCCGGCTCGTTCCTCGGCCTGCTGCTCGGCGGCGTGCTCGCCCCCGTCAACTGGCACTTCGTCTTCCTGGTCTCCGTGCCGTTCGGGCTCTTCGGCACCTTCTGGGCCTACTTCATGCTGCACGACCTCAGCGAGCGGCATCACGCCCGGATGGACTGGTGGGGCAACGTCCTGTTCGCGGCCGGCCTGATCGCGATCCTGGTCGGCATCACCTACGGCCTGGAGCCCTACGGCGGGCACGCCATGGGCTGGACGAGCCCGTTCGTGCTGTCCATGATCTTCGGCGGCCTGGCCGCGCTCGCCGTCTTCTGCTTCGTCGAGAGCAGGGTCCCGGAGCCGATGTTCCGGCTGTCGCTCTTCCGGATCCGCGCGTTCGCGGCCGGGCAACCTGGCCAACCTGATGATCGCCCTGGGCCGGGGCGGGATGCAGTTCACCCTGATCATCTGGCTGCAGGGAATCTGGCTGCCGCTGCACGGCTACAGCTTCTCGCAGACGCCGCTGTGGGCCGGCATCTACATGATCCCGCTGACCATCGGGTTCCTGGTCTCCGCGCCGCTGTCGGGCTGGCTGTCCGACCGGTTCGGCGCACGCGCCTTCACCGTGGGCGGGGCGCTGCTCACCGCGCTGAGCTTCGCGTTCCTGATGATCATGCCGGTGAACTTCAGCTACGGGCTGTTCGCGCTGGTCCTGGTGCTCAACGGGTTCGGCTCCGGCCTGTTCGCCTCGCCGAACCGGGCGGAGATCATGAACTCGGTGCCGGCCAACCAGCGCGGCGCCGCGGGCGGCACGATCGCGACGTTCCAGAACGCGGCCTTCGTCCTGTCGATCGGCATCTTCTTCTCGCTGATCGTGACCGGGCTGGCGAGTACGCTGCCCTCGGCCCTGTCCGGTGGCCTGGTCTCGCAGGGCGTGCCGGCCGGCGCGGCCAGCACGATCGGCCACCTGCCGCCGATCGGCGTGCTGTTCGCGGCCTTCCTCGGCTACAATCCGATGAAGCAACTGCTCGGCCCGCTGCTCGGGCACGTGCCGGCGTCGCACGCCGCCTACCTGACCGGCCGGGACTTCTTCCCGAACGTGATCACGCACCCGTTCCACAGCGGCATCGGCATCGCCTTCTGGTTCGCGATCGCCGCCAACCTGATCGCCGCCATCGCGTCGCTGCTGACCGGGCGGGTCCGGCGGCGGGCCGCCGGCGGTGAGCCGGTCGGGGAGGAATTCGCCGCCGTGGCGGGCGAAGGCTCGTGGGAGCCGAGTGAGCTGGTGCTGCCCGCGGCCGACGAGGCGGCTGCGTCCCGGGCGGCCCGGCTGGTCACGCCGCCGCAGCGGGCGGCGTCAAACGGTGCGCCTGGCCGGGAATGAAACGCCGGCCGGGAACGGAACGGCAGCCGGGAATGGCGTGCCGGCCGGGAGTGGCAGGTTCGCCGGGCCCGGGCTGGCCGGCACCGTGCGTGACGCCGGCGGCCGCCCCGTCGCGGGCGCCGTCGTCACGGTGACCTCGGCGGAGGGCCGCCAGCTGGCCCGCGCGGTGACCGCACCGGAGGGCGGGTACCGGATCACCGGTACGCCGGCCGCGGCGCTCACCGTGATCGTGACCGCGCGCGGCCATGAGCCGGCCGCGGCCGCCCTTCTGGCCCAGCCCGGATCGGTGATCGAGCGGGACTTCGCGCTGGCCGCCGAGCCCGGCGTGAGCCGGACGGTGCCGGCCGTCCCGCCGGGGCGTGAGGTGCACGGCACCATCCGGGCCCCCGGTGGCGCCGCCGTCCCCGGCATCCTGGTGACCGCGGCCAACGCGGCGGGTGAGATCGTCGCGAGCGCCACCACGGACGCGGACGGGTGGTACCGGCTGACCGGCCTCGGCGACGGCGAGCACGTTCTCGTCGCGGGTGGTCACGAGCCGGTCCGGGCCAGCGTGGACGTGCACGGCGGCGAGACGGCACCCGTCACCGTCCGGGTCGGCAGCAGCCCGGCGGCCCCGGCGGCAAGGGTCCCGGCCGCGGCCCCAGGGGTCCCGGCCGGCGCCCCAGCGGACCCGGCCCTGGCCCCGGCCGCCCTGGCCTCCCCGGCTCCGGCGGCCCAGACGGAGGTCCGGCACGACGTCGTGCTACGCGGCGGAAGCGGCGTGGCTGGGACGGTGCGCGCCAGCTCGGGCCAGCCCGTCGGCGGGGCCACGGTGACCGTGGCCGACGGCCACGGGGATATCGCTGGCGTGACGACGACGAGCAGCGACGGTTCGTTCCGCCTGGCTCATCTGGCCGACGGGCAGTACGCGCTCGTCGTGGCCGCCGCACCCTACACCCCGGTCGCGGTTCAGGTCGCCGTGCGGCAGGGCGAACTGGCCCGGCGCGATGTGCAGCTTCCCGCGTCCGGGCGGGTGGCCGGCACGGTGCTGACCGCCGACGGTGACCGGCCCTTCCCCGGTGCGCACCTGCGCCTGGTCAACGAGGCGGGCGCCGAGGTCGCCATCTCCGCAGCGGATACCGGCGGGCGGTTCGTCCTGGGCGATGTGCCGCCGGGCCGGTACACCCTGGTGGCGAGCGGCTACCGGCCCGGCATGGCCGCGCTGCCCGCGGGCGGTGGGAGTTTCAGACAGGCCGACATCACGCTCGCCCGGCCGGAGTAAGGCCAGCGTAACGGCCATAACCGAGTGCGGGCCAGGACGTGCTGAGATCGGCCGGCGCGACCGGCGGGCTGCCGAAGCAGGCCGCCGGGCAATGCGACCTGGCGGTATCCTCCCAGTGAGGGGCGCGTAAACAGGCACGTGACGGCCCTGACATATTGGCAGCGATCCGAGGAGCCCTGCGGAGTGAGCCCCAGCCGCCCGGCCGCCGTCATCATCCTCGCCGCAGGCGAGGGCACGCGCATGAAATCCGCGGCCCCCAAGGTGCTGCACCCGCTGTGCGGTCGCACCATGCTGGGCCACGCGGTGGCCGCTGCGCGTGAACTCGCCCCGCAGCGGCTGGTGGTCGTGGCCGGCCACGGCCGCGACCAGGTGACCGAGTACGTCGCCCGCGAGGCACCGGACGCGGAGGTCGTGATCCAGGAGCGGCAGGGCGGGACGGGCCATGCCGTGCGGACGGTGATCGAGGCCGTCGGCCTCATCGAAGGCCAGGTCATCGTCACCTACGGCGACATGCCGCTGCTGCGCGCCGCCACCCTGGCCGGCCTGGCCCGCGAGCACGAAGCCGCGGGCAACACGGTGACGGTGCTGACCGCGAAGACCGCTGATCCGGCCGGCGACGGCCGCATCATCCGCGACGCCGCCGGTGCCATCACCGAAATCGTCGAGGAGGCCGACGCCACCGACGAGCAGCGGCTGATCGACGAGATCAACTCCGGCTGCTACGCCTTCGCCGGCACGATGCTGGCCGACGCGATCAAGCGGGTGCCCACGGCGAACGTGCTGGGCCAGGAATACCTCACCGACGTCGTGGCGATCCTGCGCGGTGACGGTCACCGGGTCGGCACGGTGCGGGCCGCCGACCCGCTGGAGATCCAGGGCGTCAACGACCGGGTCCAGCTGGCCCTGGCCCGGCGGATCTACAACGAACGGCTCCTCGAGCACTGGATGCGGGCCGGGGTGACCATTGTTGACCCGGCGACGACCTGGCTCGACGTGGATGTGACCCTCGAGCCCGATGTCGAGATCGGCCCGTCCACGCAACTGGAGGGCCGTACCGCGATCGCGTCCGGGGCCCGGGTGGGCCCGGGCTGCGTGCTCCGCGACACCGTGGTCGGCGAGGGCGCGACCGTGATCAACGCCGTCTGCGAGTCGGCCGAGATCGGGCCCGGGGCCAGCGTCGGGCCCTACACCCGGCTGCGGCCCGGGACGAGGCTGGGGCCCGGCACCCGGGCCGGCAGCTTCGTCGAGATGAAGAACGCGGTCGTCGGCGAGGGCTCCAAGGTGCCGCACCTGACCTACGTGGGCGACGCGGACATCGGTTCCGGTTCGAACGTCGGGGCCGCTACGGTGTTCGTCAACTACGACGGCGTGGCCAAGCACCACACCAGCGTGGGAGATCACGTCAGGATCGGGAGCGACACCATGCTCGTCGCGCCGGTGGAGATCGGCGATGGCGCCTACACCGCGGCCGGATCCGTCATTGCGGAGAACGTTCCTCCCGGGGCGCTGGCCATCGGCCGGGCCAGGCAGCGCAACGTGCTGGGATGGGTCGCCCGGCGCCGGCCCGGCACCCGGTCCGCGGCGGCGGCCGAGGCGGCTCAAGACGAAACGGGACCCAGCGAGGGGGCGACCACGTGAGCGGCATCATGGCGACCAGCGAGAAGAAGCTGATGCTCGTCTCCGGCCGGGCATTTCCTGAGCTGGCCGAGGAGGTGGCCGCTTGCCTGGGCATCGAGCTGACGCCGACGAAGCTCTTCGACTTCGCCAACGGGGAGATCTTCGTCCGCTTCCTTGATTCCGTTCGTGGCTGCGATGTCTTCGTGCTGCAGAGCCACACCGCGCCGATCAACGAGTGGATCATGGAGCACCTGATCATGGTGGACGCGCTCAAGCGCGCGTCGGCCAAGCGGATCACGGTGGTGACCCCGTTCTTCGGTTACGCCCGCCAAGACAAGAAGAGCCGGGGCCGGGAGCCGATCTCGGCGCGGCTGATGGCCGACCTGTTTGCGACGGCGGGGGCGCACCGGCTGATGGCGGTCGACCTGCACACCGCGCAGATCCAGGGGTTTTTCGACGGACCGGTGGACCACCTGTTCGCGCTGCCGATCCTCGCGGACTACATCGAGGACAAGCTCGACCTGAGCCAGGTCACCGTGGTGGCGCCGGACGCCGGCCGGGTACGGATGTGTGAGCGCTGGACTGACCGGCTCGGCTGCCCGCTGGCCATCATCCACAAGCGCCGGTATCCGGACGTCGCCAACCAGGTCAAGATGTTCGAGGTCGTCGGGCAGGTCGCGGGCCGCACCTGCGTCCTGGTGGACGACATGATCGATACGGGCGCGACGATCACGAAGGCGGCGGAAGCGCTGTTCGAGCAGGGCGCCGCCAAGGTGATCGTGATGGCCACGCACGGTGTACTGTCCGGTCCCGCTGTCGACACGCTGAAGAATTCCCAGATCAGCGAGGTCGTGATCACGAATACGCTGCCCACCCCGGCGGACCGGCATTTCGACAAGCTCACCGTGCTGTCGATCGCGCCGCTGATCGCCCGCGCGATCAACGAGGTGTTCAGCGACGGCTCGGTCACCAGCCTGTTCGACGGCCAGAGCTGAGCCTGTCCCGCGGACCTGGCCGTCCCGCGGACCTGGCCGTCCCGCGGACCTGGCCGTCCCGCGGACCTGGCGGTCTGGCCGCGGCGGGGGTGAGCCCCGTTTCCGGTGGCCAAGGGTGACCGCCGTCCTCGCCCCCGTTGACGCTTAAAGACGACGGCCACGCCTCTGTCCCCCGCTTCTGCGGCTGCACCGTAGCGGCCAGTGCCGTTTGGCCGCCACGGTGCAGCCCTCACATACGGCACAGTGGCTGTGCCGCCCCCCACCCCACCCGCGCTGCGGCTGCTGCCGGCCGCACCCCATCCGCCTGACGGGCCGCCGCTCCCGGCGATCACCCGCCAGCCTGCGCTACGCGGCCCACTCGCGCTTTACCCCGTCCGGCGCGAGCGGGCCGGCGTCCCTTGTGAGAGGCAGCAAGGGACGTTCCTGGCGGCTTCCCGCCGCGGCGCCCGCCCCGCCCGAGAGCGGAGGCAAGCGCCGCGAGGGCATGCCGTTCCTGTCCGGGACCGGGCCCGATCACCGCGAACCACGCCCCTGCAGCGGTCTCCGGTGATCGGGCCGGTCATCCCCGCCGGAGCCGGTCTTGCTCTGGGCGGCCCCGATCCGGGATCGATTACGATCGTGTCAGCGTGCGGTTGTCTGGGGATTGAGCGGCGATTGCGTCTCCGGCCGGAGCCGGTTGAGCGTGCCGGTTAAGCAGTGCCTTCGAGGTAGCCGCGGCCCGCTGGTGGCGTGCCGCGGCGGCAATTACGGTCTCAGGATCGACGGTGTCATTTACGTCCCGGTTGATCCGTGATTAAGTGGCCCTGTTGTCCGGCCTGGGGATGCCGCGCATCCTGAGGGTCGGCGGGGGGCGCGGAGACAATTTCGCGGTGCCGGGTTGCTGTCGTCACTGAATCCCGGAGGCAGACGAGATCGTGAACCCCGGTGGATCAGGATGATGCGGTTTCGCATCCTGGGACCGCTCGAGGTCAATACCGGAGAGGACTGGACCTCGATCGGCGCGGCCAAGTGGCGGGCCGTTCTCGCGTGCCTGCTGCTTCGCCCGGGACAGGTCGTCTCCACCGACACCCTTACCGACGAGCTGTGGGGGAATGACCCTCCGGCCCGTGCCAGCAACCTGATCAGCATCTACGTTCTCCGGCTGCGGCGGCTCATCGGGGACAGCGACGGACGGGTACTGAGGACCCGCTCCCCCGGGTACCAGCTGCTGCTCGGCCCGGACGACCTGGACACGCAGCATTTCGGGATCCTGATGAGCCAGGGCCGGGAGGCGCTGACGGCCGGCGATCCCGAGCAGGCCGCCCGGCTGCTCGCCGACTCCCTGGCCCTGTGGCGCGGGAAGGCGCTGGCCGACGTCCCGCCATCAGCATTTGTCGATGCCGAGGCCGAACGTCTGGATGAGTTGCATCTCGCCGCGCTGGAGCTGCGCATCGAGGCGGACATCGGCTGCGATCGCGGCAGCCTCGCGATCCCCGACCTGCGCAGGCTGCTCACCGATCAGCCGCTCAAGGAAAAGCTGTGGCTGCTGCTCATCCGTGCCCTCGACGGGGCTGGCCGGCGCGCTGAAGCACTGGGCGCCTATGAGCAGGCGCGTACCGTCATCGCTGACCAGCTCGGCGTCGATCCTGGACCCGAAATGCAGCAAGCGTTCCAGCGATTGCTGTCCGGTGCGGCCGCGCCGCCTCCCCCTGCGGAGAAGGAGCAGCTGAGGCCGGCGCCCGGGCGGCGAACGGCGCCCGCGAAGCGGGACAAGCGGAAGCCGGCCGGGTCCGGCGCCCCGGCCGAGGCGCAGGTCATCAGCCTCGAAGCGGCCCGGCCGCCGCCAGCGGGGGCGAGTCCGGGCGGAACGGTTCCTGCCGCAGCGGCCGCCGCGGTGACGGGAGCGGGAGCTGCGGCCTGGGGGGAGGCCGCCACGGACCCGCCCGGGGCGGCGGAGGCGGCCGTCGACGCGGGGACGCCGGGCGTCATCGCCCTCGGGGCGATCAAGACGGGCGCGAGTCCCGCTGATGCTGCCCCCGTCTCGCCGTCGGCCGATCCGGGGCCGATGCAGCTTCCTTCCGACATCAGGGACTTCACCGGGCGTGATCTGCACGTCGAGCAGTTGTGCGAGCTGCTGTCCCCCGACGAGAATCAGGGGGCGGTTCCGGTCGCGCTCGTGGCCGGCGCGGGCGGGCTCGGTAAGACGACCCTGGCGATCCATGCCGCGCACCGGATGCGATCGGAATACCCGGACGGGCAGCTCTACGTGGATCTGCTGGGCGCCAGTTCCCGGCCGCTGAGCCCGGCGGAGGTGCTGGCCCGGTTCCTCAGGGACCTGGGGGTGCAAGGGGCGCAGATCCCGGTGGGCGAGGAGGAGCGCGCCGCCCTGTACCGGACCCGGCTGAACGGCCGGCGGATGCTGGTCGTGCTGGACAACGCGCGGGATGCGGCGCAGGTCCGGCCGCTGCTGCCCGGCAGTGGAACCAGCGCCGTCATCGTCACCAGCCGGAGCCGCCTGCCGGACCTGGTCGGTGGTGGCCTCGTCCATCTGGACGTGCTCGACGATAATGAGGCGCTCACGCTGTTCAGCCGCATCGTGGGAGCGGCGCGTACGGCGGCCGAGCCGGACGCCACGGCTGAGCTGCTGCTGGCGTGTGCCGGCCTTCCGCTCGCCATCCGCATCTCTGCGGCCCGGCTCGCTGCCCGCAGCACATGGACCATCCGCTGGCTCGCCGACCAGATCGGTGACGAGCATCGCCGGCTCGACGAGCTGAAGGTCGGCGACCTCGCCGTCCGGGCCAGCTTCGAGGTCAGCTTCTCCAGCCTGCCCGACGCCGTGATGCCCGGCGATGTCGCCCCGGCGCACGCTTTCCGCATGCTGGGCCTCTGGCACGGGCCATCTATCGGGCTGGGCGCCGCGGCGGCTCTGATCAGCCAGCCAGAAAGCAAGGTCGCCGACGCGCTGGAGATGCTCTTCGACGCGCATTTGCTGGAGTCCCCCAGCCCGTACCGGTACCAATTCCACGATCTCCTGCGCGTCTACGCGGCCGAGCGGGCGAACGCCGAGGAGCTGGAACAGGAAAGAACCGCTGCGGTACGCCGGCTCCTGTCCTGGTATGTGCACACCGCGGACGCCGCGGCGCAGATCGTTTCGCCGTACCGGTACAAGACCGAGCTGGACGACCTCGAACCGGGCTGCCAGCCGCGCACCTTTGCCACCGCGGATCAGGCGCTCGCCTGGTATGACGGGGAGCGGGCCAGCCTGGTCGCGGCCACGCGACAGGCGGCCGACCTCAAGTTCGATAACGCGGCCTGGCAGCTGGCGACCTCTCTGTTCAGCGTGTTCTACCGGCGCGGCGACTGGGCCGATTGCATCGCCACGCACCGCATCGCGCTGACGAGCGCCCGGCGCACCGGAAATCGCCGTGGTGAGGCGTGGGTGCTGAACAACTTCGGCGAAGCGCTCGGCCACCGGGACATGCAGGAGGCGGTCGGCTACCTTGAGGACGCGCTGGCTATCCGCCGCGAGATCGGCGACCGCCCGGGCGAGGCGCAGGCCGCGAACAACCTCGCCAACGTATACCTCGAGCTGGGCCGCCCGCAGGAGGCCCTCGATCCGCTGCAGCGTTCCCTGCTGATCCAGCAGCAGGGTGGCCGCCGGTACGGCGAAGGCATAGCGCTGCACAATCTCGGTGAGGCATACCTGGACCTGGGACGCTTTGATGAGGCGATTGAGTCGCTGCAGAAGGCGCGCGCTATTTTCACCGAAATTAACGTCCTGCCTGGAGAAGGCTGGGTGCTTCACAGCCTCGGACGTGCGCATCTGGGCCTGGGCCGGACCGGTGACGCGCTGGGCTGCCTCCAGCAGGCGCTGGCCATCCGCCAGTCCACCGGTGACCGGCGGAACCAGGCCGTCACGCTCAGGCTCATCGGTCAGGTCAACGAGAGCGTCGGAGATACGGGTGCGGCGCGCAGCTACTGGAAGCAGGCACTCGCCGTCTTCCGTGAGCTCGGCGATGAGGCGCAATCGGCCGAGCTCACCCAGCTCCTGGATGCGGGGCCGAAGCAGCGCCGGCGGGCCAGCCAGTAGCTAACGCCAGGCCGCCTGCCAGTAGCGATCGCAGAGGGTAGTAGTCACTGTCCTCCAAGGCAGATGACTGTCGCCTTCGCGGCGTAAGACCCCTGGCACATTTACCCGTGATCCCCCGCAATCTGCCCGCTAGGCTGCTGCCGCAGGGGGCCAGCATTGCTATTCGTCGGGGCTCCCGGGGGCTACG
The DNA here is from genome assembly GCA_963808295.1 of uncultured Actinomycetes bacterium. Taxonomy (GTDB): domain Bacteria; phylum Actinomycetota; class Actinomycetes; order Streptosporangiales; family Streptosporangiaceae; genus Bog-532. Next base: position 27,233 of record CAWEFP010000016.1, on the reverse strand, counting down.
AACAGGAGATGCCGATCATGGGGAACGACGGGACGAGCGACGGGGACACGGGCTTCGCTGCGGAGCCGCAGGGGATGACCAACGATGCGGAGCCGCAGGGGATGACCAACGATGCGGAGCCGCAGGGGATGACCAACGATGCGGAGCCGCAGGGGATGACCAACGATGCGGAGCCGCAGGGGATGACCAACGATGCGGAGCCGCAGGGCATGACCAACGATGCGGAGCCGCAGGGCATGACCAACGATGCGGAGCCGCAGGGGATGACCAACGATGCGGAGCCGCAGGGCATGACCAACGATGCGGAGCCGCAGGGCATGACCAACGACGACCAGCCAGAGACCGAATGACGGTCAGCCGGAGGCGGGGCCAGCCCGGTGATGCACGGCGAAGACAAACCGGCTGGCCGGCCTGAGCTAGCCTGCTGAGCAGCTGTTTGACCGCCTTGGGCGGGAGTTTCTCCCGCCCAAGGCGGTTTCTGTCCCGGGCAGCTCCGCTGGACGTTATCCCGGACTGCCAGGGGCCGGAATCGGCGGCCACGGCCACGGAACTGCACGACGAGGCACGGGCCGTGCTTGCCGCGCTCGGGCAGGGCAGTCATTGGCTGTCCTGCCCGAAGCGATGAACGGGGGAGTTCTCGGCTACACTTCAGAGCGCGCGGTCATGGCGCGGGCGTCGCCGACGGCGGGCGCCGGAGTGTCACGCGGGCTTCGTACGGCCTCCTGGCGTCCTGTGACGTCAGTTACGCCGGAAGCGGCGCGAGCCGCCTTACGTCGCCTGACGGCGCCGCATTACGCTACCCATTGCTTTGAGGAGTGACCACCGTGCCTGAGGTCCGCATCGCCGCCGAGCCGCGCACCGAGTTCGGCAAGGGCGCCGCCCGGCGTACGCGCCGTGAGGGCCGGGTGCCCGCGGTTCTGTACGGCCACGGCGCGCAGACGCGGCATGTCGTGCTGCCGGGCCACGATCTGATGCTCGCGCTGAAGACGCCCAACGTCCTGATCCGCATCGAGGGCATCCCCGGCGTGACCGGCCTGGCCCTGCCCAAGGCGGTCCAGCGTGACCCGATCAAGGGCTTCATCGAGCATGCCGACCTGATCCTCGTCCGGCGCGGCGAAAAGGTCACCGTCGACATCGCGGTCCGGGTCAGCGGGGACATCGCTCCGGACGGCCTGCTGGACCAGCAGGCCGTCCAGCTCTCGGTCGAGGCCGAGGCGACGAACATCCCCGACGGGATCGACGTCGACGTCACGGGCATGGAGGTCGGCAGCTCGATTCACGCGGGCGACCTCACGCTGCCGCGCGGTGTGACCCTGCAGGTCGACCCGGAAACGCTGATCGTGCACGTTCTCGCGGCGCCCACCGCGGCGCAGATGGAGGCGGAGATCGGCGGTCCCGAGGCGGCCGAGGCCCAGGTGCCTGAGCCGGTCGGCGAGGTCGAGCCCAGGGCGGCCGGCGACAGCGACGCCGGCTGACCTGTCGGCTCGATGCGCGGTCGGATGTGAACCCGGCGATGCCCGAGGAACGCTGGCTGGTCGCCGGACTCGGCAACCCGGGGCCGGACTACGCCTGGTACCCGGCACAACGCCGGGCACATGGTGGCCGACCTGCTCGCGGAACGGATGGGCGGCCGGTTCAAAGCGCACCGGACCCGCAACGACGTGGCCGACGGGCGGCTGGCCGGAGTGCCGGTCACCCTGGCCAAGCCGCGTACCTACATGAACCTGGCCGGGGGACCGGTCGCGGCGGCCGCCGCCTTCTACAAGATCCCGCCGGACCGGATCGTGGTCGTCCACGACGAGCTGGATATCCCGTTCGGCGCGGTGCGGCTCAAGCTTGGCGGCGGTGACAACGGCCACAACGGCCTTCGTTCGGTCACGCAGGCGCTCGGCACCAACGAATACAACCGCGCCCGGTTCGGCATCGGCCGCCCGCCGGGCCGGATGGATGCCGCCACGTTCGTGTTGCGCGACTTTTCCGCCGCCGAACGCAAGGAACTGCCCCTGCTCATCGACCGCTGCGCCGACGCGGTGGAGACGCTGCTGTCTAAGGGCCTGGCCGTCGCGCAGAACACCTTCCACGCCGACTGAGGGTGGCAGAAGAGCAGGCTGAGGGCGGAGAACAGCCGTCCCGGGAAGAACTGAGCGGTGTGCTGACGCTTACGTTGGCGAACCAGCCGCACCGACCGGCTTCCCGCCCGGGAAGCATCAAGGAGCCAGCCGATGGCGACGGAGGACGACCGTCTCGCCCATGACCTTGCCGTCGAAGCGGGCCGGCGCCTGGTCGCCCTGCGCGGTCACGGCGGTGAGCCGGACGACCTCCGTAAAGCGGGCGACCTCATGTCGCACGAGTTTCTGTCCGCCGAACTGGCCCGGCTGAGGCCCGGCGACTGGGTGCTGTCCGAGGAGGGCGCCGATGACCTGGGCCGGCTGACCGCCGAACGGGTCTGGATCGTTGACCCGCTGGACGGCACCCGCGAGTTCGGGGATGCGGGCCGGGAGGACTGGGCGGTGCACGTGGCGCTGTGGGAACGCGCCCGGAGCGGACCGGGCCGCCCGGGGCCCGACAGCCCCGACGGCCCCGACAGCCCCCAGGGGGCCCTCACCGCCGGCGCGGTGGCCCTTCCGGCGCAGGATGAGGTGCTCTCCACCGTCACCCCGCCCCCGGCCCCGCCGCCCGGACGGCCCGCAGGGCGGCCGCGCGTTGTCGTCAGCCGGAGCAGGCCCGCGCCGTTCCTGCCCCGGATGGCCGAACTTCTCGGCGCGGACCTCATCCCGCTGGGGTCGGCCGGCGCCAAGGTGGCCGCCGTCCTGCAGGGCCGGGCCGACGGCTATGTCCACGCGGGCGGCCAGTACGAATGGGATTCGGCGGCCCCGGTCGCGGTGGCCCGCGCCGCGGGGTTTCACGCCTCGCGGATCGACGGCCGTGAGCTTTCCTACAATCAGGCTGATCTGCTGATGCCGGATATTCTGGTATGCCCGCCCGCCCTCGCCGGCGCGCTGCTGGACGCGATCCGCTCCGCCCGGTCCGGCGAGACCGGCGGCAGTCAACGATGACGGCCGCGGCGGCGGCCCCCGCCCGCCGGAACCATTCCCTGCCCCCGACGCCTCCTGGATGCCGTTGATGCGCACCGACTACACACTCTCTCAGCTCGACGTGCTCGAAGCCGAGTCCATTCACATGATCCGCGAGGTCGCGGCCGAGTTCGAGCGCCCCGCGCTGCTGTTCTCCGGCGGCAAGGACTCGGTGGTCATGCTGGCGCTGGCGGAAAAGGCGTTCCGGCCGGCCCGGATCCCGTTCCCGGTGATGCACGTCGACACCGGGCACAATTTCGGCGAGGTCATCGACTTCCGGGACAAGCGCGCCGCGGAGCTGGGGGTCCGGCTCATCGTCGCGTCCGTGCAGGACTCCATCGACGCGGGCCGGGTGACCGAGGAGACCGGCCGGTGGGCCAGCCGGAACCGGCTGCAGACCACCACGCTGCTGGACGCGATCGAGGAGCACCGCTTCGACGCGCTGTTCGGCGGCGCGCGGCGGGATGAGGAAAAGGCCCGCGCCAAGGAGCGGGCGTTCTCCTTCCGCGACGACTTCGGCCAGTGGGACCCGAAGAACCAGCGGCCCGAGCTGTGGAACTTGTACAACACCCGGATCCGCCGGGGTGAGCACATCCGTGTCTTCCCGCTGTCCAACTGGACGGAGCTCGACATCTGGGAGTACATCCAGCGCGAGGAGCTCGAGCTGCCGTCGGTGTACTTCGCGCACGCCCGCAACGTCTTCGAGCGGGACGGGATCCTGCTGGCCGAGAGCCCGTACGTGACGCGCGGCGAGGACGAGCCGGTCTTCGAGGCCATGGTCCGGTACCGGACCGTCGGCGACATGACGTGCACCGGAGCCGTCGAATCGACCGCGGAGACCGTCGCCGCGGTCATCACCGAGATCGCGGCGACCCGGATCACCGAGCGCGGCCAGACTCGCGCGGACGACCGCACCAGCGAGGCGGCCATGGAAGACCGGAAGCGAGAGGGCTACTTCTGATGGATATTCTGCGGTTCGCCACGGCCGGCTCGGTCGACGACGGCAAGAGCACGCTCATCGGGCGGCTGCTGTATGACTCCAAGGCGATCTTCGAGGACCAGCTCGCGGCCGTGGAGCGGACCAGCAAGGACCGGGGCGAGGATTACACGAACCTGGCGCTGCTGACCGACGGGCTGCGCGCCGAGCGCGAGCAGGGCATCACGATCGACGTGGCCTACCGCTACTTCGCCACCCCGCGGCGGAAGTTCATCATCGCGGACACCCCCGGGCACGTCCAGTACACCCGCAACATGGTCACCGGCGCGTCCACCGCCGACCTGGCCGTCGTCCTCGTCGACGCGCGCAACGGGCTGACCGAGCAGAGCCGGCGGCACGCCTTCCTCGCGACGCTGCTGCAGGTCCCGCATCTGGTGCTGGCGGTCAACAAGATGGACCTGGTGAACTACGACGCCGCGGTCTTCGAGCGGATCGCCGCGGAGTTCTCCGCCTTCGCCGCCAAGCTGGACATCGGCGACCTGACCTTCATCCCGATCTCGGCGCTGCTCGGCGACAACGTGGTCCAGCGTTCGGCCAACATGCCGTGGTACGAGGGGCCGTCGCTGCTGCACCACCTGGAGCACGTGCACATCGCCTCTGACCGGAACCTCATCGACGTGCGGTTCCCGGTCCAGTACGTGATCCGGCCGCACCAGGCCACCGACCCCGGCCTGCACGATTACCGCGGTTACGCCGGTGAGGTGGCCGGCGGGGTGATCAGGCCGGGGGATGAGGTGATGCACCTGCCGTCAGGTTTCACCACCACCGTGCGCGGCGTGGAGGTCGCGGGCCGGCCGGTGCCGGAGGCGTTCCCGCCCATGTCGGTGACCCTGCTGCTGGACGACGACGTCGACATCTCCCGCGGCGACATGATCTGCCGGCCGCACAACCGGCCGACCGTCACGCAGGATGTGGAGGCCATGGTGTGCTGGATGGTCGGCGACAAGCCGCTCACCCCGCGCAGCCGGCTCATCGTCAAGCACACGTCGCGGACGGTCAAGGCGATCGTCACCGACCTGCACTACCGGATCGACGTCAACAGCCTGCACCGGGACGAGAGCGCCAGCCAGCTCGGGCTGAACGAGGTCGGCCGGGTGACCCTGCGGCTGACCCAGCCCATCTTCTCCGACCCCTACAGCCGGAACCGGCTGACCGGCGGCATGATCCTGATCGACGAGGCGACGAACGCCACGGCCGGCGCGGCCATGATCACCGACACGCGGTGAGTACCGCCGCGGCGGCGGGCGGGACGCCCTTCCACGATCTCGCGCGTTACGTGGCGATCCCGCGGGTCACGGCGCTGCGGCTGTCGCCCGACGGCAGCTGGCTGGCCGCGGCGGTCCAGACGCTGGCCCCGGACCTGAAGACGTACGTCACCAGCATCTGGCGGATCCCGGCCGGACCGGGGAGTGCGGACGCCCCGCGCCGCCTGACCCGGTCGGCGGACGGCGAAAGCAATCCGCGCTTCCTGCCGGACGGGTCGCTGCTTTTTATCTCGAAGCGGCCCGGCCGGGAGGCGGCGGGCCCGGTCGGCCCCGCTGCCGCTGACCGGCCGGACGAGGCCGGCGGCCCCGGGCAGCTCGCCGGGGCGGGCGGCGAACAGCCCGCTGCGTGGCTGCTGCCGGCGGGCGGCGGGGAAGCCGTCCCGGTGGCCGACCGGCCCGGCGGCGTGAGCGCACTGGAAACTGCCGAACGGGCCGGCGCGATCGTCATCGCCAGTGCGGTGATGCCCGCGGCGGGTGCCGGAACGGACGCGACGCGGACGGTGACGACGCACGACGGCGCCAGGCACGCGAGGACGCCGGGGTCACGGCCATCCTGCACGAGTCGGTCCCGGTCCGGTACTGGGATCACGACCTGGGCCCGGCCCAGCTCCGCCTGTTCGCCGTGGGCAGGCCCGGCATCCCGGGCCGTGCCGCCCATCCGGACGGCCCCGGTCAGGACGGCCGCGGGGACAGTGGTCACAGATCCGGACGGCCCAGGTCCGGACGCTGCCGGGATCGCTGCGGGCCAGGACGGCCCGGCCGAACTGCGTGACCTCACGCCCGCCCCGGGGCGTGCCCTGGACGAGCAGTCCTTCTGCGTCTCGGCGGACGGCAGCACGGCGGCGGCGGGCTGGTGGCGGTGGGAGAGCCACGGCGAGTCCCACGCCGAGCTGGCCGTCATCGACATGGCCAGCGCGGCCCGGCGGACGCTGCTGTCGGCGCCCGGCTTCGACTACGAGCATCCGGCGATCTCACCGGACGGCCGGTACGTGGCCTGCATCCGCTCGGCGCATCACGCACCCGAGGCCCCGGGTGACGTGACGATCGTGCTCGCGCCGCTGTGCTGGCCTGGGGGAGCGACCCCCCTGGAACCCCCCGCCGCGCGCTTCGCGCCCCGGCGGCGGTGCTCGCCGACACACCGGCGCTCGCCGGGCCTGAAGGCCCGGACTCGCTGGCCGGTTACGATCGCCTCGCCGTAGGGCCGTTGGGGGATCCCGCTGAACGAGTGGACGGCGCGGCTGGTGGGCCCGGTGGGGCCGGCGAGCGTGACCTGCTGGCGGGGTTTGACCGGCGGCCCGCCGAGCTGGCCTGGGCGCCCGACTCGCGGTCGGTCTACTTCACCGCGGACGACCAGGGCCGGCGGCCGGTGTTCCGGGTGGACACCGGGACCGGCGACGTCGCGCGGATCAGCGCCGACGACGGCGCCTACACCGACCTGTGCCCGTCGCCGGACGGCGGCTGGCTGTTCGCGCTGCGCTCCTCGGTGGACGAGCCGCCGGCCCCGGTCCGGCTCGAAGCCGCCGAAGGGCAGAAGCCGGAGCGGCTGGCCAGCCCCGGCAGCCCGCTGCCGCTGCCCGGTCGGCTGGAAGAGATCGAGACGGCCGCCGACGACGGCGCCCGCATCCGCAGCTGGCTCGTGCTGCCCGCAGCCGCCTCCGCGCAGGATCCCGCGCCACTCGTGCTGTGGGTGCACGGCGGCCCCATGTCGAGCTGGAACTCCTGGTCATGGCGGTGGAACCCGTGGCTGATGGCCGCGCGCGGGTACGCGGTGCTGCTGCCCGACCCGGCCCTGTCGACCGGGTACGGGCAGGACTTCATCGCCCGCGCCTACCACCAGTGGGGGGCCCGCCCGTTCGCCGACGTGATGGCGGCCACCGACGCCGCCGTGGCCCGCCCCGACATCGACGGGTCGCGCACGGCGATGATGGGCGGCTCCTACGGCGGGTACATGGCGAACTGGGTGGCCGGGCACACGGACCGGTTCCGGGCGATCGTGAGCCACGCCGGCCTGTGGGTGCTGGACCAGATGTTCGGCACCACCGACACGCCGATGTTCTGGCGGCCCCAGTTCGGTGACCCGCTGACCGCGCCGGAACGCTACGAGGCGAACTCACCGCACCGGCACGTCGCCAGCATCCGCACGCCGATGCTGGTCATCCACGGCAACAAGGACTACCGGGTGCCCGTCGGTGAGGCACTGCGGCTGTGGTGGGACCTGTCCCGGCACGGTGCCGACGCCAAGTTCCTGTACTTCCCGGACGAGAACCACTGGATCCTCAGCCCCGGCCACGCCGCCGTCTGGTACGAGACGGTGTTCGCGTTCCTGGCCCAGCACGTCCTCGGTGAACCCTGGCGCCGCCCCGGCCTGCTCTGACGCAGTGTTGGCCCGGGGGGCGACCCCCCGGAACCCCCCGCGACGCCCCGCTGTGGTTCCTCGCCGTATCACCGGCCGCTCACCCGGGCCTTCGGCCCGGGGTCGCTGGGCCGGTAGCGATCGTCTGGCCGTAACCCGTGGCTGCGTCTGAAGCACGGGCGCGGTTATGCCAGGCTGGGGGGATGGCCCGCGCGGATCTGGACAAGCGGCCTGGCGACGTCGCTGCGATGTTCGACGAGCTCGCCGGGCGTTACGACCTGCTCAACGACCTGCTGTCGGCCGGGCAGGTCCGGTGGTGGCGGCGGGTCGTCGCGGGCGCCGTCGGGGCGCAGGCGGGGGAGCGCGTCCTTGACCTGGCGGCCGGCACCGGCACCTCCACCGTCACCTTCGGCGCGTCCGGGGCCGACTGCGTGGCGTGCGACTTCTCCCTCGGGATGCTCCGCGCCGGGCTGCGCCGGGTCCGGGCCGCGCCGGGCTGCCCGCAGCCCGCGTTCGTCGCCGGCGACGCGCTCCGGCTGCCGTTCGCCGACGGCGTGTTCGACGCGGTGACGATCTCGTTCGGCCTGCGGAACGTCGTCGACCCGGCGCGCGCGCTCGCCGAGATGCTCCGGGTCACCCGGCCCGGCGGCCGGCTGGTCATCTGCGAGTTCTCCCGGCTGTCGGCGCGCCCGCTGCGGGTGGCGTACGAGCGCTACCTGGCACGGGCGCTGCCCGCCATCGCCCGCCGCGCGGCGCGCAATGCGGCCGCGTACGAGTACCTGGCCGAGTCGATCGTCGACTGGCCGGGCCAGCAGGAACTGGCCCGGATGCTGCAGGCGGCGGGCTGGTCGGCGGTGAAGTGGCGCAACCTGACGTTCGGGATCGTCGCGGTGCACGTCGCGCGCCGCCCAAGCTGAGCTGCGCACATGGCCGGATAGCGGAGCGGCGGGGGGTGCGCGGCCACGACAGCGCGGCCGTTGGGCATAGGTTGGGACCGGGCCGCCGGACGCGGTGGCTGCGCGGAACGCTGCCCGGTGCGCGTTCAGCACGCCGGGCGGGGCGGTGACATGCCCAGCACGGGCCGGGCTTAAACTAACGGCAAAGAACTTGTGAAGAGGTTCACAAGGAGCGCGGCGCAGGCTCCGCCGGCGAGCACGGGCCCGCGGGACCACGATGACCGGCCGGGACGGGACGCGACAGCGGCAAAGGCGGCGCGCGCGGCCGGGAATCTCTGACCAAGGCAAAGCGAAAGTCAGGAACGGACACGTGACCGAGCACGTTTCCCCCGCCGCCACGGCGGCGGCCGCACGGCCGGCCGTCGGTGAGGCCGATGTCATCGTTGTCGGCGCCGGGCCCGCCGGGTCGACGACGGCCTACTACCTCGCCAGCGCGGGGCTGGATGTGCTGCTGCTGGAGAAGAGCAGGTTCCCGCGGGAGAAGGTGTGCGGGGACGGCCTCACGCCACGGGGGGTCAGGGCCCTCGTGGCCATGGGCGTGCCGATCCGCGAGAGCGACGGGTGGCTGCGCAACAAGGGACTGCGGGTCATCGGCGCCGGGGCACGGCTGGAGCTGCCCTGGCCGGACCTGACCAGCTACCCCGGGTACGGCCTGGTCCGCACCAGGCTGGACTTCGACCAGCGGCTGGCCCAGCGGGCCGTCCAGGCCGGGGCGCGGCTGCTGGAGGGCGTCAACGTGACCGGGCCGGTCATCGACGAGCGGACGGGCCAGATCACCGGCGTGACCGCCCGCCCGGCCGGCGGCCAGCGGGACGACGGTGCCGACGCCGGGGCGGAGCGGGTCTACCGGGCCCGCCTCGTCATCGCCGCGGACGGGAACTCCTCCCGGCTGTCGGTCTCGATGGGCCTGCGCAAGCGGGACGACCGCCCGCTCGGCGTGGCCGTCCGCGCCTACTACACCAGTCCCCGGCACGAGGACGACTATCTGGAATCCTGGCTCGACCTGTGGGACGGGGACCGGCTGCTGCCCGGCTACGGCTGGATCTTCGGGATGGGCGACGGCACCAGCAACGTCGGGCTGGGCCTGCTGAACACGTCCACCGCGTTCGGCCACACCGACTACCATGCCCTGCTGCGCCGCTGGCTGGCCGGAATGCCGGCCGAATGGGGGTTCACCGAGGACCACCGCGTCGGCCCCATCCGCGGGGCCGCGCTCCCGATGGCCTTCAACCGGACCCCGCACTACACGCGGGGCCTGCTGCTCGTCGGCGACGCGGCCGGGATGGTGAACCCGTTCAACGGCGAGGGCATCGCCTACGCGATGGAATCCGGGCAGATCGCCGCGCGGACCGTGACGCAGGCCCTGGCCGCGCCGACCTGGGCCGGGACCGAAAAGGTACTGAATAGCTACCCGCGCGCGCTCGCGGACGCGTACGGCGGCTACTACGCTCTCGGGCGGACGTTCGTGAAAGCGATCGGCCGGCCCGAGCTGATGCGGTTCGCCACCCGGCACGCCATGTCACGCCCGGCGCTGATGCGCTTCGCCCTGAAGCTGCTCGGCAACCTGACCGACCCGCGCGGAGACGCCTCCGACCGGGTGATCAACGCCATGACCAGGCTGACGCCAGCGCGCTAGCCAAACCCCTGAAGAAACGAATGTGGATACCGTGCCTAGGATAGAAATCCCGGCCGCGCACGCCGCGCTGGGAACCTGCGCGCGCTGCTCGCCCCGGGCCGGGCGCACGCGGCCCGGCGATCGCGGATCGCGGAGCCACCGGAGATCGCAGAGAGGGAACGGGGACTCATGACCGCTTATGTGCCCATCCTCGTGCTGGCCGCGCTGTCGGCCGGGTTCGCGGTGTTCTCGATCGTCATCGGCACGGTGACCGGCCCGAAGCGGTGGAACCGGGCCAAGCTGCAGGCTTACGAGAGCGGCATCGAGCCGACGCCGCAGCCGCCCGGCGGCGGCCGGTTCCCGGTCAGGTACTACCTGACCGCGATGCTGTTCATTCTCTTCGACATCGAGATCGTCTTCCTCTACCCGTGGGCGGTCGCGTTTCAGAAGCTCGGGGCCTTCGGCCTCGTCGAGATGGTCACGTTCGTCGTCACGGTGCTGATCGCGTACGCCTACATCTGGCGGCGCGGCGGCCTGGAGTGGGATTAGTCATGGGCATTGAAGAACTGCTGCCGAGCGGCGTGCTGCTGACCTCGGTCGAGAAGGCCGCCGGATGGGCGCGCCGGAGCTCGCTCTGGCCGGCCACCTTCGGGCTCGCCTGCTGCGCGATCGAGCTGATGCAGACCGGCGGCCCGCGCCACGACCTGGGCCGGTTCGGCATGGAGAAGACGGGGGCCACGCCGCGGCAGGCGGACCTGATGATCGTGGCCGGCCGGCTCAGCCAGAAGATGGCGCCGGTGCTCCGCCAGATCTACGACCAGATGGCCAACCCCAAGTGGGTGATCTCGATGGGCGTCTGCGCGTCCAGTGGCGGGATGTTCAACAACTACGCGATCGTGCAGGGCGTGGACCATATCGTGCCGGTCGACATCTACCTGCCCGGCTGCCCGCCGCGCCCGGAGATGCTGCTCGACGCGATCGTGAAGCTGCACGACAGAATCGAGAACATGAAGCTGGGCAAGAACCGCGAGCGCCAGATCGAGGAACTGGAGCAGGCCCAGCTGAGCCGGCTGCCGCTGCAGACCCAGCGCGCTGCCCGTTCACCAGCTGCTCGGCGGCCCGCCGGCCAGGTCCGCGCGTGGAACCGGGGGCGCACGAATGAGCGAGTCCACGGGCCCCGGGACGCCCGGCCAGGGAGCCGGTGACGCGGGGGAGGAGAAGGTCAACCTGCCCGCCCGCGCCGGGGAGGATCGCCTCGCCGAGCAGGTGGTCCGGCACGGCATGTTCGGCGTCGAGACCAGCGGTGACACCTCGGGCTACGGCCGGCTGCTGGTCCGGCTGCCGCCGGAGCTGTCCAGCCCCCGGCCCTTCGGCTCCTACTTCGACGAGCTCGCCGACGAGCTGGCCCGGGTGCTCGGGGCGGACGGGACCGGCTTCGGGGACGCGATCGAGCGGGTCGTCGCCGACCGGGGCGAGCTGACCTTCCACGTCCGCCGGGAGCGGCTGCCCGAGGTCGCCGACAAGCTGCGGAACGAGCCCGAGCTGGCCTTCGAACTGTGCACCGGGGTCTCCGGCGTGCACTACCCGGCCGAGGCCGGGCGCGAGCTGCGGGCCGTCTACCACCTGGTGTCGATCACGCATAACCGGCGGCTGCGCCTGGAGGTGACCGCGCCGGACGAGGATCCGCACATCCCGTCGCTGGTCGGCGTCTACCCGGCGCTCGACTGGCACGAGCGGGAGACCTGGGACTTCTTCGGCATCATCTTCGACGGCCATCCGTCGCTGACCCGGATCGAGATGCCGGACGACTGGAAGGGCCACCCGCAACGCAAGGACTACCCGCTCGGCGGCATCCCCGTCGAGTACCGCGGCACCAAGGTGCCGCCGCCCGATGAGCGGAGGTCGTACGCATGACCAGCCATTCCGCGCCGCCGCACGCGGCCGGCCTGGACGACGGCACGGCCGAGGGCCGTGTCTACACGGTCTCCGGCCAGGACTGGGACCAGCTTGTCGCCGCCGCGGACCAGGCCGCCGACACGCCGGGCACCGGTCACATGGTCATCAACATGGGCCCGCAGCACCCGTCGACGCATGGGGTGCTCCGGCTCATCCTGACCCTGGAGGGGGAGACCGTCACCGAGTGCCGCGTCGGGATCGGCTATCTGCACACCGGCATCGAGAAGAACATGGAGTACCGCACCTGGACGCAGGGCGTCACGTTCTGCACCCGGGCGGACTACCTGATGCCGATCTTCAACGAGACGTCGTACTGCCTGGCCGTCGAGCGGCTGCTCGGCATCGAGAACAAGATCCCGGACCGGGCGAATATCATCCGGGTGCTGATGATGGAGCTCAACCGGATCGGCTCGCACCTCGGCGGCCTCGGGCCGTTCGGCCTCGAGCTGGGCGCCACCACGGTCTTCATGCAGGGCGTGCGCATGCGGGAGAACGTGCTCGACCTGATGGAGCTGATCACCGGCTTGCGGATGAACCACGCCTACATCCGGCCGGGCGGGGTCGCCCAGGACCTGCCGCCCGGCGCGCTGGAGAAGATCCGCGAGTTCCTGCGCGAGTCCCCGAGGTGGACCCGCGATCTGCACGAGCTGATGGACTCCAACCCGGTCTTCACCGGCCGGACCAAGGGCGTGGCCTACCTCGACCTGGAGGGCTGTATCGCGCTCGCGGTGACCGGGCCGATGCTGCGCAGCGCCGGGCTGCCGTGGGACCTGCGCAAGAGCCAGCCCTACTGCGGGTACGAGACCTACGAATTCGACGTGCCCACCTCCACCAGCTGCGACGCCTACAGCCGGTACCGGATCCGGATGGATGAGGTCGACCAGTCGCTGCGGATCGTCGAGCAGTGCATCGACCGGCTGGCCGGCAGCCGGCCCGCCGACGACCCGGTGATGATCCAGGACGCGAAGATCGGCTGGCCCGCGCGGCTGTCGCTCGGCCCGGACGGGCTGGGGCCGTCGCCGGAGCACATCGCGCACATCATGGGCCAGTCCATGGAGGCGCTCATCCACCACTTCAAGCTGGTCACCGAGGGCTTCCGGGTGCCCGCGGGGCAGGCGTACGTGCCGATCGAGTCGCCCAAGGGCGAGCTGGGCTGCCACGTCGTCAGCGACGGCGGGACGCGGCCCTACCGGGTGCACATGCGGGACCCCTCGTTCCACCACCTGCAGGCGCTGGCCGCGCTCTGCGAGGGCGGGATGCTCGCCGACGTGATCCCGGCGATCGCCAGCATCGATCCCGTGCTTGGAGGGGTGGACCGGTGAGAGATCAATCGTCTCGCCGTAGCGGGCATGCGGCCGTTTCGCATCGATGCTGCGCTCCATGCGGCTGGAGGGGTGGACCGGTGAGCCAATCGTCTCGATTGCGTCGATGCTGCGCTCTCAATGAGAGGGGTGGACCGGTAATGGCGTTCAGCGATGAGGCCCTGGCACGCCTGGAGCCTGAGGTGGCCGAGATCATCGGCCGTTACCCGCGGCCGCGCTCGGCCCTGATGCCGCTGCTGCACCTGCTGCAGTCGGAGGAGGGCTACGTCTCCGACGACGCGATCGCCTTCTGCGCCGCGCGGCTCGGCATCACCGAGACCGAAGTCACCGCGGTGGCCAGCTTCTACACCCTGTACAAGCGGCAGCCGGTCGGCGAGTACCACGTCGGCGTCTGCACCAACACGCTGTGCGCCATCATGGGCGGCGACCAGATCCTGGCCACGCTGGAAGACCACCTCGGCGTCGGGCCGGACGAGCCCACCGGCGACGGCAAGGTCAGCATCGAGCACGTCGAGTGCAACGCGGCCTGCGACTACGCCCCCGTCGTGATGGTCAACTGGGAGTTCTTCGACAACCAGACGCCCGAGTCCGCCACCGCGCTGGTGGACGACCTGCGGGCCTGCCGCGCCGTCACGCCGACCCGCGGCCCGGGCCGGCTGTGCACCTGGCGGCAGGCGTCCCGGATCCTCGCCGGGTTCACCGACGGCCAGGCCGCCGACGGGCCTGCCGCCGGCCCCGCCAGCCTGGTAGGACTGAGGATCGCCAAGGACCACGGCTGGACGGCGCCGGAGGCGCCCGGCGAGCCGGACACCCCGAGCAGCACCGCCACCAAGGGAGCGTCGCGTTGACCGACACGCTGACACCCGTGCTGACCGCGCACTGGGACGAACCGGACAGCTTCCTGCTCGCCGGGTACCGGCGCGCGGGCGGCTATCGGGCCCTGCCCAAGGCGCTGGCCATGCCGCCGGACGACATCATCGCCATGATGAGGGAGTCCGGGCTGCGCGGCCGCGGCGGCGCCGGGTTCCCGGCCGGCAACAAGTGGGCCTTCATCCCCCAGGGCGACGGGAAGCCGCACTACCTGGTGGTCAACGCGGACGAGTCCGAGCCGGGCACCTGCAAGGACACCCCGCTGCTGATGGCCAACCCGCAGGCCCTGATCGAGGGCGTCGTCATCGCCTCCTACGCGATCCGCTGCAACCAGGCCTTCATCTACGTGCGCGGCGAGGTCCTGCACGTCGTCCGGCGGCTGCAGCAGGCGGTCGCCGAGGCCTACAAGGCCGGGTACGTCGGCCGGGACATCCTCAAGTCCGGCCACGACCTGGACATCGTGGTGCACGCGGGCGCGGGTGCCTACATCTGCGGCGAGGAGACGGCGCTGCTGGACTCGCTGGAGGGGTACCGGGGGCTGCCGCGGCTCAAGCCGCCGTTCCCCGCCATCGCCGGCCTGTATGCGTGCCCGACCGTGATCAACAACGTCGAGTCGATCGCGAGCGTGCCGTCCATCCTGCTCAACGGCGGGAAGTGGTTCGCCGACCTCGGCACGGAGAAGTCCACGGGCTACGGGATCTTCTCGCTGTCCGGGCACGTGACCACGCCGGGCCAGTTCGAGGCGCCGCTCGGCATCACCCTGCGCGAGCTGCTCGACCTGGCCGGCGGGGTGCGCGCCGGGCACCGGCTCAAGTTCTGGACCCCGGGCGGGTCGTCGGTGCCGCTGCTCACCGACGAGCACCTGGACGTGCCGCTGGACTTCGAATCGGTGATGGCCGCCGGGTCCCAGCTGGGCACGCGGGCGCTGCAGATCTTCGACGACAGCACGTGCGTGGTTCGCGCCGTGCTCCGCTGGACCGAGTTCTACCAGCACGAGTCGTGCGGCAAGTGCACCCCGTGCCGCGAGGGCACCTACTGGATGGTGCGCGTGCTGGAACGGCTGGAACACGGCCGGGGCACCGACGAGGACCTGGACAAGCTGCTGGACATCTGCGACAACATCCTGGGCCGCGCGTTCTGCGCCCTCGGGGACGGCGCGACCAGCCCGATCACCTCGTCGATCCAGTACTTCCGGGACGAGTACATCGAGCACCAGAAGCGCGGCGGCTGCCCGTTCGACCCCGCCGCCGCGACCCTGTTCGATTCGAGCGGCTCAGCGCACACCCTGGGCGGAGGCCGGTAAACCGATGACCGTGCAGGCAAGCAGCGGGTCCGGCGCGCCTGGCGCGCCCGCGCCCGTCGACACCGTGACCGTCACCATCGACGGCTTCGAGATCGCCGTGCCGAAGGGAACGCTGGTGATCCGGGCCGCCGAGCTGCTCGGCATCCAGATTCCCCGGTTCTGCGACCACCCCTTGCTGGACCCGATCGGCGCCTGCCGCCAGTGCCTGGTCGACGTGGAGGGCCAGCGCAAGCCGCTGGCCTCCTGCACCACCGTGTGCACCGAGGGCATGGCGGTGCACACCCAGCTCACCTCCGCGATGGCGGAGAAGGCGCAGCGCGGCGTCATGGAGCTGCTGCTGGTGAACCACCCGCTGGACTGCCCGATGTGCGACAAGGGCGGTGAGTGCCCGCTGCAGAACCAGGCGATGTCCACGGGCCAGGGGGAGAGCCGGTTCACCGAGCCCAAGCGGACCTTCGACAAGCCGGTCGCCATCTCCTCGGAGGTACTGCTCGACCGGGAACGCTGCATCTCCTGCACCCGGTGCACGCGGTTCTCCGAGGAGATCGCCGGCGACGCGTTCATCGAGTTCGTCGAGCGCGGCCCGAACCAGATGATCGGCACCGCGGACGGCGACCCGTTCAATTCCTACTTCTCCGGCAACACCGTGCAGATCTGCCCGGTCGGCGCGCTCACCGGCGCGGCGTACCGCTTCCGGTCCCGCCCGTTCGACCTGGTCTCCACCAGCAGCGTCTGCGAGCACTGCGCGGCCGGCTGCCGGCAGCGCGCCGACCACCGCCGCGGCCGGATCATGCGCCGCCTCGGCGCCGACGACCCGCAGGTCAACGAGGAATGGAACTGCGACAAGGGCCGGTGGGCGTTCACCTACGCCACCGAGCCCGACCGGCTCACCGTGCCGCTGGTCCGCAACGAGGCCGGGGTGCTCATCCCCGCGTCCTGGCCGGCGGCGATCCGGGCCGCGGCGCGCGGCCTGGAAGCCGCCCGCGTCACCGGCACCCCCGCCGGGCTGCCGCCCGCAGGCCCGCACGGCGCCGCGGTGCTGACCGGGGGCCGGCTGATGCTGGAAGACGCGTACGGCTACGCCAAGTTCGCCCGCGTCGCGCTCGGCACCAACGACATTGACATGCGGGCCCGCCCGCACTCCGCCGAGGAAGCGAAGTTCCTGGCCGCGTGCGTCGCCGGGCAGGGCATCGGGGTCAGCTACGACGACCTCGAGCACGCCCCGGCCGTGCTGCTGGCCGGGTTCGAGCCCGAGGAAGAGTCGCCCATCGTGTTCCTGCGGCTCCGCAAGGCGGTCCGCAGGCGCGGCCTGCCCGTCTACTCGGTGGCGCCGTTCGCGACCAGCGGGCTGGCCAAGCTGTCCGGCGGCCTGCTCGCCACCGTTCCGGGCGACGAAGCGCGCGCCCTCGGCCGCCTGGGCGGGGATTCCGGCACGGCCCGGGCCGCCGCGTCCTCCGCCCGGGGGGCCTCCGCCACGGCGGAGGCCGGGATCTGGACGGCCGCCGCCGGGGCGCTGGCCGCGCCCGGCGCGATCATCCTGGCCGGGGAGCGGCTGGCCGAGACGCCGGGGGCGCTGTCCGCGGTGGCCCGGCTGGCCGAGACGACCGGCGCGCGGCTGGCGTGGATCCCGCGGCGCGCGGGCGAGCGCGGTGCGATCGAGGCCGGCGCGCTGCCCACCATGCTCCCGGTCGGCCGCCCCGTCGGCGACGTCCAGGCACGCGCCGAGGTCGCGCGGGCCTGGGGCGTGGCGTCGCTGCCGTCCGGGCCGGGCCGGGACACCGCCGGCATCCTCGCCGCGGCCGCCGCCGGTGAGCTCGGCGCCCTCGTCGTCGCCGGCGTCGACCCCGCGGACCTGCCCGATCCGGCCGCCGCGCTCGCCGCGCTGGAGATGACACCGTTCATCGTCAGCCTGGAGCTGCGGGTCAGCGCGATCACCGACCGCGCCGACGTGGTGCTGCCGGTCGCGGCGGTGGCCGAGAAGGCGGGCACGTTCGTCAACTGGGAGGGCCGCGGCGGCACGTTCGGCCCGGCCCTGCCGGTGCCCGGTATCCGGTCCGACCTGTACGTGCTCGGCGAGATCGCCGACGAGATGGACGTGCACCTCGGCCTCCCCGACGACGGGGCGGCGCGCGCCGAGATCGCCCGGATCGGCACCTGGCGCGGCGGCCGGGAAACCGCCCCGGTCGTCCCGCCCGACGTGCAGATGGCCGCCGGGGCCGGTGAGGCGGTGCTGGCCACCTGGCACCTGCTGCTCGACGGCGGGCGCATGCAGGACGGCGAGCCGTACCTGGCCGGGACGGCCCGCCCGGCCACCGCGCGGATGTCGCCGGGGACCGCGGCCGAAGCCGGCGTGTCCGACGGCGATAAGGTCACCGTGGCCACCGAACGCGGATCCTGCACCCTTCCCGTTGAGGTGACCGACATGCCCGACCGGGTGGTGTGGCTGCCCGCCAACTCCGCCGGCTGCGCGGTCCGCGCGCAGCTGGGCGCCGGCCACGGCACCCGGGTCACGCTGAGGAGCCCAGAATGACCAACCTGGCTGCGGGCGCGGTGTCCGCGGCGGACCCCACGCTGGCGAGTTTCTACCCGCTGGTCTGGTGGATCATCGCCCTCAAGGTGGTGGTCATCTTCCTGTTCCTGCTGCTGTTCCAGATCTTCATGATCTGGGCCGAGCGGCGGGTCATCGGCCGCATGCAGAACCGCCCGGGGCCCAACCGCTGGGGCCCGTTCGGGCTGCTCCAGCCGGTCGCCGACGCGCTCAAGCTGCCGCTGAAGGAAGACATCGTGCCGCGGCAGGTGGACAAGATCCTGTTCTCCCTGGCCCCGATCCTGTCCGCCGCCGCGGCGATGGTCAGCTTCGCGATCATCCCGGTCGGTCCCGAAGTCTCGATCTTCGGGGTCCGCACGCCGCTGCAGCTCACCGACTTCCCCGTCGCGGTGCTGCTGGTCCTGGCGATGAGCTCGATCGGCGTCTACGGCATCGTGCTGGCCGGCTGGTCGTCGGAGTCGCCGTACTCGCTGCTCGGCGGCCTGCGGTCCTCCGCCCAGGTGATCAGCTACGAGATCGCGATGGCACTGTCCTTCGTGGCGGTCTTCCTGTACGCGGGCACGCTGTCGACCACCGGAATCGTCAACGCGCAGGCGCACGGCTGGTACGTGTGGGAGCTGCTCCCGTCGTTCCTGATCTACGTGCTCACCATGGTCGGGGAGACCAACCGGCTGCCGTTCGACCTGCCCGAAGGCGAGGCGGAGCTGGTCGGCGGGTACCTCACCGAGTACTCCTCGATGCGGTTCACGCTGTTCTACCTGGCCGAGTACGTCAACATGCTGACCGTCTCCGCGCTCGCCACGACGCTGTTCCTCGGCGGCTGGCGGGCGCCGTGGCCGCTGTCGCTGTGGTCCGGCGCCAACAGTGGCTGGTACCCGATCATCTGGTTCCTGATCAAGGTCGCGCTGTTCGAGTTCGGCTTCATCTGGCTGCGCGGGTCGCTGCCCCGGGTCCGTTACGACCAGCTCATGTCGCTCGGCTGGAAGGTGCTGATCCCGGTCGCCATCGTCTGGCTGCTGCTGATCGCCACGGTCCGCGCCTGGCGTTACGACACCCACAGCACGGCCGTCTACGCCGTCGGCGGCGTCGTCCTGGCCATCATCATCATCATCGCCGTGTCATGGGACGTCGCCGCGGAACGGCGCGCCTCCCGCGCGGCCGAGGCCGACTCGGCGACGGCGGAAGCCGAGCCCGAACCGGGCGGCACACCCTCATCCCGCACCCGCGACCGCGAGACCTACCGGGTCCCGCCGCTCGACCTGCCCCACTACCACGGCGTCGGGGTCACGGCCCGGACCCGGCCAGCCCGGCGCTGGCGGGCCCGGCGGCCCGCGCGGGCGCGGTGGCCGGCGCGGGTGACACCAACGGCACCAAGGAGGTCACCGGTGCTTGACTTCCTCAACCCCATCAAGGGGTTCGGGGTCACCTTTCACGAGATGTTCCGGAAGGTCGACACCGTCCAGTACCCGGAGGAGAAGCGGCCGACCGCGCCGCGTTTCCACGGCCACCATCAGCTCAACCGGTGGCCCGACGGGCTGGAGAAATGCATCGGCTGTGAGCTGTGCGCCTGGGCCTGCCCGGCCGACGCGATCTACGTCGAGGGCCGCGACAACACGGCCGAGGAGCGCTACTCCCCGGGCGAGCGGTACGGGCACGTCTACCAGATCAACTACCTGCGCTGCATCCTGTGCGGGCTGTGCATCGAGGCGTGCCCGACCCGCGCGCTGACGATGACGAACGAGTACGAGCTGGCCGACGACAGCCGGGAAAACCTGATCTGGACCAAGGAGCAGCTGCTGGCGCCGCTCCAGGCCGGGATGGAAGCCCCGCCGCACCCGATGCGGCTCGGGGACGACGAGAAGGACTACTACCTGCTGGGGGCGGCCGGGATCGCCGGCACCGGGAACCCCGTGCCCGCGTCCGAGGCATCGGCGACCGCCGGCGCGGACCCGGGCGGCCAGGCGGCGGGCCAGGCCGCGGAGGTCGGCGGCGGGGAATCCCCGCTCGCCGCTCCCTCCGGGAACCCGCGAAAGCGGAGCGGGCGGGGAGGAGCAGTGAACCACGTCCTGGCCAGCGCGGGCAGCACGGCGGCCGCGACCACCCAGTCGGTCGTCTTCTGGCTGCTCGCCGTCGTCTCGGTCGGGTCCGCCTGCGGGATGGTCATGGCGCGGCGCGCGGTGCACTGCGCCCTGTTCCTCGCCGCGATCATGCTGTCCCTGGCCGTGTTCTACGCGATGCAGGGCGCGCCGTTCCTGGCGTTCGTCCAGGTCATCGTGTACACAGGCGCCGTTCTCATGCTGTTCCTGTTCGTCATGATGCTGATCGGCGTGAGCTCGCGCGAATCGCTGGTGGAGACGATCAGGGGCCAGCGGCTCGCCGCGGCCGTTGCCGGGATCGCCCTCGTGGTGCTGCTGGTCCTCGGGCTCGGCCACGCGGCGCTCGGGCCCGCTACCCAGTCGGTGGCCAACGGGGGGGTCGGCAACCTCACCGGGATCGCCACGCTGATCTTCACCACGTACGTGTTCCCCTTCGAGGCCACCAGCGCCCTGCTCATCACCGCCGCGCTCGGGGCCATGGTGCTGGCGCACCGCGAGCGCACCAGCCCCAAGCTGACCCAGCGCGACCTGTCGAGGCGCCGGATCGCCAGCGGGCGGCCCACCCCGCTGCCGTCCCCGGGCGTGTTCGCGCTGCACAACGCGGTCGACATGCCGGCCCTGCTGCCGGACGGCTCCCCATCCGAGCTGTCGGTCAGCTCCATGCTGGCCCGCCGTGAGATCGGCGACGACGGCGGGCCGGCACTCCCGGCCGGGCTGCCCGCGCCGGAGCTGCCCGGCCCCGACGACCACGCCGGGGCGGCAGCGCAGGAACCCGGGCACCGCAGGGAGGCGGCGCAGCCTGAGGCCGAGCAGGGCGACCTAACCCGCAGGCGCGGCGAATACCGCGCAGGGCCGGCGCCGAGGACACGGCCCCCGCGCTGCTTGCCGAGCGCCTCCGACCAAGCGAAGCGCCCGCGAGGGAGGCAATGAGATGAGCCCTTCGGCGTACGTGACGCTGTTGATCATCCTGTTCGCCATCGGCGGCGTCGGCGTCCTCGTCCGGCGCAACGCCATCATCGTCTTCATGTGCATCGAGCTGATGCTGAACGCGGCCAACCTGGCGTTCGTGGCGTTCGCGCGCATGCACGGCAACCTGGATGGCCAGGTGATCGCGTTCTTCGTGATGGTGGTCGCCGCGGCGGAGGTCGTGGTGGGCCTGGCGATCCTGATGGCGATCTTCCGGACCCGCAGGTCGACGTCGGTGGACGACGCCAGCCTGCTGAAGAACTAGAAGGGGTGGACGGGTGACCAGCTCGGCTGCTGGCGTGCACGCGATCGCCGCGACCATGACCACCGTGCCCGCCGTCGGCGTCCAGCGCTACGCGTGGCTGATGCTGGCGTTCCCGGTGTTCGGCGCCGCTGGTGCTGATCTGCGGCGGCCGCCGCACCGACCGGTGGGGGCACCTGCTCGGCGTCCTGATGCCGATCGCCTCCCTGGTTTACGGCGTGATCGTCTTCTTCAACATGCTCAGCTACCCGGCGGCGGAGCGCAGCCGGGACGTGCACATGTACACCTGGATCCCGGTGGCCGGCTTCCACGTGGACGTCGGCCTGCTGCTCGACCCGCTGTCGATAACATTCGTGCTGCTGATCACCGGCGTGGGCTCGCTCATCCACATCTACTCGATCGGGTACATGGCCCACGATGCCGCCCGGCGGCGGTTCTTCGGGTACATGAACCTGTTCGTCGCCTCGATGCTGCTGCTGGTGCTGGCCGACAACTACCTGGTCCTGTACGTCGGCTGGGAAGGCGTCGGCCTGGCGTCCTACCTGCTGATCGGGTTCTGGCAGTTCAAGCCGTCCGCGGCGGTGGCGGCCAAGAAGGCGTTCATCGTGAACCGGGTCGGCGACGCCGGCCTCACGATCGCGATCTTCCTGATGTTCAGCACGTTCGGCACGGTCAACTTCACCGGTGTGTTCGGCGGCGCCGGGTCCGCGGGCTCTGGCGTGGACACGGCGCTCGGCCTGCTGCTGCTGCTCGGCGCGTGCGGCAAGTCCGCGCAGGTGCCGCTGCAGGCCTGGCTGCTGGACGCGATGGAGGGCCCGACGCCCGTGTCGGCCCTGATCCACGCGGCCACCATGGTGACCGCGGGCGTCTACCTGCTGGTGCGGTCCAACCCGATCCTCAGCTACACGCCGACCGCGCGGCTGGCGATCACGGTGGTCGGCGCGGTCACCCTGCTCTTCGGCGCCATCATCGGCTGCGCCAAGGACGACATCAAGAAGTCCCTGGCCGGGTCCACCATGAGCCAGATCGGCTACATGATCCTCGCCGCCGGTCTCGGCAGCCCGATCGGGTACGCGTTCGCGATCGCGCACCTGGTCGCGCACGGCTTCTTCAAGGCCGACCTCTTCCTCGGCGCGGGCTCGGTCATGCATGGCATGAACGACGAGGTGAACATGCGGCGCTACGGGGGGCTGCGCAAGGTCATGCCGGTCACCTACGTCACCTTCATCGCTGGCTACCTGGCCATCATCGGGATACCGCCGTTCTCCGGCTTCTTCACCAAGGACGGCATCATCGAGTCGTGTTTTGACAAGGGCGGCACGTCGGGCGCCATCCTCGGCACGGCGGCGATCATCGGCGCGGCGATCACCGGCTTCTACATGACGCGGATGGTGCTCATGACGTTCATGGGCAAGCCCCGGTGGGAGCAGGAGGTTCCCTCCGAACGCCGCGAGACGCCGGAAGCCGGCACCCCGGGGTCCGCTCCGCATCCGCACGAGTCGCCGGCCGTGATGATCTGGCCGATGATCGTGCTCGCCATCGGCTCCGTCGTGGTGGGCGGCTTCCTGGTGGTCGACAACCGGCTCGCGAACTTCCTCGCCCCGGTGATCGGGCCGGTACCCCCGATTCACGCGTTGTTCAACGTCACGTCCGTGGTCACGCTGGCGGTGGTGCTGCTGGGCGTGCTGGCCGCGTGGGCGATGTACGGGCGCGTCGAGGTGCCCGCGGTCGCCCCGCACGGCCGACTGCTCACCAGGGCCGCGCGGCAGGATCTCTACGGCGATGCCTTCAACGAGTCGGTCCTGATGCGGCCCGGCCAGTGGCTGACCCGGCTGTCGGTGTACTTCGACAGCCGCGGCATCGACGGCCTGGTCAACACCTCGGCCGCGGCGGTGGGCGGATCGTCCGGGCGGCTCCGCCGGATTCAGACCGGTTTCGTCCGCTCCTATGCCCTGTCGATGTTCTTCGGCGCCGCGCTGCTGGTCGCCGCCCTCCTCGCGGTGAGGCTGTAGACGACATGAACAGTGTTCCCTGGCTCACCATCGCCGGCGCGATCCCGCTCGCCGGGGCGATCCTGATCGCCGTGATCCCCGCCCTGCCGGCGAACGGCGCCGAAGCCGACCGCACGGCCCGCGCCCTGCTGTCCAAGCGGCTGGCCCTCGGCTTCTCGGTCCTCACGCTGATCTGGTTCATCATCATGGCGGCCCAGTTCAAGCCGGGCGGCCCCACCTACCAGTTCACCCAGAGCGTCTCGTGGA
Source organism: uncultured Actinomycetes bacterium (assembly GCA_963808295.1). Lineage (GTDB taxonomy): Bacteria > Actinomycetota > Actinomycetes > Streptosporangiales > Streptosporangiaceae > Bog-532. Next base: position 3,392 of record CAWEFP010000016.1, on the reverse strand, counting down.
TCCCGCAGTTCGGCGTGCACTACGCGGTCGGCGTGGACGGGATCGCGCTGGTCCTGATCGGCATGTCCGTGGTGCTCATGCCGGTCGTCATCCTGGCGTCCTGGCACGACGCCGAGGGCGGCGCCCGCAGCGTCAAGAGTTACTTCGCGCTGATGCTCGTGCTGGAGACGATGATGATCGGCGTCTTCGCGGCGACCGACGTCTTCCTGTTCTACGTGTTCTTCGAGGCCATGCTCATCCCGATGTACTTCATGATCGGGAGCTACGGGACCGGCAAGCGGCAGTACGCGGCGGTGAAGTTCCTGCTGTACAGCCTGGCCGGCGGCCTGCTCATGCTGGTCGCGGTCATCGCGCTGTACGTGTTCTCCTCGCGCAGCGCCGTGACCGGCCACCACGGCACGTTCCTGTTCAGCCAGCTGGTGCACGTGCCGATCGACCCGGCCGCGCAGAAGTGGCTGTTCCTCGGGTTCTTCATCGCGTTCGCGATCAAGGCGCCGCTGTGGCCGTTTCACACCTGGCTGCCGGACGCCGCCTCCTCGGCGCAGCCCGGCGGCGCGGTGCTGCTGGTCGGCGTGCTGGACAAGGTGGGCACGTTCGGCATGATCCGGTACTGCCTGGAGCTGTTCCCGTCCGCGTCGAAGTACTTCACGCCGCTGGTCATCACGCTGGCGGTCATCGGCATCCTGTACGGCGCCGTCGTCGCCATCGGCCAGCAGGACCTGAAGCGGCTGCTCGCCTACACCTCGGTGTCGCACTTCGGCTTCATCGCGCTCGGCATCTTCGCGATGACCAGCCAGGGCCAGTCCGGGGCGACCCTCTACATGGTCAACCACGGGTTCTCCACCGGGGCCCTGTTCATCCTGGCCGGGTTCATGATCAGCCGGCGCGGCTCGACCCGGATCGCGGACTACGGCGGGATGCAGAAGGTCGCCCCCGTGCTGGCCGGGCTGTTCCTGATCTCCGGCCTGTCCGGGCTGTCGCTGCCCGGCCTGTCCACGTTCGTCAGCGAGTTCCTGGTCCTGGTCGGGACGTTCAGCCGGTACAAGCTCCCGGCCATCCTCGCGACCGTCGGCATCATCCTGGCCGCCATCTACATCCTGTGGATGTACCAGCGCACGATGAACGGGCCGACCGCGCCGGAGGTCGAGGACCTGCCGGACCTGAAGCCGCGGGAGCTGTGGGCGGTGGTGCCGCTGGTCGCGCTGATCGTGGCCATGGGCATCTACCCCAAGCCGGTGCTCGACGTCATCAACCCGGCTGTGCACCAGACATTGGTCCAGGTACACATGACTGATCCCACGCCGGCGCATCCGGCGACGGCGCAGAAGGGAACCGCCCCGTGACCGGCTCCGTGGGCCTTGCGGGCCTCACCCCGGTGTGCTCGCGGCATCGACGATCGCCGCCCCGCACATCGAGTACAGCCAGCTCGCACCGATGCTCGTCGTCTTCGGCGCGGCGCTCGCCAGCGTCCTGGTCGAGGCGTTCGCGCCGCGATCGGCGCGCCGCGGCCTGCACCTCGTGCTCGCGCTCGGCGGCCTCGGCGCGGCGTTCATCCTGACCATCCTGGTCGCCGCGTCCAGCAGCGTGTTCGCCAACGGCGGCGCCGGGCACGTCGCGGCCATGGGCGCGGTGGCCGTGGACCGGCCCACTCTGTTCATCCAGGGCACGATCCTGGTGCTCGCGTTCACCAGCGTGCTGATCATCGCGGACACGGCGCACGGCCTCAGCCCGTTCGTCGCGCAGGCCGCCGCGGTGCCCGGCAGCGCCGAGGAACGCGAAGGGCTGCTGAAGGGCGTCACGCACACCGAGATCTACCCGCTCACCCTGTTCGCCATCGGCGGCATGCTGCTGTTCCCCGCCGCCAACGACCTGCTCACGCTGTTCGTGGCCCTGGAGGTGCTGTCGCTCCCGCTGTACCTGCTCTGCGGGCTGGCCCGGCGGCGCCGCCTGCTGTCACAGGAAGCGGCGATGAAGTACTTCCTGCTCGGCGCGTTCTCCTCGGCGTTCCTCCTGTTCGGCATCGCGCTGCTGTACGGGTTCGCGGGCTCGGTGCGGCTGTCCGCCATCGCCTCGGCGGCCTCCACCAATACCGCCAACGAGACGCTGCTGCTGGCCGGGATGGCACTGCTCGGCCTGGGCCTGCTGTTCAAGATCGGGGCGGTGCCGTTCCAGGGCTGGAAGCCCGACGTCTACCAGGGCGCGCCCACGCCGATCACCGCCCTGATGGCGTCCTGCATGGTGGTGTCCGCGTTCGGCGCGCTGCTGCGCGTCTTCTACGTGGCGTTCGGCACCGTGACCTGGGACTGGCGCCCGGTGATGTGGGGCGTCGCGATCCTCACCATGGTCGTCGGGGCGGTCATCGCCATCACCCAGACCGACGTGAAGCGGATGCTGGCCTACTCCTCGATCGCGCACGCCGGCTTCATCCTGACCGGTGTCATTTCGGCCACCGCGCTCGGCCTGTCCAGCACCCTGTTCTACCTCGCCGCCTACGGCTTCAGCACGATCGGCGCGTTCGCCGTGATCACCCTGGTGCGGGACCCCAGCGGCGAGGCCCTGCACCTGTCCCGCTGGGCGGGGCTCGGCAAGAGATCGCCGCTGGTGGCGGGTACGTTCGCGTTCTTCCTCCTCGCCTTCGCCGGTATCCCGCTGACCAGCGGGTTTACCGGGAAGTTTGCCGTGTTCCAGGCGGCCGAGGCGGGCGGCGCGGTCCCGCTGGTGGTCGTCGGCGTGCTCAGCAGCGCGATCGCGGCGTTCTTCTACGTCCGCGTCATCGTGCTGATGTTCTTCAGCGACCCGGTGCCCGACGGGCCGGCCGTGGTCGTGCCCAGCGCGCTCACCGGCACCGCGGTGGCGGTCGGGGCCGCGGTCACCCTGTTCCTGGGCATTATCCCGGAACCGGTCCTCAGCCTGGCCAACAATGCCGCCACCCATCTGTTCGTCCGCTGACGCAGCAGCGTGGCGCCGCCCCGCGTGTGTCGGTGGCGGCGATAGCGGGCATACTCGGAAATCCTGGGCCGAGGAATTGGAGCCTGCGTGACCAGTGCCGTACCTGTCGACTTCCCCGATACCGCGGTCGAAGCGGACGTGCTCGAGGGCCTCGCCCTCGTCGAGTCCGTCATCCGGGAAACGGCCCGCACCGAGGAGTCGCTGCTCACCGAGGCTTCCCTGCATCTGGTCGACGCGGGCGGCAAGCGATTCCGGGCGATGCTCGTGCTGCTCGCCGGGCAGTTCGGCGACCCGCGGGACAGCGGGCTCGTGCCGGCCGCGGCCGCCATCGAGCTGACCCACCTGGCCACGCTCTTCCACGACGACGTGATGGACGAGGCGGCGATCCGGCGCGGACATCCGTCGGCCAACTCCCGCTGGGACAACACCGTCGCCATCCTGAC
>CAWEFP010000015.1:0-59637 GCA_963808295.1 uncultured Actinomycetes bacterium | reverse complement strand
GTGACTACGAAACTGACGGGCTTTGCACGACTACGGAAGCTTGTCGGGTAGTGTTTGCTGGGCGGACGGGACACCAACCTGAGTCGAAAAGTTCATCGGAGCTTGGTTGACAACGGGAGGCTCGTCCGGTAAATTAGAGTAGTTGCCCTGGAGGCGGATGAGAGTCCGCTGAAGGTGAGCATCCGCTCCTTGAGAACTCAACAGCGTGCTAAAAGCCAGTGCATTAAGCACATACCCCCGTCGATGGGGCGGCTTCCTTCGGGATGCCCGTCATCATCACGGAGATTTGCCAAGATCGCTTCACTGGTCCAGTCTCCGGACTGGTCAGCGAGGCACTCTCGGATGTTTACAATCCGCTGCGGCGCAAGCCAGGCGGTTGTATATAAGCATTCAACGGAGAGTTTGATCCTGGCTCAGGACGAACGCTGGCGGCGTGCTTAACACATGCAAGTCGAGCGGAAAGGCCCTTCGGGGTACTCGAGCGGCGAACGGGTGAGTAACACGTGAGTAACCTGCCTCTAGCTTCGGGATAGCTCCGGGAAACCGGAATTAATACCGGATATGATCACGGCCGACATCGGCCGTGATGGAAAGATTTATCGGCTAGGGATGGGCTCGCGGCCTATCAGCTTGTTGGTGGGGTAACAGCCTACCAAGGCGACGACGGGTAGCCGGCCTGAGAGGGCGACCGGCCACACTGGGACTGAGACACGGCCCAGACTCCTACGGGAGGCAGCAGTGGGGAATATTGCGCAATGGGCGAAAGCCTGACGCAGCGACGCCGCGTGGGGGATGAAGGCCTTCGGGTTGTAAACCCCTTTCGGCAGGGACGAAGCGAAAGTGACGGTACCTGCAGAAGAAGCGCCGGCTAACTACGTGCCAGCAGCCGCGGTAACACGTAGGGCGCAAGCGTTGTCCGGAATCATTGGGCGTAAAGAGCTCGTAGGCGGTCTGTTGCGTCCGCTGTGAAAACTCGGGGCTTAACCCCGAGCTTGCAGTGGATACGGGCAGACTAGAGGTAGGTAGGGGAGAATGGAATTCCCGGTGTAGCGGTGAAATGCGCAGATATCGGGAGGAACACCGGTGGCGAAGGCGGTTCTCTGGGCCTTACCTGACGCTGAGGAGCGAAAGCGTGGGGAGCGAACAGGATTAGATACCCTGGTAGTCCACGCCGTAAACGTTGGGCGCTAGGTGTGGGGTCCTTCCACGGACTCCGTGCCGCAGCTAACGCATTAAGCGCCCCGCCTGGGGAGTACGGCCGCAAGGCTAAAACTCAAAGGAATTGACGGGGGCCCGCACAAGCGGCGGAGCATGTTGCTTAATTCGACGCAACGCGAAGAACCTTACCAAGGTTTGACATGCAGGGAAAAGCCTCAGAGATGGGGTGTCCGTAAGGGTCCTGCACAGGTGGTGCATGGCTGTCGTCAGCTCGTGTCGTGAGATGTTGGGTTAAGTCCCGCAACGAGCGCAACCCTCGTCCAATGTTGCCAGCGGGTAATGCCGGGGACTCATTGGAGACTGCCGGGGTCAACTCGGAGGAAGGTGGGGATGAGGTCAAGTCATCATGCCCCTTATGTCTTGGGCTGCAAACATGCTACAATGGCCGGTACAAAGGGCTGCGAAACCGCAAGGTAGAGCGAATCCCAAAAAGCCGGTCTCAGTTCGGATTGGGGTCTGCAACTCGACCCCATGAAGTCGGAGTCGCTAGTAATCGCAGATCAGCAACGCTGCGGTGAATACGTTCCCGGGCCTTGTACACACCGCCCGTCACGTCATGAAAGTCGGCAACACCCGAAGCCGGTGGCCTAACCCCCTTGTGGGGAGGGAGCCGTCGAAGGTGGGGCCGGCGATTGGGACGAAGTCGTAACAAGGTAGCCGTACCGGAAGGTGCGGCTGGATCACCTCCTTTCTAAGGAGCAGCTGGCGCGGACCGTAGTGTTAAAAGACACCGTGGTACCGCGTCCAGAGCCACATCTCAGGCGAACGTCCTGAGGTGGCTAGCTCATTAGTGGAGCACTGGTTATTCGGTCTGATCGTCATGCAACGTCAGCTAGTACACCTGCTTGCAGGAGGAACGGTGACCGCGATGACGGCCTGGCCGAGCACGCTGTTGGGTCCTGAGGGAACGGACGCTCTTGGTCCGCCCTTTGGACTGGATCGGTCTCTCGCCGAACGGCCTCGGTCACGCGCTGAACTTCCAAGTCGGTGCGCGAGCCGGGGTACGCGGCGGTCTAGAGCCCGGTACCGCCCGTACTTTGAGAACTGCATAGTGGACGCGAGCATCATCTGTAGTTGCCAAGTTATTAAGGGCACACGGTGGATGCCTTGGCACCAGGAGCCGAAGAAGGACGTAGGAGCCTGCGATAAGCCCCGGGGAGTCGGCAACCAGACTTCGATCCGGGGATTTCCGAATGGGGAAACCTGTTGAGCGTAATTGCTCATCACCCCTGCCTGAACACATAGGGCAGGTGGAGGTAACGTGGGGAAGTGAAACATCTCAGTACCCACAGGAAGAGAAAGCAACCGCGATTCCCTGAGTAGTGGTGAGCGAAAAGGGAAGAGGCCAAACCGATCACGTGTTAAAGCCGGCAGGCGTTGCGTGGTCGGGGTAGCGGGACCGCTCTGTTAGGGCTGCTGACCTAGCAGGGAGTTATAAATCGTACGGGTAGCCGAAGACGTTGGAAAGCGTCGGCACAGAGGGTGATACCCCCGTAAGCGAAATCTGTACGACTCCCGAGCGGGATCCCAAGTAGCACGGGGCCCGAGAAATCTCGTGTGAATCTGGGAGGACCACCTCCTAAGCCTAAATACTCCCTGGTGACCGATAGTGAACCAGTACCGTGAGGGAAAGGTGAAAAGCACCCCGGTGAGGGGTCGTGAAATAGTACCTGAAACCGTGTGCCTACAAGCCGTGGGAGCGTGTCAGCTCTGCTGACGTGAAGTGACCGCGTGCCTTTTGAAGAATGAGCCTGCGAGTTACGGTATGTGGCAAGGTTAACCCGCGAGGGGTAGCCGTAGCGAAAGCGAGTCTTAATAGGGCGTCTGAGTCGCATGCTGTAGACCCGAAGCGGAGTGATCTACCCATGGGCAGGTTGAAGCGCGGGTAAGACCGCGTGGAGGACCGAACCCACCAGGGTTGAAAACCTGGGGGATGACCTGTGGGTAGGGGTGAAAGGCCAATCAAACTCCGTGATAGCTGGTTCTCCCCGAAATGCATTTAGGTGCAGCGTCACGTGTTTCTTGCCGGAGGTAGAGCTACTGGTTGGCCTAGGGGGCCCACAAGCTTACTGAAGTCAGCCAAACTCCGAATGCCGGTAAGTGAGAACGTGGCAGTGAGACTGCGGGCGATAAGGTTCGTAGTCGAGAGGGAAACAGCCCAGATCACCAGCTAAGGCCCCTAAGCGTGTGCTAAGTGGAAAAGGATGTGGAGTTGCACAGACAACCAGGAGGTTGGCTTAGAAGCAGCCACCCTTGAAAGAGTGCGTAATAGCTCACTGGTCAAGTGATTCCGCGCCGACAATTTAGCGGGGCTCAAGCACACCGCCGAAGCTGTGGCATTCGCGCGTTAACTCGGCTCTCTCTTGCGGAGGCGGCTGAGGCTTTAACCAACGTGGACTTCGGTCCATCGCGGTTGTTGCCAGGGTTGCCCGAGCGTTGGGAGTCCAGGTGCGTGGATGGGTAGGGGAGCGTCGTGTGGCGAGTGAAGCGGCGGAGTGATCCAGCCGTGGACGCTACACGAGTGAGAATGCAGGCATGAGTAGCGAAAGAGGGGTGAGAAACCCCTCCGCCGAATGACCAAGGGTTCCTGGGGCAGGCTAATCCGCCCAGGGTAAGTCGGGACCTAAGGCGAGGCCGACAGGCGTAGTCGATGGACAACGGGTTGATATTCCCGTACCCGCGTAGATGCGCCCATGCCGAACCTGGCGATGCTAAGCACGCAACGCCGGTCTTCCTTCGGGAGGATCTGGCCGAGCTTGCGACCCAGACCGGTAGTAGGCAAGCCGAAGGGGTGACGCAGGAGGGTAGCTCTACCAGGCGATGGTTGTCCTGGAGTAAAGGTGTAGGGCGGCGTGTAGGCAAATCCGCACGTCACAAGCCTGAGACCTGATGCCGAGCCTATTTTGGCGAAGTGAGTGATCCCATGCTGCCGAGAAAAGCCTCGCGGCGAGCATCTAAGCGGCCCGTACCCTAAACCGACTCAGGTGGTCAGGTAGAGAATACCAAGGCGATCGGATGAACCGTGGTTAAGGAACTAGGCAAATTATCCCCGTAACTTTGGGAGAAGGGGAGCCATGTCCGGTGAAGAGACGTGCTCTCTGAGCTGGGCGTGGCCGCAGAGACCAGGGGAAAGCGACTGTTTACTAAAAACACAGGTCCGTGCAAAGTCGCAAGACGACGTATACGGACTGACGCCTGCCCGGTGCCGGAACGTTAAGGGGACGGGTTAGTGACCTTCGGGTTGCGAAGCTCAGAACTTAAGCGCCAGTAAACGGCGGTGGTAACTATAACCATCCTAAGGTAGCGAAATTCCTTGTCGGGTAAGTTCCGACCTGCACGAATGGCGTAACGACTTTCCCACTGTCTCAACCACGGATCCGGCGAAATTGCACTACGAGTAAAGATGCTCGTTACGCGCAGCAGGACGGAAAGACCCCGGGACCTTCACTGCAGCTTGACATTGGTGTTTGGGTCGGCTTGTGTAGGATAGGTGGGAGACTGTGAAGCAGGCACGCTAGTGTCTGTGGAGTCATCGGTGAAATACCACTCTGGTCGTTCTGGATATCTAACCTGGGTCCGTGATCCGGATCAGGGACAGTGTCTGGTGGGTAGTTTAACTGGGGCGGTTGCCTCCCAAAAGGTAACGGAGGCGCCCAAAGGTACCCTCAGCCTGGTTGGCAACCAGGTGTCGAGTGTAAGTGCACAAGGGTGCTTGACTGTGAGACAGACATGTCGAGCAGGAGCGAAAGCTGGGACTAGTGATCCGGCGGTGGCATGTGGAAGCGCCGTCGCTTAACGGCTAAAAGGTACCCCGGGGATAACAGGCTGATCTTCCCCAAGAGTCCATATCGACGGGATGGTTTGGCACCTCGATGTCGGCTCGTCGCATCCTGGGGCTGGAGTAGGTCCCAAGGGTTGGGCTGTTCGCCCATTAAAGCGGTACGCGAGCTGGGTTTAGAACGTCGTGAGACAGTTCGGTCCCTATCCGCTGCGCGCGCAGGAGACTTGAGAGGGGCTGTCCCTAGTACGAGAGGACCGGGACGGACGAACCTCTGGTGTGCCAGTTGTTCCGCCAGGAGCACGGCTGGTTGGCTACGTTCGGAAGGGATAACCGCTGAAAGCATCTAAGCGGGAAGCTCGCCTCAAGATGAGGTCTCCCTCGGGGTTAACCCGGTAAGGCCCCCAGCTAGACGACTGGGTTGATAGGCCGGAGGTGGAAGCACGGCAACGTGTTGAGCTGACCGGTACTAATAGGCCGAGAGGCTTGGCTTCTATCTTTGTGGGGATCTTGTTTGCGTCCACTGTGCGGTTCCCGAGGTGCGGTCGGGAACCAGTCGGCCAGAAATGGCCGGTAGGCCGGGGAGTGTTCCCCGTGCCGACTTACATCTCAATAGTGTTTCGGCGGCCATAGCGAAGGGGAAACACCCGGTCCCATTCCGAACCCGGAAGTTAAGCCCTTCAGCGCCGATGGTACTGCGCGGGGGACTGCGTGGGAGAGTAGGACGCCGCCGGGCATATTTTGAAGGAGGCTGCTCCCCTATGGGGTTGAGCAGCCTCCTTCTTTTTGTGGCAGGAGCGGCGGTCGGCCAACGGCCCGGACGCCCTGATGGCCGCGCTAGCTAGCTTCAGTGATTCGTGGAAAGGTGGCACCGTGACCGAGTGGCGCGGCGGGCCGCGGCCCGCGCCGCGGCGCCGGCCGGAAGCCCCGCGGTGGGCGCGTGGCGGCCCCGGCCAGGCTAAGCGCGGGAACGGCGAGGCGGAGACCCGCGGGCGGCCGCAGGACGGCTCTGGCGGCCGCGGTGCCGCTGGCGGCGGCGCGTATGGCAGTCGAGGGGCATCCGTGGCCGTGCTGCTCCCGCCGGCCGTGCTGCTCCCGCCGGCCGTAGTACCTATGGCAGCCGTGCTGCTTCGGCCGACCGCGGTGCTTCCGGTGGCCGTAGCAGCTATGGCAGCCGTGCTGCTCGCGCCGACCGTGCTGCTCCCGCCGACCGCGGTGCTCCTGGCGGGAGGAACGCTCCGGCGGGCCGCCTGGGCGGCGGGCGGCCGCGCCCGGACGGTAACCCCCGCCCCGATGACCGCCGGGGAGTGGATCCGGGAAGCGGTGAAGGTTCAGCGCGGACCGGCGGCGGATCCCGGCCGCGGGCCGGCGGCGGCCCCCCGGACCGGCGGCGGCCCCCGGAGGCTGCGGCCCGCGGAGCACGGCGGCCCGCGGAGCAGCGGGGGACCACGCGCCGCCGGCGGGCCGCGCGGCACGGGAGCGGCGCGTCCCACGGCGGGAGCGCGCGGCGGGACGGGAGACGTCCGGCCGCGACGGCCCGGCGACGAACGGCCCGACCGGGACGGCGCAGGCCGGCCCGAGCGTGGCGGGAGGTCCAGTTTCGGCCGCCCACCGGGTAGCGGGCGGCCGGGCGCTGAGCGTCCCGAGCGCCGCGGAAGGCAGAACGCTGATCGCCCGGAGCGTGCTGGGAGCCCGGGTCCTGACGGCCGCGACCGCGCTGATAGCGAACGTTTTGACCGGCCGGAGCGGAGCGGGAGGCCCTACGCGGGCCGTCCCGAGCAGGGTGGGAGGCCCTACGCCGGCCGTCCGGACCGCGGTGGCAGGCCCGATCCCGGCCGTCCGGAGCGGGGCGGGAGGCCCAATACCGGCCGGCCGGAGTGGAGAAGCGGGCCCAGCGCGGACCGTCCGGGACGCAGTGGCGCTTCCGGTGCCGCCCGTCCGGACCGGGACCGGGATCGCGGCGCAGGCCCGGCACCGCGCCGCAGCGCGGGAGCCGGCGGCCGGCCAGAACGCCCCAGCCGGTATGACCGGGGTCCCGAACAGCCCGGCCGGTACGACCGGGGTCCCGAACAGCCCGGCCGGTACGACCGGGGCGGCGCCGCGCACGCAGGACCACGGTCACGTGGCCCGCACGGCGCCGGCGCCGGCCGCAGCGGAGCTCTGCCGATCCCCGGCGATGTGACCGCCGACCAGTTGCAGCCGGACGCCCGCGCCGAACTGCGGACGCTGCCCGCCGACCTGGCCGACAGCGTGGCCCGGCGCCTGGTCGCCGCGGAACTGGAGGAGGATCCGGAGCGGGCCTACGCGCAGGCGCGGGTGGCCCGCGACCTCGCGGCCCGGGTCGGCCTCGTCCGCGAGGTCGCCGGGGTGGCCGCCTACCGGATCGGCAAATGGGCCGAGGCCCTCTCCGAACTGCGTGCGGCACGGCGGCTCACGGGCCGGGAGACGTATCTGCCGATGATGGCCGATTCGGAACGCGCCCTCGGCCGGCTCGATCGCGCGCTGGCCCTGGTCCACGGTGCCGAAGCGGCCACGCTCGGCCGGGCCGGCCAGATCGAGCTGCTCATCGTCGAGTCCGGGATCAGAAGGGACCAGGGTCACCCGGACGCGGCCGTGGTCGTGCTCCAGGTACCCGAACTCACCGATGGGCGGGTTCGGCCCTGGTCCGCGTCCCTGTTCTACGCCTACGCCGACGCCCTGCTGGAGGCGGGCCGGACCGAGGACGCCCGGGACTGGTTCGCGCGGGCCGCGGCGGCCGACCCGGACGGGGACACCGACGCCGCCGAGCGGCTGGCGAACCTGGAGGGGATCACGGTGGAAGATCTTGACCCCTCCGGCGACGGCCCGTCCGGCGACCGGACCCGCCGGCCACCGGAACGCCGGCCCGGACCGCGGACCCGGGGACAGCTGAGCGGGACAAGAGCTGAGCGAGCCGCCGCCTCAGTGGCGGGCGGCCGGATCGCCGGTCTTGTCGAGCCAGTCCATGATGCCGCTGACGTTGGCTTCGGTGCCGGTGAGCTTCATCAGTTTCTCGCCCACGTACCCGTCGCCCCCGTCGCCGCTGTCCCGCAGTCCCTTGTAGCGGTCTTTGGTGCGCTCGTGCACCATGGCCACCGCGTGGTCCAGGTCGAGGCCCGCGCGGTGCGCCTTGCGGGTCTCCTCCACCCAGACTCTGATCTCCTCGGCCGAACGTTCCAGCGTCTGAGCCACCTCGCCGAGCGGCCCGTAGTGGCTGAACAGCAGTCGCTCGGGGCGCAGCGCGCCGAACAGCCGCAGCGACGCCAGCGCGACATCGAGATCGAAATCCGGCGGGGGCGTGGCGGCCCGCAGGTCGCCGGTCTCCGGCAGGTAAACCCCCGCCGCGTCGCCCACGTAGAGGTCGCCGCTGGCGGAGTCGAGCAGGCCGACGTGATGCTTGGCGTGCCCGGGTGAATAGTGGCTGTCCAGCCGGCGGCCGCCGCCCAGATCGACGACCCCGGTGTCCGCCACGGTCTCGATCCGCTCCGCGGGCGTCGGCGCCAGCGTCCCGAACAGCGTGTCGAGGGCGTCCCCGTACACCATCCGCGCGCTGGCCATCAGGCGGGACGGGTCGGCCAGGTGCCGCGCGCCCTTGGTGTGCACGACCACCCGCGCCGAAGGGAACATCTTCGCGATGTCGCCGACCCCGCCCGCGTGGTCCAGATGGATGTGCGTGACCACGACCGTGGCCAGGTCGTCCGGTCCCACGCCGAGCGAGGCGAGCGCGTCGCGGACGACCGGCGCGGACGGCGCCGTGCCCGTTTCCACCAGGCACGGCCGGTCCGCCCGGATCAGGTAGCCGGCGGTGATCCCGCGGTAACCGGCCATCCGGGTATCGATCCCGAACACCTCGTGGCCGAGCGCGGTGATGCCGGCCGTGCGGCCGGCGCCGCCGTCCTGCGTGCTGCCCGCTTCGTCGCTCATCCGCCCATTGTCGCAAAGCAGTCGTTCAGGCGGCCGGGCCGGTGTCTCAGCAGGCCGCGAGGTCCGGTCAGCAGGCCGCGAAGGTCCGCAGCACGAGCCCGGTGCGCGGCTTGGGCCCGAACGACGTGGACTTGCGCGGCATCCGCTCCCCGTTCTCGGCCACCGCACGGACGTCGGCGGCGGATACCGGGTTGCAGATGACCGCGGTACCGCCCGCCTCCCGGGCCGCCTCGACCGCCGCGGCGGCGTCGCCCGGCACGACGACCACCTCCGGGTCGGCGTCCGGCAGCCCCCACGCGCTCTTGATCAGCAGCTCGCGGAGCACCGACGCCGCCAGGCTCCGCCAGCGCGCCGAATGATCCGGCGGCATGGCCTCGGCCAGCCGGTCCGGGTGCGGATCGGTGAGCAGGTACTGCTCGGCGCCGTCCGTGAGCAGGAACGCCGGGCCGTCCTGCCCGGCGCGGGCCAGCATGCGCACCGCGTCGTCGAGGCCTTCCCGGGACCGGCCGCACGCCGAACGCGCCCTTGGCCATCTCGGCCGCCCGCGCGGGCGTCAGCGCCGGGATCACCCGGTGAATGGCGCCGATCCGCGGCGGGTACGCCGCCGAGTCGACGAGGAACGCCAGGCCGAAGTCCCACGGGCCGCCGCCGCGGCCGGCCTCCCGCGCACGGTCCTGCATCTCGCGGTAGGCGGCGTAGCGGTGATGCCCGTCGGCGATCAGCGCACTGCGCGCCGCCAGGTCGGACGCCACGAGTCGCGTGCTCCGCCGGGTCGGTCAGCGCCCAGATCCGGTGCCGCGTCCCGTCGTCGGTCACCGCGGACAGCAGCGGTTCCCTCGCCGCCGCCACCTCGTCGACCAGGCGCGTCGCCCCGCCCGGGCCCCCGTCGCCGGAGTCATACAGCAGGAAGATCGGCTCCAGGTTGGCCTGCGTCGTCTCCATCAGCTCACGCCGGCCCGCCACCGGTCCGGGCATCACGTCCTCGTGCGGCAGCACGCTCGGCGCATCAGCCGGAACGAGCCGCAGTGCGCCGACCAGCCCACGCTGGACGACCTGCCATCCGGGAGTACCGTCGCCGCCCGCGGGCAGGCTCTGCTCGTAGGCGTACAACGCGGGCCGCGGATCACGCACCAGCACGCCCGAGTCGAGCCAGTCGCACAGGTCGCGCGCGGCGAGCCGGCTGGCCTCGGCGCCGCGCGGTGATTGCGCGGATCCGGCGCCGGGCAGGATCAGACGGACAACGTTGTGCGGCTCGGCTTCCAGCAGACGCTCCACCGTGCCCGGGCCGATGACGTCATACGGTGGGGAGGTGACGTTCGCGATGCCGCTCACCCGGTCAGCGGCGTAGCGAACCCCACGAAAGGGCGCCAGCGCGAGGCCGGAACCCCCGCGCGCTGGCTGAGGGTCGGAGGGAAGGGTCTGCACACATGTCAGAAGGACCAAACGGTATCCGGGATTCCCGGCCGGGCGGCGAAGGGCCTGATCGTTCTGACTCGGAGGGGCCAGAGGGCCCGCAGGGCGACCCGCATGCCTGGTACCAGCGCGGGCTCGAACTGCTCAGCCGGGGCAGCCCGGCGGCGGCCGCGCAGATCCTGGAGCGCGCCGCGACGGCCGAGCCCGGCTCCCGCAGCGTCCGGGAGGCCCTGGCCCGCGCCCAGTTCGACGCCCGGCGCTACAGCGAGGCGGCCGACAACTTCCGGCTGATCGTGGAGGCCAGCCCCGCCGACGACTACGCCCATTTCGGGCTGGGCCTGTCGCTGGCGCGGTCCGGGGATCCCGCGTCCGCCGCCGAGTACCTGGCGCTCGCCGCCGCCATGCGGCCCGACGCGCAGCACTACACCAGGGCCCTGCTCGCGGTGCGCGCTACGCTGCACTCCCGGCCCGCAGCAGGCCACGCCGGGACCACCGAGCGGGAGGACGATTGAGCGCGCCCGCCCCCCGGGCCAGCGAGGAGCCACTCTGCCGGTCCTATGACGTCGCCCTCCTGGACCTCGACGGAGTCGTGTACATCGGCGGCAACGCGATACCGGGCGCGAGCCAGGCGCTGCGCAAAGCCGCCGGGGAAGGCATGCGGCTCGCCTACGTCACGAACAACGCGAACCGCACGCCGGCCGCGGTGGCGCAGATCCTGACCGGCCTCGGCATCGCGGCCGCGCCCGAGGATGTCGTCACCTCCGCGCAGGCCGCCGCGCGGCTGCTCGCGGAGCGGCTCCCCGCCGGGGCTCCGGTCCTCGTCATCGGGGGCATGGGGCTGCGGGTCGCGGTGCGGGAGCGCGGGCTGCGGCCGGTGTCCACCGCGGCGGACCGGCCCGCGGCGGTCGTCCAGGGTTACGCGCCCGGGATCAGCTACCCGCTGCTGGCCGAGGGCGGCCTGGCCGTCGCGGCCGGCGCGCTGTTCGTCGGGACCAACGCCGACCGCACGCTGCCCGGCCCGCACGGGCGCCAGCCCGGCAACGGCTCGCTGCTGCAGGTGATCAGTACCGCCACCGGGCGCGAGCCGCTGATCGCGGGCAAGCCCGAGCCGCCGCTGCACGAGGAGTCGGTGATCCGGACCGGGGCGCGCCATCCGCTGGTGGTCGGCGACCGGCTCGACACCGACATCGAGGCCGCACAGCGGGTGGACGTCGACAGCCTGCTGGTGCTGACCGGCGTGACCGGCCCCGCCGAAGCGGTGCTCGCGCCCCCGCACCAGCGGCCCACCTACGTGGCCGACGATCTGTCCGGCCTGGTTGAGCCCCAGCCAGCGGTCAGCTCCGAGGCGGGCGCGTTCGGCTGCGGCGGCTGGACGGCCCGCTGGGCGGACGACGGCGGCGAGCTGGAACTGTCCGGCCGGGGGACCAGGATCGACGGCCTGCGCGCCCTGTGCGCCGCCGCCTGGTCCCGCGACGGCGCCACCGCCGGGAACACCAGACAGGCCCTGCAGACCCTGCACGACGCCGCCGCCTGACCGACCCCACCACGCCGCGCCCGACCACAAAGGAAGCCCTTCCAGCCCACGGTCGAGGCCATTCAGACGATCCAGGCCAGCACAGGTTACCGGCCAGTCACCTACATTCCTGTCTCACACCCGCCACAGACGCCGCAGACCGATCATCCGGAAAACAAGACCCAGAGCAGGTATGCTACGCCGGGCGAGCCCAGATCCCCTTGGAATTAACCACCAGGGTCCTCAATATGGCTGGAGTAATGCTCTACCGGCTGGACCTGCCCGGAGAACAGCTCCTGGTAGAAGCCTCCGCGCGCGAGCAGCTCATGGTGGGTTCCCTGCTCGACGACCCTGCCGCTGTCCATGACCACGATCGTCTCGGCACGGCTGACCGTGCTCAGCCGGTGGGCGATCACGATGCAGGTGCAGCCGAGGGAGGCCAGGTTCCGGTAGACCGCTGCCTCAGTCACGGCATCGAGGGCACTGGTGGCCTCGTCGAGGAGGAGAATCGACGGCCGCTGGGCGAGTGCCCGGGCCAGGACCAGCCGCTGGCGCTGCCCGCCCGAGAGCGAGGCGCCGCCTTCTACCAGCATTGTCGCATACCCCATGGTCATTGCGTCGATGTCCTGGTCGATGCAGGCAAGCCGGGCGGCGCGCACCACATAGTCTTGGGCGAGGCCAGGAGCGCTCAGAGCGATGTTGTCCCGGACGCTGGTCCCGAAGACATAGGACCCTTGCGTCACGATCCCGAGTTGGCGGCGTACGGAGCGGGCCTCGAACTCGCGCAGATCGGTCCCGTCGTAGCGGACGGATCCCGCCTCAGGCTCATACAGCCCCAGC
Organism: uncultured Actinomycetes bacterium; assembly: GCA_963808295.1. Taxonomy (GTDB): domain Bacteria; phylum Actinomycetota; class Actinomycetes; order Streptosporangiales; family Streptosporangiaceae; genus Bog-532. Next base: position 46,933 of record CAWEFP010000015.1, on the reverse strand, counting down.
AGCAGCCGCGCCAGCGTTGACTTGCCCGACCCTGAGCGGCCGACGATCGCCACGAGCTGGCCCGGCCGGATCTGGACCGAGACGCCGTCCACGGCCAGCGGGGCGAGGGAGCTGTACCGGAACGACACACCCTCGGCCTGGATGTGGCCGCTGAGCCGACCGGCGGGCCGGACGGCGCGCCCCTGCTGCTCTTTCGGCGTGTCGAGCACGTCGTTGATCCGGGCCATATAGCTGCTGAGGAGCTGAAGCTCGAGCCCGGTGGTGACCAGCAGAGCGAGGGGCTCGAGGAAGCCAGCCCCGAGCACGGCGAGGCCGAGCATGGCGCCCAGGCTGAGCTTGCCCTGGAGCACCAGCACCGCACCCACGGCGAGCAGGGCCAGCGGTGACGCCAGCTGCAGGGCCGCCGTGACCGAGTCGACCAGCGCGCTCAGCCGCCCCCTGCCGAGCGCGACCTCGATCTCCCTGGCGAACAGGCCGGACCAGTGCTCCACGGCGCGGTCCTCGGCACCGGCCGCCTTCAGATCCTCGATCCCGGCCAGTAGCTGGTAAGCATAGCTCTCCGAGCGCGCCTCGGCTTCCAGGCTCTCCTTCATGAGGCGCTGGTTCTTGCGGCGCGCGAGGATGATCACGGTCACCTGCGCCGCGCCGAGCCCGAGGACCAGGACGCCGAGCGGCGGGCTGATCACCAGCAGCAAGACAAGGTACATGGTGGCCATGCCACCGTCCAGGATCGCCGACAGGGATCCTGCGGTGAGGATCTCCCGGACGGTGGCATTGCTCTGCAGCCGCATCATCAGGTCACCGGCGGACCTGCTGAGGAAGAACGCGTACGGAAGGTCGGTCAGATGGCGGACGAACCCGGTCGTGAGCTGCCGGTCCAGGTGCGTGCGCAGGTGCAGCAGGACATGGGCGCGGACCAGGGAGACGAGGAAGTAATACCCGGTCACCGCAGCCATCGCCACCGTCAGGATCACCAGCAGGTGCCGGTCGCCGTCCGGGACGATGCGGTCGACGACGACCGCGGTGAACAGCGGGACGGCCAGCGCGAGGAGCTGCAGCAGGACCGACAGGACCACGACACGGCGGGCCAGGACGCCCTGCCCGAGGATGGGCCGCAGGTAGCGGTAAGGGCTAGCGTGGGCCTTCCCGCCACGGATGAAATCGGCGCCAGGCTCCAGGATGATCGCCACACCGGTATAGGACTTGCCGAACGCAGCGGCGGGAACGGTCCGGCGTCCCACGGCCGGGTCCACCACCGCGACGCCCTTCCTAGTGACCTTCTCGAACACGATGAAATGGTCGAACTCCCAGTGCAGGACCGATCCCCGAGGCAGACAGGCGAGGTCGTCAATGTCTGCCTTCACGGCCCGTGCCGTCAGACCGTACCGGCGGGCGGCCGCGAGGATCCCGCCCGCGTCCGTGCCGTCCCGCCCGGTGCCAGTCGCCTCCCGCAGATCTTCCAGGGGGACGTACCGTCCGTGATAGGCCAGAGTCATGCCCACGCAGGCGGCCGCGCAGTCCGCCAGCCCAAGCTGCGCCACGTAGGGAACGGCCCTACCCATCGGCGGCACCCGATACCAGGCCCGCCACGAGCGCGACGATCAGCCGCTGCGAGCCCACCTGAACCGATGCGGTTCCCGCCGCCCCTCCGGCCACGCGCTGCGGCGCGGTTGCCCGCACTACGAGCAGCGCCCCCGGAGCCGAGTCGGCCCCGCTGACGGCCGTCCGCAGCAAGCTGCTCGCAGCCGCCGCGCCTGCCACCTCCGGCCCGGTGGCCGTGACCGCGAGGGTCACCGGACGGCGGCCCGGCAGCGCCAGCTCAAGCGGCATGCCCGGATGCAGGTCAGACGCGAAGACGGCCGGCACCACAGCCTCCACGGCCCCCTCGCGAACCACTGCCGGGCCCCGGGCCACCTCCCCGACCCGGACCAGCGCGCCTGCGGTCAGGCCGGCTGCCGCCAAGGCCAACAGTGCCCAGTACGCCCCCGCGATCCACCGCGGGCTCGCCCGCGTCGCTCCGCCGGGAGGCGGCTGGGCCTCACGGCTGCGCAGCGCCTCCTCACGAAAGATCAGGGCTGGGTCGGTCATCAGCTAACCTCGCGATGCCGGGCCGCTGCCGGAGGCGATCCGGCCGCAGTTGCCCATTCCCCGGCCCAGCAGGCACGAAACAACAGCCACGCTAGCCGATGCGGGCGTGCCTTGCGGTCGGCCTGCCACCGGGAAGCTGCGCGGCCTGACGCGAAGAGGCCGACCGACAGAGCATGCCGCTCCGCCCGCCGGCCCCTTCCCGGCACTACTAGTGGCCGTGCTTGCGGTGCTTGCGGTGATGGTGCTTGCGGTGGCGGCTTCCAACCGCCGCTGACCTCGGTCAGCTCCGCGGGCGTCAGCGCCTGAAGCCGCTCCCTCGCCAGAACGAGCTTCCTCGGCTTCCGTGAAATCATTGCATCCTCCCCTTTGAGGGCCGGCGTTGGACACGGTCATCCTAAGCCGAGATGGGACATCTCGCCACTAAACGTGACAAGAGTGACCAAAACGGACAGTGTTGCGTGGCCAAAGCGGGAGCGTTAGGTAGCCAAAGCGGGAGCGCCTGCGCAGTGAGGACGCGGTTCTTCATGTTTCCGCCCTGCATCGACTTCTCCTCCATCATCGTTTCGTGACGATTCGGCCTGAGCCGGCTCGCTAATCCCGGTCTCGTTGCCCGCGCCGCCAGCCCGCTGACGTCCACGACTCAGCGGCAGCGGCGGGACATGGGCTTGTTAAACGGCTTCAAGGTATTCACGTGACCCCGGCCGGGACCCCGCAGCATCACGTGAAGTTAGGAACATTTAGATCCCCGCCCCCTCTTGACGACATCTTGCTCTGTCCATGTATGTCCCTCTGTCCATGTATGTCAGGCAACATGCCCCGCCGTCACGTTTTAGGTGCGCGCGCAGGCACCAACTTGATTGCCCGTACGGGCCGTGGAGGCAGTGTGAGCGCCATCGCGGGAACGGCCCGGAGCGGCGGCAGTTTGACAGCGCGGCCGGGATGCGCTGTGCTAGATACCGTGGACGACCGCTTCTCCCTGCCCCGCCGCAGCGATTCACGCCGCGCGGCGACGGGCGCGCGCGGTCACTGTCCTTCGTGTCGCTGACGGCCGCCTGCCGCGCTGACCCGATGATCGCCCGCCCTCGCTGAGGGCCCCTCCCTGAGGGCACGGTCCGATCGGCCAGTCCTGGCACACGCCGTCGCCGGGTGATCACACCCCGGCACCCCGGCGCTGGCCGGGGTATCCCCCCGGACACCACCTGAAGGACTGGATTTCGTGAACCTCGACGTTTCCGTCGCCCCGGAAATCGCCCAGCTCATCGGCCCCGGGCCGGCCCGCTTCCCCGATCGGCCCGCGGCCGGCCCGGCCACCGCCGCCGGGCCGTCGTCCGGGGCGGTCCCGACGGTCGGTGAGCTGGCCCGCCAGCTGCGGCTGATCACGGCCGCCCCGCAGCGGTGGTCCGGGCTGGTGCGGTTCGACCCGGAACGGCCCGTGCGCGTGAGCATCCCGGCGGATGGCCCGGCCGAGGCCTGGCTCATGATCATCCCGCCCTCGGCGCAGTGCGGCTGGACGGACGACGGCGGCGACTGCGGGTGCGAAGTGGTGACCGTCATTGCGGGGGAGGTCACCGAGCAGGCCATCGGCGAATGCGGCGTCGCCACGACGCCGCTGCTGCCGGGCCGGATACGGGTGCACGGGAGCGGCCAGCTGCACCGGGTCATCAACCGCAGCGCCGGCTACACGGTCAGCGTGCACGCGCGCGCCCGGCCTGGCGGCGAAATCAGCCGGTAGGTGCATGCCGGAATCACCCTCCAGGCCGATGCCCCATGACATCTGTCATGACACCCTGTGGAGGGTCGGCACTCCGCCGGGATCACCGCCAGCGCTTACCGTGGATACCATCGCGGGCGGCAGACCGCTGGCGCAAGATGCGGGAGAATAACCCATGCCCGGCCACGGGCGTGCTCAGGGCATGAAGGGATTATTAATGATCGAGGTACGGGGCCTCACCAAGAGATATGGCGAGAAACTCGCCGTCGACGACCTCTCCTTCAGCGTGGCACCCGGCAAAGTGACCGGGTTTCTTGGCCCGAACGGGGCCGGCAAGACGACCACCATGCGGCTGATCCTCGGCCTGGACTACCCGACCGCCGGATCGGTCACGGTGCACGGCAAGCAGTACCGCGCACTGGACAACCCGATGCGCGAGGTCGGCGCGCTGCTGGACGCGAAGGCCGTGCACGGCGGGCGCAGCGCCTACAACCATCTGCTGTGCCTGGCCCAGACGAACAACATCCCCCGGCGCCGGGTCGACGAGGTGCTGGCGCTGGTCGGCCTGACCGAGGTGGCGAAGAAGCGGTCCAAGGGCTTCTCCCTCGGCATGGGCCAGCGGCTCGGCATCGCCGGGACGCTGCTCGGCGACCCGTCCGTGCTGATGTTCGACGAGCCGGTCAACGGGCTGGACCCGGAGGGCATCCGCTGGATCCGCAACCTGATGAAGGCGCTGGCGGCCGAGGGCCGCACGGTGTTCGTCTCCAGCCACCTGATGTCGGAGATGGAGAACACCGCCGACGACATCATCGTGATCGGCCGGGGCAAGCTGATCGCCAGCACCACGATCGAGAAGTTCATCGCGGAGAACTCGACCGAGACCGTCCGGGTCCGCACCCCGCAGATCGACGCGATGGCCAAGGCCGTCGCCGCGGCCGGGGGCACCGCGACCAGTAACGGTGACGGGTCACTGCTCGTCCAGGGCCTGCCCACGGAACGGGTCGGCGACGTCGCGTTCGAGGCCGGGGTGCGGCTGCACGAGCTTTCCCAGGCCCGCGCGTCCCTGGAGGAGGCCTTCATGGAGCTCACCGCGGACAGCGTGGAGTACCACGCCGGGGCCCGGCCGGACGGGCCCGGCGGGTCCGGCGGGCCCGGCGGGTCCCGGGCCGCCGCATCGGGCGCGGTGGCCGCGGGCCAGCCCGCGGCCACCGAAACCGAGCAGGCCCGCGCGGGGAGGATGAGCTGACATGGCCACGGTCACCACTGAGGGCACCAGCCTGTCGGCGCTGCCCGCCCCGTCCGGCCGCGCGGGCCTGACCGGCACGCTGCGCTCGGAGTTCACCAAGATCCGTTCGGTGCGCTCCACCTACTGGACGATGCTGGTGCTGTTCGTGGTGTGCGTCGGCCTCGGCGCGCTGATCACCTCGCTGACCGCGGCGCACTGGAACCAGGCGTCACCGGCCGACCGCGCCACCTTCAACGCGGCGCGCAACAGCCTGGTGGGCCTGTACTTCGGCCAGTTCGTCATCGTCGTGCTCGGCGCACTGACCGTCACCGCCGAATACTCCACCGGCATGATCCGGACCTCGCTCACGGCCATGCCGCGGCGCGGGACCTTCTTCCTGGCCAAGGCGCTGGTGTTCGCGGTGGTCGCGCTCGTTATCGGGCTGATCACCAGCTTCGCCGCGTTCTTCCTCGGCCAGGCCCTGCTGTCCAGCAAGCACATCGAGACCACGCTGGGCGCGCCGAACGTGCTGCGCGCCGTGATCGGCGGCGGGCTGTTCCTGGCCGTGTGCGGCCTGTTCGCCTTCGGGATCGGTGCCCTCGTCCGGCACACGGCGGCGGCGATCAGCACCGCGATCGGGCTGCTGTTCGTGCTGCCGATCATCGTGAACTTCCTGCCCAACTCCTGGACCAACGACATCATGCGGTGGCTGCCGTCCGAGGGCGGCCTGGCCATCTGGAACCCGCGGCAGCAGGCGCACGAGTTCTCCTCCTGGGGCGAGTTCGGGATCTTCTGCGCCTACACCGCGGCCCTCCTGATCGCCGGCTTCATCCTCTTCCGCAAGCGCGACGCCTAACAACCCGAGCAAGGAAAACCCGAACGGGCCGCTGTAGTCCCACCGCGGCCCGTTCGGCTAAAAAATCCACCGCAGGTTACGGACAGGCGATCGTTACCGGCTAGCGAGTCCGGGTCTCCGGCCCGGCGAGCGGCCGGTGTGTCGGCGAGTTACCGCAGCGGGGCGCGGGGCGCAGCGGGGGGCTCCGGGGGGTCGCCCCCCCGGGCCAGCACAGCGAGTCCGGGTCTCCGGCCCGGCGAGCGGCCGGTGTACGGCCGGTACCGCAGCGGGAATCGGGGGGTCCAGGGGGGCGCCCCCCGGACGGTGTTGCCCCCCGGGCTAACACAGCGTCAGGATTTCGTGGCCGCTGTCGGTGACCAGGACGGTGTGCTCGAACTGGGCGGTCCGCTTGTGGTCCTTGGTGACCACCGTCCAGTTGTCGGCCAGGATGTCGTAGTCGATGGTGCCGAGGGTCAGCATCGGCTCGATCGTGAACGTCATCCCCGGTTCCATCACGAAGTCGTTGCCGGGGTCGTCGTAGTGCGCGACGACCAGGCCGGAGTGGAACGTGGTGCCGATGCCGTGACCGGTGAAGTCACGGACCACCCCGTAGTTGAACCGGCGGGCGTAGGACTCGATGACCCGGCCGATCGCGTTCAGCGGCCGTCCCGGCGCCACGGCCCGGATCCCGCGCATCATCGCCTCATGGGTGCGCTCGACGAGCAGCCGCGACTCCTCGTCGACCTCACCCGCGCAGAACGTCGCGTTGGTGTCGCCGTGCACGCCGCCGATGAAGGCCGTGATGTCCACGTTGACGATGTTGCCGTCGCGGATCACGGTGCCGTCCGGGATGCCGTGGCAGATCACGTCGTTCAGCGACGTGCACAGGGACTTCGGGTAGCCGCGGTAGCCGAGCGTGCTGGGGTAGGCGCCCCGCTCGATCAGGAAGTCGTGCCCGATCCGGTCCAGTTCGTCGGTGGTGACGCCGGGGGTGACGTGCTTCCCGACCTCGGCCAGGGCCTGGGCCGCGATCCGGCCGGCCGACCCGCATCCGCTCGATCGTGGCGGCGTCCTTGACGTCGGGCTCGCCCAGCCGCGGGCGCTTCTTGCCGACGTATTCGGGCCGCGGGATCTGCGGGGGAACCGGGCGGAGCTCGGAAGGGCCGCCCGGGTGGAGCTTGGTCGCCATACTCTGCGAGTCTAATGTCCATGGCGAACGATGATGGCAAGCACTGGTGGTACTGCCTCAAGCACCATCAGGTCGAAGGCGACGACGGCTGCGCCGGCAAGGACCGGCTCGGGCCCTACGCCACCAGGGAGGAAGCCAGCCGCGCCCTGGAACTGGTCCAGGAGCGGAACCGGGAGTGGGACGCCCAGGACGGCGACGACGGCGAATGACGCCGTTCCCCGGACGTCGGCGGCCGGGGGACGCCGGTTTCCGGCGGCGGCGAAATGACGCCGGTTTCTGCGTGCGGGCGGCCAGAGTATCGTGGGGTAACCCGCGAGAAAGGTGCGCCGTGACGAATGATCCGCGCCGGTCGGGACTGCCCCCGGCCGCCGAAGCGCGGATGGCGGAAATCCAGCGCAGCGGCACGTGGGGTTCCGCGCTGTCCGCCGACGAGTTCACCGCGATCCGCAGCACCGGCTTCGAGCCGGTCGGCCAGGTCCTCGGCGCGGCCGTCTACAACCTGGGTTACACCGGCGGGTACGGCTGCGCGGGCGCCTGGACGGGCTACTACGGCGGCCCGTCCTCGTTCGGGCCGAACCGCGCCGTCACGCAGGTGTCCAGCCGCGGCGGCATGACCTCCTTCGCCCCGCTGGTGCAGGCGCTCTACGACGCGCGGCATGCCGCGATCAACCGGATGATCGCCGAATGCGCCGCCCTCGGCGGCCACGGCGTGGTCGGCGTGAACCTGTCCATCGGCCGCTTCCCGGCGGGCGGCCTGGAGTTCAAGGCGATCGGGACCGCGGTGCGCGCTCCCGGTGCGCCGCTGCCGAGGACGCCGTTCACCTCCGACCTGTCCGGCCAGGACTTCGCCAAGCTGATCATGCGCGGCTGGGTCCCGGCCGGTCTCGTGCTCGGTATCTCGGTCGCGGCCCGGCACGACGACTGGCTCACGGTCGGCCAGACCCGCTGGGGCGCGGGGAACGCCGAAGTGGCCGGGTACACCGAGCTGGTGCACGAAGCCCGGCACGACGCGCGGGTCCAGCTCGAGCGGGATGTCCGCCGGCTGGGTGCCCAGGGCGTCGTGATCGCGGACATGCAGATGCGCGTCAGCGAGCGTGAATGCCCCATGCAGGAAGGCCGGCGTGACCACATCGTGGAGGCGACGATCATCGGCACCTCGATCGCGCGCTTCTCCGCGGGACAGGCGGGGACCGGCGCCGTCGGCGCGGGCAGGCGGGCCGGAGCCCGGCCGGGACACGAGCGCGAGCCCAGCCTCCCCGTGCTATCCCTGGACCCGCAGCGCCGGCAGGCCGCGCGTACGCGAATCGGACGATCGTAGGAGAGGGCCGGATGACCGACCAGAACGCCACCGAACTGAGCACGGCGGGAGTTCCCCAGGACGCCATGCGGCGGCTCGCCGAGCTCGAGCCGGGCCGCGCGGGCAGCATCTTCACCTCGGACCTGTCGGTGAACGAGTTCCTGCTCGTCCGGGAGGTCGGGTTCCGCCCGCTCGGCCTGGTGCTGGGCACGTCCATCTACCACGTCGGCCTGCAGATCGGCCGGTGGGGCAAGAACCAGGAGCTCAACGTGCTCTCGCAGGCGATGTACCACGCGCGGGAACTGGCCATGACCCGGATGGAGGCCGAGGCCGACGCGCTGCACGCGGACGGGATCGTCGGGGTCCGGCTGGACGTGGAGCTGAAGGAGTTCGGCAGCGATATCGCCGAGTTCATCGCGGTGGGCACCGCGGTCAAGGCCGAGGAGGGCGCCGGCGGCGGGGGCGTCTCCCAGTGGCGCAACAACAAGAACCAGCCATTCACCTCCGACCTGTCCGGGCAGGACTTCTGGACGCTGATCCGGGCCGGTTACGCCCCGCTCGGCATGGTGATGGGCTCCTGCGTCTACCACATCGCGCACCAGCGGATGGGCAGCATGATCGGCAATATCGGCCGCAACGTCGAGATCGAGCAGTTCACCCAGGCCCTCTACGACGCGCGCGAGCTGGCCATGAGCCGGATGCAGGCCGAAGCCGAGGCGCTGCACGCGGAGGGCATCGTCGGAGTCCAGCTGCGGCAGCACAGCCACACCTGGGGCACGCACACGACCGAGTTCTTCGCGATCGGCACCGCCGTCCGGCCGCTGCGCGCCGACCACGTCATCGAGCGCCCCACCATGGTCCTCAGCCTGGACAGCTGACCCTCTCTGGCCGGGCCGCACGGGCCCGCCGGGGGCGGCGCCCGCCGGGCGTGCGGCGCTAGGCGGACGGGCCGCTGACCACGTCCAGCAGGTGCGCCAGCCGTTCCCGCACGCCGCGCCGCGGCGGGGACGCGTTCCCCGGCCGCCACGCTGACCAGGTGCTGGGCCACCGTGAACGACACCGGCGAGGTGCCGCCCGGCGGTACCGCCAGCGTTTCGTGCGCCAGCCCGTCCAGCTCGCGGTCGCCCTGGTTCAGCGCCAGGATCGTGGCCCCGCCCCGGCGGGCGTCGCTGACCCGTTCCAGCAGCGGCGCGGGCGCGGTGCCCGGCGTGACCACGAACAGCGTCTCACCGCGCCGCGCGGCTTCCAGGCGCTCCAGGCCGACCCGCAGGTGCGGGGGCGCGTTCACCGGGGCGTTCCAGCGGACGAGGGTCGGGGCCAGTTCGGCGATCCCGGACAGGCGGCTCTCGTCGTCCAGGTGGGCCGCGAGGTGCCACGGCTCGTCGGCGGGTGTGCCGACGAGGAGCAGCCCGCCGCGCACCCGGGCCGAGGTCCGCAGGGCGTACGCGAAAACCCGGGCGCGTTCGGGCCACCCGGTCGGCGCGAGCACGGCCCGCAGCGCGGCTACCTCGTCCCGGTTCACATGTCCATCGTGCCCTAGCCGGTGGTAATTCGCATGGTCATCACGCGAGCGCGCAGCGTCGTGTCACCGGAGCCGGAGCCGGAGTACGGATGCGGGCGGGGCCGGGCGCTTTGGTAGCGTCCTGATCAGGTGGACGTTCTCGCGAGATTCGGGTGGCCCATGAAATTTGCCTGGCTGTGCAGTCACGAGGCCTACCAGCCCGAGGAGCTGGTGGGACAGGCGGTGGCGGCCGAGGAAGCCGGTTTCGACATGGTCCTCGGCTCGGACCATTTCCACCCGTGGGTCGACGACCCGTCCGCGGCGGGCTTCGTCTGGTCGTGGCTGGGCGCGGTCGCGGCGCGGACCGGGCGGGTCCAGCTCGGGACCGCCGTGACCTGCCCGCTGTTCCACTATCACCCGGCGCTGGTCGCCCAGATGGCGGCGACCGTGGACCGGCTGTCCGGCGGCCGGCTTCTGCTGGGCGTGGGCACCGGCGAGGCCATCAACGAGCGTCCCCTGGGCTTCCCGTTCCCCGGATACGCCGAACGGCAGAGCCGCATGCAGGAGGCCCTGCAGATCATCCACCGGCTCCTCGCGGGGGAGAAGGTCTCCTTCGACGGCGAGTACTACACGACCGAGACCGCGCGGCTGTACTCACCGCCGGTCGGGCCGCTGCCGGTCCTGATGGCGGCCGGCGGCCCCAAGTCGGCTGACTTCGCGGGACGGTACGCCGACGGCCTGATCACGAGCGTCAAGCAGCCGGAGGACACGGTGGCCAAGGTCATCGAGCCGTACCGGCGCGCGGCCGCCGAGCGGGGCGGCTCGCAGCTGGTCCTGGCCACCCGGTGGACCGTGCTGGCGGCCGGCGACGAGGCCGCGTGGTCCTGCCTGCTGCCGATGCGCGGACTGCGCGCCCCGGGCCGGCTGGAGACCGCCGACCCGGCCGAGCTCCGGTCGCGGGCGGATGCGATGGACCGGTCCGAGGTCCTCGGCAGTTACACGTGCGTCCCGGACGCGGCCGGGCTGATCGACGCCTACCGGCCGCTGGTCACCGACGTCGGCGCGGACATCGTCTCCATCCAGGTGATGTCGGAAGAGCCGATGGCGACCATCGAGATGATCGGCAAGGAAGTCCTGCCCCAGCTGCGGTCCGCCGCCGGATAGAGGGCCTCGCCGTTCGGGTGTCCAAAGCGGTTTCCAGCGCCCGGCCAAGGCTGCTCAGGGTTATTTTTTTTTTTTTTTTTTTTTACGGGACTGTTGTCTACGTTACGTTGATCTAGACTGATGTGCCGTGCGTCGCGGTCTCGCGCTCCGGGCCGGCCCGGCCTGCTACGATGCGAGCTGCTGCGATCGCCGAGCCGTCACCTGCTAGGCCGGCGCCGAGGCCGGGTTCCTGGCCGAGGTGGCCGGGACTGGGGCACTGTTCCGCATGCGCACAGAGCGAGGCAACGCGGACGCTGCTGTGGGGCGCATTCGAGCAGCTGGATCACGCTCGCGGCACGTGCGGAGAATGCAGCAGGTGGATAACGCGTGCGGTCAGGAGTCGGTCCGGGCCGACGTGGAGGGGCGGCCGGGGCCGGCGGCTGGCCGGGGTCAGGGCTTGCGGGCGACCGCGCAGAACGCATCGATCTCGGCGGCACTGCCGAGGGAGCTATCCGGGGGCCGCCATAGCGGGCAGGAGACCACGCCGGGCTCGACGAGGTCCAGCCCGTCGAAGAAGCGGGCGATCTGCTCGGGGCTGCGCAGGCAGTACGGCTCCGCGCCGCTGTCGTTGTAGTCGTCCTGGGCCGCCTCGCCCTTGGGGCCGTGGATGACGTTGGTGCCGTCGCTGAGTACCAGGTAGCTCCCCGGGGGCATCCGGTCCATCAGCTGGCGCACGATCGACTGCGCCTGACCGTCGTCGGTGATGTGCCCCATGATTCCCAGCAGCAGGACCGCGACGGGCTGGGTGAAGTCCAGCGTCTTGGCGGCCCCGGCGACGATCGCCTCGGGTTCGCGCAGGTCGGCATCGAGGTAGTCGGTCGCGCCCTGGGGGGTGCTGCGCAGCAGCGCGTGGGCGTGCACCAAGACGACGGGGTCGTTGTTGACGTAGACGATCCGCGATTCCGGCGCGATCTGCTGGGCGATTTCGTGGGTGCTGTCGACGGTGGGCAGGCCGGTGCCGATGTCCAGGAACTGCCGGATGCCCACCTCGCCGGCCAGGTACCCCACGGCGCGGCTCATGAACGCCCGGGTGGCGCGGGCGATGACGGCGATGTCGGGGAAGGTGGCCAGGAACTGCTCCCCGGCGGCACGGTCGACTGCGAAGTTGTCCTTGCCACCCAGCCAGTAGTTCCAGATCCGGGCTGAGTGCGGCACGGTGGTGTCGAGCCTGGGCGGCACGCTGTCACTCACGGGCCTGGGCCTCCTGAAATCTGGGCAGCGATAAGGGGGATCTGCCGGGAAGGTGCCTTGCCGGGTGCTGCCGGTAGCCTATCAACGCCAGGTGACGGCCGGGCCCGGTCACACCGGATCGCGGTCGTCACCCCGGGCCGTGGGCGTTACCGGGCCGCGCGGCGCTACTTCGCCGGCGGCCGGGCCCGCTCAACGTCGTCCGCGTTCCGGTCGAGGCCCTCGGCGCGCAGGCCCGCGATCACCCCGTCGATGTCGGCCTGCGTCCGGTTCTGGCTCAGCTTGGCCTTCGCCTCGATCCGCGTGATGGCCAGCTCCACGCCGACGATCGCGCGCAACTGGCCCGCGATGAACGGCGGCGGCGCGTCATCGACCCACCAGGGCTGCTCGCGGCCGTCCTCGTGCTTGGCCGTGAGCCGGCGCACGAGGTCCTCGACCCACCCCGGGTCGTCGTGGACGACGAGCCTGCCGTAGACGTGCGCGGTGATGTAGTTCCAGGTCGGGACCACCCGGCCGTGCTCGGCGGTGGACTGGTACCAGGCCGGCGAGATGTAGGCGTCCGCGCCCCGGACGATGACCAGCGACTCGCCGATGGACGGCACCTGCCACTGGTTGTTGTTGCGCGCCACGTGGCCGAGCAGCGCGCCGCGGGAGCCGGCCGCGGGATCGTAAACGAACGGCAGCATCGTCGCCAGCAGCCCCTGTGACGTGTTCGTCACCAGGTCGGCCGCGCCGTGCCTGGTGAGCAGTTCGCCCACCAGGCCGTCGTCGGCCGCGAAATGCGCGGGTACGTACATCGGATCCTTATGATTCCTGCTCAGCGGTAGGACTCCGCCGGGCCCGGGAACGCGCCGGACACCACGTCGTGAGCGTACGCCGAGGCCGCCTCGTGCAGGACCGAGGCCACATCCGCGTACTTCCGGACGAACTTCGGTGTCCGCGGGGACAGGCCGGCCATGTCCTGCCACACCAGGACCTGGGCGTCGCAGTCCGGGCCGGCGCCGATGCCGATCGTGGGGATCGACAGGGCCTGGGTCACCCGCGCCGCGAGCGAGGCGGGCACGCACTCCAGGACCACGGCGAACGCGCCCGCCGCCTCCAGGGTCTTGGCGTCGTGCAGCAGCCGCTCGCCGTCCTCACCGCGGCCCTGCACCCGGTACCCGCCGAACGCGTGCACCGACTGCGGCGTGAGGCCGAGATGGGCCATGACCGGGATGCCGGCCGCGACCAGCTCCTCGACCTGGCGCGCCACTCGCTGGCCGCCTTCCAGCTTGATCGCGTGCGCGCCGGACTCCTTCATGAACCGGGCGGCGGCCTTCAGCGCGTCGCCGGGCGACGCCTGGTAGGAGCCGAACGGCAGGTCGGCGACGACCAGGGCCCGGCTCGTGCCCCGGACGACGGCGGCGGTGAGCGGGATCAGGTCATCGAGGGTGACCGGGATCGTCGTGTCGTGCCCGAATACCACCATGGCGGCCGAGTCGCCGACGAGCAGCACCGGAATGCCGGCCTCGTCGAAGATGTGCGCGGAGAGCGCGTCGTAGGCGGTCAGCATGGGCCACTTCTCACCGCGCGCCTTGGCGGCGGCGATGTCCCGGACGGTTACGCGCCGTCCGGGCGCGCCGCCGTACAGCGGCTCCGGCGCGCCGCCCCGGGCCACGCCCGTAGCGGCGGGCGGACGGCCATCGGCGGCCGCCGTGGTCGGGACTGCTGCTGCGGTCCGCTCATTGGTAGCGGCCAGGCGTGGTCCTTCTGCCTGCGGATTCATCGTCGAACCTCCCGTCTCGAGGCGCCCCAGTAGCGTCCCCGGACACACCGATCATTGCACGCGCCATGACTGGGCGGAACATCAGAAATTACCTGACTTTCCGTAGCGAACCAGTGGGTCGTGTGGTGCGCAAGGGCGGAACGTCCCGGGCTGAGACACTAGGCAGTTGGATGAGTGTCGGGAGGCGGGCATGGCTGGGAGGCGAGCATGACGGCGGAGGCGGAGCCGCGCGGCGTGGAGCTTGAGGCGGCGGACCTGGAAGCGGTGGACGCCCTGGCCGAGAGCTACTACCGCCGCGGCGGCCAGCCGGGAATCGCGTACGGCGTCGTGGCGGGCGGCCGCCTCGTCCACGCCGGGGGATTCGGGCAGCGCCGGGCCGCCGGAGCCGCACCCGCCGGGGGCATACCGGGCGCCGGGGCCGCACCGGGAGCCCGGGGCGTGCCGGACGCCGGGACCGTCTTCCGGATCGCCTCGATGACGAAGAGCTTCACCGCCTCGGCGGTGCTGGCGCTCCGCGACGAAGGCGCGCTCAGCCTGGATGACCTGGCCGAAGACTATGTGCCCGAGCTCCGTGGCTGGCCGGCGGTCACGCCCGACGCGCAGCGGGTCCGGATCCGGCACCTGCTGACCATGACCGCGGGGTTCCCCACCGATGACCCGTGGGGGGACCGGCAGCAGGGGACGCCGCTGGCGGAGTTCTCCGCGTTCCTGTCCGGTGGCGTCAGCTTCGCGTGGGCGCCCGGTACCCGGTTCGAATACTCCAACCTCGGCTACGCGATCCTCGGCCGGGTCATCTCCGCGGTCTCGGGCATGCCCTACCCGGATTTCATCGGGGCCCGGCTGCTGGTCCCGCTCGGCATGTCGCGCACGGGCTTCGAGGCCGCCGAATTCGCCACCGACGAGCTGGCCGCCGGCCACCGGCGGGCGGGCGGGGGATGGTCGGAGATCGCCCCGGACCCGTGCGGTGCGTTCGCCCCGATGGGCGGGTTGTTCAGCTGTGTGCGGGACCTCGCGGTCTGGGTCGCGGGCTTCGCCGCCGCCTTCCCGCCCGGCCCGCAGGACGCCGGCGGCCCGCACCCGCTGTCCCGCTCGGCCCGGCGCGAGATGCAGCTTCCGCAGGTCGGCACCGGTGCGCGCTTTCCCGTGCCGATGCCGGGCAGTTCGGCGACCGGCAGTTACGGGTTCGGGCTGTTTGTCGAGGACGATCCGGTCTGGGGACGGGTCGTCCTGCACAGCGGCGGCTACCCCGGCTTCGGCAGCAACATGCGCTGGCACCCGGCCACCGGTCTCGGCGTGATCACCCTGGGCAACAGCACGTACGCGCCCGTCGGGCCGTTCGCGGTGTGGCTGCTGACCGCCGTGCTGAGGCAGCAGGCCCGCCGCGCCGTCCCGGACCGCGCCGCCCACCTGGATGGTTCCGCGCACGTGGACCGGGCCCTGGCGCTGGCCCCCGCGGGCGCCTGGCCGGAGACCGTGGCCGCCCGCGCCAAGGTCGCCCAGTTGCTGCAGGCCTGGGATGACGCGGTGGCCGGGGAGCTCTTTTCCGCCAACGTCGCGCTGGACGAGCCGTTCCCCGAACGGCAGCACAAGATCGCGCTGATCCGCGAGCGTCTGGGCGACTTCCGCCAGGACGAGCAACGGTCTCCCGAGTTTGACACGCCCGCGCACTGCCGCTGGTGGGTGGCGGGGGACGGGGGAGTGGCCCAGGTCGAGATCCGGCTCAGCCCGGAACGCCCCGCCCGGGTGCAGTCGCTGATCCTCGCCGTTCCGCCCGCGGCCGGCTCGCCGCTGCGGCTGGCCCTCGACCGGATCATCGCGCTGATGAACGACGGTGCCACGTCGTGGCCCGCAGCCGCCCCGGCTGCCCCGTCGCTCGACCGCGCGCTGCTGGTCCGGCGCCTGCGGATGGCGGCCGCGTGGGCCGGCCCGTGCCGCGCGGGCGCCTTCCGCGCCGGGGACGGCGAGACGACGGTCACGGTGGAACTGGACGGCGAGTTCACCCGGCTGCTGCTCACCGTGGCGGTCGACCGGGCCGGGGGACTGCTCCAGCAGGCCGACGTCCTGCTCGGCTTGTGAGGGCCAGGCTTCACCGAGTAATTTCCGGGGCACAAAATATTACGGAATACGAACCGATGCGCCTTTTGGAACGTGTAGAGGGTGAGCGCTGAGAGGAGCGCCATGCCGCCGCCCTGGCCGCCTGCCGTCCGCGTCAATCATCGGGGCCAGTCATCGGGCCGATCATCAGGCTGAACGGAAGTGGCCAGCGTCATGCCGAGAAGGCGGGGCAATGAGTGGGCGGTCCTGCTGACGCTCAGCCTCGGCTTCTTCATGACCCTGCTCGACCTGACGATCGTGAACATCGCGATCCCGGACATGCGCCGCGCGCTGCACGCCTCCCTCGCGGAGATCGGGTGGGTGATCAACGCCTACATCATCGTGCTCGCCACGGCGATGATCACCGCGGGGCGGCTGGGCGACCTGCGCGGCCGGCGGACCCTCTTCCTGGCCGGCGTGGCCGTGTTCACCCTGGCCTCGGCGGCCTCTGGCCTCTCGCAGAACGCCACCGAACTGATCGCCGCGCGGGTCGTGCAGGGCTTCGGGGCCGCGCTGCTGCTGCCGCAGACCATGGCGATCATCATCGCGATCTTCCCCGGCCACCGGCGCGGCGCCGCCCTGGGGGTCTGGGGCAGCGTGGCCGGGCTGGCCACCATCGCCGGCCCCACCGTCGGCGGCATGCTGGTGACCTGGCTCGGCTGGCGGTGGATCTTCTTCGTCAACATCCCGGTGGGCGTCGCCGCGATGGTGCTCGCCAGCCTGGTCATCCCCCAGGTGCGGACCGGCCGGCGGCAGCCGCTCGACCTGCCCGGCGTGCTCATCGCCACCGCGGCCCTGGTCGCGATCACCTACGGCCTGGTCGAAGGGCAGAGCTGCAACTGGGGCACGGTCTGGTCGTTCATCAGCATCCCGCTGATCCTCGCGGTCGGCGTCCTGCTGATGGTCATTTTCGTGCTCGTCCAGGCCCTGCGCCAGGACCGCCCGCCGCTGCTGCCGTTCTCGCTCTTCCACGACCGGAACTACGCGCTGATGAGCACGGTCAGCGTGATCATCTCGATGGGCCTGGTCGGGATGTGGCTGCCGATGAGCATCTACCTGCAGACGGTGCTGGGCTTCAGCCCGCTCAAGGCAGGTCTGACGATCGCGCCGTCGGCGCTGGTCTCGGGGTTCACCGCGCCGTTCGCGGGGCGCCTGGCTGACCGGGGCGGCAAGTTCCTGCTGGTCACCGGCTTCGCACTGTACGCGGTCGGCCTGGCGGTGATCGTCCTGGCCGCCAGCCCCGTGTCCCGCTGGTACGACCTGCTGCCCGGTTACCTGATCGCCGGGCTGGGCGTCGGCTGCACCATGTCGCCGATGCAGACGATCGCCACGCGGAACGTCAGCCCCCGGCTCGCCGGCGCCGCCTCCGGCGTCATGAACACCGCCCGGCAGACCGGTTCGGCCCTGGGCAGCGCCATCGTCCTGGCCATCCTGCAGAATCGGCTGGCCGCGCACGAGTCGTTCATCACCGCGATGCGGGCCGCCATCGCGGTGCCGGTCGGCTTCCTGCTCCTGGCCGCCTTCCTGTGCACCGCGATCCGGCGCGGCCCCGCGCCGCGGCGGATCCCCGCCGCCGCGGCCAGCCGCGGCCCGGAAGCCCCGGCCCGGACGGCACCGGAAGCATGGCTTCAGCCCCCGCCCCCGGAGCCGCGCCGGCTGGGACGTCCGGCCCCGGACCCACGCCTGGCCAGGTCCGTTCGGGAGCGGCAGGCTGCCCCGGGCTCGGACCCGCTCCTGGCCAGGTCCGTTCGGGAGCCATCGCCGCCGCCCCAGCCGCAACCCCCGCCGCGGCCGCGGCGCGAACCGTGGCCGACTCGGCCGGTCCGGGAACCGTGGCCCGGCCGCGTGGCCACCTCACCGCCGCAAGCCGCCCGGCCTCCATCCCAGCCGCGGCCCGCCCCGCCGGCCTCAGAACCCGGCCCGCGGCCCGCCCCGCCGGCCCGGGCGTGGCGGGAGCGGGACCCGTGGCGGGAGCGGGACCCGTCCCGGGAGCGGGGAGCCATCGCCGGAACCGCGCGCCGCCCGCCCCGACCGTCCCACCCGTCCCGCCCGCGCCGACCGTCCCGTCCCTCCCGCCCGCGAAGCAAAACCTCCCCCGCCCGCCGCGGAGCCGTGGCTCCGGCCGTCGGCAGAATCGAAGCGCCGGCCGCGCGGCAAGAGCGTACTGCCGGCTCCGGTTGCCCCCGCCGGGCCCGAGGCTTCTCCCGCCGGTGCCCCGCCGTTAAGGCCGGCCGCCGCGGCCCCGCCGCTGACGCCCGCCGCGGCCCCGCCGCTGACGCCCGCCGGTGCCCCGCCGCTGACACCGGCCGGCGCGGCCCCGCCGCTCACCCCGGCCGGCGCGGGCCCGACCCGGCCGCCGGCCAGCCCGGATCGCTGGCACCCCTGGCTGCTCCGCGTGCGCCACGGGGCCGATGAGGCGCCCCGGGAACGCCGGCTGACGACGTTCCTCTACCCGCTGCGCAACGACCTGCTGAACCGGGCCCGGCTCAAGCCCGGCGAGACTGTCCTGGACGTCGGCACCGGGGACGGGCTGATCGCCTTCGGTGCCCTCGACCGGGTCGGGGTCACCGGCCGGGTCATCTTCTCGGACATCTCGCGGGACCTGCTCGATCGCTGCCGGGAGGCGGTCGCCGCCGAGGGACTGCTCGACCGCTGCGACTTCCGGCAGGCGTCCGCCGATCGCCTGGCCGGTGTCGATGACGCCTCCGTGGACGTGGTCACCGACCAGGTCCGTGCTGATCTACGTCAAGGACAAGGCCGCGGCGCTGCGGGAGTTCCACCGGGTCCTGCGGCCGGGCGGGCGGGCCGTCCTGGTCGAGCCGATCGGCCAGCTGCCGGCCGAGCCCGGCTGGTTCTTCGGCTACGACGTACGGCCGGTCGCCGCCATCGCCAACAAGGTCAGGCTGTTCTACGCCGGCCTCCAGCCGCAAACCCGAGGCCCGAAGCCCGGCTTCGACGATCGTGACCTCGCTCGCTTCGCCGAACGGGCCGGATTCCGGGAGATCCACTGCCAGCTGCGGGTCACCGTGCAAGCCGCCCGGCCGCCGTGCCCATGGGGCCGTTTCCTGCGGGCCTCGCCCGGCCCCCAGCTGCCGCCGTTCGGCGGAGTCCTCGATCATCTCCTCGACCCCGAAGAGGCGGCCGCCTTCACCGGTTACCTCAGGCCGCTCGTCGAGTCCGGCGCCGGCCACCGCCGTCAGGCCCTGGCCGGCCTGGCCGCCACCAAGGTCTAGAGCGCAAGGTAGAGCGCAAGGTCTAGAGGGCACTGTTCAGTGGTGGCCGAACTGCCCGAGGAACGCTCTTCTCGAATTGGGCGCGGCGACCAGCCTCGCGGGCAGATCGTCGGGGTCGGCCAGGCCCATGCCCGGGTCCTCCCAGAAGGCGTGCATGTGAGCCTGGGTGTTCTTCAGCCACGCCGCCATCTCGAGGATGAAGGCCGGGTTGTCGCCGCCGCCCTGGTAGACGTAGCCGTCATTCCAGAGCCGCAGCCCCCACTCCGGATAGCAGAGCGGCTTGCCGTGATCGACCGCGAGCGAACGCCATCCGGTGAGCCCATCCCACTGCGTCAGCATGCCGTGCCATGCGGCCTGCTGCTGCGCTGGTGTCCGGATGACCTCCCAGGACGGGTAGTTCGCTGCATCCGGCCCGTCATAAACATCGAGCCCGATGAGATCGACAATGGTGTCCGGGCCGGCGCCCCTGCGCCAGCGGGTAGATGCTTTCCACTCCCGCTGGCGGGCTGGAATTGGCGAAGTTCCCTTGCCCCAGGTAGGGATTCCACATGAATGTCCCGGTGAAACCGGCCGCGCGCATGGTCAGCACGATGTGCGCGTACGCGGACTGGTAAGCGCCGGCGTTCGCGGACGTCACTTTCCATGGGTACCAGGAACCGTTGAACTCCCGCGCGATGCGCAGCACGCAATTCCCGAGCCCGCCCTGGACGAGGGTCGCCGCGAGCGCCGTCCAGTGCGCGTCGTTCACGCCCGCGGCTTCCTGGTCCCACGTCGTGCCCAGGCAGCACGCCGGGACGGCCAGCATCAGGGTTCTGCCGCCGAGCACGGGCGCCCATGCGGTGGCGGTCTCGGTGCCCGGTGGCCCGTTGGTGGACGCGGCCAGCATGGCCTGCTCGAATTGGGCCCAGGTCTCGGGTCTGTCGGCCAGAAAAGCCAATACGTAGCTCGCGGTCGTTCCGGCGTGTTTGTTCAGGAAGTTCTTCTCGTATTCCTGAATGGCCCTGATGTCCACGTCGGGTCCGCGGTAAACGCCGATCGGGATCGACGTGCACGCTCCGCTCATGGTCGCCCCCTCAATACCGGACCGGCCGTGCGGCCCGGCCGTGGCCGCCACCTCGTTTTTCCGGTCGGCCAATAGCATCGGGCGCGCGTCCGGCGGCGGCAAGAGCAGGTCCGCCTGACCGGGCGGCGGAGTCCGCCGGACCGGCCATGTTTCGCTTTCTGTAACCGATCAGTTACGGAAAAAATCAGCTGACGGCCGGGAATCTATTCCGATACGATCCTGTTCCGTATCGATAGCGCGGGTCGCAAGGTCGCGGCGGGCGGGCCGGAGCCACCGGACCGGCGGCTCCTCACCAGCCGCAACGACCGCACCGCGCGTGATCTTCCCGCCGGCCGCGGGGCCCATGGCCCCGCTCCCGGCGGGACCGTTCGTCCGCTTGCGGAAAGGCACCATGGATACGCAAACGATTTACCGACGGCGGTGGGGCATTCTCAGCGTCCTCATCGTCAGCCTTCTCGCCATCGTCATCGACAACACCGTCCTGAACGTCGCGCTGAAGACGATCGCCGAGCCGCACGGCGGCCTGGGCGCGAGCCAGAGCCAGCTGGAATGGGCGATCAACTCCTACACGCTGGTGTTCGCCGGCCTGCTGTTTACCTTCGGGGTCATCGGCGACCGGATCGGCCGCAAGCGCATGCTCATGATCGGCCTGGTCCTGTTCGGGATCGGCTCGCTGCTGTCCGCCTACTCCCGCTCGCCTGATCAGCTGATCTTCGCGCGCGCGGCGATGGGCCTGGGCGGCGCGGCCGTCATGCCGCAGACGCTGTCGATCATCTCCAACGTTTTCGAGCCGCAGGAGCGGCCGCGGGCCATCGGCATCTGGGCCTCCGCGGTCGGCATCGGCGTCGCGATCGGCCCGGTGCTCGGCGGCCTGCTGCTGGCCCACTTCTGGTGGGGCTCGGTCTTCCTGATCAATGTGCCCGTCACGGTGGCTGGCGCGATTGCCGTTGCCCTGCTGGTCCCGGAGTCACGGAACCCGGAGCGGGCCGGCCTCGACCTGCCCGGCGTGCTGCTGTCGATCGCAGGCCTCGTCCTGCTGGTCTACGGCATCGTCCAGGGCGGCGACGCCGGCTCCTGGGTGCACCTGAACGTGCTCGGGCCGATCATCGGCGGCCTGGCCGTCCTGGCGGCCTTCGCCTGGCACGAGTCCCGCACCCGTCACCCGGCCCTCGATGTCCGGCTGTTCCGCGACCGGCGGCTCTCCGCGTCGGTCGGGGCGATCGCCCTGGTGTTCTTCGGCATGGGCGGGGTGTACTTCTTCACCAGCTTCTACACGCAGAACGTCCTGGGCTACAGCCCGGCTCGGCGCGGGCCTGCTGACGGTGCCGTTCGCGGTCGGCCAGCTGCTGCTGTCCCCGCGCAGCGCCTCGCTGGTCCGCCGGTACGGGGCCAAGGCCGCCGGAACCGGCGGGCATGTTCGTCATGTCCGTCGCGCTCGCCGGCTACGTGCTGCTGGGCACCGCGTCACCGGTCTGGCTGCTCGGGCTGCTGTTCTTCGTGCAGGGAGCGGGCATCGGCGTGGCCATGCCCGCGGCGACCTCGGCGGTCATGGACGTGCTTCCCCGTGAGCGCGCCGGCGCCGGTTCCGCGCTGACCAACACCGCCCGCCAGGTCGGGGTCGCGCTCGGGGTGGCCGTGCTCGGCTCGATCCTGGCCCAGGCCTACCACCAGGCTCTGAGCCCCGCACTGTCCGCCCTTCCGGCCTCCGCGCGGGGCGCGGCCGGCGGGTCGATCGAGGCGACGCAGGCCGTGGCCGCGCAGCTTGGCACCGCGGGCCGGGCCCTGCTGGGGCCCGCGAACGACGCCTTCGTCAGCGCCATGCACGTGACCACGATCGTGGCCGCGGTCATCGCGCTGGCCGGCGCCATCGTGGTGCTCCGCTGGATGCCGGGCCTGGGATCGCGCCCCGGCGGCGGCGCCGGAATCCGGCCCCGGAGATCGCCGAGCGGGCGGCCCTGGAGCCGGCGCTGGCCAGCGCCGAGCCGGCCGCGCTGGACGCCGCCGAAGCTCCGCAGCATCGACCCGATGGACGCACTGGACGTCTGGCAGGAGAACCTGTCCGCCGGGGCGGCCGCCCGCCGGGGCGGCAGCTGACCGCTGGCCGGCATGACCCGGCGGACGTGAGGTACCTCGTCGACATCTGGCCGGGGGAATTCGCCGACCGGTCGTCCGGCGTGGAAGGATAAGAACGGATGGTTCCGGCAGCCGTGCACCCCACCGCGCAGGCCCCGGGCGGGGAGGGTGCGCTCGGGCCACTCGACGAGCGCTGCCCGGATGCGCGTGACGACAGCGCCGCCTCGCTGGCGGGCCCGGACCACGGGCCCGCCGCGGGGCGCCGCCCCGGCCGGCCGCGCAGCGAGCGCGCCGAGCAGGCGATCATCGAGGCTGCCCTCGAGCTGTTCGCCGAAAAGGGCGCCGACGGCCTCTGCGTCGAGGAGGTCGCCGCCCGGGCCGGCGTCGGCAAGGCCACGGTCTACCGGCGCTGGCACAACAAGGAAGACCTGCTGCTGGCCGCGCTGGGCTCGCTGAAGAGCCCGCTGCCCGACCCGCACGGCGCCTCCGTCCGCGACGACCTGATCACGCTGGTCACGGTGATGGCCCAGGACGCCGCCGACCCGCGCCGGACCCGGCAGTACACGCTGCTGCTCGGCGAGGGGGAGAAGTACCCCCGGCTGATGGCCCGCTACGCGGAGACGATCGTCGAGCCACGGCGGAACGTCATCAGGTCGGTGCTGCGGCGCGGCATCGAGACCGGCGAGCTCCGGGCCGACATCGACATCGAGATCGCCCTGCTCACGCTGACCGGCGCCGCCATGGCGCGCGGCAAGTGCGACACGGTGCCGCGCGATGCCGATTTCGCCGGGCGCATCGTCGACAACCTGCTGCTCGGCCTCACCCCCCGCTGAGGCCGGCCGGTCAGCCCGTCACGCGCTTCGAGCGCGAAGGTGACGGTCAGGAATCTCGGCCAGGCGCGGATCATTTCGCAGCCGGGTGACGGCCCGCTGGCAGGTAGGCCCGATGCTGCCCACTGGGAGGCCAAGGCGATGGGAAAGCTCGACGTAGCTTTCGCCCTCCCGGTTGAGCACTTCGACGAGCACTTCCCGTTGCCGCTGCGGCAAAGCCGCGATCGCGCCGTTCAGGCGGTCGTGCTCGTCACGGCGAACAACCTCGGCGCATGGATCACCCCCAGCGGTGCCGTCGTCGATCAGCCGTGCCGCCTCCGGCTCGCTGAGCTGCACTTCCCGGCGTGCCCTGGTGGCCAGGTAGATGCTCTCGCGGCGGCAGATGGTTATCAGCCACGCGCGGAGCCGGTCAGCTTGGGTCAGCTGGCCGAGGTGTCCCACACAGCGCAGCCACGTGAGTTGAACCGCGTCATCGGCGTCATCGGCCGATAGCCCGTTTCTGCAGGCGAACCAACGTAGCAGCGGCTCGTATCGATCAACCACCTCACGCCAGGCGGAGGCATCTCCCCTCCGCATGCGGCCAACAAGCTCGGCCGAGTTATCGGTCGGTGCGGGTGTCATGGCTATCGCCGATTTCATGATGTGTCCCCGTTTTGATCTTGCCGATCGTCAATCAACCCCGGCGAACCGGGGCTGGCCCTCCCACCCGACGCGGGCCAGTGCTACGCACAGTTTCGGGAATTCCTTTGGTGGCGTACGCTCCGAGAATGAACGGGGAATGCTGACAGCCCGCTGACAGCTTGGCCGGGGGGTGCACGATGAAGGTACGCATTCTCGGCCCTTTCTGGCTTGAGGACGGCGGCCAGCAGGTCACGATCGGCGGCGCCCGGCAGCGCATGGTGCTCGCCAGGCTGCTGCTGCACGCGAACGACGTGGTGCCGAGCGAGCGGCTGCTGGTAGATCTGTGGGGCGAGAACTCCCCGCAAAGCGCGGCCAACGCTCTTCAGGCGGCGATCTCACGATTGCGCAGAGTGCTTCCGCCGGGTCGCCTCATCACCCGGGCGCCGGGCTACACGCTGCGGATCTTCCCCGGCGAACTGGACGTCAAGCAGTTCGAGCAACTGTTAGCCGAGGGCAGCGATGCGCTCGCGGCGGGCACCGCGGCGGACGCGGCGCGGACGTTGGACCAGGCGCTTTCGTTGTGGCAGGGCCCGGCGCTGGCCGATTTTCGTTACGAGCCGTTCGCGCAGGCCGAGATCGCCCGGCTGGAGCAGCTGCACCTGACGTGCCTGGAGGAGCGGATCGAGGCGGGTCTGGCCCTCGGGTCGGCGGGCGTACTCACAGCCGAGTTGCAGCAGCTCGTCAGCGAGCACCCGGTGCGGGAGCGTCTTCGCGGTCAGCTCATGCTCGCCCTCTACCGTGGCGGCCGGCAGACAGAAGCGCTCGAGGTCTACCGGGATTTTCGCAGCGTGCTGCGGGAGGAGCTTGGCCTGGAGCCGTCGCCGATGCTGCGTCAGCTCGAGGCGGCGATCCTGCGCCACGATCCGGTCCTTATCAGCGGCGTCGACGGTGCCGGAGGTGTCGTTCGCGCGCAGGCCCGTGACCGTGCTCTGCGCTGTATTGCGGGTGGCGTCCGGCACGGGCGTGGCGCTGGACCCAGAGATGCACGAGGTCGTGAACGAGCGCTCGGTTACTGGCCTGAAAGCGGTCCTCGAGCGGTACGGGGGAAAGCTGGCGATCAGCGCAGGCGAACGGCTGGTCGGCGTCTTCGGTGTCGCCTCTGTGCACGAGGACGACGCCCTGCGGGCGGCGCGGGCGAGTCTGGAAGCACGAAGCGCGCTCGCCATCGAAGCGGACCTGCTGCAGCGGCGGCATGACGTGACCCTGGCCTTCCGCTTCGGCCTTGCGACGGGTGAGGCGCTGGTGGGAGGGCCAGGGCCGCTTGGTTTCGCGGGGGATGCGGGGGCTCAGGCGGTGCTGCTTGCGGAGGCCGCCGAGCCGGGCCAGATTCTCATCGGCGGGCAGACGCGAAGGCTCGCCGCGGCGGCCATCGAGGCGGCAACCGCCGGTCCCGATCGATTCCGCCTGCTGTCGGCGCACACGGGCGTGCGTCCGCTCGCGCTCCGTCTCGACGCGTCCCTGGTGGGCAGGGACGAGGAGATGCGCAGGCTTGAGGCGGCGTGCGCCCGCGCCGCTCGCGAGCGGGCGACCACGCTCGTGACCGTGATCGGCGAGGCAGGGCTGGGCAAGACGCGGCTCGTCCACGAGTTTGCGGGACATCTGAGCGGTGAGGTGAGCGTCCTCACCGGCCGATGCCTTCCGTACGGGGAGGGCATCACGTTCTGGCCGCTGCGTGAGATCGTCCGGCAGGCGTGCGGCGGCGGCGAATCGCCAGAGCGGATCATGGCGCTGCTCGATGGCGAAACGGACGCGGCGGGTGTCGCCGAGCGGCTCCGCCGCGCTCTCGGCCCCGGCAACCAGGGCCGGTCGGACGCCGCAGAGATCTTCTGGGCGGCCCGCCGGCTGCTGGAAACGCTCGCGCGGTCCCGGCCGCTGCTTGTCGTCTTCGAGGACCTGCACTGGGCCGAACCGACCTTCCTCGACCTGGTGGAATCCCTCGCGGTCCAGCGGGGGCGATCGGCTCTTGTCCTGGTCTGCATCGCCCGCCCGGAACTGCTGGAACGTCGCCCGGCCTGGGCGGCAAGCGCGGCAGGGGCAGTTTCCATCGACCTCGCGCCGCTCGCGGAAGACTCGGCCGCCGCGCTGCTGGACGCGCTGGAAGGGGACCAGCGCATCCCGCCGTCCACCCGAGCGCGGATCCTGGAGACCGCGGCCGGCAATCCGCTCTACCTCGAGCAATTGGCGGTCTCGCTCAGCGAGCAGGCCGCGAGCGAGACCCGCCCCGTGCTGCCGCCCACCATCGAGGCTCTGCTGACGGCTCGCCTGCAGCGTCTGGGGCCGGGGGCGGGCAGTGTCCTGGCCCGCGCGGCCGTTGTCGGTAAGGACTTCGGAGTGGAGGCGGTGCGCGAGCTGCTGCCGATCGAGGCGCGCGGCCCGTTCGGCCGCAACCTTCAAACCCTCGTCGCGAAGGGGCTCGTGCAGCACGGGCCGCCCGATAGAGGCCCCGCCGAGCAGTACAGCTTCCGCCACATCCTCATCCAGCAGGCGGCTTACCGGGCGACCCCCAAGTCGCTTCGCGCCGAACTCCACCGCCGCTTCGCCGACTGGCTTGAGCATCTTCCCGGGGAACCCGCCACCCAGCACGCGGAGATCCTCGGCTATCACTTCGAACAGTCCGTCCGCTACCTCAACGAATTGAAGCCCGCCGAAGCTCAGTCGAGTCCACTGCCACGCCGCGCGGCCGCGCACCTCGAGACGGCCGGGCGTACTGCGCATGATCGCGGCGACGCGCTCGCGGCCGTGAATCTGTTGGATCGCGCGGCTGCGCTGCTGCCGGCCGACGACCCAGGCCTCGCGCGGCTCTACACGGGCCTTGGCACGGCATTAACGGAAGCCGGGCAGCTGGAGAAGGCAAGGGTCACGCTCGGTCACGCTCAGCGCACCGCCGCCGCCCACGGCGACCGGGGCCAGCGTGCCCATGCCCGGGTTCAGGCCCTCCTGCTGGGTCTCAAAATGGACCCGAACGGCGCCGCGATGGAGATCACCCGAGCGCTTCCCGAGTTGCGCCGCGAGTTTGATCGAAGCCGGGACGAGCTGGGACTCTGCCGGACCCTGCGGCTGGAGGCCGCGCTGCACTGGGTGCACGCGAGGTCCGCCGCCGCCGAGGAGGCCTGGCGGCACGCCGCCGAATACGCGCGCCGGGTCAACGACCGGAGGCAGCTGACCGAGATACTGGGCTGGCTCGCCTCGGCTGCTCTGTGGGGTCCCACGCCGGCACCGGAAGGGATACGGCGGTGTGCGGACTACCTCGGCGAGATCGGGGACCACCCAAGGGTACAGGCCGTGATCTTGCTCCACATGGCGGGCCTGCATGCGATGCAGGATGACGTCGCGACCGCGCACGCGACGCTGAACCGGGCGAAGACGCTCTTGGATTCCCTCGGCCCCACGATGACCGCGGTGCTCACCGAACCCGCCGCCTTCGTCGCGACGCTCACTGGCGATCCCGCGACCGCCGAGGCCCATCTCCGCCACCAGTACGAGTCTCTCGTCCGGATGGGCGAGAAGGACGTCCTGGCTACCACGGCACCGCTGCTGGCCAGAGCCATCGCGGCGCAGGGTCCGAGCCGGTACGACGAGGCTTCCCAGCTGATCACCATCAGCCGGGAAGGCGGCGCAGGCGAGGACCTGTCCGCCCAGATCATCGGCCAAGGGCTGGCGGCAAGGATCCTCGCCGAACGCGGCCGCCACGGCGAGGCAGCAGAACTGGCAGGCTCGGCAGTGGCGCTCGCCGCACGGACGGACCTGCTGAGCGAGCGCGCCGACGCCCTGCTCGATCTCGCTCACGTCCTCGCCGCGGCGGGTCGCGGCGCCGAAGCATGCGCCGCGGCCACCCAAGCTCTTGATCTCTACCGGCGCAAGGGCAACCTTCCGGGAGTCAGGGAGTCGCTCGGATACCTCGCCCACTACGCGCCCGCATAATGTGCACCGAGTTGAAAGGATCCGTTAAATGTCGCACACCGAGGTTCGCGAGATCGAGCTGAGGGACGACGGGAGTATCGCCCTCACCATTGAGGTCTTCGGATTCGAGGCTGGCGCAACGGTCGAGTTGTCCGGCACCGCAACCCAGCCCAATGGGGCCATGGCTACCTTCTATGACATCCAGAACCTTCCCCCCGCCGAGCCCGGCGGCGGCTCTTTCGTGACGGTAACTACCGTCCCGTCGTCGAAGTTCGTGGCGGCGGAGGTGATCACAGTCGTCGGGCGGGCCGCGAAAGTCTGGAGCACCGTGCTGTCTGAGGACCCGGATGATCGGCGCCCGGGAGTCCAGGCGGTATGGAAAGCCAAGCCGGCGACCGGTTGAGTGGCGACCGGTTGAACTAGGTGCCCGGCCGGCCCTCCCGCCAGGCGTTGGTGATCGGCAGCCGGCGGTCCCGGCCGAAGTTCTTCTGCGTGATCTTGGGACCGGGCGGGTACTGGCGGCGCTTGTATTCGGCCTGGTCCACCAGCTGGATGACCCGCTGCACGAGCGCGGGGTCGTGACCGGCCGCGATCAGCTGCGCCGAGCCCATGTCCTTCTCCACGTAGTCGTCGAGCAGGGCGTCGAGCACCTGGTAGTCGGGCAGCGAGTCGGTGTCCATCTGGCCGGGGGCCAGTTCGGCGCTCGGCGGCTTGGTGATCGAGTTCTCCGGGATCGGCGGTGTCTCGCCGCGCGCGACGGCCTGCTCGTTCCGCCAGCGGGCGAGGTCCCACACCAGCGTCTTCAGCACATCCTTGATCGGCCCGAAGCCGCCGGCCGAATCGCCGTACAGCGTCGAGTAGCCGGTGGCCAGCTCACTCTTGTTGCCGGTGGTCAGCACCAGATGGCGCGCGGCGTTGGACAGTCCCATCAGGATCACGCCCCGCACGCGCGCCTGCAGGTTCTCCGCGGGCAGCCCGGTCGCGGGGAACCCGGCCGGCGCCAGCTCGGCCTCGAAGGCGTCGACCATCGACCGGATCGGCACCGTCACCGAGTGCAGCCCCTGCCGCTTGACCAGCTCCTCGGCGTCGCCCACCGAATGGTCGGTGGAGTACCGGCTGGGCATGAGCACCGTGTACACGTTGTCCGGGCCGACCGCGTCCGCGGCGATCGTCGCGGTCAGGGCCGAGTCGATCCCGCCGGACAGGCCGAGGATCACCGAACGGAACCCGTTCTTGCGCACGTAGTCCCGCACGCCGAGCACCAGGGCGCGGTAGACCTCCTCGGGATCCGGCAGCGAGGGCCAGAACGGCTCCCGCGCGATCCCGGGCACGGTTCCGCCCTCATCCGGGCCGGCCACCGGCTCGAGCTCGACGTGCCGGATCGTGATGACCGTGCCGTCCCCGGCGTCCACCGGCTCGCCCTCGTCGGTGATCGGGCCCGCGGCGGCCGGCAGGTCCAGGTCGGTGACGATCAGCGCCTCCTCGAACTGCGGCCCGCGCGCCAGCAGGGCGCCGTCCGCGGCGACCAGCAGCGAGCCGCCGTCGAAGACCAGCTCGTCCTGCCCGCCGATCAGGTTCGCGTAGGCCAGCGCCGCCCCGGCCTCCCCGGCGCACCGGACGCACAGCGCGAGCCGCACGTCATCCTTGCCGCGCTCGTAGGGGGAGGCGTTCGGCACCACCAGCAGCGATGCCCCCGCCTGCCGGGTCACCGCGACGGGGCCGCCGTCCTGCCACAGGTCCTCGCAGATCGCGATCGCGACGTCGACGGCTTCTTCCCCGGCGTCCCCAGTGGCCCCTGCGCCAGCGGCGCCCTCGCCGTCCCCGGCAGACCCGGCAGCCGCGGCAGGCATCCGGAACACCGGCAGGGAGTTTCCCGGGACGAAGTACCGGTACTCGTCGAACACGCCGTAATTCGGCAGGTGATGCTTGGCCGTGGTGATGACGACCCGCCCGTTGTACAGCAGCGCGGCGGCGTCCAGCGGCGCGCCCGCGGGCAGCCCGGTCCGCGGCGCGAGGCCCGCCTGCCGGTCCAGGTAACCGGTCACCACGGCGACCCCGCCCAGCCCTTCGCCGGCCAGCCGCTCCGCTACCGACTGCAAGGCGGCGATCGAGGCATCCACGAACGAGGCGCGCAGCGCCAGGTCCTCCACCGGGTAGCCGGTGAGCATCATCTCGGGGAACACGATCAGCCGGGCGCCCTGCCCAGCCGCGCGCCGGGTCCAGTCGACGATCTTGCCCGCGTTCCCCGCCAGATCCCCCACGGTCGCGTTGACCTGGGCCATGGCAATCCGCAGCATAGGCACACATCTAGCTTATGGCGCAGGGCCCGGCGGCCCCGCACGCCCGTCCGGGTCGAGCGCCCTGCGCCCCCTGCGCCATCAGCCGGCCCCGTCGATCGTGATCCAGAATCGGTCCTCGCCCCGTTGCCGGCCGTCCGGCACACCGCCGTTGGACAGGATCACCTTGCGCGACGGCTCGTTGCCCGGATCGCACGTCAGCAGGACCCGGCCGAGGCCGAGGCGACGGCACTCCCGGAGCCCGCCCGCGACGCGGAGGCGGACGTAACCGCGAGGAAACAACCGCAGGGCACACTGGCAAGTCAGCAGCGCGGACAGCGCGGGCGGCCCGGGACGTGGGGTCGGCGCGCCGTGGAGTACGCCGATGGGAAGGCTCAGATTTGGACCGGGGCGTCTAAGGTGAGAGGCGTGGACAGGCAGCAAGAGTTCGTGCTGCGCACGCTGGAGGAGCGGGACATTCGGTTTGTCCGGCTCTGGTTCACCGACGTGCTCGGCTACCTGAAATCCGTCGCCGTTGCCCCGGCCGAGCTGGAGGGTGCCTTCGCGGACGGTATCGGCTTCGACGGGTCCGCGATCGAGGGGTTCGCCCGTGTCTACGAGGCGGACATGATCGCCAAGCCGGACCCGTCGACGTTCCAGTTGCTTCCCTGGAAGGGTGAGGCGCCCGGCGTGGGCCGGATGTTCTGCGACATCCTGCTGCCCGACGGGTCACCATCCTACGCGGATCCCCGCTGGGTGCTCAAGCGCGCCCTCGGCCGCGCCTCCGACCTGGGGTTCACCTTCTACACGCACCCGGAGATCGAGTTCTTCCTGCTCAAGGAGAAGCCGCTGCCCGGGGAGAGGCCGCAGCCGATCGACTCGGGCGGCTACTTCGACCACACGCCGCACAGCATCGCGCACGACTTCCGCCGCACGTCGATCATGATGCTGGAGAGCATGGGCCTGTCGGTGGAATTCAGCCACCACGAGGACGGGCCGGGCCAGCAGGAGATCGACCTGCGGTACGCGGACGCGCTGACCACGGCGGACAACATCATGTCGTTCCGCCTGGTGATGAAGGAAGTCGCGATCGAGCAGGGCGTCTACGCGACGTTCATGCCGAAGCCGTTCACCGACTACCCCGGCTCGGGGATGCACAGCCACGTGTCCCTGTTCGAGGGCGACGGGAACGCCTTCTACGAACCGGGCGCGGAGCTCCAGCTGTCCAAGATCGGCCGCGCGTTCATCGCGGGCCTGCTGCGGCACGCCGCCGAGATCACCGCCGTCTGCAACCAGTGGGTCAACTCCTACAAGCGGCTGTGGGGCGCGGCCGAGCGGACCGCCGGGGCGGGCGGGGAGGCGCCGGCCTACATCTGCTGGGGTCACAACAACCGGTCCGCGCTGGTGCGCGTGCCCATGTACAAGCCGCACAAGGGCAACGCGACCCGGGTGGAGTTCCGCTCGATCGACGCCGCGTGCAATCCGTACCTGGCCTACGCGCTGATCCTCGCTGCCGGGCTCAAGGGCATCGAGGACGACTACGAGCTCCCGCCGCCGGCCGACGACGACGTGTGGGCGCTGACCTCATCCGAACGCCGCGCCATGGGCATCAAGCCGCTGCCGCACGACCTCGGCGAGGCGATCAACGTCATGCAGGAGAGCGAACTGGTCGCGGAGACCCTCGGCGAGCACGTCTTCGACTTCTTCCTGCGCAACAAGCGCGAGGAATGGAACGAGTACCGGCGCCAGGTCACCGAGTACGAGCTGGACCGTTACCTGCCCATTCTGTTACCGGGTGACGGGCCCGGGCGGCCCGCCGCCCATCAGGGGCGCCGCCCGATCAGGAAACCGGCCGGGAACCGATCGTCCGGGTCGAGCAGGTAGTGCCCGATGCCGGCAGCCACGCGCGCTCCCGGACGGTCGGCACAACCGCGCGGAAGTCCCCCACCATGGCCGTGCCCACCAGCCGCCCGGTGAACGTCGTGCCGATCAGCGACCCGTGCACGAAGTCCTCGCCGACGGCCCGCCGTAGCGCCCCGCCTCTCTCCTCCGCGAGCTTGATGGCCTGAGCGAAGCTGGGATCGTCGTGCACGGCCCTTATCCTTTCAAAGCCCTCCGCCCCCTTGACACGGGCGTCCCGCGCGCGCAAGATCCCCCCAGGTCCAGTCGGCTCCGGTACGGGGCAGCCTGGGCACGCCCTGGCCAACGTGGGGAGGCGGGCGGCATGACACCATCAGGGGCAGATGGTCATCAGGCCGGGACAGAGCCGGCCGCGCCGGCATCTGCGCGGAGCCGGCTGAACGGCATCTTAACGAGGGCCACGTGGACCCTGGGCGTACCCGGGGTGAGCTGCATCGCGTCCGCCCGGGCCCCCGCTGGCCGGGCCGCCCGCATCGGGGAGGCGGCCCGTTATGCGCTGGCGGGCATCCGCATCATCAACGGCGGCCTCGCGCTCGCCGCGCCCGGCGTCATCATCCGGCGTTTTCACGACAGCCACCGATCGACAGCGCCGCCGTCTACGGCCTGCGGCTGTTCGGCGTGTGCACGGTCCTCCTGGCGCCGATCTCCTCACGCTGACGGGCTTCCGCTCCGGCGTGCCCTCGGCAAGCGGTCATCATCCACGCCAGCGACACCGCCACCGTGGTCCTGCTCGGGGTCAGCGGGCGGGTGAAACCGGGTACGGCGATTCCGCTCGGGCTGATCTCGCTCGACCAACACCGGCCTGGCCATCACCGCGTGGTGCGCGGCCCGGCGGGACGGGCATACCTGTGCATGACCCGACGGATCCATGACCCGCGCGTTGCCGCACCGAGACGACACTAACACGTCGCTGAGATGAGCGAAAGGTGTCCCCATGACCCAGCCGCCGGAACGCAGCATGGCTACCGGAATACCGTGTGGTGGCGATTCTATGACGGGGCCGCGCAGGCGGCTGACCGGATTTTCAGCTGGGACAAGCTGCCGAAGGTCTTCGGCCTGCTGGTCCTCATCGGCTTGCGGAACATCCTGCGGCAGCGCAATCTGCACGACACATCGAGCCTGCCGTTCGGGGTCACCCCCAAGCTGCCGGCCCCGGGCCGCGAGACCCTCACGACCCGGACGCCGGACGGTGCCTACAACGATCTCGCGAACCCGGCCATGGGCATGGCCGGGACCCGCTTCGGCCGCAACGTCCCGCTGGAGTGGGGATACCAGGAAGCGCCGGACCGGATCCTTGATCGCAACCCCCGGGAGGTCAGCCGCCAGTTGCTGACCCGGCACGACTTCATCCCCGCGACCAGCCTGAATCTGCTGGCCGCCGCGTGGGTTCAGTTCATGGTCAAGGACTGGTTCAGCCACGGCAGCGGCGACCCTCAGCGCAATTTCGAGCTGCCGCTCGCCGAGGACGACCCGTGGCCGCAGCGGCCCTTGCAGGTGCTGAAGACGCTGCCGGATCCCACCCGCGCCGATGACGGCGCGGGACCGCAGACCTTCCTGAACACCGAGACGCCGTGGTGGGATGCGTCGCAGCTCTACGGGGGCGGCACCACCGCCCAGGATCAGGTGCCGCGGCGCAGCGGGGCAGACGGCAAGCTCCTGATCGGGACCGGCAATCGGCTGGTGCTTCCGGATGACCCGGCCCTGAGCCCGGCCTTCTCACCGGCTGGTGGCTCGGGCTCAACATGATGAGCACGATCTTCATCCGGGAGCACAACGCCATCGCCGGCGCGCTCCAGGCGGCCTATCCGCAGTGGACGGATGAGGATCTCTACCAGCGCGCCCGGCTGGTCACCGCCGCGCTGATCGCCAAGATCCACACGGTCGAGTGAACGCCGGCCATCCTCGCCCACCCGACCACCGTCACCGCCATGCGCGCGAACTGGTTCGGCGTGGCGGGAAGCGCCTGCACCAGGTATTCGGCCGGATCAGCCAGAGCGAGGTGATCAGCGGGATCCCCGGCTCGGCGCAGGATCATTTCGGTGTCCCCTACTCGCTCACCGAGGAATTCTCCATCGTCTACCGGATGCATCCGCTGATCGCCGACACCTACACGTTCCGCTCCGCCGCCGACGACCAGCTGATCGCCGAGTACAGCTTCCCGGACATCGCCGGTCCGCATGCCCAGGAGGTGGCGGAACGGATCGACCTGGGCGACGCGATCTACAGCTTCGGCGTGGCCCATCCCGGCGCGCTCGTGCTGAACAATTACCCGCGCTTCCTGCAGCAGTTCCAGCGGCCGGACAACGACCGCCTGATGGACCTGGCGGCCACCGATATCCTGCGCAGCCGCGAACTCGGCGTGCCGCGCTACAACCAGTTCCGGCGGCTCCTGCACCTCAAGCCCGCCCGCAGCTTCGAGGAGCTGACCGACGACCCGGCGCAGCTCGAAGCGCTCCGCCGGCTCCACCGCGACGTCGATTCCGTCGACACGATCGTCGGGATGTTCGCCGAGAAACGGCCGGAAGGTTTCGGGTTCAGTGACACCGCTTTCCGGATCTTCATTCTCATGGCATCGCGCCGGCTCAACAGCGACCGTTACTTCACCAACGACTTTACGCCGGAGATCTACACCTCCATTGGAATGGACTGGGTGGAGCAGACGTCGATGATCGACGTCGTGCTGCGCCACTACCCGCAGCTTCGCCCGGTGCTCCGCGGCGTGACCAACTGCGTTCCAGCCGTGGAAGCGGGTGGGCGGCACCGTGGGTTCGCCGTGGAGTTCCCGCAGCGGGGAGAACCGCGCCAGCGCCGTCTACGTCAACACGGTAGGGCGCGGCCTGCAGCAGCATCCGCCAGGAAGCGCACCTGCACGATGCGCTGGAGAACTACCTGGACCAGGGGGACTGGGCGGCGCCCGCCGCGATGATCGACCAGTGCGAGACGTCAACTGCGGGCCTGCAGGTCGCCGGGCGCGCCGACCTCGCCTGGGCGATGAAGCCAGCAGGCGCCGCCTTCGCTGCGATTCCAGTTCTCCGCGAGGCCATCCACGCGGTCGCCGTGCCGCTGGCTGTCTGGGCGCTGCTGCCGGTCCTCGTTCTCGTCCTGCCCATCTGGGCGGTCCTGCTGCGCTGGGACGAACGGCGACTGGCCGCTGACCCAGCGGCCGACGCTGCAGCACCTCGACGAACTGGCCGGCTACGAGGATTTCGTGACCCAGAACCCCTTCCAGGTCGTTGGCTTCGTCAAGCCCGGCCTGCTCCGGCTGGTGACCATCCGGGTGGTGATGTCCGCCATCGACTACGCGGTCCGGCACGTGTACAACCACGCCAGCCTGGCCGGGATCGCCACCATCCATTTCGCCCGCTGGGTCCCCCTGGACGGCTGGCGGCGGATGACCTTCGCCAGCAGGCTACGGCCCGGCCGAGGACGGCGGGCACGGAACCGGGCTGTACTTCATCTGCCTGGCGGGCAACCTCGGCCGGCGATTCGGATTCATTCAGCACACGTGGCTCTTGAGCAATCTTCACGTTTGACGGCCGGTACGAGGAAACGGACCCGCTAACCGGAAGCCCCGCATCGGCGCGCGGCGTCACCTTCACCGTTCCCGCGCGGCCGGTCCGGGCACCGCTACCGTGGCCCTACCGCCGCAGTTCGTCCAGAGCCAGGGGAGGTGTGCCTACTTTTTCCTGCCCGGCGTCTCCGCTCTGGTTACCTCCGACCCAACGGCCCAGTCCGGGAGGGAAACATGCAGGAAATTAACACCGCCGATCCATCGACCCTGATTCCCGCGCGACGAGGCGACCTGGAAAAATTGTTCGGCTCGGGCCGGGTGGGCGCGATCCCCTTGACGGCCACGGCCGGGGCACGGTGCTGCTCGGCGCGGGCGGCCTTGTCTCCCGGGTGACCAGCAGCCTGTGCTACGCCCTGGCCTGGCGCGGGAAGGTGGTGAACGCCCGCCAGGCACGCCTGAAGAACATCCTGACGCCGCTCAGCATCCAGGCGATCGAGGCCGCCGTCTACAAGCCAGGAAGCAGCTTGGCGACATTGCCGCCGTCGTGCTGGACTATTCGAAGACCTCGCTGGTCGCCCGCGCGGTCCGGGACGAGATCCGGGAGATCGCCCCGGGGTTTTTCTCGCCTCGCTTCTGGGGACGCCGCCGCATCCTCGACTTCGCCCTGGACTTCACACGTTCAGCGCGGAGGACGCCGCGCCCGGCTCACACGTACGCGGCGGCCGCTGCCGCGGCCGCACCCGGCCAGCGGTGCCATCCCGGGTGAACGGGTTGTTGTCGACCCCGAGGGACTGTTCGCCTTCTTTGTCCTCAGGCCGTTCAGCGACCACCCCGGCGACCCTGGCGACCCTTCAGGTCGTCGCGGTGTCGCTACAGTGGCCGGGTGGCCGGTGCGCAGACGGGGCGGGTGGACAGCTGGATCTGGTCGGTCCGGCTGATCAAGACCCGCTCGGCCGGGTCCGCCGCGTGCCGGGCCGGGCACGTCCGGGTCAACGGCGTACGGGTCAAGCCCGCACACCTGATCCGCGCCGGTGATGAGGTGCGGTTTCGCCAGGAGGGACGCGAGCGCATCGTGGTCGTTGTCCGGGTGATCAGCAAGCGGGTCAGTGCCCCGGACGCCGCCGAATGCTATACCGACCACAGCCCGCCTCCCCGCCGCGCGAAACGGCCGTGCCGGCGGCCATCCGCGACCGCGGGGCGGGCCGTCCGACCAAGCGCGACCGCCGCAGCATCGAGAAGCTGCTCGGGCGGCCGTCCCGCTGAGCTGGTTCGCGGTTCCCGGTTCCCGGTTCCCGGGGCCCGGTCGCATCACAGAGCGGGGCCCGCTGGGGCCGCCGGCCTTCAGCGGGCGCCGGGGTCAGTCGGCCCACAGCCGGTCGAGGTCGGCGTCGATGCGGGCGGACAGCTGCCCGGTGCGGGGCAGCAGCGGCTGCGGCGGGGCGGCCTGCACCGATTCGCACGCGGCCAGCGCCCGGTCGTCGAGGAACCGGCTCAGCTGACCGTAGCTGTGCCGGTCGTCACCGGCCAGCCGGTGGTGGTGCAGGCGCATCGGCGCGTACAGGAACAGCTGATCGCGGGCCCTGGTGACCGCGACGTAGAACAGCCGCTGTTCCTCGGCCAGCCCCTCCCGGGAGGCCAGCGCCATATCGCTGGGCACGGCCCCGTCGACCAGATGGGGCAGGTGCACCACGGGCCATTCGAGGCCCTTGGCCGAGTGCACGGTGGAGATGACGAGGAAGTCCTCGTCCTGCCGGGGCGGCCCGGCCAGGTCGGAGGCGGACACGGGCGGGTCCAGGGCCAGCTCCACCAGCGCGTCGTGCAGTGACGGCCTGCTCGCTGCCGCGTCGGCCAGCCGCTGCAGGTCCGCGATCCGGATGTCCGCGTCGGGGTAACGGGCCCGCAGCGGGTCGTTCAGGGCGGCCAGGATAGCGGCGGCCCGCTCCCCGGCCGGTTCCACGGCGAGGGCGCCGGCCAGGCCGCCGATGGTCGCGGCCAGGGTCGCCCGCGCCCGCCGCGGCGCGGCGTCGACGGCGTCCTTCCAGCGGTCGAACGGGGCCGGCTGCGCCGGGCGCAGGATCTCGATGAGCCGCCGGGCATGCACCGGCCCGATGCCCTCGTGCAGCCGGAGCACCCGGAACCACGCGACGTCGTCGGCGGGATTGGCGACGATCCGCGCCGCCGCCAGGAAGTCCTTGACGTGGGCGGCCTCGGTGAACCGCAGCCCGCCGTACTTGACGAACGGGATGCCGCGGGCCGCCAGCTCCACCTCGAGCACGTCGCTGTGGTGCGCCGCGCGCACCAGGACCGCCTGGTCGCGCAGGTCCGTTCCGGCCTCGTGGGCGTCCAGGACCCGGGCGCAGATCTCACGGGCCTGCGTCGCCTCGTCGTGGCAGCGCACCATGACCGGCCGGCTCCCGCTCCCGCGGGCCGCGGTGAGCTCCAGCTCCAGCCCATCCGATTGCGGGCGCACCGCATTGGCCAGCCGCAGCACCGCCTGCCGCGACCGGTAATTCCTGGCCAGCCGCACGACACCGAGGCCGGGGAAGGTCACCGCCAGGCGGCGCAGATGTTCCGGGTCGGCCCCGCGGAACGCGTAGATGGCCTGGGCGTCGTCGCCGACGCAGGTCAGGCGGCCGCTTTCCGGCAGGAGCAGCCGCACGATGTCCGCCTGCACCGCGTTGACGTCCTGGTACTCATCCACCAGCACCGCATCGAACATGCCGCGCAGGACCGGCCCGGCGGCGGGATCGGCCAGCGCGGCCCGCCACAGCAGCAGCAGGTCATCGAAATCGACCAGGCCGTGGCTGCGCTTGTGCGCGACGTAGCTGCGGAACAGCCCGGCCAGCTGGGCCGTGTAGTCCGTGCACCAGGGGAAGCCGCCGCGTACCACCTCGGCCACCGTCAGCTGGGTGTTCACGCAGCGGGTGTAGATGTCGGCGCAGACCGCGGCGCGGGGCGCGCGGCGCTGCGTGCCCACCAGGCCGTGCTCCTCGCGGCTGGCATCCAGCAGGTCCGCGACGTCCGCCGGGTCGATGACCGTGAACTCCGGTGGCAGGGAGAACGACTCCGCGTGCTGGCGGATGATCCGGTGGGCGATGGCGTGGAAGGTGCCGCCCGTGATCCGGCCGCCGGCCGTCCGGGCGCGGGGGACCGCCCGGGACAGCATGTCCTCCGCCGCCCGGCGGGTGAAGGTCAGCAGCAGGATCCGGCCGGGCGGCACTCCCTGCTCGCACAGCCAGGCCGCGCGGGCCACCAGCGTGCGGGTCTTCCCGGTACCGGCGCCGGCCAGGATCAGCAGCGGGCCGCCGGTGTAGGTGACCGCCCGGCGCTGTTCTTCGTTCAGCCCGTCCAGCAGGCCCGCCAACTCGAACATGAAGACGAATGTAGATCAGATACCGAGCGGGGCGCCGCAGGCTTGGCCGAATGCGTGGCCGGAAGGCCGCGGAAGCTCAGCCCAGGGCGGCCGAAGCCGCAAGCCGACCCGCATCAGGAGCACCCCGCACCGTTGAGGGCCCGCAACCCGCCGACCCGCATCAGCTGGCCTCCTGTTCACCGTTGAGGATCGCCACCACCTGGCCCAGGGTCTCCTCGTCCCCGACGTTGCCGGCGAAGACCACGTACGGCCGGCCGATCGCCTCCGGGGCCGCGTCGAGCGGGCGGAACACCGAGATCACCCCGGGGAACAACTGCCCGGTGACTTCCGCACGCCGGATACCGAGGCCATGGACGGCCACGTCGTGGGAGGTGATCCCGCCCTTGGCCACGATCCAGGCGGGCCCCGCGCTCAGCGCCTCGCGGACGATCCGGGACAGCGCCGCCGACACCGTGCGGGCGATGGCCAGGCTGTCGGCCGGATCCCGGCCCGGAACGACCGTCCGGCTGGTGTACAGCAGCACGTCGGACCGCCCGAGCGCGCCCGCGACCTGCCGGGCCGCCGGGCCGATCACGTCGTCGCCGCGCACCAGGGACGGAACGTCCAGTTCCACGCCGGTCACCCCGCCGCGCGCGTGCAGCGCGGCGACCTGCCGGCTCGTCTGGCCCACGTGTGACCCGACCACGACGAGCCCACGGAGCCCAGCGGACCCAGGCCCGGGGGACCAGATCTGCTCGCCGCGCAGCGGGGCCTTCGGCCCCATGCCGAGCAGGGCCCGCACGAACGACGGCCCGGTGCGGAACAGGAACGAACTGCCCGCGCGCTCGGCCAGCAGCACCCCGCACGCCACCGTGTCCAGGTCGGAGTATTCGGTGGCGTTGACGACCACCCACGTCCCGTTCCGCACCCCGGTCAGCAGATCGCGGACCCGGGACGGCCCGCCGCGCCTGATGTCGGTCAGGCCGATGCTGGCGACGTCCCCGGGCCGCAGCGCGCCGTTACTCTTCTCCGCGACGAAATCCCGCAGGTCCGAGGCGCGATAGCCGAACGCGGCGTCGCGGGCGAACTCGGTCTCGCCGACCGGGACCAGGCCGCCCCCGATCCGGGCCCAGTGAATGTCGCCCGCGGTCACCCGCCCGGCCTCCAGGAAGGCGGGTACCAGCAGCACCCCGTCGAAGCCCCGGCCGGCGACCGAACGGCGGACGGACTGCAGCGCCGCCACCTCGGCCATCACGTGGCCCCGGAGTGTGGAGTCACTCCGGCTGATCAGCTGGACTCGCGCTGCGGTTCGTTCGGCGGTAGCGATCAGACCCCGTGCGGCCAGGTCGTTCATCTCGACGGCGGCAGGCTCATCGAGGCTGCGGGTGTTGGTCAGCACGAAGCAGGTGCCGGCCGGCCCGCCGAACGCCGCCGCGTAGGCGTCCTCCTCCAGCACGGTCACGACCTGCACGTCGTGTACCGCCTGCGATCCGGTCGGGTCGTCGTCGAGCACGCCCAGCAGCAGGCCGTCCTCGGCCCGCATCGCGCGGATCGACTCCCGGAGGGTTTCGTCGTCCGGGAGGGCGTCAGGTAGTCCGGCGAGCACCTCGGATGCGGCCGGCAGGCTGTCCCGCAGGAACGTGGCCTTTCCCTCAGTTTTGCGACACGTAGGATCACTGTATTCGACGCCCCACAGCCGGCCCGGGGACGGAGACACCATGGCCAACGTCCTGATCACCGGTGGGGCCGGCTTCCTCGGCTCGCGCCTGGCCCGTGTCCTGCTGACCGCGGGCGCGCTGGAGGTGGCGGGCGGTGAGGCCCGCCCGCTGGACCGGCTGACGCTCGTCGACCGCGTGACCGCGCCGCCCGATCTCGCCGCCGACGCACGGGTCACCGCGATCGAAGGGGACCTCACCGACCTGCTCGCCCCGGACCGGGGCGGCCCGGCCTCCCTCGGCGGCGCCGATGTGATCTTCCATCTCGCCGCGGCGGTCAGCGCGGAGTGCGAAGCCGACTTCGACCTCGGTGTCCGGGCCAACCTGCGCGCCACCGAAGCGCTGCTCGCCGCCTACCGCGCGCTCGGGACCAGCCCGGTCGTGGTGTTCGCCAGCTCCCTGGCCGCGTTCGGCGACTCGCGCGACCACCCGCTCCCGGAGGTCGTGGACGATCAGACCCTGCCCAACCCGCAGACCAGCTACGGGGTGCAGAAGGTCATCGGCGAGCAGTTGCTGGCCGACTACACGCGCAAGGGGTTCCTGCGCGGCCGGACCGTGCGCCTGATGACCGTGTGCGTGCGCCCCGGCCGGCCCAACGCCGCCGCCTCCAGCTTCATGTCCAGCATCATCCGGGAGCCGCTGGCGGGCGAGCGGGCGGTCTGCCCGGTCGGACCGAAGACCGCGGTGGCGCTCGCCTCACCCGCCACGACCATCCGGGGGCTGCTGCGCGCCGCCGCCGCCGCCGACGAAATCTGGGGCGGCCGCGGCGCGGTCAACCTGCCCGCGCTCACCGTGACCGTCGCGGACATGGTCGCCGCGCTGGAGCAGGTCGCCGGGCCCGAAGCGGCCGCGCTGATCGACTGGGTACCGGACCCGGCGGTGGCGCGGATCGTGAGCGGCTGGCCCGCCCGGCTCCGCACGGACCGGGCGGCCCGGCTGGGCCTGAGTCCGGACCCGGACTTCGCCTCGATCATCGGGATGCACATCGCCGAAACCCGCACCTGATGGTCGTCTGGGCGGGAACGCCGGGCTGACGCTATGACCACGGGGAGCCTGAGCGCTCCCCTCCGGGGCGGCCCGGGGTCTCCTGCTGTGACGGTGTTGCGGCCGCCTGCGGCGGGGCTCCCGCGGGCGGCGTCCGCCGGGGCTGGGGCGTCGCCCGCTCGATGGCCCCCCAGCCGGTGTCGTGCTCCTGCTCGGCCCGTTCGGCCCGGCCGCCGCCGCGCACGCCGAACAGCCGTTTCGCGGCCACCAGGTAGACGACGATGGCCAGGTTGATGACCAGCGTGACGATCTTCAGCGCCGAGATGCTCTTGGTCAGCTCGTAGATCTCATACGGCACGAAGACGACCGTCGCGATGAACGTCAGATATTCGGCCCACCGCTTGCCGAACCACAGCCCGGCCGCCTCGGTACCCTCCAGCGCGGCGTACGCCGCCACCGCGATGCCGAGCATGTAGAGGTTGGCCGTGCTCACGGCGAAGAGCCGCCGCAGGTCGAAAAGCAGGCCATGATTGGTGTTGTTGACCGGCCCCCCGACGCCACCCTGCAGATCCTTGAGGATCTGCGTGAACTCGGCGTTCAGCGCGACCTTGTTGTCGGCGAACAGCAAGATCGCCGCGGCCAGGGCGGACAGCACGAGGAAGTGGATGAGCCGGTCCACGGCGATGACCCGCAGCACATAGCGGTCCCGCAGCGGGCGGCCGCGCAGCGGCAGGACGACGTCCTTCTGCTCCGGCGGGTACCGGACCGCTGGCTGGCTGGGCGGGCCCAGCGCGATCCACGAGTCGCAGCGCAGGCACCGGTACCAGCGCAGCCCGTCGGACTCCCGGGCGAACAGGTCGTCCTGCTCGCGCAGCGAGGCCGCGTCGGTGCCGAGCAGTTCGTGCCCGTGCAGCCCGCAGCCGATCAGCTCATACCGCAGTTTCGGGCGGTAGCGGCGGGGCCGTTCCGCGCCGGGCGGCGTCAGCGGCTCGCGAGCGCCGTTGCCAGTAGCCACCTCCGAAAACTACCCGAGAGAGCGACCCCGCTAACGGTCCACGCCGTCCCGCTGGGCGTCGGGTGCGCGCACAGCGGTTCCGCAGAGCCAGCCCGAGCGCCCGGCGGTCCTTGCTTTGGGCGGTCCTTGCTTCTGGGCGGTCCTTGCCTCTGGGGCCGCTCCAGAAGA
This sequence comes from uncultured Actinomycetes bacterium, assembly GCA_963808295.1. Classification (GTDB taxonomy): domain Bacteria; phylum Actinomycetota; class Actinomycetes; order Streptosporangiales; family Streptosporangiaceae; genus Bog-532. The sequence goes on along the minus strand of CAWEFP010000015.1, from coordinate 4,116 downwards.
CTCGCCGTCTCCGGCGCCGCGGTCGGCCTGCTGGGGTGCGGGCGCGCCGGGCCTGGCCGTGGGGCTCGGGGTTGCCGTCGATGCCGGGAGCGTGCTGCACGGCGGTGATGATGGCCTCCAGTGAGGCTGCTTCGCGGCGGCGGCCTTGCAGCCAGATATTGTCCTCGCTCATCAGCTGGCCGGTGCGGGCGCGGAATGCTTCCTGCCTCTGGCCGATCAGGTGCAGGGTCCGGTCCTTTTGCTGCCGCAGCTCGGGCAGGAAGCTGGCATCGGTGGCGAACTTGTCGCAGGTCAAGCATGCGTTTCCCCGGTCACAGGACTGGCGGGGCGGCAGCAGGCACCAGCCGTTGGGCAAGATCCGGTCGGTCCGCTGGTCCAGTTGCAGCATGTCGTAGAGGTCTCGGGCGCTGATCGAGCTCGCGCGCGTCGGCGGTCAGCTTGCGGTAGCGCAGGAACTCGGCCTCGTGGGTCTCGGCCAGGGTCTGGGCGTAATGCATGGTCATCGCGGGCGACAGATGCCCGGGGTAGCGCTGCACGACGTGGATCGGGACGCCAGCATTCAGCAGGCTGGTGGCCTTGGTATGCCGGAACCGGTGGGTCCGCTGGAAGTCGATCAGCCGCCCGGCGCTGTCGCGGATATCCAGCCGCCGGGCCAGCTTGGTGAGCGCCCGGTGCAGGGTCGCCGACACATAGGGCCGGTCGGCGTTGCGGTTGAACAGCAGGCCCAGGAATAGGTAGCGGGGACGCGCGCCCGGCGCGGCGTGCTCGCGCAGCCAGGTGGCGGCCCATTCCTGCTGCGCCCGGATGATCGCGACGAGTGCGGAGTCCAGGTATCGGGGACCTGCCGGGCCAGTCCCGGCGCAGCCGCCCAACCAGGTCATAAACGCTGTCGGGGCGCCACGGCGCGAACCGGGTGCCGCCCGCCAGGTTCACGAAGACCGGCGCGGCGTCCAGGTCCGGCACCGCCAGGTCGGCGCCCGCCTCGCACAGCTGCCACAGGTACTCTCCGTAGAGCCGGTCCAGCTCATCGGAGATGAACACCCGCCGGAAGGTCCCGCCCTTAACCCGGACCCCGGGAGACAGAGACCGCGGTAACGAGGGAGGTCTGGCCGAGGTCTGGCCGTGGCCGACTATCGCGCGATGACCATAGCCGACCTTGCCCTCCACCTGTCCCGGACTGCTGATGATCGGACACGGTGGAAGCTGGTCTGGGAATTCCTAGAGGAGTACCGGTGGGAGCCCGGTGACGTCCAGCCTTCGCTGCTGCGACACGAGCCGTTGCTCGTGGGTGACGAACGGTGGGACGTGCTGCTGGCAGCACTGGCGGAACATCTCGCGGCACAGCATGACCTAGCCCCGCCAGCCTGGACTGAGCTGTGGGTTCTGCGGCAGCCGTGGTTTCCCGCCGAAACTCAGGTTCAGCGCGCCGACGCCTTGGCCCGGGCTCCGGCTGCCTTCCGTAAGCACGGGGTTTACTTGTCGGCCACCGACCTTGAAGCCGCGTGACTGGGCCCGGCAACGTCCTTTTCGACCGGGCGCAGCCCGAACGGGCGTTCAGAGCTTTGGGCGAGCGCCTCGTCCGGCGGGGTGTGGTCGCGGACGTGTTTGTGGTCGGAGGCGCGGCGATGGCCCTGGCCTATGACGCTACCCGGGTGACCCGCGACGTGGATTCGTTGTTTGTCCCCCAAAGGAGCGAGGGCTGAACGTCGGCCGGTTCCCACCGGTACTCTTCGAGGAATTCCCACACCAGCTTCCACCGGACCTTGCCGTCAGCCGTCCGTGCCAGGCGGCCACCCAGATCAGCCAAGGTCATCGGGCGGTAGCCAGTCACCAAGAACCCTCTATCATTGTCAGTCCCTGGCCTGAGCATACGACGCCGACCTGCTCTCACCCAGGACCGGGACATATGCGGTCGCCGCACCGTGATTCCCCATCTGGGGCTCGCGCATCCGGAACACGGTCTAAAGGTCCAGGTAGATGGCCAGTGCGGATGTCACCATAATCCAGCATGCGTGACATAACAACACACTTCGTCGGCCTGGCTTCGCGTGCGGCTACAGGCCTGAGCGCCTGCACGGACGCCGGTCAGGGCAGCTTCAGCACTTCGGCACGGACGCCAGTGAGCTGGTCGAAGCCCGCGCTGGCGTCGGTGGTGAGCAGGATCCGGCTGGTCGCGGCGGCGGTGGCGGCGATCATCATGTCGTTGGCGGATCTTGGCCGTCCCCTCGCCATCGCCTCGACCGCCAGGCGCGCGTGCACCCGAGCGACGCCTACGCTGTAGGGCTCGATGGGAAGGCTGGACAAGATCGCCTCCACGTGTATGGCACGCGCCTGGCGGTGCGCGTCGTCGGCGCGCTCGACGCCAACCAGAAGCTCCATCGCGGTAATCGCGGCGATCGCGGCATCGTCAACGCCGAGGACCGCGTCCACGTCGAGCTTGCCGCGCTCGATCGCAATGAGGATGCCGGTGTCGAGGATTACTCGCCGGGCCATCCGCGCACCTCTTCGCTGAAGGCGGACCGCAGATCATCGTGCACGCGCTCAAGGTCGTCCGCGAACCCGGCATCCGCTGGGTTATCGCGCAGGGCAGCCTTGAGCCGGTCTGCCGATGTACGCCGCTCCGGGACGAGTCGGCCGACCGGCACCCCATCACGCGTGATGACGACAGTCTCACCGTGCTCGACGGCGTCGAGGATATTGGCGAAGCTCCGCGCCGCTTGAGTGGCAGTCACCGCAATCATCAATACATACTATCAGATCTGCTCTGATCATATGTATATGAATGGCGGTGCCGACGGCTGCCTGCCGTGGGCGGTCCAGGGGGCGACCTCGTGCAGGTCGAGCCGCTCGGCTAGCGCTACCACGCAGGAATCAGCCGGCACGGTCACCATCGCCCTATGCCGGCGACCCACCCTGGACATCCCCAGCCTCGGTGGCAAGGCAGCAGCGCTCGTGCACTCACTGGCATGGAAGCACGCGCTGATCGAGGGCAACAATCCGCTCGCGCCCACCTGCGAGTGCACCCACATTCCGGTGATGCGATCCAGCCACAGGCCACGACCCTAGCGTCTGGGGTCGGGGCACGGGCGCGACGCGCCAATGGGTGCCGGTCAGTCGATTTCAGCGTGGCCAGGCAGGTTCACGGCTAAGCCTTACCCGGCGAACATTCTTATCGCGGCAGATGCGGACATGACCGTAGCCGCCGATCGAGCTAAACCGCGCTGTCCTGCGGGATCGACGAAGCCGTCACGTGTCAGGACGGCCGGGCCAGGGTGCGATGGTCTTGCAGCCGTAATCCTCGGGCGCCACGTCCCGCACGGTCTCGGCGAACTGCCATCGATGGCCTGCGACATCCTCCATGGTGCAGTCCCGCTCGCCGTACTCCCGATCGGTGGGCGGTTCCAGCACGCGTGCTCCGTGCGCACGGGCATGTTCGAACTGGGTGCTGACATCCTCGACCCTCACACGGATGAGGTGCGTCACCCCATCGTCCTGTGCTGGCTTCCCGCCCCGGCGTTCAGCGACGATCACTGCTCCATCTGCGCCGATGCTCATCTGCGCCCGGTGACTGTCGCCTATCCGCGTGCGCTCAACGAAGCCGAACGCTGCGCTCAGCCACGCCACTGCGGCCCGCACGTCCGGATAGGACAGGACGGGCACCACGGTGGCTGGCGGGACCGACCTGTTGTGCTTCATCTACCCCACCTTGCCAGAAGTCACCCGATGGATACGGCAGCGCGCGAATGAATTGCACTCCCAGTCTGACTTGGACCGTCGAGCTAATTCAGCCCTGACCGCCGAAGCGCCCGTGGGCGCTGTCATCGGCATTATGCTGGTGATCGAAGATCAGATCACTACGCCTCCGGCCAGCATAATGCCTGTCCGGGCTATCCATTTAACCGGAGTGCCCCACCACTGCGGCCGACGTTCGTGCTGGTCACGGAGTGAAAAAGCCCGTCTCCCTGGCTGCCCCTGGCGCGTCGCTTATCTGCGTTGCTCCGGTTAAGTGGATACCCCATATGCCTGATCCCGGCCCACGGCAAAGGCCTAGGCCGAGGTAATTACTCAAGGTTATCTTCGCAGCTCAACTGCCTATCTGCCACTGCGGCCTGGACC
>CAWEFP010000014.1:0-14673 GCA_963808295.1 uncultured Actinomycetes bacterium | reverse complement strand
GTCCGCGCCACGTATCCTTAAGAATCCCTGGCCAGGCCGTACTCTGGTCACACTGGCGCAGACGACGCCAAGTACAAGCCCGCCGCTCCCACTACCGGCGACGAGGACACCCACTGCCATAAGTGCCGTTGCAGCACTGGCTCTCACGAGCGGGCATAGCGAGCGGTGCACAGGCCTCGATCGTGTTCACTTACTACCTCCTGGTCGCCTGCCTGGCGGCCCGCCGGGCCTTCGGGCCGCGTCACCGAGCTGCTTCGGTCACTCGGCACCCGCACCTGGCCGCGGGTGCTGGCGGATCAGCCCGTCGGCGGCGACACCGAAGCGCACGAGCCGTTGTTCGACCGCGCGATGACCCGGATCCTGACCGGGCTGCTGCCGCCGGCCGCTCGGTTAGCTCGCCCACGGCTGCCAGCGGCTAAGCTCCGCTGTGGCGCGCGGTGGCCGGGCCCCCGGGAACGCATTGCCCCGGCGGGCAGCTGGGCCAGTTCCGGCCGTGTGTCCATTGTCTATAGGCAAAGGAAGGTCCATGACGGATTCGTCCGCCCCCTTTGAGGGGCTCCCCGATGCTCCCACCTTCACCGTCACCAGCTCCGACATCGCCGAAGGAGAGACGCTTCCCAGCCCGCACGTGAGCGGCATCTTTGGTGCGGGGGGCGAGGACCGTTCCCCGCATCTGGCCTGGAGCGGCTTCCCCGAGGATACGAAGAGCTTCGCGATCACCTGCTACGACCCGGATGCCCCGACCCTGAGCGGGTTCTGGCACTGGGCAGTGTTCAACATCCCCGCTTCGGTGACCGAGCTCCCGGCCGGGGCCGGCAGCCCGGACAGTGGCAGCTTGCCCAGCGGTGCGGTTACCCTCCGCAACGATGCGGGACTCGCGCAGTACCTCGGAGCCGCGCCGCCGCAGGGTCACGGCCCGCACCGCTACGTGTTCATCGTGCACGCGCTTGGCACGGAACGGCTCGACGTCGACCCGGCCGCCACTCCCGCGTTCCTGATGTTCAATCTGATGGGTCATACGCTCGCTCGCGCCGCCATCACCGGCCTGTACGAGCAGAAGTAGCGCGACAGAGGCCCGGCCACGCGACTGGCACGGGGCCGGGTCTCTCGTCCAGCTCACAAACTGGCGGAACGGCACCGGACTCGGGGCGTCCCACGGACACCCGGTGGACCCTGACATGAGGGAACGGACCCGGCCGCGCACGCCTATGGCGCTAGCCCTTTTGGGCTGCACCGCCTGGAAGCTGACATTCAGCCAGATAACACCGCATCGCTGAAACTCGTCGACAAACTCCGCTTCACAAACGAAGGCTATTCCCGTGGCTTTGTTCGTATTAATGGAACGTGGAGAGATCATCGACGGTGGGCAATCACGAGCGATATGATTCGAAACTGATCCTGCCGCATGGCGCGTTCTCTTGTGCTGGCTGGCCGATCCATGATGATGTGCGGTGACGCATTTCTTCCGGCTGAATCTAGGCACAGTAAGGGGATCTATGTCTGTTCCAGTGGGCAGAACGGCGCACGACGCCGGCTCCGCCCTCTCGCGCGGTGCGTCGCGGACCCGGATCAATCGCCGCGCGCGCCGCGCGCTGCCGCTTGCCGCCGCGGCGGCCCTGGTAGCCGTCCAGGGCGGCATGAGCGCCGGCGCGGCCAGCGCGAATGCGCATCACGCGACCCTGCACACGGCGATTCCCGTGCCGGACGTCAGCAGGCCGATAAACATCGGCAAGCAGCTGCCGGCCCCGATCTCCACGTCGGCTTGCCAGGCCCAGTTCGGGATCAGCTGCTACACGCCGCAGCAGTATCACACGGCGTACGACCTCAACCCGCTGTACAACAGCGGGATCACCGGCGCGGGCCGGACCATCGTGATCGTTGACTCTTTCGGCTCGCCCACCATCGCCAGTGACATCAGCACCTTTGACACGCAGTTCGGGCTTCCGCCGCTCGACCTGACGATCGACCAGTTCGGCACGATCCCGCCGTTCGACCCGACCAACGCGACCATGGTGGGGTGGGCCGAGGAGACGTCCCTCGACGTGGAGTACGCGCACGCGATCGCTCCGGGCGCGAAGATCGTGCTGGCCGAGACCCCGGTCGCGGAGACCGAGGGAACCACGGGTCTCCCGGAGATGATGAACGCTGAGCAGACGCTGATCGACAGCGGTGTCGGGGACGTCATCTCACAGAGCTTCGGCGCGACGGAGAACACGTTCCCCGGCTTCAGCCAGGGCGACTACTCGAGCCTGCTGAGCCTGCGCTACGCGTTCAAGGACGCGCTGGTGCACCGCGTCACGGTGCTCGGCGCCTCGGGTGACGCCGGAGTGACCGACGCCGAGGCCGGCGGAACGACCCTGTATCCGTACCGGGTCAACTCCTGGCCGTCCTCCGATCCGCTGGTCACCTCGGTCGGCGGCACCCAGCTGTACCTGGACGACAACGGCAACCGGCTGCAGCCCGACTCGGTGTGGAACGACGGCTTCGGCGCGGGCGGCGGCGGCGTGTCGGCCGTCTTCGACCGTCCCCTGTTCCAGGTCGGTGTGGCCGGCGTGGTCGGCAGTCACCGCGGCACGCCGGACATCTCGATGACCGCCGCGGTGAACGGCGCCGCCTGGGTTTACTGGTCCTTCGCCGGCGCGGGCGGGCCCGGCTGGGAACTCGTCGGCGGCACGTCCGAGGCGACGCCGGCCTTCTCCGGACTGGTCGCGCTTGCGGACCAGCTGGCCGGCCATCGGCTGGGCTGGATCAACCCGGATCTCTACGTCCTGGGTGCGCTGAGCCGGCACACCAGCCTTCCCACCGGCATCGTCTCCACCGGCATCGTCGACGTCACCACCGGTAACAACTCCTTCGGCGGTGTCACCGGCTACGACGCAGCGGGTGGCTACGATCTGGCCAGCGGCTGGGGCACGATCGACGCGGACAAGTTCGTGCGCGCGCTCGCCCGCTTCTGATCAGCGGCGTTCACGCGGAGGCGCTGGCGGCCAGCGCTACTTCGCGCCGGTAAGAAGATGGATTCAGGCCGGGGACCAGCCGCGGGCACCGGCCGGGCGTGACCGCCCGGCCGGTGCCCGCTATCGCTGGGCGGGCTCTGGGCTGACGGGCTCCCGCTGGTAGTAGGAGCCGGATTGGCCGGTGCAGATGAGGATCGCGGCGGTGAGGCCGGTCAGCCAGATGACGGCGCCGGCGATCAGGTCGGCGGGAGCATACACTGCGGCGCCTTCGCCCAGGGCGACCAGCACACCCAGGGTGTTGAAGGCGAAGAAGGCCAAGAAGGCGACCCGGGCCCAGTCGTAGCCCCGGTTGTTGGCCCAGGCCAGAAACAGCCACAGGCCGACCACGGCCGGGACGGCGGCCTTATCGATGGTCAGGTGGATGAGCACCCCGTGCCACTGCGCCGCGGTCAGGCCCGGATAGGCGTGAAGCAGCGCCGCGTTCAGTTGGCCCGTGGTGGCATTGATGGTGATCAGGGCGGCGGTCTCCAGCACCGCCCCGGCGCACATCAGCCGGACCGCGGCGGCCACGGCCGCCGGCCGGGCCGGGCGGGGCCGCAGCCGCATCCGCAGCGCGCCCCGGATCAGGTCCGCGGCGGCACCCAGCCCGGGCCGCCGCTGCCCCTCGGCGGCACACGCCATCAGCACCGCGATGCGGCCCCGGCTGATCGCCTACGGGCTGTGGCGGCTGCCGCGATCTTCCGAGCCTGCTGGCGCGGGCCGACCTGGCCATGTACGAGGCGAAGCGAGCCGGGGGAGGTTGCTTCCGCATCTTCGAGGGCAGCGAGCAAACGCCGGCCCGGCGCAAGCGCCGTCCCGTGTGGTGGCCAAGTGCCAGCGGCCCGGCGGGCCCGCTCCGGATCAGTGCGCGGTGACTTGCGAGCGGCCCGCGCGCCCGTCCAGCCTGGAGCGCACGCCCAGGTACGTCACGATCACGATGGCCAGATAGCCGACGTAGATCAGGAGCTGCAGCGGCGTGGGAGCGTCGCTGTAGCCGAAGAAGCTGTGCAGCACATCCCCGAAGGAGCTGTCTTCGGACAGCACGCGCGCTGAGTGCCACATCGGTGCGCTGAGCACCGGCAGCCAGCCGAGCTGCTGCAGGTTTTCGACGGCATCGGCCAGCAGCCCGGCGGCGAAGATCATCAGCAGCACGCCGATGACGGTGAAGAACCGGGCCAGGTTGAGCCGGTGGCCCAGCCGGTAGATCACGAACGCGATGACCAGCGAGCCGGCCAGTCCGATGGCTGCTCCCGTCAGCGCGCCGGACGTGGAGGTGGAAAAGATGATCGCCAGGGTGAAGACGACGGTCTCCAGCCCCTCACGGCCGACCGCCTGAAAGGCCAGCAGTCCCAGTCCCCACCGGGCCCGGCCATCCAGCGCCGCGTCGGTCCGGGCCCGCAGCTCCTTCGACAGGGACCGGGCGTGCTTGCGCATCCAGAACGTCATGTACGTCAGCACGGTCGCGGCCACCAGGTAGGTGACGGTCTCGAAGATCGTCTGCACGCGCGAGCCGTCGTAGCTGCGGATGGTCTCATAAGCCACCGCCCCGCCCGCGGTCGCGAGGATCAGTGCGGCGCCGACGCCGATGAACACATCGCGGAAGTGCTCGCGACGTCCGATGCGGTTGAGGTAGGCCAGCAGGATCGCGACGATCATGCTGGCTTCGACGCCCTCGCGCAGGAAGATGACCAGCGTGGCCAGCATCGATGGGGCTCCAGACGGTAGGTCGGCTCGCGGACCGCAAACTTAGGCAAGGTTAACCTTACTTGGCCGGGCGGCGTGCGCAAGGGAGGGTCCCGGAGGAGGCATGCCCCCGGCCCGGCGATCCCCTGCCCCGTCACATCGGCACGCGCGCGGAACATCCCACCGGTGTAGGGTTCACGCCGACGTGGTTTTCTGCCGATGGATGCGGAGGACGCCATGGCCGCCAGACGGCAATGGAGCGATCTGAGCCCGCGCAGCCGCACGCTGATCATCGCGGCGGCGACCGCCGAGGCCGGCCTCAAGGCGGCGGCGCTGATCGACATCAAGCGCCTGGCCGGCCAGCCAGATCCGCGGACCGAAGTGGCTGTGGGCCACGGTGGTGGTACTGGTCAATTCCTTCGGGGCCGCGCCGGCCTCGTACTTCCTTTTCGGGCGGCGACGGTAGCCGCTGTCCCCGGCCGGCCGGCACCGATGAGCCAGCCCGGCGGGCGACGTCATACCTGCATCATGCCCAATCTCAGGAGGAACGATGACCGATCAGGCGCTCACCACATGCCTCTGGTTCGACACCGAAGGCGAAGAGGCGGCGAACTTCTACACGAGCATCTTCTCCGATTCCAGGATCGGCAGCATCAGCCGCTACAACGAGGCCGGCCCCCGCCCGGCGGGCACGGTCATCACGGTGGAATTCCAGCTGAACGGCCAGAAGTTCGTCGCCCTGAACGGCGGCCCGGAGTTCAAATTCACCGAGGCCATCTCGTTCCAGATCCCGTGCGCCGGCCAGGAGGAGGTCGACTACTACTGGGACAAGCTTTCCGAAGGGGGCGAGGAAAGCGCCTGCGGGTGGCTGAAGGACAAGTACGGGCTGTCCTGGCAGGTCGTCCCGACCGTCCTGTTTGAGCTGCTCAGCGACCCGGATCCGGCGAAGGCGCAGCGGGCCACGCAGGCGATGCTCTCGATGGGGAAGCTGGACGTCGCCGCGCTCCGGAAGGCGCACGCGGGAGACTGAGCGGCTCAATGCCGCGCGGCCGGACGGCCCGGCCCCGTTCGCCCGCCAGCGCGCAGGAGGCCAGCGCAGTAGGGTCGTGGCGGGAGGATCACTGATGCGCGTGTGCGTGCTGGGTGCCGGGGCGATCGGCGGTTTCATCGGAACCCGGCTGGCCGTCGCGGGCCTGGAAACCTCGGCTCTGGCCCGCGGGGCCACGCTCGCGGCGCTGCGCGCCCACGGCTGGCGGGCGGAGTCCGGCGGCGGCCGGCTCACCGCCGCGGTCCGGGCCTCGGCTGACCCATCCGAGCTGGGGGAACAGGATCTGGTGGTGCTGGCCGTCAAGGCGCACTCGGTGCCGTCCGCGGCTTCGGTCATCGGGCCGCTGCTCGGGCCGCAGACGATGGTCCTGACCGCGATGAACGGCGTCCCGTGGTGGTTCTTCGACGGGTTCGGCGGCCCGTGCCAGGGGCGTCACCTGGAAAGCGTGGACCCCGGCGGGACCATCGCGGCCGCGATCCCGGTCCGGCGCGTCATCGGCGGGGTCGTGCACTTCAGTTGCAGCGTGGCCGAGCCCGGGCTGATCCGGCACCACCAGGGCGCCGGCCTGATCGTCGGCGAGCCGGACCACAGCGACTCCCGGCGGATTCGCGTCCTGGCCAGCGTCCTGGAAACGGGCGGATTCGAGGTCACCGCGTCGGCCCGGATTCACACCGACGTCTGGTACAAGCTCTGGGGCAACATGACCATCAACCCGGTGTCGGTCCTCACCAGGGCCACCGCCGACCAGATCCTCGACGACGACCTCGTCCGGGCCTTCTGCCAGGCGGCGATGCGGGAGGCCCAGGAGATCGGCGCGCGTATCGGCTGCCCGATCGGGGAAAGCCCCGAGGACCGCAACAAGGTCACCAGGAAACTCGGCGCCTTCCGGACATCGATGCTCCAGGACGCCGCGGCCGGGCGGCCGCTGGAACTGGCCCCGCTCGTCGGCGCCGTGCGGGAGATCGGTGCCGCCGTGGGCGTGCCAACTCCGGCCACCGACGCGCTGCACGGCCTGACCCGGTTGTACGCGCAGGTCGCCGGGCTGTCCCCGGGGCCGATGTAAATCTGCCGCAGGGTGAGACCGGCCGGCCATCCGTTGCGCCCGAATTGTCAATATCAGAATTATTTCTGAGTACTGTGCGTTGCCCACCTTTCATCCGTTATCGTCTTCCCGGGGCCGGATCAGCGTTTCGTTGCAGGTCAGGGGAACGGTAGAACGTTGGGAGAACGTGCAGCGCCCGGCGCTTACCGGTACGGCCAGGCCAGCACGCCCCCGTCGGCGCAGCGGCACCGGCACGTATCCCCGCAGACCGGCCGCATCACCCGGCGGCAGCAGCGCGCCATGGCGGTCCGCCGCGCGTACGCCCGGTGCGCGGAAATCGCCGGCGAGCTGGACTTCTCCGCCGATCCATGGGTCACCTACCGCCGGGTCGCCTCGCCCGGCCAGCGTGCCGCGCTGGCGCTGCTGGCTGGCCTCAACGCGGTCACGGCCCTGGTGTTCATCGGGTGGCTGCTGCTCCCCGCGCACATCCCCGGCGCCGGCGTGGTGGGATTCGGGGGCTGGCGGCTCGGCGTCGCCCGGGTGGCCTTCTGCGTGATCATCAGCGTGGAGACGGTCCGGCTCGTGCAGAACTTCGCGGTCTGGCTCTTCGCCTCGTCCATGCGGGACCCGGTGCCCAAGGCCCCTCCGCGCGGCCTGCGGGTCGCGCTGCTGACCACGATCGTGCCCGCCAAGGAGCCGATCTACGTGGTGGAGCGCACGCTGCGGGCCATGCGCCAGGTCCGATACCGCGGCCAGGTCGACATCTGGATCCTGGACGAGGGCAACGATCCCGCGGTCCGGGCGATGGCCGAGCGCCTGGGCGTCTACCACTTCAGCCGCAAGGGCATCCCGCGCTACAACCAGGCCCGCGGGCCGTACCGGGCCCGGACGAAGGCTGGCAACCACAACGCCTGGCGCGACAACTACGAGCGCTACTACGACGTCGTCGCGCAGATGGATCCCGACCACGTGCCGCTGCCCTGCTTCCTGGAGCGGACGATCGGCTATTTCCGCGACCCGGATGTCGCATTCGTCGTCGCCCCCCAGGTGTACGGCAACATGTACGAGAACTGGGTCGCCCATGGTGCCTCCGTCCAGCAGTACCTTTTCAGCGGCGTGGTGGAGCGCGGCGGCAACGGCCTCGACGCCCCGTTGCTCATCGGCACCAATCATCTGTACCGTCCGGCGGCGTGGCACGAGATCGGCGGGTACCAGGACTCGATCATCGAAGACCACCTCACGAGCATGCGGGTGCAGGGCACGATCAACCCCGTCACCGGCCATCCGTGGCGCGGGCTCTTCACGCCCGACATCCTCGCTATCGGCGACGGCCCGGAGTCGTGGACCGACTACTTCAACCAGCAGAAGCGCTGGGCCTACGGAATCTGGGAGATCCTGCTCAAACGCAAGCTCCGCGCGGGGATCAGGCTCCGGCCGCGCCAGCGCCTGCTCTACGGGCTCGTGCAGTTCTACTACCCCAGTGTCGGCGCGACCGTGCTGCTCGGCACCGTGGCCACCGCCGTGTACCTGCTGCTCGGCATCACGGTGGTCAGGGTCAACTCCGCTCAGTGGCTCGCCCTGTGGTCGGCCAGCATGGCGAGCTGGCTGCTGCTGTGGCTCTGGCTGCGCCGGTTCAACCTGGCCCCGCACGAGCGGCGGGAGACCGGTTTGGTCGGCATGCTCCTGGCGCTGTTCGCCGGCCCGGTCTACGTGGCCGCGGGGTTCTCGGCCCTGCTGCGCCGGCCGCTGACGTACGCGGTCACCGCGAAGGGCAACCTGCGCAGCGCCGATTCACTCCGCACGTTCCGGCTGCACGTGATCTGGGCCGCGCTGGCGGGCGGCCTCCTTTTCGTGAGCTTCCGGTTCCACCACGACTACACGGCGATGCGGCTGTGGGCCTGCCTCGCCGCCGCCAGCGGCATCGGGCCGCTGCTGATCGTCCTGGCCGCCCGGCTCCGCCGCGGGGCCCGGGCCGGGCATGAACACGATGCGCCCCGGGCGCCCCGGGCGCCCCGGCACCCCGAAGCGCCCCCGCACCCCGAGGTGCACCGGGCGCCCCCGGACCACCCCGCGGTATGGCCCGACCAGCTCGTCGTGTCACGCCCGGCGGCCCACGGGCCCGGGGCAGCCCACGGGCCGGGGGCGGCGGCCCACGGGCCCCGGGCGGTGGCTCAGGGGGACTGGTTTTCCCGTCCGCCCCGGCCCGACCTGGCCGCCGCCTTCCCGGAAACGCCGTGGGAGGGTTAGTGCGGGTCACCGTGCCGAAGCTGCTGGCCCTCGGGTTCTGTGTCCTGCTGGCGGGCTACGTCTTCATGGTCGCGCCGCGGATGCACGCCGCCGCGGCCAGGCCCGCCGCGCCGGCCGCGGGTCAGCCTTCCCCGACCGCGCCCGCCGTCCCGGTGCAGGCCAACAGCCCGGCCTTCCCGCCCGCGGGCCATAAGTTCGTCGGGATCATGACCAACAGCGGCCCCTACGACTTCACCGACCTCGACAAGTTCACCGCCGCCGTGGGTCACCAGCCGTCCGTCTACGAAGTCGGCCAGGGCTGGGCGGTCAACCAATTCAACGCTAGCGTCATCGACGCGGTGGCCAGGCGGGGCATGCTGCCGCTGATCTCCTGGGAGCCGTGGGATTACCGGACCGCGCCGATGGGGACATCGCGCCAGGGCGACCAGCCGGCGTACAGCCTGTCCACCATCATCGACGGCCGGTACGACCGCTACATCAGGTCATGGGCGGAGGGCGTCAAGAGCCTCGGCTACCCGATCGCGCTGCGTTTCGCGCACGAGATGAACGGCAACTGGTACCCGTGGGCCGTGTTTGCCAACGGCAACGAGCCGAGCCAGTACGTTCGGGCATGGCGGCATGTGCATGACATCTTTACCCAGGTCGGGGCCACGAACGTCATCTGGGTGTGGTCGCCCAACATCATCTGGAACACCTTCACCGATCTGGGCAGCCTGTACCCGGGCAACAGCTATGTCGACTGGATAGGCCTGTCCGGTTATTACGGGACGCCGGGCATGCAGAACTACAAGTCCTTCAACCAGGTCTTCGACTCCACGATCGCCGACCTGCGGACCTTCACCAGCAAGCCGCTGGTCATCACCGAAACGGGCGCGACCAACGTCAGCGGCGAGATGGCGCCGTGGATCACGCGGATGTTCCAGGAGCTGCCGGCGCACACCGACATCATCGGCGTCATCTGGTTCGAGGCGTTCGACGTCATCGACTGGCGGGTGGCCGATGTCCCGGCGGCCGGGCGCGCCTTCGCCGCGGGCCTGGCCAGCCCGGCGTACCGGACGCCATGGAAACCGGGCATGCCGGGCCTGCTGACCGCGCCCGTACCGAAGTCCGTGCCGGGCAGTCAGCCTGCGGGCAGCGCGTCGCCGCCCGCGGCCGCGACCCGCCCGCCGCTGTGACCACGCCCCCGGTGGCCACGACGCCCGCCACGCGGCGGAGTTCACCGGCCCCGCCCCGGCCGTCGCCGACTGCTCCGGCCACTCCGGCGCCGAAGAAGCCCACGCCTACTCCTTCGCCCGTTGTTTCGCTCCCGTAGGCCGCCGGGAAACCTCTCGCTTCCGCAGACCCCGGGGAAACCGCACGCCCCCGTTGCCCCCGGCCCTGACCGGCCGAGATGTCATCTACAGTTCGCGCGTCTGTAAGCGCCTGGTGACCGGTTGCGGCAGGCGCGTGTTTCACCTTGTGAGCATGCGGATCGCGATCATCACGGAATCGTTCGCACCCGACCTCAATGGCGTGGCCAACTGCGTCCTGCGCGTGGCCGAACACCTCGTCCAGCGTGGTCATCAGCCCCTCGTCGTCGCCCCCGAGCCCGCGGGGAGCCAGCGGCCGGTCCCTTCCCGTACCCGGTGGAGCGGGTGCCGTCCATGTCCCTGCCCGGCTACCCGGGCTTTCGTCTCGGCCTGCCGAGCCGGGCGGTCCGGAGCGCCCTGGCCCGCCACGGCACCGACCTGGTGCACCTGGCCAGCCCAGTCTTCCTCGGCGTGACCGGGAGCACGGCCGCCCGGCATCTCGGCCTGCCCATGATCGCGGTGTACCAGACCGACATCCCCGCCTACGCCCGCGCGTACGGCTGGCACGGAGCGGGTGAGGCGGCCGCCTGGCGCTGGCTGCGCCGCATCCACAACGCGGCCGAACGCACCCTGGCGCCGTCCACCGCGGTCATGACGCAGCTCCGGGCGCACGGCTTCGAGCGGATCTGGCTCTGGGGCCGCGGCGTCGACCTGGCGCGTTTCAGCCCGGGGAAGCGGAGTGCCGCCCTGCGGCGGGAACTGGCCCCGGACGGGGCGGTGCTCGCCGGGTACGTGGGCCGGCTGGCCACCGAGAAGCGGGTCGACCTGCTGGCCTGCGTCGCCGCACTGCCCGGCGTACGCCTGGTCGTGGTGGGCGGGGGCCCGGCCGCGGCCGGGCTGCGCGCGCGGATGCCGTCGGCCCTCTTCCTCGGCGAGCAGCGGGGCGAGCAGCTCGCCCGGACCTACGCCAGCCTGGACGTGTTCGTGCACAGCGGGCCGCACGAGACGTTCGGCCAGACGCTGCAGGAGGCCGCGGCGTCCGGCGTGCCGGTCGTGGCGCCGGCCGCCGGCGGCCCGCTCGACCTCGTCGATCACGGTGTCACCGGATTCCTGGTCCCGCCCGGGAGCGCGCCGGAGCTGGCGGCGGCGGTAGCGCGGCTGGCCGCCGACCCCAGGCTGCGGGCGGAACAGGGCCGGGCGGCCCGGCAGAAGGTACTGACCCGGGACTGGTCCGTGATCGGCGACGCGCTGATCAGCCACTACGAAGCTGTCCTGCGGCCCGCCCGGGCCGGGCGGGCGGCGGCGTGAGGCCCGCATGACCACCTTCGCGGCCCTCGGCGACTCGATCACGCTGGGCATCGGCGATCCGGCACCGGGACGGACCTGGCGCGGCTGGGCGGCGCTGCTCGCCGAGGGGCTGCCCGAGCCGCGGCTGCACAATCTGGCCACCCCCGGGGCCCAGGCGGCGGACGTGGAACGCGACCAGCTGCCCCGCGCGCTGGAACTGCGGCCCGAGGTCGCCAGCGTGATCGTCGGGATCAACGACACGCTGCGGGCCAGCTTCGACCCGCAGCGGTTCGCGCGGGCCTGTGAGCACACGGTCGGGGCATTGCGCTCGGCCGGCGCCGAGGTGCTGACGATCCGCCTGCCGGATCCGGGCCTCATGCTCGGCCTGCCCAGCGCGCTGTCTCGTCCGCTCGCGCGCCGCATTGCCGCCGTGAACGCCGTGATGGACGACCTGACCGGGCGCTTCGGGACGCTGGTCTTCGACGCCGCCCGCGATGCCGAGACCTATGACCGCCGGATGTGGAGCGTGGACCGGCTGCACCCCAGCGAGCGTGGGCACCGCCTGATCGCGGGCCGTTTCCACGACCGGCTGGCCGCGGCGGGGCTGCCGCTCGGTCCGCGCCCGGAACCCGAGCCGTCCAGCCCGCCGCCGACCCGCCTCGCCCAGGCCGGGTGGATGGCGACCAAAGGGACCGCCTGGGTGATCCGCCGGTCCACCGACCTCGTGCCTTATCTGATGTTCATGGGACTCAGAGAGCTGTGGGAGGTGGATGCGGGGCCGTCAGCCGGGTATGTTGGCCGGACGTATAGTCGCCCATTTGAGCCGGAAAAGTGAGTTAGGGCCTCCTGCTGCCGGACAGCACGCGGGCGCGCCGGGAACCGGCAGGCTCAGCCGACGAGGACGAGACGTTCCCCGTGAAACGTGCGCTGACCGTGGCGATCGGCGTCGTCGGCGGCCTGCTGGTCGGTATCACCTCGGTCGGGTGAGGTGGACGGCCAGCGGGGCGAAGACGGCCAGCATCACGGCGGCCCACCCGGCCACGGCGAGCTCCGGATGCTGCATCGGCCAGGCGTGCACCGTGGCGGCCGGGTTCGCCTGGCCCGCCGCCGGGCAGCGTCTTGCGTGCGCCCGGCCGCCGGGCCGACACTTGACCACATGGGCAAGCTTGCGCTGCTGGCGTTCGCCGTGCTGCTCCCGACCCTGGTCGGGGGCGCGATCCTGGCCGCCGTACGCGGCTGCCGCCGGCTGGGCGCGCTCCGACGGGGCCGTCCGCAGCCGGCCGAGCCGGTCGACCGGATCGCGGCCCGGCTGCGCCGGCTGCGGGCCGAGCTGGAGGCGACCGAGAACCAGCCGGGCGGTACCGCCCGGCGGCATCACATCGTCGCGCTGCGCGGCGCCTACCTCGACACGCTGGGCAGCGCATGCCGGCGGTTCGGGGTCAGCCCGCCGGCCGGCGGCGATCAGGCCCGGCAGTCGGAGATCTACCGGGTGGAAGCCGCCCTGCGGGAGCACGGGCTGGACGTCCGGGAAGCGGCAGTGCGCTGAATGCGCGGCGCCGCCGGGCGGGCCGCCCGCCGCCCCGGCGGCGGGATCCGCGTGCTCGCCGTCTCCGACGAGGTGGAAGAGGGGCTGCTGGCCTGCTTGCTCGCCGGGGCGTCGACGTCCTGCTCACGCACGCCCCGCCGCGCGGTGTCGGGGACGGCGACGACCCCGCGCACCGTGGCTTCGGCTGCTACCGCGCGCTGGCCGCCGCGCTGGGGGCGCCCGTCCTGCTGCACGGCCACGTGCACCCGTACGGTGCGGTTCCGCCGCCGCTGCGGCTGGGCCATACCACCGTCCGCAACGTCACCGGCTGGCACCTGCTGGAGCTCCGCTCCGGCGGCGAGCCGGCCGAGATCATCCCGGGTCACCGCCATGCGTGCTGATACCGGGTTCCCCCGCGCCGACGTGGAGAACGACTTCCTCCGGGTCCGCCGCCAGCAGGTGCTGTCCCGGCTCGCGAGCCGGCTCCGCCGCGGCCCCAACGACGTCAACCTGATCCTGCCGTACAACGAGGTCATCGCGGCCCTCGGCTTCCGCGCCGAACGGAATCTCGGGCTGCGGACGATCAAGCTGGATTCGGTCGTGGGCAGCGTCGAGTCCCGGCGCGATTTCGACCGGCACTTCCGGCCGACCTCGGTACGGGTCCGCGAGCGCTGGGAGCGGCTGGCGCTGGCCCAGCGGCGCGGCGAATCGATCCCGCCGATCGACGTGTACCAGGTGGGCGACCTGTACTTCGTCAAGGACGGCCATCACCGGGTGTCGATCGCCATGGCCACCGGGCAGCGTACGATCGACGCGTACGTGACCGAGGTGCTGACCGAGGTCCCGGCCCAGGACATCCGCCGTCGCAGCGACCTGGTGATGAAGAGCTACCAGCGGATGTTCAGGTCCCGTGTCCCGCTGCCGGAACGGGCCTACGCCAAGCTCACCTGCATCGATCCGTGGTCCTACGCGAAACTCGGCGAGGCCGTCGAAGCCTGGGGCTTCCGGTCCATGCAGGCCGAATGCCGGTACCTCAGCCGGGAGCAGATCGCCCGGCGCTGGTTCGCCGAGGAGTTCACCCCGGTGGTGCGCATGCTGCACGCCGCCGACCTGATCAGCTCCGGCACGGACGCCGAGGCGTACATGCGGGTCGCCACCGAGCGCTACCGTCTCATGCGCACCCACGAGTGGAACGACGAGGTCATCGAGCGGCTCCGGCAGGAAATCAGATAACCCCCGTTCCCGGGCCGGCCGGCGCGTCCGAGCTGGTCCCCGTCCCGCTCACCCCGCGCCGGGTGTCGGCCGCCGGGCTGGCGGCCGTCCCGCCGCCCACGGCCCCGTCTGGGCCGGCGTCCAGGGTGATGTTGCTGCCGTCGGCCGGGTTGAACAGGTGGATGGACCGCAGGTCGGCCCACAGCTGCGACTCGTGTCCCTCGGCGGCCCGCGTCGCGGTGTCGAGCCGGGCGACCATCGTGTCCCCGCTCGCGCCGGTGTCCGCGGTCCCGGAGTCCTCGGCGAGTTCCTGCAGCTCCGCGGCGCTGACTTCGCGCTGGAAT
>CAWEFP010000013.1:0-158398 GCA_963808295.1 uncultured Actinomycetes bacterium | reverse complement strand
GAGTCCTGATCTGGCGGACCCCCGCCGGGCGCACCTACGCCACCACGCCCACCGTCTACCCGGTCTAGCGGTTGCGAGGATAGCCAGCGGAGAATAACGGCGTTACGCTTCCCTGCATCACGCTGGGTGGGGAGACGCCGTGATGGCAGGGCCTGGAGATGAGATGGCAGCCGCAGAAGGCCGAAGTCGTGGTAACCTCCGCGCGTCCCATGCCGACCGCGAGCAGGTGATCGGTGCCCTCAAGGCCGCGTTCGTGCAGGGCCGGCTGACCGAAGATGAACTCGACGCGCGGGCGGGCCAGGTGTACGCGTCACGGACGTACGCCGAACTGGCCGAGGTCACCGCTGACATCGCCGCTGAGCCCACGGGAGCCCAGTCCCCGCGCGACCCGTGGCGGGCGACAAAGATAGCCTGGCGGGTCGTATACGCGACAATCGCGCCGGGCTTCGTTACGCTCATTCTCATCCCCGGTGGTCCCCGCACTACCAGGGAGGACGTGGTCATCTTGGCCACAGTGGTCTATTTCGTTTTCTGGGTTCTCGGCGTGTGCATAATGGTCGGCTCACGGCACGCGAAGCGCTCCGGCGGGCAACTGCCTCCGCGGTCAGCACCGGGCGCACTCGCGGGAGGCACCGGTGATGACTGAGCCGGGAGACGAGATAGCAGCGGACGCAGCAGGCGGTTACCGCCTGCCCGTCTCCTCCATCGACCGCGAACAGGTGATCCGCACCCTCAGGGTCGCGTTGGCGCAAGGCCGACTGACCGAGGATGAACACGACGCGCGGGCGGCCCAGGCGTCCGCCTCGCAGTCCCGGGACGAGCTAGCCGCACTCACCGCCGACCTCCCCGCCGGCCTGCTCGCTCGGCCGCCGACGGCCAGCTACGTCCGGACGGGCGTCTGCCTGACCATTGCCGCGGCCATCGTGGTCGCGGCCGTTCTACTGTGGCAGCCTGACAACGGGCTGGCGTTCATGGCGTTTGTCCTCGCCGCCCTCACCCTGCTCGTGGCCCCGGTCATCACTGTGGGCCTGATGCTCGATGTACGGCATCAAGAGCGGTCCGGCGGGCAGCTACCGCCGGGACCAGCCCCCAGCGCAGGCGGGTGATCGTGTACCCCGGCGTCGTTCTGTACCCATCACCACGGGTGCAGGCAGGCCGAACGATGGCGCCTCGAACAACTCGAACCTGGCGTCCTGAAATGGCACACCCCATCTGGGCGGTCCCATACGTGCCGTGAGCGTGTACTCGACGGCGGTCCCGCTGGCAGCGGGCAAGAGCGTCCGGTCGGTCACGCTGCCCGCGATCAGCCAGGGCGTCGGCGACGGCCTCACCGCCATGCACATCTTCGCGATGGGAATCGGGGGTGAGCTATCCGCGGGGAAAACACGGGCGCTGGTCGGCGCGGAGCACGGCCGTGATCTGATCGCCGGGGACGGCCGTGGCGAAATACCAGCCCTGGGCGGTGTCGCAGCCGAGCGCGGCCAGGCGGCTGGCCTGGTCGCGGGTTTCGACGCCTTCCACGGTGAGGTCCAGCCCGAGGGTGTGGGCCAGGCCGGCCAGGGCCGAGATGATCGGCTCGTCGGCGGGCCCGTCCGGCCATACTTCCCGGATGAAGGAGGCCGACAGCTTCAGCGCGTCGACCGGCAGGCGGCGCAGATAGGCGAGGTTGGAGTAGCCCGAGCCGAAGTCATCGGCCGCGATCCGCACCCCCATCGCCGACAGCTTCTGCAGGGTCTCCAGCGGGCGGCTGTCGGCCTCGACGAGCGCGCTCTCGGTGAGCTCCAGCTGCAGCAGCTCCGCCGGCAGCTCGGTATCGGCCAGGATCCGCGCCACGTCGCCGACGAAACCCAGGTCCTGGGCCTGCTGCGGCGAGAGGTTCACGCTGATGAACGGCACGGTGCCGGGGCGGATCCGCTGCCATTCGGCCGCCTGCCAGCACGCGGTGTCCATGACCCACCGGCCGAGCGGCGTGATCACGCCGCTTTTCTCGGCCAGCGCGATGAACGCGTCGGGTGAGAGCACGCCGAGGGCCGGGTGGTTCCACCGCAGCAGCGCCTCCACGCCGCGCAACTCGCCGCCGGGCAGCGTGACGATCGGCTGGTAGACCACGCTGAACTGGCCCGCGTCCAGGGCCGAGCGCATCGAGGCGGTCAGCGTCATCCGGGTGTTGTCGTCGGCCTGCCTCGCCGGGTCGTAGACGGCCCAGTGCCCCGGACCGTCGGCGCGGGCCCGCTGCAGGGCGCGTTCGGCGTTCCTGACCACTTCCGACGCCCTGGTCCCGGCCGCGGGACGCTCGACGACCCCGATGCTGGCGGTGATGCCCAGGCGGTGGCCGCCGATGCTGAACGGCTGCTCGATCCGGGTCAGCACCTCGCGGGCCAGCGCCGCCATGACGCGGGCCCCGCCCGGATCCCCGGCGAGCAGATCCCCGGCGCCCGGATCCCCGGCGGGCAGATCCTCGACGAGCAGGGCGAACGTGTCTCCGCCGATCCGGGCGACGGTCGCAGCCAGCCCGGTGACCCGGTATTCGAGCCGCCGCGCGACCGCGACGAGCAGCCGGTCGCCGATGTCGTGGCCCAGGGTGTCGTTGATCGGCGTGAAGCCGTCGAGGTCGACGTAGCAGAGGCCGATCCGCCCGGCGGGGGCCGCCACGGCCGCGGCCAGCCGGTCGAGGAACAGCGTGCGGTTGGCCAGCCCGGTCAGCGGGTCGTGCCGGGAGTGATAGGTCACCAGGGCCCGGACGTAACCCGCGGCCACCGCTTCCTGGACCGTGCTCGCCACGGTGCCGCCCGGGGCATCACCGGCCGGCGTGAGGTGGCGGCCGATGACGGTGAGGCTGCGGCCGAGCGCGTCGGCGCCGACCAGGTCCGCGCCGACCAGCGCGGCGCCGATCTCCGCCGCACGCCGCGGCTGGAACGGAACGTCCCGGGCGATGGCCAGCACGCCTTCGGCCAGCGGGCGCAGAACTTCGGCCATCGTGGCTGGGCTCGCCGCGACCGGGGCTGCGCGCACGGACCCGTGGCCGGCGGCCGCCAGTGCCGACACCCACTCGTCGGTGAACGCATCGCACGGGTCCGGCCGCGGCGCCACGGTGGCCTGGCCCCGCCGGCTGCCGCCCGGGCTCTGCTGGTTCATGTCCGCTCCTGCCCCACCAGGGCACAATGGTATTCATCGGATGCGGATGTCGTGCTTCTTCCCTTTACGCTAAGCCGTTCCGGGCATTTTCGGGCGGCATCCGGAAACCCGGTGCGCGGGAAGCCCGGGATAGGCTCCCAGGGGTGCGGCGCCCGGGAGAGTGAGTGAACCCCCCAGTCCTCAGGATCACCACGCGGAACGCGCGCTTCCAGGAGTGGCAGGCGCTGCTGGCCAACCGGAGGAAGCGGCAGCGCTCCGGGGAGTTCATCGTGCAGGGCGTGCGCCCGGTCACGCTCGCGGTCCGGCACGGCTGGCCCGTCCGGGCGCTGATCTACGACGCGGGACGGCCGCTGTCCGCCTGGGCGCAGTCGATCCTGGGCGAATCAGGACCGGCGGTTACCCCGGCGACGCGGCACGTCGCCATGGCCGGGGAACTGCTCCGCGAGCTGGGCGAGAAGACCGACGAGGTCCCGGAGCTGGTCGCCGTGGTGGCGATGCCCGCCGACGACTACGCGCGCATCCCCGTCCGCGCGGATTTCCTCGGCGTGGCCCTGGACCGGCCGGCCAGCCCGGGCAACATCGGCACCGTGGTGCGGTCCGCGGATGCGTTCGGGGCGGCCGGGGTCATCGTGGCCGGGCACGGCGCCGACCCGTACGACCCCAAGGCGGTCCGGGCCAGCACCGGCTCGCTGTTCGCGGTGCCCGTCGTGCGGGACGGCTCCGCCGCCGGCGTGCTGTCCTGGGTCCGCGCCCAGCGCCGCTCCGGCGTGCCGCTCACGGTCCTCGGCACCGACGAGAACGGCGACGTGGACGTCGCGGACCACGACCTGACCGGGCCCACGCTCGTCGTGGCCGGGAACGAGGCGAGCGGGCTCAGCGAGGCCTGGCGGACGGCCTGCGACCGGATCGCCCGCATCCCGATCACCGGCTCGGCCAGCTCGCTCAACGCGGCCAGCGCCACGACCGTGCTGCTGTACGAGGCGGCCCGGCAGCGGCGCGCCCGGGCAAGCTGATCCGGGGCCGCGGCGCGCCCGGACCGATCACGGCGCCGGGGGGTAGCGGTCCTTTCTGGGGTCTGGTGTCACCGAGGCTACGCAGTCGAGGCGTAGCGGCGCCGCCCTTCCCCAGGTCTCTAGTCCCCGGAGACGGCCATCTCGCCGAGCTCGGACCAGTCGTCCTGCTCGACCGTCACGTTGACGATCTTGGGGGTGGCGGCCAGGTGCGGCGGCAGCGTCTTCTGCGCCTCCTTGAAGTGCGCGGACGTCACGTGCGCCACCCCGGCGTCCTGGTCACGGAACGCCTCGACCAGGACATATTCGGCCGGGTTGTCCAGGCTCCGGGACCAGTCGAACCACATACAGCCAGGTTCGCTCCGCGTCGCCTGGGTGAAATCACGGGAGATCTCGGGCCAGCGGTCGGCGTCCTGCGGACGCACCAGGAACTTGGCGGTGATGAAGATCATTGGGCCTCCTCGTCCGGCGCCGGCTCGTCCAGCCTGGCGCCACCATGATCGCGCAGCGCGGTGGCGGATGTTAAGCGCGGGGCTTCGGCCGGGAGTGGGCGATCGCCGCCCTCGACCGGGGAGACAGGGTCGCGGCCACCGCCCGGGACACGTCCACCCTGGACGACCTGGTGGCCAAGTACGGCGACGCGCTGCTGCCGATCCAGCTGGACGTGACCGACCGCGCCGAGTAGGCCCGGAGCGCGGGCAGCACCTCGCCGACGCCGGGGCTGGCCCTGGACGGCGAGGCGCGCCTCGGCGGCGTGGCGGGCAGCTACGGGATCGAGGCGCTCCCGCTGCGCTGGGGCTGACTGCCGCAGGCCCGGGGGCCTGCCGTCCGGCCCCGCGGGCCCCGCGGGCCCCGCGCGGTGGCCGGTTATCGGCGCACGTCATGCTTGAGCCGGTATGACCCTTACCCACGCGCTCGTGCTGCTGGCCGCGGGCACTGTGGCCGGCCTCGTGAGCACCGTGATGAGCCTCGCGTCGCTCGTGTCCTATCCGGTGCTGCTCGCGCTCGGCCTGCCGCCGCTGGCGGCGAACGTCACCAACACGGTGTCGCTGGTGCTGACCGGCGCGGGCGCGGCGGCCGGCTCGCGGCCGGAACTGACCGGCCAGGGCGGCCGCATCCGCCGGTTCGGCACGGTGACGGCGCTGGGCGGCGCGGCGGGCGCCGCGATCCTGCTGCTGGCCCCGGCCCAGACGTTCCAGCTGGTGGTGCCGTTCCTGATCGCCGGCGCGTCCGTGCTGCTCGCCGTCCAGCCCCGGTTCAAGAGCCTCTCGCCGCGGCCGGCGGGTGAGCGCAGCGTCGCGCTGAACGTGGCCCTGTTCGGGGCGGCCGCCTACGTGGGGTATTTCGGCGCGGGGGGCGGGGTGCTGCTGCTCGCCGTGCTCGGCGTCATGGTCGAGGAGACCCTGGCCCGGCTCAACGCGATCAAGAACGTCGTCAGCGGGCTGGCCAATTTCGTCGCCGCGGCGGGCTTTGCCCTCTTCGCGCCGGTCCGGTGGTCATTCGTGGTCCCGCTGGCGGCCGGCTTTCTGATTGGCGGCTGGACCGGGCCGAAAATCGTCCGCCGGATGCCCGCCCCGGGGCTGCGGATTGCCGTGGCCCTGGCCGGCCTGGCGCTCGCGGCCAAGCTCGCCCTCGACGCCTACCGGTAGGCACCCGGCCGCACCCGGGTCCCAAATGCGTCATTTGAGGCAATCACGCCGGGCTTATCTAATTAAAATCACTCTCATCTGAGATTGCCGGGGTCTACCCTATCTACATCAATAATACGGGGGCGTACCGGACGGGATGATTTGGCGGTGCCGGCCCGCGCGTTAACGGGCCCTTCGGCTGGCGCCGCGGTGACCCGGTACGCCGAGTACGAAGCAGGTGGGAGCCACACATGGGAGCGCTCATCATCATTGCCCTAATCGCGGGGGCCGGTTACCTCGTGTCCCTGCGAATCCATCCGCTCCGGCGCTGTCCCGTCTGCAAGATGACGGGACGGCACTACGGCGGCGTTTACTCCTACGCGTATCGCCGCTGCCGCGCGTGCGGCGGCACCGGACGCAAGGACCGGCTCGGCACGAAGCTCTTCTTCGGCGGGACCGGCGACACGGGAATTTACCGCTCCCGGTAATTCGACCGGGTCCGGTAAATCCCCGGGCATGACCAATACCTTGCCGGTGACGCCGTTCTCGACGGCCTCGTGCGCCGCGGCGATATCGTCGAGTGGGAAGCGGTGGGCCGGCAATGGCGTCAGTTCCCCCGCGCGCAGCGCCGCGGTGATATCCACGACCGCCTCATCCACGGCCGCCGCCGGGACCCCGTACAGCAGAACGAACCGCAGCGTGACGTTGGCGCTCATGCAGGCGCGCACCGGCAGGACCGGATCGGGGGGTGTCGCCGCGTACGTGACGACCACGGTCCCGGGGCCGCTCGCGGCGAGGTCCGTCTCCAGGTTCGCCGCCAGCGCCACCTCGATGACGCGGTCGACCCGGCCGCAGAACGAGCGCACCTGCGCGGCCACGTCCTGCTCGCGGTAGTTCAGCACCAGGTCGGCGCCGGCGGCACGGGCCAGCTCACCCTTCTCCGGGCCGCTCACCGTGGCGATGACTCGCGCACCGGCGCGTTTGGCAAGTTCGATGGCGAAATGGCCGACGGCGCCCGCGCCGCCCGCGACGAGCACGGTCTGGCCGCCCACCGGGCCGTCCGCGAACACGCAGCGGTGCGCGGTGATCGCCGGGACGCCCAGGTTCGCGCCCAACTCCAGGTCCACCCCGTCCGGCAGCGGCACCGCCTGGCGCTCCGGCAGCGCGGTCCATTCGGCCGCGGTGCCCCATTTCCGCCCGGCGGCGGCCAGGAACAGCCAGACCCGCTGGCCGACGCGGGCCGGGTCCACCCCGGCGCCCACCGCGTCGATCACCCCGGCGCCGTCCTGGTCCGGGATCTGGAAACCGTCGATCGGGCGGGGGGTCGCCCCGCTGCGGGACTTCGCGTCGGTCGGGTTGACCCCGGACACGTGGACGCGGACCCGGACCTCGCCCGGGCCTGGCTCGGGCCGCTCGACCTCGGTGACCTTCAGCACGTCGCGGGCCGGCCCGGTAGCGTCGTAGACAGCGGCTTTCATGCGTGCCCTCCTCGGCGGTGATTCTCGGGCGGGGTTCTCGCCCGCACTGCTCATCCTCCCACCCGGTCATCCGGTCATCCGGTCATCCGGCCCACCCGGTCATCCTCCCACCCGGTCATCCTCCCACCCGGTCATCCGGCACCCGGTCATCCGGGCACCCGGGGGTGATTCGGTAGGATCGCGAGTCGTGGAACAGCGGGTGCTCGGCAGGACAGGCAGGCCGGTCTCGGTCATCGGGCTCGGGACGTGGCAGCTCGGCGCGGACTGGGGCAACGTGAGCGACGACGACGCGCTCGCCGTGCTGCACGCGGCGGCCGAGTCGGGCGTCACGTTCCTCGACACCGCCGACGTCTACGGTGACGGCCGCAGCGAGCGCATCATCGGCCGGTTCATCGCCGGCAACGCCGCCGGCGGCGTGACCGTCGCCACCAAGATGGGCCGGCGGGCCGACCAGGTGCCGGAGAACTACACCCTGGACAACTTCCGCGCCTGGACGGACCGCTCCCGCGTCAACCTCAGCGTGGACACCCTCGACCTGGTGCAGCTGCACTGCCCGCCCACCCCCGTGTACTCGTCCAACGCGGTCTTCGACGCGCTCGACACGCTGGTCGCCGAGGAGCGCGTCGCGGCCTACGGCGTGAGCGTCGAGACGTGCGCGGAGGCGCTCACCGCGATCGCGCGGCCGGGCACCGGATGCGTGCAGATCATCCTGAACGCGTTCCGGCGCAAGCCGCTGGATGCGGTGCTCCCGGCCGCGGCGGCCGCCGGGGTCGGCATCATCGCCCGGGTGCCGCTCGCCTCCGGCCTGCTGTCCGGCCGGTACACCCGCGACTCCACCTTCGCGGCCGACGATCATCGCTCCTACAACCGGCACGGGGAGGCGTTCGACGTCGGGGAGACGTTCTCCGGGGTCGACTTCGAGGCCGGCGTCGACGCGGCGCGGGAATTCGCCGCGCTGGCGCTGCCGGGCGCGACGCCCGCGCAGACCGCGCTGCGCTGGGTGATCCAGCAGCCCGGGGTCACCACCGTCATCCCGGGGGCGCGCAACCCCGGCCAGGCCCGGCAGAACTCCGCGGCCGCTGACCTGCCCGCGCTGGACCGCGGTTCGCTGGACGCGATCGAGGACCTGTACGACAAGTACTTCCGGGCCCAGGTCCACGCGCGCTGGTGACCGCGGACGACTGGGCGACGGTCGCCAGCCTCGCCACGGCCCTGGGCACCCTCATGCTGGCCGTGGCGACGTTCTCCGCGGCCCGTTCCGGCAACCGGGCGGCGCGGGCGGCCGAACTCTCGCTGCTGACCAGCCTGCGCCCGCTGCTGACGCCGTCCCGGTCGTCAACCGGGGAAGCGCCCCGGTCACGAAGTGGCATTTGGTCGTCGCGCTGCCGTACGACACTGTGTCGGCCGTTCAGAACGCCGAGATCTCCGATCAGAACGACATCCTGTTCCTGAGCCCGGCCCCCGAGGATCTCTCGATCCCCCCGGCGGCACGGTCATGGTCTCGATCTTCGCGTCCGGCCCCACGACCACGCCCGCCGAGTGCTCGTTCAACAACGTGGCCTGCCAGTAACCCGAACGAACCGCCCCGGGGGTCCCCGGGAACGGCACGGTCCCGGCCCGGCCGTCACGCCAGGCGTAGGTTCCCAGCAACCTCTGAGCAACCTCACAGGCGACACGCCTGGTTCCTCGCGCATCCATCCCCGACAATAAAAGATCATTACGATTCAGTATCGATACCGTCCGAGTGGGAACCAGATGAGATGGGGCCGGGGGTCCAGAGAGGGAGGCCATGCGTCCGGAGAGCCGAGAAACCGGGGAGCCGCAGGAGCCAGGGCCATCGGCCGGGCCGCTGGGACGCCGTTGGTTCCTGTGGCTGGCCAGGCCGTCCGCCCGCGTCGTCAGCGCCTCGGTGCTCACCATCCTGGCCATCGTCTTCGCCACCCCCGCCGACGGCGGTACCGGGAGCCTGGCCGCGCGCATCGCGAAGGCCGTCGGGCTTGGCCCGGCCTCGGCCCGCACCGGCGAGCCGTTTGCCGGTACCCCGGCCATCGGCGCGCTGTTCACGACCAGCGACGGTCGGCTCGGGGCACATTTCTGCACGGCCAGCGTGGTGAGCAGCCCGCGCGGGAACCTGCTCGTCACCGCGGCGCACTGCGTCACCGGCACGCAGGGCACGATCGCGTTCGTGCCGGGATACGCGGGCGGCCGGGCTCCCTACGGCATCTGGTACGTCTCGCGGATGTTCACGGACAAGGCCTGGGACACCGAGGCCAGCCAGGACGACGACGTCGCGTTCCTGCAGGTGGAGCAGAATGACGCGAGCACCCCGATCGAGGACGTCACCGGCGCGGAACGGCTCGGCATCGGCTTGCCCCCGGAGCAGCTGGCGCGGGTCGTCGGCTACCCGAACGGCGCCAGCGACCCGATGGTCTGCCAGAACTGGACCAAGGTGTTCACCCCGACGCAGCTGGAGTTCGACTGCGGCGGCTACCCCAACGGGACGAGCGGCGGCCCGTTCCTCGTGCGGGTGAGCCAGGTCACCGGCCAGGGCACCGTGATGGGGGTCATCGGCGGTTACGAGCAAGGCGGCGACGATCCGGCCGTCTCCTACGCGGCGGCGTTCGGCCGCAACATCAGCGCCCTGTACAAGACGGCCGAGGCGGACCGGTAGCGTTCAGGCGCCGCCCGGGGCCCGGGCGGCGGTTAGCCGTCCTCTTCCGGCGGCGGGACGATAGCGTCCAGTTCGGCCAGCTGCCCGGCGGTGGGAACCCAGTCGCCGGCCACCGCGTTCGCCTTCACCTGCTCCGGGCTCATCGCACCGGCGATCACGCAGGAGCAGCCGTCGATGGCGGCCAGGCCGCCGATGGCCACGTCCAGGATGCTGGCCCCCTGGGCCTGCGCCCAGCCGATCAGGGCCTCGACCCGGTCGAGCTTGTCCTCGGTGATGTAGCCCGGCCGGCCGCCAGCCGGATACCGCCGGGAGTTTCCTGGCCCCGCCGGATCTTGCCGGTGAGCAGGCCATTGGCCAGCGGAGAATAGGGCAGCACGCCCACCCCGAAGTGCCGGGCCGCGGGCACGACCTCGGCCTCCGCGGCCCGCTCCAGCAGCGACCACTGGTTCTGCGCCGAGATGAACCGGGTGCGGCCCAGTTCGCGCGCCACGTGCTCGGCGTCGGCGAGCTGCCATCCGGAGAAATTGGAGTGGCCGACGTAGCGGATCGTGCCCTCGGTGACCAGTTCATCCAGCGCGGCGATGGTCTCATCGATGGGCGTCACCGGATCGGGGGTGTGAATCTGGTACAGGTCGAGGTAATCGGTCCGGAGTCTGCGTAGTGATTCGGTTACAGCGCGCTTAATATACGCGCGGCCGCCTTTCGCGCCGGCCGCCGGGCCATATCCCATATCGGTTTTACCGTGCCCGAATTTGGTGGCGAGCACGATCTTGTCGCGGCGGGCGCCCAGGACCTCACCAAGCAGGGTCTCCGACGCGCCGGCCCCGCCGTAGATGTCGGCCGTGTCGAACAGCGTGATGCCGGCGTCGATGGCCGCGTCGACCACCGCCCGGGTGCCGTTGACGTCGAGCCGGCGGCCGAAGTTGTTACAGCCGAGCCCGACGACGGAAACCTGCAGTCCGGACGATCCAAGCGACCTGTAGCGCATACTCTCCCGCCTCGTCAGAGCTTCCATAGGGATCCTATGCCCGGCCCCGAGGGCCCCGGAGGGCCCCGATCAGGGCTTCCGGGCGACCAGGGCGTAGAGGTAGGCCTCGGCGGGGTTCGGCGGCGGCGCGACGCCGGGATCGGGGCGCCACTCGGGCAGCCAGACGATCCCCGGTTCGGCCAGGTCCAGGCCCTCGACCAGGCGAAGGATCTGATTCCGGCTCCGGACGTGCGCCGACGCGGTGGCCTGCTCGTAGATCTGGGCGGCCTCGTTGACGGCCGGCACGGCGTCGGCGGTCCCGTGCGACAGGACCAGGTAACTTCCGGAACGGAACGGCTCGAGGAGCTTCCTGATGATCCCGCCCGGGTCGTCGTCGTCGGAGATGAAATGCAGCACGGCGACGAGCAGGAGGGCGACCGGCTCCTCGAAATCGATCAGCGCCCGCAGCTCCGGATCGGCGAGAATCTCGTCCGGCTGGCGCAGGTCGTGCTCCAGGATCGTGGTGCCGGCCAGCCCGTGCAGCAGATGCCGGCCGTGGGCCAGCACCACGGGATCATTGTCCACGTAGACCACGCGGCAGCCCGGCGCCGCGTCCTGCGCGACCTCATGCACGTTGCGCACGGCCGGCAGCCCGGTGCCGATGTCGATGAACTGCCGGATGCCCCGGCCGGCCGCGAGGTAGCGGACGGCCCGGCCGAGGAACGCACGGTTCCACTGGACGGAGGTGCGGACGTTGGGCAGCATCTGGGCGATCTGCTCCGCCGCCGCCCGGTCGGCCGGGTAATTGTCCTTGCCGCCGAGCAGGTAGTCATAAATTCGCGCCGAGCTCGGTATATCGGGTCTGAATTTTTTTCTCCAGCCCTCGTTTTCGGTCACCGTATTACTCCGTTGAAGCCGTGATAAGGAAATTGCGCTGAACACGTGCATTGCGGTCAGGCCGGTCCGCACATAAATGGATCTGTTTATCACGGCGCGCCGAGGGGAGTGCGGCGCCGCATCCGGACTGAAGGGGATATATCGGTCTTATCGGGCATAGTCCGGTTATTGCCGCGTCAACGCTAGCCGGCGGCGGCCGGCTTACCGGGCGCGGCGGGCGGGCCGGGCGCGGCGGGCGCCATCGGCGTCCGCGCGACAGGCGGCCCGGGCGATAGGGCGGCCCGGGCGCGGCAGGCGGCCGACGCGGCAGGCGGATTCCCCGGCGCGGCAGGCGGATTCCCCGGTGCGGCAGGCGGTTCCCCGGCGCGGCGGGTTTCCGGCGCCCGGCGATGCGGCGGCCGGCCCGCCGCCGCGGTCGGGGGTGAGACCCGTGCCCAGCACCGGGCCCTTGCCCGGAAGCGCTGACGGCCCCGGCCGGGGAGGCCGCCGGGGCCGCAAGCGAGTGAAAACGCATTTAATGGATTCACAAGTTGCGTGACGCAACCTTCCGGCCAGACGCCCGAGAGCATGGCATGAAATCCCATCTGCGTTATCATTGCTTTGGCACGCCGGAGTGCTATACGGCGGGACGCAATTGCGCCAAAGATGTGCATCGGTAGGACAGTTCTGGGTGACAGTCTTGTCTTATTATTCGCGACACGTTTGTCCGGACATCAGTGTAGCCGGTTACGACAGAACTGTCTCGGCAGTTAGGGCAGCCGGGACGCGGTAGTGGTAACGGCCCGGAGCGGATCGCTTTCGGGCGATAGGGAGAGGACAGGTGAGTCTGATGACGGAGGCGGCACACGGACCGACCGTCCTTCGCATCCTTCTCGGCACGCACTTGCGGCGGTTGCGCGAAAGCAGGCGGATCTCGGCCCAGCAGGCGGCGAAGGTCATCCGCGGCTCGGAATCCAAGATCAGCCGGATCGAGCTGGGCAGGAATGCTATCAGGGAGATCGACATCCTGGACCTGCTGACCTACTACGGCGTGGACCGCGCCGAGCGCGAGCAGTTGCTGGCGCTGGCGGAGCAGGCGAACCGCCCGGGCTGGTGGCACCGCCACACCGACATCCTGCCCGAGTGGTTCCAGACCTACGTCGGGATGGAGGAGTCCGCGGCGTCCATCCGCATCTACGAGCCGCAGTTCGTGCCCGGCCTGCTGCAGACCGAAGACTACGCGTCGGCCGTCCTGGCCCTGGGCGACTTCTCCCCCGAGGACGCGGAACGCCACGTGCTCGTCCGCAAGGAACGGCAGCGGCGCTTCGCGAGCGGTGAGCTGAAACTGTGGGTGATCATCGAGGAGCCGGCCCTGCGGCGCCCGGTCAGCGACGCCCGCACGCAGCAGGACCAGATCAGGTACCTGCTGGAAGCGAGCGAACGGCCCAACCTCACGCTTCAGGTGGTGCCGTACGGCGTCGGCGGGCACGCGGTGCCGAGCGGGTTCAGCGTGCTGCGGTTCGGCGACCGGGATCTGCCCGACATCGTCTACGTCGAGCACCTGACGAGCGCCCTCTACCTGGACAAGCAGGCCGATGTCGATCAGTACATGCTGGCGATGGAGCGGCTGAGCATCGTCAGCGCGCCGCCGTCCGCGACCACGGACATCCTGAGGTCGATCATCGGCGAGCTGGACGGGCCGCGGTGAGCCGCATCCGCAACGGCACGCAGGCCAGCGAACTTCGGGGCATCACGTGGGTGAAGAGCAGCCGGAGCGGCCCCACCGGGGGTAACTGCGTGGAGATGGCCGTGCTGCCGGGCGGCACGGTCGCGGTCCGGAACTCCCGGCATCCCGAGGGTCCGGCGCTCATCTTCACGGCCGCGAAGTGGGACGCGTTCACCGCCGGCCTGCACCTGGGGACTTAACTGGATAAATGTGGCGGGTCCCGCTACCCCTCAGCGGGACCCGCCACCCCCCCACCGCCCGGAGCAAGGGCCCCGGGACGTTATCGGGCCGCTGGCCTGTCAGACAGGAAGCCGGAACCTCAGCCGGGAAGGTCGAACTCGCCGTTCTTGGCCCCGATGAGGAAGCACTCCCACTCGTGCCCGTTGAAGACGTGCGGCGTCTTGGAGCGGTCCTTGGTGTCACGGACTGCCACGCCGCCGTCGGGCAGGTGGGCGATCTCCACGCACCCGCCGGTGCTGCTCGCGCTGCTCTTGAACCAGCGCACTTCTGTGAGGTCGGTATCCATCCGCCTCTCCTTCCGATGTGCTAACGCTTATGTTCCTGATTTTCCGATGTGCTAACGCTTATGTTCCTGATTTTCTGCTATCGGACTAACCCAGGCACTGCGACCATAGATCGCCCGTCGGGTTCCTGGCCTGGATTACACGAGATCTTCCGCCGCGCGGGAGATCAGATCCGCCGACGCCCCCGGTGACAGGGCCGTCGCCCGGAGCCGGTCGAACGCCTCCGCGCAGGTGCGCACTTCCCGGTCTTTCTCCAGGTAGATGATCCCCGCCAGGGACTCGACGTACGCTACGTCGGCGTCGGCCCGCTCGGGGAACTCAAGGATGGAAAAGGGCCCCCGCAGCCCCGCGTGCGAACCGCTTTCGAACGGCAGCACCTGAAGCGTGACGTTCGGCATCTTGCTGGCCTCGGTCAGCCGCGCGAGCTGACTGCTCATGATCGCGGGGCCGCCGATGGTCCGCCGGATCACGGCCTCGTCCAGGATCACCCACACGTCCAGCGGCGGATCACGGTCCAGCATTTCCTGGCGCTTCATCCGCAGGTCCACCAGACGCTCGATCTGCTCGTCAGTGTCCCGGTTGTTCACTTCCCGCAGCACGGCCTGGGCATATTCCGGTGTCTGGAACAGCCCGTGCACGACCTCGGCCTCGAAGCTGCGCAGGCCCGCGGCCTCGGCCTCCAGCCCCACGTAAATCCCGAATCCGGTCGGCAGCACGTCATCGTAGACCGACCACCAGCCCTTGCGGTGGCCCTCGCGGGCCATGTCGACAAGCACCTGGCGCTGGGCGGGATCGGTGACCCCGTACATCTCGAGCATCGCGCTGAGGTACACCGATTTGGTCGGGGCCTTGCCCGTCTCGATGCGTGACAGCGTCGACGCGGCCACGCCGAGGTGCTCGGCGACCTCTTCCAGCTTGATGGAGTGCGCCTCCCGCAGGCGGCGCAGCTCAGAACCGAGCCGCCGGCGACGGACGGTCGGACCCATCGTCACTGGCGACTCACCCCCTCAAGCCATACGCCGCACGATACCCGGATCCGGGAACCCAGGCACATGCAGGCAGATCGCCGGCAATTTGATGGCGTACGGTAACGAGCTCGCTTCGTACCGTTCCTTGACAACCATGACGATACAACACCAAGGCCCGGGATGAAATCTCATCCGGGATTTCATCCGAGAAATTTGTTTCATGCACTTGCGTAGCTCCGTCCATGCGGACCATCATCGTTCTAACGCACGGTGATGACATTATTACCTAATGCGTCCCGAACTGGGCCCGGGAGGAACCGGCGGCTCGGGCGGGTGAACAGCACAGCCTATCAACGGTGACATGGGGGGAATGAGGCATGCAGGAGACACCCTTGGGTGATGACCAGCCCAGTCAGCCATGACGCCCGCAGCGGTCGTCCTCGGTAGCCTGACCATCCCGGGACGCCCCGAGCAGGTGTCCAGAGCCAGGGCCTTCGTCGCGGCGCTGGCCGGGCCGGCGGCGGAAACGGCGGCCCTGCTGACCTCGGAACTGGTCACCAACGCCGTGCTGCACACCGGCTCGGGCTGGGACGGCGGCACGGTGACGGTCGTCGTCATCGACGTGCCCGACGGCCTGCTGGTCGAGGTCGTCGACGACGGGTCGGCGGACGGGGGGCCCGAGGTGAGCGCGGACCGGCACGCCGCCGGGG
Source organism: uncultured Actinomycetes bacterium (assembly GCA_963808295.1). Classification (GTDB taxonomy): domain Bacteria; phylum Actinomycetota; class Actinomycetes; order Streptosporangiales; family Streptosporangiaceae; genus Bog-532. The sequence goes on along the minus strand of CAWEFP010000013.1, from coordinate 142,705 downwards.
GCCATGGGCTCTTCCTGGTCGAGCAGCTCGCGGCGCGGTGGGGCTTCCTGCGGGACGGCGCGGGGACGACCGTCTGGTTCCAGATCGGCGCCGGGGGTGACCCGGCCCGGGACGGGTAACCGGCCGGCGGGCGGATCGGGCGGCGGGCGATCGCCGGCGGGCGGATCAGGGCGGAATTGCCGGCCGCCCACGCGCCCTGCACGCTCGTGCATCGTTAACCGGAGGGAGCGGGGTTCCCGGGAGCCGCCCGGCTGCAGCCCATCAGCGCGTGGCATGACCAGCGGACCACCGGCAGCGCGGCCTGCACCCGCCGGGACCCGCCGGACGCCAATGCGTGGCCGCCACGGCTCGGCGGCCTCCCGGCGCCCGCCTCCCGGCGCCCGCCTCCGGCTCCGCGCCCGCCTCCCGGCGCTCCCGCCTCCGGCTCCCGGCGCCCGGCGCCCGGTGGGCTGGCGGTTATCCGGCGGCCGCGGCGGCGCGCACGCCGGCGCAGACGCGGGCCAGGTCATCGTCGCCGGTCAGGTAGGGCGGCATGGTGTAGACGAGATCGCGGAAGGGGCGCAGCCAGACGCCCTCCCGCACCGCGGCCCTGGTCGCCGCGGCGATGTCCACGTCGTGATCGAGCTGCACCACGCCGATCGCGCCGAGCACCCGGACGTCGGTGACCCCGGGGATCGTCCGGGCCGGGGCGAGCCCGGTGCGCAGCCCCGCCTCGATCCGGCGGACCTGCGCCTGCCAGCCGCCGGGGTACCCGGTGAGCAGCACGTCCAGGGACGCGTTCGCGACCGCGCAGGCGAGCGGGTTGCCCATGAACGTCGGCCCGTGCGCGAGCACCGGTACCTCCCCGCCGGAGATGCCCGCGGCGACCTCCGGCGTGCACAGCGCGGCGGCCAGCGTGAGATAGCCGCCGGTCAGCGCCTTCCCCAGGCACATCACGTCCGGGCTCACCCCGGCATGGCCGGCCCCGAACAGCGCCCCGCTGCGGCCGAAGCCGGTCGCGATCTCGTCGAAGATCAGCAGCACGCCGTGCTCGTCGCACGCGGACCGGAGCACGCGCAGGTAACCGGGGTCGTGAAAGCGCATCCCGCCGGCCCCTGCACCACCGGCTCGACGATCACCGCGGCCAGCTCGCCCGCGTGCCGGGCGATCAGGCCGGTCAGTTCGGCGGTGTAGCCGGGGTCCAGGCCGGCCGCGAAGCCGGCCGGCGGCAGGCCCGCGAAGACCTGCCGCGGCAGTACCCCCTCCCACATCCGGTGCATGCCGCCGTCCGGATCGCAGACCGACATCGCCCAGAACGTGTCGCCGTGGTACCCGCCGCGCCAGGTGAGCAGCCTCTGTTTGGCCGACCGGCCGCGCGAGCGCCAGTACTGCAGGCACATCTTGATCCCGACCTCGACGGCGACCGAACCGGAATCGCACAGGAAGACGTGCTCCAGGCCATCCGGGGTCAGCGTGGCCAGCCGGTCACACAGCCGCACCGCTCCCTCGTGGGTCAGCCCGCCGAACATCACATGGCTCATCCGGTCCAGCTGCGACCGGGCCGCCGCGTCCAGGACCGGGTGCCGGTACCCGTGGATGGCCGCCCACCACGACGACATCCCGTCGACCAGCTCAGGGGCGCCCGGCCCGGCCAGCCGGAGCCGGACCCCGGACGCCGATTCCACCGGCAGCGGCGGATGGGTGCCCGGCATCGGCGCGTACGGGTGCCAGACGCGCAGCCGGTCGGTTTCGGCGAGGTCAGCAGGCAGCATGCGCTCAGCATGCCAGGGTGGCCTTGATGGCCGAACGGGCCGGGGTGCGAGCTGGTCCGCGTGCGGCGGCGGCAGCGGCAGCGGGCGGCACGGAACCCCGGACGCGATGTCAGTGGCGGCTGGTGTTCCGGCCCCGGGACGATGAGCCGCGGCCGCGCTTTTCCCGCAGCCGCATCGATACCTTCAGCGGGCTGCCCTCGAAGCCGAACTCCTCGCGCAGCTTCCGCTCCACGAACCGGCGGTAGGCGGCCTCCAGGAACCCCGTGGTGAACAGCACGACGTGCGGGGGCCGGATCCCGGCCTGGGTGGCGAAGAGGACCTTCGGCTGGCGGCCGCCGCGTACCGGCGGCGGGGTCGCCGCGATCAGGCCGGTCAGCCAGTTGTTGAGGCGGCCGGTCGGGACCCGGGTCTCCCAGCCCGCCAGGGCCGTCTCGATCGCCGGGACCAGCCGGTCCACGTGCCGCCCGGTGCTGGCGGAGATGTTCACCCGCGGCGCCCAGCGTGCGTTGTACAGCTGCCGGTCGATCTCGCGGGCCAGGTAGTGCTGCCGTTCCTCGTCGACCAGGTCCCACTTGTTGAACGCGATGACGAGCGCCCGGCCGGCCTCGATGACCATCGAGATGATCCGCAGGTCCTGCTCGGTCAGCGGCTGGCTCGCGTCCACCAGGACCACGGCGACCTCGGCGACCTCCAGGGCTCCCGCGGTCCGCAGCGCCGCGTAGTAGTCGGCGCCCTGGCTCTCCCGGAACCGCCGCCGGATGCCGGCCGTGTCCACGAACCGCCAGGTTCTGCCGCCCAGCTCGATCAGCTCGTCCACCGGGTCCCGGGTGGTGCCGGCCTCCGCGTCGACCAGCACCCGCTGCTCCCCGGCCAGCTTGTTGAGCAGGCTGGACTTGCCGACGTTGGGCCGGCCGATGAGGGCCACCCGGCGTGGCCCGGACGGCTGGGCGCGGGGCTGTGGCGGCGCTTCGGGCAGTGCCTCGAGTACGGCGTCGAGCAGGTCGCCGCTGGCGCGCCCGTGCAGCGCGCTCACCGGGTAGGGCTGGCCGAGCCCGAGCGACCACAGCGCCGAGGCGGTCAGCTCCGCGGCGGCGTTGTCGACCTTGTTGGCCGCGACCACTACGGGCACACCGGAGCGGCGCAGCACGTCGGCGACGGCGTCGTCGGCGTCGGTCACGCCCACCGTGGCGTCCACCACGAACAGCACGGCGTCGGCCGTCCGCGCGGCGATCCGGGCCTGCCCGGCGATCCGCGCGGCCAGCGATCCGGTCTTTTCCTCCGACGGCTCCCAGCCGCCGGTGTCGACCAGGGTGAACAGCCGCCCGCGCCAGTTCGCGTCGTAGGCGACCCGGTCCCTGGTGACACCGGGCGTGTCCTCTACGACCGCCAGGCGGCTGCCGAGGATCCGGTTGACCAGGGTGGACTTGCCGACGTTCGGGCGGCCGACCACCGCCACCACGGGCCGTTCGGCGGGCTGGCCGTCATCGGTCCCGTAGTAGTCCTCGTCCGTCCCGGCATTGTCGTCGGCGTACCCGTCTTCCTCGTCCGGGATGTACTCGTCGTCAACCCCCGGCACGAACTCGCCCAGCCCGGGGACGAACTCTTCGTCGGTGCTGAAGCCGGCGGCCTCGTCGTCCGGGCTCACCGGGTCGTCCTGGCGGTGTCGGGCAGCTTGGCGCGCTGAACCGCCAGGCCCGCGATCATCTCCACGACGTCCCCGAGCGAGAACAGCGTCGAGTCGATGTCCACCGCGTCCGCGGCCCTGGCCATCTGCGCCGCGTCCATCCGGTCCCGGCGGGCCTGCTCGGCCTGGGTCGTGGTGACGGTCGCCGTGGGGTCGGCGGCCAGGTCGGCGGTGCGGCGGGTGGCCCGGGCCACCTCGCTGGCGGTGAGGAAGACCTTGACCACCGCGTCCGGCGCGACCACCGTGCCGATGTCCCGCCCCTCGGCGACGATTCCCCGCCCCTCGGCCCGGGCCCGGGCGATGATCTCGCGCTGCAGGGCGATCAGCCGCGCGCGGACCTGCGGGACCCGGGCGACGGCGGACACCGCGCCGGACACCTCACGGCTGCGGATCGCCGCCGACACGTCCCGGTCGTCGACCGTCACCCACGGATCATCCGGGTCGGTCCCCACCTCGATGACGGGGCCACCCACGTGCTGCGCCACCGCGTCCGCGTCATCGACGGGGATGCCGCGGGCCAGCAGCCACCAGGTCAGGGCCCGGTACATGGCGCCGGTGTCGAGGTAGCGGAGGCCGAGGGCGCGCGCCACCCCGCGCGAGGTGCTCGATTTGCCCGACGCCGACGGACCGTCGACGGCGATGACGATTCCGCTCCCCGCTGACTCGCCGTGACTGCCCGCAGAAATGCTCACACTCGCAAGGCTACCGGCGGACCGGCCATCCGGCGGCCGTGAGGGCGGTAATGAGCGGACCGGCGGCCTCCGGCCGGACCGAGAGTTCGGCTACCCCGACCGGCGCGCCGGGCGAGTGCTCGATGCCGACGTCCTCGATGTTGACGCCTGGCCGCCGCGGCGAACAGCCGCGCGAGCTCACCGGGGCGGTCGCTGATGACCACCTGCACGGCGGTGAACGCGCGCGCCGGGCCGCCGCGCTTGCCCGGGATGCGCGCCACGCCCGCCCGGCCCTGCTCCAGCAGCGCCGTCAGCCCCTTGCCGGCCTCCGGGGCGGGCGGGCCGGCCGGCCCGCCGTGCTGGCCAGGGATGGGGGCCACCTCCGTCAGGATCCGCGCGGCCTCGGCGATGTCGCCGGCCACCGCGGCCAGGACCGCCGCGACCGGGGCGGCGTTCCCGGTCAGGATCTGCGTCCACAGGCCGGCGTCGCCGACCGCGATCCGGGTGGCATCGCGCAGGCCCGGCCCGGCCAGGCTGAGGGCCTCCGGCGGCACCGACTCCGGGGCCAGCCGCGCGGCCATGGCCGCGGCGACCACGTGCGGGGCGTGCGAGATCAGCGCGACCCAGCGGTCGTGGCTGTCCGCGTCGGTCACGACCGGCTCGGCCCCGCACGCCGTCACCATCGCGGTGACCGCGGCCACCGCCGCGCCGGACGTCTCGGCGGCCGGGCACAGCGCCCAGGCGCGGCCGAGGAAAAGGTCCGCCCGGCCCGCGGCCGGCCCGGACCGTTCCCGGCCGGCCAGCGGATGACCGGGTACGTAACAGGAGATGTCGCAGCCGGCCTGCCGGGCCCGGGCCAGCGGCAGCGCCTTCACGCTGGCCACGTCGGTGTAACAGTGCGCCAGGCCGGCGCGCTGTGCCGCCGCCAGGACGGCGGCCACCTCGGCGGGCGGCACGGCGATCAGCGCCACGTCGGCGGGACCGGGGCCGGGGCGGGCCGGGTTCCCCGGGCTGGCCAGCACCTGCCCGGCGCCCAGATCGGCCGCGAGCGCGGCGGCCGCTGGGTCACGGTCCCAGAGCCAGACGTCGGCGCCGTGGCGCCGCAGGGCAAGCGCCGCTGACGTCCCGATCAAGCCAGTGCCGATGACGACGACCTGCCGCGGGACCGGCGCCTGGGTCACTGCGCGATATCCAGCCGGAGGGCCGCCGCGCCACGCAGGTACACGTGCTGGATCTCACCGCGGGGACGGCTGGTCTCCACGTGCATCATGAGCCGGACCACCCGCGGCAGCGCGCCCGGCACCGGAATCTCGGTCGCGCACAGCAGCGGCACGTCATGAAAACCGATCTTGCGGGCGGCCAGCGCCGGGAACTCGGCCGTCAGGTCCGGGGTGACCGTGAACAGGACGCTGATCACGTCGTCGGGAACCAGGTCGTTGCGCGTCATGACGTCGCTGACCAGTTCGGCTGTCCCCTCAAGGATCGCCTCACGCTCATCGGCTTCGACCTGCACCGCGCCCCGGATCGCTCTGACCGGCACGTTCCCACCTCCTCGGTATCGACTGCCGGCCGTCTCAGGCTGACGTTCCCAGGCTATAGGCCGACCGAGGCATACAGTTCGCCGATTTCGCGCGTGGTGAGCTCACGGACACCGCCCGGCTTGAGGCCCCCCAGCCGGATCGGGCCGACATCGGTACGCACCAGCCTGAGCACGGGGTGGCCGGCCTCGGCGAGCATCCGGCGCACGATCCGCTTGCGCCCCTCGTGCAGCGTGATCTCGACGAGCACGCGCGGCCCGGAGCGTTCCACCACCCGGAACCGGTCCGCGGCGGCCACGCCGTCTTCGAGCTCGATCCCGGTCATGAGCTTGCGGCCGAGATCCTTCGGCACCGGGCCCTGGATCTCGGCCAGGTAGGTCTTGAGCACGCCGAAGCGGGGATGCGCGAGGCGGTGCGCGAGCTCACCGTCGTTCATCAGCAGCATCAGGCCCTCGCTGTCGTAGTCGAGCCGGCCGACATGAAACAGCCGCTCGGCCCGGTCGCCGAGGAAGTCGGTGATGGTGGCGCGCCCGCGCGCATCGGACATCGCGGTCAGCACGCCAGGCGGCTTGTTGAAGGCCAGGTAGACGAGATCCTGCCGGGACGGGATGCGCTTGCCGTCCACCCGGATGACCTGATGGTCGGGGTCGACCCGGGCGCCGAAGCGGCGGACCGTCTCGCCGTCGACCTCGACCCGGCCGGCCCGATCAGCTCCTCACAGTGCCGCCGGCTGCCCACGCCCGCCGCGGCCAGGACCTTCTGCAGCCGCACGCCGCCCGGAACGTCGGTGAGGCCGTCCCGCTCGGCACCGAAATCGCCGCCGAAGTCGTCGTCAAGATCATCGTCGGCGTCCACGGGCGGCGGGGCGGACGGCCGCGGTGGGCGCGGTGGGCGCGGTGGCGCGTCCGCCGGCGGGGTTACCCCGGGGCGGGTAACCGGGGCCGCGGCCGCGGCCCTGCGGGTTACGGCTGGGCGCGGTCATGGCCCATATCCCGTGGCCTCGTCGACATCCTCGACGCTGTCCGGCAGGAACGGCGCGAGGTCGGGCAGCTCCTCCAGGCTGGCCAGGCCGAGGCGCTCCAGGAAGTAACCGGTGGTCCGGTACAGGATCGCGCCGGTTTCCCGGTCGGTCCCGGCGTCCTCCACCAGCCCGCGCAGCGTCAGCGTCCGCATCACGCCGTCACAGTTGACGCCGCGTACCGCGGACACCCGCGCCCGGCTGACCGGCTGGCGGTACGCGACGACGGCCAGGGTCTCCAGCGCCGCCTGGGTGAGCCGGACTTCCTGGCCCTCGCTGACGAACCGCTCGACGACGGGCGCGCACTCCTCCCGGGTGTAGAACCGCCAGCCGCCCGCGATCTCGCGCAGGTCGAACCCCCGGTCCTCGGCGGCGTAGGCGGCCGCGGTGTCGCGGAGCAGGCTGGACACTTCCCCCGTCGGCCGCTCCAGCACCTGGGCGAGAACCACGGCCGGCACGGGCTCGTCCGCGACCAGCAGGATCGCCTCGAGGCTGGCGCGCAGCGAGGGGCCGTCGGGGGCACTGAGGTCATCGGGGATGCCGGGGCCATCCGGGGCACTGAGGCCACCGGGGACGCCGGGGCCATCCGGGGCGCCGGGGCCAGTCCGGGACGCCGGGGCCGTGCGGGGTGCCGGGGCCGCCGAGGTCCATCGGGGGTGCCGGGGGTGCCGGGGGGGCCGGCACTCTGGCGTCCGTTCATGTCCGTCATGTCTGTGCGTCGTCCTCGTCCATGTCGCGCGGGTCGTCCTCGTCCACGTCGACGGCCACCTCGTCATCGTCGTCGCCGGCCGCGTTCCAGGTCACGTAGATGTCCCCGAGCGGTGTGAGCTGTTCCAACCAGATCCGGTCCTCCCGGTAGAGCTCGAGCACCGCCAGGAAGCTCGCCACGATCTCGTACGTGGCCGTGCAATCCGCGGTGAGCTGCCGGAAACTGGCCCGGCGCAGCTCGCGCAGCCTGGCGGCCAGCCGCCGGGCCTGCTCGCGGACGCTCATGAACGGGGCGTGGATGTGGTCGGTGGACACCGTCGGCGCTTGCCGCGGGGTGAGCGCGCGCGCCGCGATCCGGGCGAATTCTACCGGGCCGAGGCCGAGCAGCACCTCGGGGAACAGCTGCGCGAACCGTGGCTCCAGCGGGACACGGCGCGGGAACCGGCGGGCGGCCACCGCCATCCGGCCCGCGAAGACGGCGGCGGCTTCCTTGTAGGCGCGGTACTGCAGCAGCCGGGCGAACAGCAGGTCCCTGGCCTCCAGCAGCGCGAGATCCTCCTCGTCCTCCACCTCACCCGAGGGCAGCAGCCGCGCGGCCTTGAGGTCCAGCAGGGTCGCGGCGACCACGAGGAAGTAGCTGACCTGATCGAGGTCCCAGCCGCCGGAGCGCTCCCGGATGTAGCCGATGAACTCGTCGGTCACCTGCGAGAGCGCTACCTCGGTGATGTCGAGCTTGTGCTTGGAGATGAGGGCCAGCAGAAGGTCGAAGGGCCCCTCGAACACGTCGAGGTGCACCTCGAAGCCCGACGGCCGGACGTCGCCGTCCCCCGGGCCGAACGCCCCGGGGACCGTCTCGTGGGCACCATCGGTCACGTCATCAGCCCTCGTGTCTACCGCGACCACATCCCTAATGCTGCGTCTCCGGTTCGCGCGGTCTCGTGTGCGACTCCGGTTCGCGTGATATTAAGCCATCGGCGCAGGGGCCCGGGCCAGGGTCGACGCCGGCGCTGTCCGGGTACGGGCCGGGGCCGGCGCTGTCCGGGTACGGCCGGGTACCGGGTCCGGGCCGGCGCTGCCCGGGTACGGGCCGGGACCGGTTCCGGGACCGGCGCTGGGGTTGGCGCCGCCCGGATACGGGTCCGCGATGCGCCGGGCGAGCACGCTCGTCTCGCCCCGGGCGTCGAGGTCGGCCAGCACCACGGCGATGGCCTCACGGACGAGCCGGCCACGGTCGGTGGTGATGCCGTAGCGGCGCAAGGTGAGCCGGGCATGCTCCAGATCGAACAGCTCGTCCGCGGACAGGTAGACGGTGATCTTATGCGTGTGCTGCTCCCGGCCACTCGCCGGACGATGCGCAGCCATGTCCGGACCGGGCGTAGCGGGGCGAAGCAGCTCCGCTATGCCCGGAAGGCTTACCCTTCGTGACCGTCCCCTGCTTGCCGCCACCGCTCCAGTACCTCCTTGGCAAGTTCACGGTAGGAACTCGCCCCCATCGATCCAGAGTCGAACCTGGTGATGGGCTCCCCTGCAACGGTAGCGTCTGGGAACCGCACGGTGCGGTTGATCACGGTGTGAAAGACCTTGTTGCCGAAGCCATTGACGATATTTGTCAGCACCTCACGGGTGTGCAGCGTCCGTGAGTCGTACATCGTGGCGAGAAGGCCGTCGATCTCCAGTTTCGGGTTGAGCCGGCGCGAAACCTTATCGATCGTCTCCATCAGGAGAGCGACCCCGCGCATGGCGAAATACTCGCATTCCAGCGGGATGAGCACGCCCTGCGCGCACGCCAGCGCGTTGATCGTCAGCAGCCCCAGGGACGGCTGGCAGTCGATCATGATGACGTCGTAGTCCGCGAACACCGGCTCCAGGGCACTGCCCAGGACGTACTCGCGGCCGACCTCGTGCACGAGCTGGACCTCCGCGCCGGAGAGGTCGATGTTGCTCGGCATCAGGTCCATCCCGTGGACCTGCGTCTTGACCAGGACGTCGTGGGCCGTGGTGCCCCGCTCCATGAGCAGGTTGTAGACGGTGGCCTCGATGTCGTGCGGCTGGATGCCGAGCCCCACCGACAGCGCGCCCTGCGGGTCGAAGTCCACCAGCAGGACCCGCCGCCCCTGCTCGGCCAGGGCGGCCCCGAGGTTGATGGTGGTGGTCGTCTTGCCGACGCCACCCTTCTGGTTACAGACAGCAACGATCCGGGCGGGGCCATGAACCTCAAGCGGTCCGGGGTCAGGGAAAGCCGACATGGGACGCCCGGTCGGCCCCAGCTCTGCGGCATCGGCCTCTAGCGTTCGGGTTGCCACAAGTTGCGAACCTCCCGTGGATGTTTTCCTGAAGCCTGGCTGGCGAACGCCAACCGTGCTGGCGCGGTGCCCGCGAAACCTCCACTGGTTCCCGGACTCTAGGGTCTGAGCTCGGCCGCGAGCAAGCTGACGCGCCGTTAAGCACCAGATATGGGAAAAAGGCCCGCCTGGGCTAACCCAGCGCCCGGGGATGGGCCGCCGCGTACACCTCGCGCAGTTTCTCCACGGTGACCAGCGTATAGATCTGCGTGGTCGTGACCGATGCGTGCCCGAGCAACTCCTGCACCACCCGGATATCGGCACCGCCGTCGAGCATATGCGTCGCAAAGGAATGCCGGAGGGTATGCGGGGATACCCGGGACAGACGGGACCGTTCCGCCGCGGCCCGCAGCACCGCCCAGGCGCCCTGGCGGGTGAGCCGGCCGCCGCGGGCGTTCAGGAACACCGCGGGCGGCACGGTCCGCGGCGCACGGGACCCCAGAGCCGGGCGCGCCCGGACCAGATAGGCCTCCAGCGCCGCGGCCGCGTACCGGCCGAGGGGCACGATCCGCTGCTTGCCGCCCTTGCCGTCGAGCAGCACGGACGGCTCGCCGTCCAGCGTGAGGTCGTCCACGTCCAGGCCGGTGGCCTCGGAGATCCGCGCGCCGGTGGCGTAGAGGAATTCGAGCAGGGCGCGGTCGCGCAGCGCGCGGGGATCACCGGTCTCTGGGTTCCCCGGCGCCGGTCCCGCCGCGTCCAGCAGCCGCTCGACCTCGTCCACCGAGATGGCCTTGGGCAGCCGGCGCGGCGGCGCGGGCGGCGGCACCGGCCGCGCCGGGTCCGCCGCCGCCAGGCCCTGCGCGCAGGCGAACGCGTGCAGGCCGCGCACCGCGGCCATGGCCCGGCCCGCCGAGCTGGCGGCCAGCGGCGGGTGATCCGCGTCGCCCTCCCGCAGGCTGGCGACGTACGAAGCGACGTCGGTGCTGGTCACCTCGCCGATCGCGGTACGGCCGGCCGCGGCGAGGATCTGCTGGTAGCGGGACAGGTCCCGGCGGTAGGACTCCAGCGTGTTGGCGGCCAGCCCGCGTTCCACCAGCAGGTGATCGAGATAGCCGCGGACCGCCTCGGCCGTGCTGGTCAGCCGAGTACCTCCGCCACGTCGGTGAACGGCAGCCCGTGCGCGTCCGCGACCGGGCGGCAGGTGACCGTGCCGTCGTGGGTGGACAGCCCGAGGGCGAGCGCCGGGTCGGCCGTCAGCGCCGCCCGCCAGCCCTGGTTCGCGATCTGCACGATGTAGGGCAGCGTCACGTTGGTCAGCGCGTAGGTCGACGTGTGCGGCACCGCCCCCGGCATGTTCGCGACGCAGTAGAACACCGAGTCGTGCACCCGGTAGGTCGGCTCGTCGTGGGTGGTCGGCCGGGAGTCCTCGAAGCAGCCGCCCTGGTCGATGGCGATGTCCACCAGCACCGAGCCGGGCTTCATCCGGGCGACCAGGTCGTCCGCGACGAGCTTCGGCGCGCGGGCGCCCGGCACGAGGACGGCCCCGATGACCAGGTTGGCGTCGATGACGGCGCGCTCGATCTCGTAGGCGTTGGACGCCACCGTCTGGCAGTGGCCCTGGTAGATCGCGTCCGCGGAGCGGAGCCGGGCGATGTTCAGGTCGACGAGCAGCACCTCGGCCTGCATGCCCAGCGCGATCGCCGCCGCGTTCATGCCGGAGACCCCGGCGCCGAGCACCACCACCTTGGCCGCGTACACGCCGGAGACGCCGCCCATGAGCACGCCGCGGCCGCCGCCGTCGCGCTGCAGGTGATGCGCGCCGACCTGCGGCGCCATCCGTCCCGCCACCTCCGACATGGGCGCGAGCAGCGGCAGCGAACGGTCGGGAAGCTGCACGGTCTCGTACGCGATCGAGGTGACGCCCGCCTGCATCAGCGCATCCGTGCACGGCCGCGACGCGGCGAGATGGAGATAGGTGAACAGCACCTGGTCCCGGCGCATCCGGTGGTACTCCTCCGGCACCGGCTCCTTGACCTTGAGCACCAGCTCGGCGGTCCGCCAGACGTCATCCGCCGAGGCGAGGATCTTCGCCCCGGCGGACACGAAGTCCTCGTCGGGGAGCGACGAGCCGGCCCCGGCTCCCGCCTCGATCACCACCTCGTGACCGTTGCGGACGAGCTCGTGCACTCCGGCCGGGGTGATCGCCACGCGGTACTCGTGGTTCTTGATCTCCCGCGGGACGCCAACTTTCATGGTTCTGCCCTTCCTGGCACCGGGCGCCGTTGCGCGGTGTCATGTTGGCCTTCCCGGGTCACTTCTCCGGCGAATCCGCCGCCCGCAGCCCGCCGAACCCGTCCGCGCTCGCGGCGTGCGCGGCCAAGATCCCTGCGACCGCAACGCCATTATGCAGCTCACCAGCGAGAACCAGACAGACCGCTTCGTCCAGCGGGACCCAGCCGATCAGCAGGTGGGCCTCCTCGTTCTCGGGCACGAAGTCACGGTCGGCTTCCGGCACGAGTTCCAGGCCCTGGGCGAGGAAGACCCGCAGCCGCTCGGTGATGATGCCCGGCGAGCTGTAGTAGTCCACCAGCACCTTCCAGCGCGCCGCCCGGTAGCCGGTCTCCTCCAGCAGCTCGCGCCGCGCGGTCTGCAGCAGCGGCTCACCGGCGACGTCGCGCAGGCCCGCGGGCAGTTCCCACAGCAGCCGCCCGACGGGGTGCCGGTACTGCCGGATCATGAGGACGCGGCGGGACTCATCGAGCGCGACGATGCCCACCGCGCCGGGATGTTCCACCACTTCCCGCTCGGCGGTGTTCCCGTCCGGGGACCGGATGGTGTCGCTCCGCACGTTGATGATCTTGCCCCGGTACTGCTCGGCCGAGGAGACGACGGGCCAGTTCCCGGCCGTGTCGGCGATCGGGGGCGTCATGCGCTGGCCGCCGCGCGGGCGTCGGCGGCCTGCGACGTGGCTGCGGGAGCGCGCCAGGGCGGCAGTGATGAGCCCGGTGAACAGCGGGTGCGGCCGGGTCGGCCGGGACAGGAATTCCGGGTGGGCCTGGGTACCCACGAAGAACGGGTGCAGGTCCCGGCGCAGCTCGGCGAACTCCACCAGGCGGCCGTCGGGCGACAGGCCGGAGAAGACGACCCCGGCCTCCTCCAGCCGGTCACGGTAGGCGTTGTTCACCTCGTACCGGTGCCGGTGCCGTTCCTCCACGGTGGGCTCGCCGTACAGCTCGCGGACCAGGGTCCCCTCGGCGAGCATGGCCCGGTACAGGCCGAGCCGCATCGTCCCGCCCATGTCCCGCTCCCCCGCCACCACGTCCTCCTGGTCCGCCATCGTGGCGATCACCGGGTAGGGGGTGGCGGGGTCGAACTCGGTGCTGTCGGCGCCCTCCAGGCCGGCGAGGTGCCGCGCGGCCTCGATGACCAGGCACTGCAGGCCGAGGCACAGGCCGAGCAGCGGGATGCCGTGGGTGCGGGCGTACTCGATCGCCCCGATCTTGCCCTCGATCCCGCGGACCCCGAAGCCGCCGGGGATCAGCACGCCGTCGACGCCGTCGAGTTCGCGGGCGGCGCCCTCCGGGGTCTTGCAGTGGTCGCTGGGTACCCAGCGGATGTTGACCCGCGCGTCGTTGGCGAACCCGCCCGCGCGCAGCGCCTCGGCCGGGGAGAGATAGGAGTCGGGCAGATCGACGTACTTGCCGACCAGGGCGATCGTGATGCTGCGGGCCGGCCGGTGCACCCGCCGCAGCAGGTCATCCCACTCGCTCCAGTCCACGTCGCGGAACGGCAGGCCGAGCCGGCGCACCACGTAGGCGTCGAGGCCCTCGGCGTGCAGCACCTTGGGGATGTCGTAGATGGACGGGGCGTCCGGCGCGGAGACGACGGCCTCCTCGTCCACGTCGCACATCAGGCTGACCTTGCGCTTGATTCCGTCGCTGATCGGCCGGTCGGACCGGCACACGATCGCGTCGGGCTGGATGCCGATGCTGCGCAGCGCGGCGACGGAGTGCTGCGTCGGCTTGGTCTTCAGCTCCCCGGCGGGCCCGATGTAGGGCAGCAGCGAGACGTGCAGGAAGAAGCAGCGGTCCCGGCCGATCTCGTGCCGGATCTGGCGGATCGCCTCCAGGAAGGGCAGCGACTCGATGTCGCCGACCGTGCCGCCGACCTCGGTGATGACCACGTTGACGTCGGGACCGCCCATCTCCAGGATCCGGGACTTGATCTCGTTGGTGATGTGCGGGATGACCTGCACGGTGTCGCCCAGGTAATCGCCGCGGCGCTCCTTCGCGATCACGTCCGAGTAGATCTGCCCGGTGGTCACGTTGGCCGAGCCCTGCAGCTCGGTGTCGAGGAACCGCTCGTAGTGCCCGACGTCCAGGTCGGTCTCGGTCCCGTCGTCGGTGACGAACACCTCGCCGTGCTGGAAGGGGTTCATCGTGCCGGGGTCGACGTTGAGGTAGGGGTCGAGCTTCTGCATCGTGACGTTCAGCCCGCGAAGCTTGAGCAGCCGCCCGAGACTGGACGCGGTGAGCCCTTTGCCCAGGCTGGACGCGACCCCTCCGGTGACGAAAAGATGCCGGGTAGAAGCCGGCCGGGTCCGGTGCGGTGATACAGCCAAGATAAGGCTCCCCGTGGTCGTCGAGAGGGCGGTAAGCTCCGCCTGTCCACGGGCCACCAGGATAACAGGCGGCGGCCCTGGGATACGGCATTGGCCGTTCCTCCCGCGCGCCCCGCCAGGCATGCTGGCATCAGGCGTTTCGCCTGTCACTGTGGTCCCGATGGCCCCGTTAAACCCTGCTATGCGCTGGCCTTGCCCGCCATCTCCGCGGCCGGGTGGTTCCCGGGGCCGTTCGGCCGGCCGCTCTCGTCCGCCTCGCCGAACCGGGCCAGCGCGACCGCGCAGCAGACGGCCAGCGCGAAACCCGCGATGGCCACGCCGCCGAGGCCGGGCCGGGTCCGGTCGCCGAGGAACACCACGCCGACCGCGGCGGGCGGCAGGGTCTCGGCCAGCACGACCCCGGCCGTGGCCACGGTGACGCTGCCTCCCTCCAGCGCGGACGCGTAGAAGAGGAACGACACGATGCCCGCGGCGATCAGCGCGTAGGTGGCCGGGATCCCGGATCAGGGTCAGCGGGTCGAAACCGTTGAGCACGCGCGCGGCCACGCCGAGCACGCCGTACCCGGTTCCGGCGACGATGCCGAGGACCGGGGTCCGCAGCCGGTCCGGCAGCCGCCCGGCGGCCACGCCGACCAGGCCGAGGCCCGCGACCGCGACGATCAGGGCGAGCTTGAACACCACGCCCGCCTGCGTCGCGCCCTCCGGGCCGGCCGAGCTGCCGAGCAGGCCCACGCCGGTCACCACGCCGCCGACGGCGACCCATTCCCGCCAGCGCAGCACGGCCCCGATCAGCCAGGTCGCGCAGACCGCGGTCACGGCCAGGTTCGCCGCGATCATCGCCTGGACGGCGAACAGCGGCAGCCGGTGCAGCGCGACCAGCTGGGCGATGAAGCCCAGCGTGTCCAGGCCCAGGCTGGCCACGAACCGCCATTGGTGCAGCATCCGCACCAGCAGGCCCGGGTCCACGCCCAGCTGCGCCGCCCCCGCGTCGCCCGCTTCCCCCGGCGCCGGGCGGCGGCTGGCCGCACGGGCGGCGATGGCCTGCATCACGGAGGCGACGCCGTAGCACACGGCCGCGACCACGGCAGCCACCAGGCTAGCTACCACAGCTCACGACCTTACGCCTCTGTATGCCGACTCTCCGAAGGGCCTTATTTCTGCGAACATTCAGCTTCCCTCCAGCATTCCGGGGACGGCCGCCGGCCGGGATCACACCCCGGCGGCCTGCATTCCTCTCAGCTCGTGCTTCAGCTCCCTGATCTCGTCCCGCAGCCGCGCGGCGACCTCGAACTGCAGCTCCGCCGCGGCCGCGTGCATCTGCTCGGTGAGCTGCTTGATCAGCTCGATCAGGTCGTCGCGGGCCGGCCCGCCGCCGCCCTCGCCGGGCAGCGGCTCGCCGCCGCCCGCCACGCCGGCCATCCCGGCGGCCCGCGCCGCCGCCCGGGCCCGGGACGACAGCCCCGGCACCGGCGACTTGCCGCGGCTCTGCTGCCGGCCCGCGCCCCCGATGAGCTCGTCGGTGTCGGCGTCCTCACGGACCAGCTGGTCCAGGATGTCGGCGATCCGCTTGCGCAACGGCTGCGGGTCGATGCCCCTGGCCACGTTGTAGGCGATCTGCTTGTCCCGCCGCCGGTTGGTCTCGTCGATGGCCCGCTGCATGGACGGCGTGACCTGGTCGGCGTACATGTGCACCTGGCCGGACACGTTCCGGGCGGCCCGGCCGATGGTCTGGATCAGCGAGGTGCCCGACCGCAGGAACCCCTCCTTGTCCGCGTCCAGGATCGCGACCAGCGAGACCTCCGGCAGGTCCAGGCCCTCCCGGAGCAGGTTGATGCCGACCAGCACGTCGAACTCGCCGAGCCGCAGCTCGCGCAGCAGCTCCACCCGCCGCAGCGTGTCCACCTCGCTGTGCAGGTAGCGCGCCCGCACGCCGTTCTCCAGCAGGTAGTCGGTCAGGTCCTCGGCCATCTTCTTGGTCAGCGTGGTGACCAGGACGCGCTCGTTCCGCTCGGCGCGCTGCCTGATCTCGTGCAGCAGGTCGTCGATCTGGCCCTTGGTCGGCTTGATCAGGACCTGCGGGTCGACCAGCCCGGTCGGCCGGATGACCTGCTCCACCACGTCGCCGCCGACCCGCTGCAGCTCGTACGGCCCGGGGGTGGCCGAGAGGTAGATGGTCTGGCCGATGCGCTCGGTGAACTCCTCCCAGGTCAGCGGGCGGTTATCGACGGCGCTCGGCAGCCGGAAGCCGTGCTCGACCAGGTTCCGCTTGCGGGAGACGTCGCCCTCGTACATCGCGCCGATCTGCGGCACGGTCGCGTGCGACTCGTCGATCACCAGGACGAAGTCCTCGGGGAAGTAGTCGAGCAGCGTGTTCGGCGGGCTGCCCGCCTCGCGCCCGTCGATGTGCCGGGAGTAGTTCTCGATGCCGGCGCAGCTGCCGACCTGCCGCATCATCTCGATGTCGTAGGTGGTCCGCATGCGCAGCCGCTGGGCTTCGAGCAGCTTCCCGTTCCGTTCCAGCTCGCCGAGCCGCTCGGCCAGCTCGGCCTCGATGCCGGCGATGGCCCGCTCCATCCGCTCGGCGCCCGCCACGTAGTGCGAGGCCGGGAAGATGGAGAGCTCCTCGTCCTCGCTGATCACCTCGCCGGTCAGCGGGTGCAGCGTCATCAGCCGCTCGATCTCGTCGCCGAACATCTCGATCCGGACCGCGAGCTCCTCATACTGCGGGATGACCTCGATGGTGTCCCCGCGCACCCGGAACGTCCCGCGGGTGAAGGCCAGGTCGTTGCGGGCGTACTGCATGCCGACCAGCTGCCGCAGCATGGCGTCGCGCTCGATCGTGTCGCCCACCTTGAGGGTGAGCATGCGGTCCACGTATTCCTGGGGGGTGCCCAGGCCGTAGATACACGAGACGGACGCGACCACGATCGTGTCCCGCCGGGTCAGCAGCGAGTTGGTGGCCGAATGCCGCAGCCGCTCCACCTCGTCGTTGATCGAGGAGTCCTTCTCGATGTAGGTGTCGGTCTGCGGGATGTACGCCTCGGGCTGGTAGTAGTCGTAGTAGGAGACGAAGTACTCGACCGCGTTGTCCGGCAGCATTTCCCGCAGCTCGTTGGCGAACTGGGCGGCGAGCGTCTTGTTCGGCAGCATGACCAGGGTCGGCCGCTGCAGCCGCTCGGTCAGCCAGGCGACCGTGGCGGTCTTGCCGGTGCCCGTCGCGCCGAGCAGCACGGTGTCCCGGTCGCCGGCCTTCACCCGCCGTTCGATCTCGGCGATGGCGGACGGCTGGTCCCCGGACGGCGTCATGTCGGTGACCACGTGGAAGGGCGCGACCTTGCGCTTCAGATCGGTCACGGGACGCACGATGCCACCTCCTGGGCTGGAGCCGCCGGCCTCAGAGCCGCCGGCAACCTCAGAGTCCAACTGTAGGAGGGGGGTCTGACATTCCGGCGCGCCAGCCCGCGGGCCCCGGAACCTGGGCCCCGGAACCTAGGCCCCGGACCGGGCGGCGGCGCGGTCGCGCAGGACGGCCCATACCTCGTCCACCCGGTGATCGAGATCCTCCAGCGAGCCCGAATTGTCGATCACGATGTCGGCGATGGCGAGGCGCTGCTCGCGGCCGGCCTGGGCCGCGATCCGGTCACGGGCCTGCTCCGGTGACATCCCGCGCTCGGTGATCAGCCGCTGGGCCTGCTGGTCCTCGGGCGTGTCGACGACGATCACGGTGTCGAAGCTGCGGGACAGCCCGTTCTCGGCCAGCAGCGGAACGTCGTGCACGACGATCGCCGGCAGGCCCGGCGGGCCCGGCGGGCCTGCCGCGGCGATCGCCTCGTGCTCCAGCTGGCGCATCCGCTCGTGCACCAGGGGGTGAACGATGGCGTTGAGCTTGGCGCGCAGGTCCGGGTGGGTGAAGACGAGCTGGCCGAGCCGTTCCCGGTCCAGGCGGCCGTCCGGCCGGAGCACCGCGGGGCCGAACACCGCGGCGATCTGCCCCAGCCCGGGCGTGCCGGGCTCGACGACCTCCCGCGCGGCCACGTCCGCGTCCACAATCGCGGCGCCGCGCGCGGCGAGGCGCCGCGACACCTCACTCTTGCCGGAGCCGATCCCCCCGGTGAGCCCGACCCGAAGCACGCGATCCCACCCTCTCGTCGCAAAGCGAACGGGCGGAGTTTCCACGGCGAACCGCGGAAAACCCCACCCGTTCATGATCCCGGGGACCGGTGCTGAGCCCCGGGCTCAGCCCTGGTTGCCGGACAGCTTGTCGCGCAGCGCCGCGAGGGCCTCGTCGGAGGCCAGGGCGCCGCCGCCCGAACCGCCGCCGCCGCCGGGGCGGGCCCCGCCCCGCTGGCCGCCGGGCGAGCCCGAGGAGCTGCTGGGCGACGTGCTGGAGCCGGTCACCGGCGACGACGACGTGGCCGCTGCCCCGTCCTCGCCGCCCGCGGCCGCGTCACTGTCGGCCTTGCGGGCCTCCTCGACCTGCCGCCGGTGCGCCTCGTAGCGGGCGCGCGCCTCAGCGTACTGGCGCTCCCACTCCTCACGCTGGGCGTCGAAGCCCTCGAGCCACTCCCCGGTCTCGGGGTCGAAGCCCTCGGGGTACTCGTAGTTGCCCTGCTCGTCATAGGTGGCGGGCATGCCGTACAGCGTCGGGTCGAAGTCGTCGCCGACCGCCTCGCCGATGGTGCCCTCGTTGGCCTGCTTGAGCGACAGCGAGATCCGCCGCCGGTCCAGGTCGATGTCGATGATCTTGACGAAGATCTCGTCGCCGACCTGCACGACCTGCTCGGGGATCTCCACGTGCCGGTCCGCGAGCTCGGAGATGTGCACCAGGCCCTCGATGCCCTCCTCGACCCGCACGAACGCGCCGAACGGCACCAGCTTGGTGACCCGGCCGGGTACGACCTGGCCGATCTGGTGCGTGCGGGCGAACTGCTGCCACGGGTCTTCCTGGGTGGACTTCAGCGACAGCGAGACCCGCTCGCGGTCCATGTCCACGTCCAGCACCTCGACCGTGACCTCCTGGCCGACCTCGACGACCTCGCCGGGGTGGTCGATGTGCTTCCAGGACAGCTCGGAGACGTGCACCAGGCCGTCCACCCCGCCCAGGTCGACGAACGCGCCGAAGTTGACGATGGACGACACGACGCCCTTGCGGATCTGGCCCTTCTGCAGGGTGTTGAGGAAGGTGTGCCGGACCTCGGACTGGGTCTGCTCCAGCCAGGCGCGCCGGGACAGGACCACGTTGTTGCGGTTCTTGTCCAGCTCGATGATCTTCGCCTCGAGCTCGCGGCCCACGTACGGCTGCAGATCGCGCACCCGGCGCATCTCCACCAGGGAGGCGGGCAGGAAGCCGCGCAGCCCGATGTCGAGGATGAGGCCGCCCTTGACGACCTCGATGACGGTGCCCGTGACGACGCCGTCCTCTTCCTTGATCTTCTCGATCGTGCCCCAGGCGCGCTCGTACTGCGCACGCTTCTTGGACAGGATCAGGCGCCCCTCCTTGTCCTCCTTCTGCAGGACAAGGGCCTCGATATGCTCACCGACCTTGACCACATCGTGGGGATCGACATCGTGCTTGATGGACAGCTCGCGAGAGGGGATCACACCCTCTGTCTTGTAGCCGATGTCGAGCAAGACCTCGTCTCGATCGACCTTGACGACGGTTCCTTCGACAATGTCGCCGTCATTGAAATACTTGATGGTCTCATCGATCGCGGCGAGGAATGCCTCCTCGGACCCGATGTCGTTGACCGCTACCTTGGGGGTCGAGTTGGCTTCTGTACTGCTCGTCATGTGTGGGTTGGCTCCGGATGCGGACAGGGATGTGAGGGCGCGCTGAACCCCGGTGTACCCGCCGGAAGGACCAGAATCGCGAAACCTGCCGGAGCCGGCCTAGACCGCCTCGCGGAACGGCCGACGGCCGCCGGTGAGGTCAAGTGACAGACGGACCACACGAGACACAACGCAGCGTTCAGAATATGAGAGCAACGGCCCTGGGTCAATCGGAGGGACCGCCGCCGGCGCGCCGGCGCGCGAGCGGGCTCTCACCCGGGCTCGTTCGGCGGGATCAAAGTGCTGGTGGCGGTCAGTGGGCCGCATCCCACCAGCTGGATCCGGAGCCGACAGAAACCTCGAGCGGGACCCGCAGGCCGGCCGCGGCGGCCATCTGCGTGCGCACCAGGTCGCGCAGCGCCTCGAACTCGCCGGGCGCGACCTCGAAGATCAGCTCGTCGTGCACCTGCAGCAGCATCCGGGACTTCAGGTCCCGGTCGCGGATCGCCCGGTCCACGGCCAGCATGGCCATCTTGATAATGTCGGCCGCCGACCCCTGGATGGGGGCGTTCAGCGCCATCCGCTCGGCCATCTCCCGGCGCTGCCGGTTGTCGGAGGTGAGGTCGGGCAGGTAACGGCGGCGGCCGAACATGGTCTGCGTGTAGCCCTCCTGGCGGGCCCGGGCCACGATGTCCCGCAGGTAGTCCCGGACCCCGCCGAACTCCCTGAAGTACTCCTCCATCAGCGCCCGCGCCTCGTCGGCGGGGATGTGCAGCTGGGAGGACAGCCCGAACGCGGACAGCCCGTAGGCCAGCCCGTAGTTCATCACCTTGATCCGGTTCCGCAGGTCGCCGCTGATCTGCTCCGGCGGCAGCCCGAAGACCCGCGAGGCGGTCGCCGCGTGGAAGTCGTGCCCGGACTCGAACGCGGCGATCAGCGCCTCGTCCCCGGACAGGTGCGCCATGATCCGCAGCTCGATCTGGCTGTAGTCCGCCGTCAGCAGCGTCTCGTAGCCCGCGCCGACGATGAACGCGCGCCGGATGCCGCGGCCCTCCTCGGTGCGGATCGGGATGTTCTGCAGGTTCGGGTCGGTCGAGGACAGCCGGCCGGTCGCGGCGATCATCTGGTTGAACGTGGTGTGAATCCGGCCGTCCTCGCCGGCCATCGGGATCAGCGAGTCGACGATGCTCTTCAGCTTGGCCACGTCCCGGTACCGCAGCAGGTGCTCCAGCACCGGGTGCCCGGTCTGGGCGAGCAGGCTGGTCAGGGCGTCGGAGTCGGTGGTGTAGCCGGTCTTGATGCGCTTGGTCTTGGGCAGCCCCAGCTCGGTGAACAGCACCTCCTGCAGCTGCTTGGGCGAGCCGAGGTTGAACTCGTGCCCGGTGACCGCGAACGCGGCCTGCTCGGCCGACTTCACCTCGCCGTGCAGGGTCGCGGACATGGCGGCCAGGTGATCGGTGTCGGCGGCGATCCCGGTCCGCTCCATCCGCGCCAGCACGCCGACCAGCGGCAGCTCGACGTCCTGCAGCAGGGTGGCCGCGCCGCGCCGCGCCAGGTCGGCGTCGAGCGCGTCGGCCAGCTCGGCGGTGGCCCGGGCGTGCAGCACCAGGTTGGCGGCGGCGTCTTCCTCGCCGGAGCCGTCCAGCGTGAGCTGTTCCGGTACCCCGGAGTCGTCACGGAGCTCCTTGCCCAGGTAGCGCAGCGTCAGGTCGGCCAGGTCGAAGGAACGCTGCCCGGGCAGGGCCAGGTACGCGGCCAGCGCGGTGTCGCTGGTCAGGCCGGCGAGCTCGAAGCCGTGCGCGGCGAACGCGTGCATCGGGCCCTTGGCGTCGTGCAGGGCCTTCGGCAGGTCGGCGGCGGCGAGCCAGCCCGCCAGCGCCTGCTCGTCGGCCTCGGTCAGCGCGGTCGGATCGATGTAGGCGCCGTGCCCGTCCGGGGTGGCGATGGCGATCCCGGTCAGCGTCCCGGTGCCGCGGCCCCAGGTGCCGCTGACCGCCACCCCGGTGCGGGTGGTCTGGCCGGCCGGGGCGTCCCCGGCGCGCGGCGGCCTGAGCGGCGCCGGCGGCGTGGTCGGAGATCCACTCGGCCACCTCGTCCGGGCCGAGCAGCGTCACCTCGACCTCGAACCCGGCGGCCGGCTCGGCCGCTGCCACCGCACCGGCCGCGACGCCGCAGATGCCGTCGGGCAGCGTGGCGTAGAGGCGCTCGCGCAGCACGCGGAACTGCAGGGTGTCGAAGAGCTGGTGGATCTGCTCCCGGTCCCAGACGCGCGGCACCAGCTCGCCCGGGCCCGCGCCGATGTCGGTCAGCGGGACGTCACGGACCAGCGCGGTCATCTGCCGGTTGCGCAGCACGTCGCCGAGGTGCTCCCGCAGCGCGTCACCGGCCTTGCCCTTGACCTCGTCGACCCGGTTGACGAGCTGCTCCAGCGAGCCGAACTCCCGGATCCACTTGGTCGCGGTCTTCTCCCCCACCCCCGGGATGCCCGGCAGGTTGTCGCTGGGGTCGCCCCGGATGGCGGCGAAGTCGGGGTACTGCTCGGGGGTGAGGCCGTACTTCTCCTGCACGGACTCCGGCGTGAAGCGGGACATGTCGCTGATGCCCCGGCGGGTCATCAGCACCGTCACGTGGTCGTCGACGAGCTGCAGAACGTCACGGTCGCCGGTGACGATCAGCACGTCCATGCCCTCGCTGGAGGCCCGGGTGGCGAGGGTGGCGATGACGTCGTCGGCCTCGAAGCCGGCCGCCGACAGCCGGGCGATGCCGAGCGCGTCCAGGACCTCGAAGATCAGGCTGAGCTGGCTGCGGAAATCCTCCGGGGTCTCCCGCCGGTTGGCCTTGTACTCGACGTACTGCTCGTGCCGGAAGGTCGGCTCGCTGCGGTCGAACGCCACCGCGACGTGGGTGGGCTGCTCGTCGCGCAGCACGTTGATGAGCATGGCCGTGAACCCGTACACGGCGTTGGTGGGCTGGCCGGTGGTCGTCGAGAAGTTCTCGGCCGGCAGCGCGAAAAACGCCCGGTAGGCCAGCGAGTGCCCGTCGAGCAGCAGTCAGCCGGCCGGGGAAACTGTCCGTGTTCTTCGTCGCCACGGGTCAAATCCTATGGTCAAAGCGATGCGGCCTGGCGGCAAGGGCCGCCAGGCCGCACCGGAACCACCGCATCATCGTTACGAGCTGAACGCGAACATCGTCGTCGAGTTGAGGATCTGTCCCGCGCCGAGCACGGTGACGGGAAATTCGGCTGGCTGGGCGAGTTCGGGAAGTGCTGGGTCTCGAACGTGCAGCCTGGGCCCTGGGCAGTAGGACTCGTGGCACGCGGCGCGTCCCACCCCGGATCACCCCAAGCCAGCGCCGCATCGGCGCAGCGCAGCGGGCCTGTTGCATCGGCCTGCAACGGTTAACATTGGGCGACGAGAGGCCGGCCGGCCACCGCCGGCCAGGTAGACTCGCCTTTGCACTGCACGGTGGAAGCTCGCTAACGTGGTGCTGAGAGCCCGGGGAGCTCAGTAGAGAACGTGTCCGACCGGGGAAGGCGGATACGGCACCAAAGGCGCCCCGGGCTCCCCTATGTCCGGATGTATCGATGTCCGCGTGGATTCCGGTCAGGACGAGGGCGATTCCGTCGGCTGCGACGCCGACATCGAGCCCTCGATCACCGCTTCGGCGACCTTACGCATCGTGAGCCGGCGGTCCATCGAGGTCTTCTGAATCCACCGGAACGCCTCCGGCTCGGTCATCCCGTGCTCGGCCTGGAGCAGGCCCTTGGCGCGGTCCAGGACCTTGCGCACCTCGAGCCGCTCGCGCAGGTTGCCCACCTCGGATTCGAGCGACGTGATCTCCTGGAAGCGGCTGACCGCCATCTCGATGGCCGGCACGAGGTCGGCCTTGGTGAATGGCTTGACCAGGTAGGCCATGGCACCGGCGTCGCGGGCCCGCTCGACGAGTTCGCGCTGGGAGAAGGCGGTCAGGATGACCACGGGCGCCAGCCGTTCGGCCGCGATACGCTCCGCGGCCGAGATGCCGTCCAGTACCGGCATCTTGACGTCGAGGATGGCGAGCTCGGGCCGCAGCGCGGTCACCCGTTCGACCGCCGCCTCACCGTCCCCGACCTCGGCCACGACGGCGTAGCCCTCTTCTTCCAGCATCTCCTTGAGGTCCAGGCGGATCAGCGCCTCATCCTCGGCGATAACGACTCGCAGCTGCTTCTGGCTCACGCTGACGAGCGTACAGGCAGCGGGTAGATTATGCTTCGGGCGCTCCCCGGCACGAGGCCGCCAAGCCCCGGTAGCCAATAGGTACGAGGCGATGATTCAAAACCGTGGATGTGTGGTTTCGAGTCCCACCCGGGTGTACTCAAAAGCATCTGCCCGATAGGGATGCGAGTTCGCATCCCGCTCCCGGCACAGTGTTTTGTCGGTGCCCGGTGGGACAATTCCGGTATGTACGACCGTGACTGTCCGCCAGCGGGCACTCGCGCTGATCGATTGGCGCGTGCTAAGCCTGCGCGCGGTGAGATACGTCCAACCGGCATCTCCCGCGCCGCTTTGCGGCGATTGGCGTGGACCATCCGGGAGAAGACCGGCCAGCGCGCGTCCTGCCCACGATGTGCCAGGCGCCACGGCTTCCGGAGCCGATCCGCGACTACGCCTATTTGCTCGGGCTCTACCTGGGCGACGGCTGTATAAGCGTTGGCGGCGACCTGCAAGGCGTCTGGGCGCTCCGGATCGCGTGCGCCGACGCGTGGCCGGGCCTGATCGAGGAATGCCAGAGCGCAATGGCGCGCGATACGTGCCCGGTAACAAGGTTTGCACGCGGCAGCGCGTCGGCTGCACAGAAGTAATCGCGTATTCACGGCATTGGCCGTGCCTGTTTCCCCAGCACGGCCCTGGAAGCAAGCACAAACGCACAATCGAACTTGCGCCGTGGCAGCAGCTTATTGTCAGCGAGCGGCCAGGGACTTTCGCCCGTGGCCTGTTCCATTCTGACGGCTGCCGGTTCCTATCCGGGTCCGCCGGCCGCTCGCGGGCGGCGACCGGTGGTACGCAATACCCGCGGTACATGTTCACCAACGAGTCCAGGACATCCTCGGGCTGTGCGGGCAGGCCCTGGACCGGCTCGGGGTCGCTGGCGCTTCTCCCGGCGCAACACGATCTCGGTGGCGCGGCGGGAGGCGGTGGCGCGGCTGGATGAGTTCGTCGGGCCGAAGTTCTGAGGCCGCAGCGCGGGTCCCTAGAGCTGGATCTGGGGATACAGGGGGTAGCGGGCCAGGAGGTCGGCGCAGCGGGCGCGGCACGCCTCGGCGACGCCCGCGTCGATCATGTGCTTGGCCTTGGAGCCGGCCTGCGGGGTGGTCGCCTTCAGCGCGGTGGTCATGATGTCCGCGACCTCGTCGAGTTCGTGGTGCCCGAGGCCGAGCGTGGTCAGGGCGGGCGTGCCGAGCCGGATGCCGGAGGTGTACCAGGCGCCGTTCGGGTCGCGCGGGACCGAATTGCGGTTGGTGACGACGCCGGCCTCCAGCAGCGCCGCCTCGGCCTGCCGCCCGGTCAGCCCGAAGCTGGCCGCGACGTCGGCCAGCACCAGGTGGTTGTCGGTCCCGCCGGTGACCAGGCGCGTGCCCCGCCGCAGCAGCCCGTCGGCCAGGGCCCGGGCGTTGGCGACGATGCGCGCCGCGTAGTCGGCGAAGCCGGGCTGGCGCGCCTCGGCCAGGGCGACGGCCTTGGCCGCGATCACGTGCGGGAGCGGGCCGCCGAGGACCAGCGGGCAGCCCCGGTCGACGTAGGGCGCGTAGTCCGGCGTGCACAGCACCAGGCCGCCGCGCGGGCCGCGCAGGGACTTGTGTGTCGTGCTGGTGACGATCTCGGCGTGCGGCACCGGGTCGAGGTCCCCGGTCAGCACGCCCCCGGCGACCAGGCCGGCGAAGTGCGCCATGTCGACCATGAAGGTCGCGCCCACCTCGTCGGCGATCTCGCGGAGCAGCCGGAAGTTCGGGTTGCGCGGGTAGGCCGAATACCCGGCCACCAGGATCAGCGGCCTGAACTCGCGGGCCTGGGCGGCGATGGCATCGTAGTCGAGCAGCCCGGTGGCCGGGTCGGTGCCGTAGTTCGCCTGGTCGAACATCTTGCCGGAGATGTTGGCGCGGAACCCGTGGGTCAGGTGGCCGCCCGCGTCCAGCGCCATGCCCATCATCCGCTGCGCGCCGAACTCGCCCCGCAGCTGCTGCCACGCGGCCGGGTCCAGGCCGTCGACGTTCTTCGCGCCGTGGCCGTCCAGGAAGGGCCGCTCGACCCGGCGGGCGAGGATCGCCCAGTAGGCGACGAGGTTGGCGTCGATGCCGGAATGCGGCTGGACGTAGGCGTGGTCCGCGCCGAACAGCGCGGTGGCGTGGCCAGGCGGCCAGCGCCTCGACCTGGTCGACGACCTCGCAGCCGGCGTAGAAGCGGTGGCCGACCGTGCCCTCGGCGTACTTGTCCGACAGCCACGTGCCCATGGCCATCAGGACGGCGGGCGAGGCGTAGTTCTCCGACGCGATGAGCTTGAGCTGACGGCGCTGCGAGGCCAGTTCGGCGGCGATGGCCGCGGCCACGGCGGGTTCGGACGCCGCGATCACGTCGAGCATCGCGTGGTAACCCGCGGAGACGGCGGACGGCAGGTCCGCGCCGTGGGTCGCAGCAGGTACCGGACGGTTCGACGGTGATATCGGTCTCGGCCATGGCTCCTTCTTCCCGGGCATGAGGACAGGACGTTCGCCCAGGCGCGCGGCTGGCCGGCTGGCGGCGGGCCGCTCCCCGGTGGTTCTCCACCTCAGCGCCAGTTACGGCCCGGTGCGACTATACCGCAGACGGCGGCGCGCGGGCGGTGCTGGGCGTCAGGCCATGGGGCGGGCGGTGGGCGGGATCGCCACCGGGAGCACGGTGTCGCCGCTCAGGTAGCGGTCCAGGCCGGCGGCGGCGCTGCGGCCCTCCGCGATGGCCCAGACGATCAGCGACTGGCCGCGGCCCATGTCCCCGGCCACGAACACGCCCGGCACCGAGGTGGCGTACGCGCCGTCACGCGCCACGTTGCCCCGGGCGTCGAACTCGACACCGAGGTCCGCCATCAGCCGGGATCGTTCGGCACCCGTGAACCCCATCGCGAGCAGCACCAGATCAGCGGGCAGATCCCGCTCGGTGCCCGGCACCGGTTCGAAGCGGCCACCGGTGAATTCCACCTCGACCAGCCGCAGGGCGCGCACGTGCCCGGCCTCGTCGGCCACGAACTCCTGGGTCGAGACGGCGTACACGCGCTCGCCGCCCTCCTCGTGGGCGCTGGAGGTGCGGAAGATCATCGGGTAGGTGGGCCAGGGCTGGTGGTCCGGGCGCAGCTCCGGCGGCCGGGGCAAGATCTCCAGCTGGGTCACCGACGCCGCCCCCTGGCGGTGCGCCGTGCCGAGGCAGTCCGCGCCGGTGTCGCCGCCGCCGATGATCACCACGTGCTTCCCGCGCGCGCTG
Organism: uncultured Actinomycetes bacterium; assembly: GCA_963808295.1. Taxonomy (GTDB): domain Bacteria; phylum Actinomycetota; class Actinomycetes; order Streptosporangiales; family Streptosporangiaceae; genus Bog-532. The sequence goes on along the minus strand of CAWEFP010000013.1, from coordinate 115,176 downwards.
ATCGCGGGCTCGGCGACCCGGCCGGGCCCGCCGGGCCCGCCCGCCGCCCCGGCCGCGGCGACGACGCGGTTGGACAGCGGCAGGTAGTCCATGGCCTGGTGGATGCCGTCCAGATCGGCGCCGGGCACCGGCAGGCCGCGGGGCACGGTCGCGCCCCCGGCCAGCATGATCGCGTCGTATTCGGCCCGCAGCTGGTCGGCGGTGATGTCGGTGCCCGCGGTCACGTTGCAGCGGAACACGGTGCCCTCGGCGCGCATCTGCGCCAGCCTGCGGTCCAGGTGGCGCTTTTCCATCTTGAACTCGGGGATGCCGTAGCGGAGCAGGCCGCCGGGGGCGTCGGCGCGCTCGAACACGGTGACGCTGTGGCCCGCGCGGGTCAGCTGCTGCGCGGCGGCCAGGCCGGACGGCCCGGAGCCGATCACGGCGACCTTCCTGCCGGTCCGGACCGGCGCCGGGGCCGGCTGCACCCAGCCCTCGGCCCACGCGCGGTCGATGATCTCCACCTCGACCTGCTTGATGGTCACCGGGTCGGAGTTGATCGCGAGCACGCACGCGGACTCGCACGGGGCCGGGCAGAGCCGCCCGGTGAACTCGGGGAAGTTGTTGGTCGCGTGCAGCCGTTCCGACGCCTCGTACCAGTCGTGCCGCCAGACCAGGTCGTTCCACTCCGGGATGAGGTTCCCGAGCGGGCAGCCGGTATGGCAGAACGGGATGCCGCAGTCCATGCAGCGGCCGGCCTGCCGCTCCAGGCGCCCGGCGGGGAAATCGGTGTACACCTCACGCCAGTCCCGGATCCGCACGTCCACCGGCCGGCGGGCGGGCGTCTCACGCGGGGTGGTCATGAATCCCTTGGGATCGGCCATCGGGCGGTCGTCCTTTTCTGTGCTCGCTGCCACTGGGCTAGATACCGCTGGTTGTGCTTGGGGGACCCGGCGCCGTTGGCGGGTCCCGCCACCTGGGCGGCAGCCCACCAGGGGCCGCTACCCAAGCTGGGGAAAGCTCAGCCGTGCGACGCGGCCATGACGGCCTCGTTGACGTCGCGGCCCTCGCGCTCGGCCATCTGGGTCGCGCTCAGCACCCGCTTGTAGTCCTTCGGCATGATCTTGCCGAACCGGGCCAGCGTGCCGTCCCAGTCCTCCAGCAGGAGGGCCGCGACCGGGGACCCGGTCTCGGCGGCGTGGCGCTCCACCACGTCGCGGAGGAAGACGGCGTCGTCACCGTCCATCGGGTCCAGGTCGACCATCTCGGCGTTCACCCGGTGCGCGGGCAGGTCGAGCACGTACGCGACGCCGCCGGACATGCCGGCCGCGAAGTTCCGGCCGATGGGGCCGAGGACGACCACCCGGCCGCCGGTCATGTACTCGCAGCCGTGGTCGCCGACGCCCTCGGCCACGGCCAGCGCGCCGGAGTTGCGCACGCAGAACCGCTCGCCGACGATGCCGCGCAGGAAGATCTCCCCCGCGGTGGCGCCGTAGCCGATCACGTTCCCGGCGATGATCTGCTCGTCGGCCGCGAAGTTGGCCTCGGGATCGGGGGCCACGATGACCCGGCCGCCGGACAGGCCCTTGCCCACGTAGTCGTTGGCGTCCCCGGCGAGCCGCAGCGTGATGCCGCGGGGCAGGAACGCGCCGAACGACTGCCCGGCCGAGCCGCGGAACGAGATGTCGATCGTGTTGTCCGGCAGCCCGTCGGCGCCCCACCGCTTCGTCACCTCGTAGCCGAGCATGGTGCCGACGGTCCGGTTGACGTTCCGCACGGGCAGCTCGAGGCGCAGCGGCGTGCCGTCCTGCAGGGCGCCCTCGGCCAGCTGGATCAGCGTGTTGTCGAGCGCGCGCGCGATCCCGTGGTCCTGGGTGGTGGTGTTGCGGCGCGCGGCGCCCGCGGGCAGCTCCGGCATGTACAGCACCGGCGCCAGATCCAGCCCGTGCGCCTTCCAGTGCTCGACGGCGGGCGCGGCCTCGAGCATGTCGGTGTGGCCGACCGCCTCGGCCAGGGTGCGGAAGCCCATCTGGGCCAGGTACTCGCGCACCTCTTCGGCGATGAACTCGAAGAAGCTGACCACGAACTCCGGCTTGCCGGTGAACCGCTTGCGCAGTTCCGGGTTCTGCGTGGCGATCCCGACCGGGCAGGTGTCCAGGTGACAGACGCGCATCATGATGCAGCCCGACACGACCAGCGGGGCGCTGGCGAAGCCGAACTCCTCCGCGCCGAGCAGCGCGGCGACCACCACGTCGCGGCCGGTCTTGAGCTGCCCGTCGGCCTGGACCACGATCCGGTCGCGGAGCTTGTTGCGCAGCAGCGTCTGCTGGGTCTCGGCCAGCCCCAGCTCCCACGGCGTCCCGGCGTGCTTGAGGCTGTTCATCGGGGCCGCCCCGGTGCCGCCGTCGTGGCCGGAGATGAGCACCACGTCGGCGTGCGCCTTGGACACGCCCGCCGCCACCGTGCCCACCCCCACCTCGGAGACCAGCTTGACGTGCACCCGCGCGGCCGGGTTGGCGTTCTTCAGGTCGTGGATGAGCTGGGCTATGTCCTCGATGGAGTAGATGTCGTGGTGCGGCGGCGGCGAGATCAGCCCCACGCCGGGCGTGGAGTGCCGGGTCCGGGCGATCCACGGGTACACCTTGTGCCCGGGCAGCTGGCCGCCTTCGCCGGGCTTGGCGCCCTGTGCGATCTTGATCTGCAGGTCGTCGGCGTTGACCAGGTAGTGACTGGTGACGCCGAACCGGCCGCTGGCCACCTGCTTGACCGCGGAGCGGCGCAGGTCACCGCGGGAGTCGCGGGTGAAGCGCGCCGCGTCCTCGCCGCCCTCGCCGGTGTTGGACCGGCCGCCGATGCGGTTCATCGCGATGGCGAGCGTCTCGTGCGCCTCGGCGGAGATCGACCCGTACGACATGGCGCCAGTGGAGAACCGCCGGACGATGGCCGAGACCGGCTCGACCTCCTCGATGGGGATGGGCGGGCGGGCACCGCGCGCGTCCACGCCCCTGATGCGCATCAGCCCGCGCAGCGTCATCAGCCGCGCCGACTGGTCATCGACCAGGGACGTGTACTCCTTGAAGATCTCGTACCGGCGGCTGCGCGTGGCGTGCTGCAGCTTGAAGACCGTCTGCGGGTTGAACAGGTGCGCCTCGCCCTCCCGGCGCCACTGGTACTCCCCGCCGATCTCCAGCCGCCGGTGCGCGGGCTGCACGCCGCCGGGCGGGAAGGCGCGGGCCATCCGGCGTCCCGTCTCCGCGGCCAGCACGTCGAAGCCGACGCCGCCGAGCCGGGAGGTCGTCCCCTCGAAACAGGTGCCGATGACCTCTTCGCCGAGACCGACCGCCTCGAAGATCTGCGCGCCGGTGTAGGAGGCGACGGTGGACACGCCCATCTTGGACATGATCTTCAGCAGGCCCTTGCCGAACGCCTTGATCAGGCTGGCGGCGGCCTTGTCCTCGGTGATGCCCTCCAGCACGCCGCGGCGGGCCATGTCGCGGACCGTCTCGATGGCCAGGTAGGGGGCGACCGCGGAGGCGCCGTAGCCGATGAGCAGGGCCACGTGATGGCACTCGCGGGCGTCACCGGCCTCCACGATCAGGCCCACCTTGGTGCGGGCCTGCTGCCGGATCAGGTGGTGGTGCACCGCCCCGGTGAGCAGCAGCGACGGGATCGGGGCGTAGCCGGGGACCGATGCGGCGGGATTGTCCCGCACGCCGCGGTCGGACAGCACGATGATCCGCGCGCCCTCGTTGATCGCCTCCGACACTTCCCAGCAGATCTCGGTCAGGCGAAGGCGCAGCGCCGCTCCCCCGCCGGCCACGTCGTACCGCCCGTCGACCACGTGCGCCGCGAAACCGGGCAGGTCGCCGCCGGAGTTGATGTGCACGATCTTGGCGAGGTCGCTGTCGCTGATCACCGGGTACGGCAGCACCACCTGGCGGCAGGAGGCCGGGGACGGCTCGAACAGGTTGCGTTCCGGGCCGGTCGTGCCAGCCAGCGAGGTGATCAGTTCTTCCCGGATGGCGTCCAGCGGCGGGTTGGTCACCTGCGCGAACATCTGGGCGAAGTAGTCGAAGACGAGCCGCGGCCGGTCGGACAGCACCGCGATCGGGGTGTCGGTGCCCATCGACCCGATCGGCTCCGCGCCGGCCCGGGCCATGGGGCTGAGGATGATGCGCAGTTCCTCTTCGGTGTAGCCGAACATCTGCTGCCGGGTGACCAGCTCGTCCGCGGCGGGCAGCGGCCGCTCCCGGGGCGGCAGGTCGTTCAGGTGGACCTGGCCGGCGTGCAGCAGCTCCTCGTACGGGTGCTCCTCGGCCAGCGCCGCCTTGACTTCCTCGTCCTCCACGATCCGGCCGGTGCCGGTGTCGGCGAGGAAGATCCGGCCGGGCTGGAGCCGGCCCTTGCGGACGACGGTGGCGGGGTCGATGTCCAGCACGCCGACCTCGCTGGCCAGGATGACCAGGCCGTCGCGGGTGATCCAGTACCGGCCGGGGCGCAGCCCGTTGCGGTCCAGCACCGCGCCGATCACGGTCCCGTCGGTGAACGCGATCAGGGCGGGGCCGTCCCACGGCTCCATCATCGACGCGTGGAACTCGTAGAAGGCCCGCCGCGCCGGGTCCATCTCCTCGTGGTTCTCCCACGGCTCGGGGATCATCATGAGCACCGCGTGCGGCAGCGACCGGCCGCCCAGGTGCAGCAGCTCGAGGCATTCGTCGAAGCTGGCCGAGTCGCTGCCGTCGGGGTCCAGGGCCGGGAAGACCCGGTCGATGCCGCGCCCGTCGGCGGAGTCGGGGATCAGGCTGCTGGCCAGCATCGCCTCGCGCGCCCGCATCCAGTTGCGGTTGCCCCGGACCGTGTTGATCTCGCCGTTGTGCGCGATGTACCGGTACGGGTGCGCGAGCTGCCAGGACGGGAACGTGTTGGTGGAGAACCGCGAGTGCACCAGGGCCAGCGCGGACCGGTACCGCTCGTCCGACAGGTCCGGGAAGAACGGCTGGACCTGGGGCGGCGACAGCATCCCCTTGTAGACGATGGTCCGCGGCGACAGGCTCGCGAAGTACACGCCGGTTTCCCGCCGGGCCCGCTTGCGCAGGCAGAACGCCATCCGCTCCAGCTCGATCCCGCGCTGCCGGCCCGCGCCGGCCACGAAGAGCTGCACCAGGTGGGGCAGCACGGCGCGCGCGCCGCGGCCGCAGACCTCCAGGTTCTGCGGAACCTCGCGCCAGCCGAGGACGACCAGGTTCTCCAGTTCCGCGATCCGGGTGATGGCCGCCTTCGCCTCTTCCCGTTCGGCCAGGGCGGCCTCGTCGCGTCCGGGATCCGGTTCTTCACCGCGATCAGCCGACGTGGCCGGAGGAACACCAGGCCGGCGGCGTAGCAGCCGGCCGGCGGCAGGTCGAAGTCGCAGACCTCGCGGAAGAAGGCGTCCGGGATCTGGGTGAGGATGCCCGCGCCGTCCCCGGTCCCGGGGTCGCCGCCCTCGGCGCCGCGGTGCTGGAGGTTGCACATCGCGGTGAGCGCCTTGGACACCACGTCGTGCCCGGGACGGCCGGTCAGATCGGCGATGAAGCCGACGCCGCAGGCGTCGTGCTCGAAATGGCTGTCATACAGTCCCTCGGGCCCACTGCTGCTGTGGCCCGGTACCTGTGCTCTGCCGGCAGGCGCCATCAAAACTCCTGTCGTCGTCTCGTCTGCGTTCTGGTGATGCGGTCGGGACGGCGCTGGCCCTGCCGCGAAGGCCGCCCGGGGCGGCTCGCTGGCTACGCGAAAGTTACGCCCACATTACATCACCGGACGAATCGCGCCCAGGATCTAGGCAGGCCCCGATTGCGGCCGGTCCCGGCCGTGGGGCTGGCCGGCCCGGGAGCGATGACGTCCGGCCCGCTGCCGGTGCCTGGTCCCCGGTACAGCGCGGCGGCCCGCCCCCGCCGACCGTGACGAGCTCCGCCCACTGGTCGACCCGCAGCCCCGCCAGGTGCGGGGCGGGCGCGATGAGCAGCGATTCCGCGGCGAACAGCCCGGCGAAGGTCAGCGCCAGCTGCAGGGCGAAGGCCCGTTCGCCGGGCAGCGCGAACCGCCGGGTGGCCCACAGCACGAGGCCGCCCGCGGCCGCGCACCACAGCGCCTCGTAGCCGACAACGGGTTCAAACGTGGCGAAGTTCTCATAACCCGGGACGCGGTGCACCGGCGCGATCGCCACCGCCCACGGCAGCGACGACGGCCGGCCGTACGCTCTGCTGGCTGAACCAGCCGCCCAGGTGGGCGACGGCCGCGCCGAACGCGAGGCCCGGCGCGGCCGCCCCGGCGACGGGCCCGAGCCGCACCCCGGCCCGGCGGCAGCCGATCCAGGCCCCCAGGGCACCCAGCCCCACGGCGCCGGGCACGCCGATGGCGCCGTCCCAGGCCCGCGCGGCGGACCACAGATCCGGGCGCGAGGGGAGCAGCCGCGCGCCCTCACCCGCCACCACGCCGACGGTCGCGCCGATCAGCCCGAACGGAACTGCCCAGGACGCTACGTCGAGGATGACGTCGCCCCGGCCGCCCGCCTTCGCGTACCGGCTGGCAGTCAGCCAGAGCGCGACGAGGATGCCGAGCGGCGATGCAGAGCGCGTACCCCCGCACCGGCAGCGGCCCGAGGTGCCATTCGCCCCGGGCCGGGCTGGGCAGGTACGCGACCGGCAGGTTCGGCAGCGTCAGCTCCCGGGGGCGGTCACTGGCCTGCCCCGGACGCCGGACGCCAGCTCGGCGGCCAGCTCGCGGACCGCGGCCACCCCGGCGGGCAGGTCGGGGGCGGCCAGCAGGCGCGGCACGAACGCGGAACCGACGATCACGCCGTCGGCGAAGCTCGCCACCTCGGCGGCCTGGTCCCCGTCCCGGACGCCGAGGCCGACCGCGACGGGCAGCTCGGTGCGCGCGGACGGCGCCGACCAGCCCGGCGGCCAGCCCGCTCACCGCGTCCCGCGCCCCGGTGATGCCCATCGGGACGCCGCGTAGACGAAGCCGCGGCACCGCGCGGTCACGGTCGCGATCCGCGCCTCGGTCGAGCTCGGCGCGACCAGGAACACCCGGTCCAGCCCGTACGCGTCGGACGCCTCCAGCCAGGGGCCGGCCTCGTCCGGGATCAGGTCGGGCGTGATCAGGCCCGAGCCCCCGGCCGCCGCGAGATCACGCGCGAACGCGGCCACGCCGTAGTGGTCGACCGGGTTCCAGTAGGTCATGACGAGCGCGGGCACGCCGGTCCGCGGCGATGGCTTCGACCGTGCGCAGCGTGTCGGCGACCCTGGTGCCCGCGGTCAGCGCGGCGCGGGTGGCCTGCTGGATGACCGGCCCGTCCATCAGCGGATCGGAGTACGGCAGGCCGACCTCGATGATGTCGGCGCCCGCCTGGGCCATGGCCAGGACCGCGGCGATCGCGCCGTCCACGCTGGGGAAGCCGGCCGGCAGGTAGCCGATCAGCGCGGCCCGGTTCTCGGCGGCGGCCCGCTCGAAGGCCCGGGTGACCGCGCTGGCCGGAGGGCGCCGCTCACAGGCCGAGCCGCTGCGAGACGGTGGCCACGTCCTTGTCACCGCGGCCGGACAGGTTGACCAGGATCACGCCGTCCGGGCCGAGTTCCGGGCCGATCTGCAGGGCGCCGGCCAGCGCGTGCGCGGATTCCAGCGCGGGGATGATCCCCTCGGTGCGGCACAGCACGAGGAAGGCGTCCAGGGCCTGCTCATCGGTGACCGCGCGGTAAGCGGCGCGGCCGGTCTCGCGCAGCCAGGCGTGCTCCGGGCCGACGCCCGGGTAGTCCAGGCCGGCCGAGATCGAGTGCGTCGGCAGCGTCTGGCCCTCGTCGTCCTGCAGCAGGTAGGTGCGCATGCCGTGCAGCACGCCGGCGGACGCCGGCGGTGAGCGTGGCGGCGTGCCGGCCCGGTTCCGGCCCCTCGCCGCCGGCCTCGAACCCGATCAGCCGGACGGAGGTGTCGGGGATGAAGGCGTGGAAGATGCCGATGGCGTTGGAGCCGCCGCCCACGCAGGCGACCACGGCGTCCGGCAGCCGGCCGGTCATGGCCAGCACCTGCTCGCGCGCTTCCAGGCCGATGACGCGCTGGAAGTCCCGCACCATCAGCGGGAACGGGTGCGGGCCGCCGACCGAGCCGATGCAGTAGTGGGTGGTCTCGACGTTGGTGACCCAGTCGCGCATCGCCTCGTTGATCGCGTCCTTCAGCGTGCGGCTGCCCGAGGTCACCGGGATGACCTCGGCGCCGAGCATGCGCATCCGGGACGACGTTCAGCGCCTGGCGCCGGGTGTCCTCCTCGCCCATGTAGACCACGCAGTCCAGGCCGAACAGGGCGCACGCGGTCGCGGTGGCCACCCCGTGCTGGCCCGCACCGGTCTCGGCGATGACCCGGGTCTTGCCCATCCGCCGGGTCAGCAGGGCCTGGCCGAGGACATTGTTGATCTTGTGCGAGCCGGTGTGCGTCAGGTCCTCGCGCTTGAGCAGGACCCGGCAGCCGGCCTGGGCGCCGAACCGGGGCACCTCGGTCAGCAGCGTCGGGCGGCCCGCGTAGTCGTGCAGCAGCCGGGCCAGCTCGGCCTGGAACTCCGGGTCCGCCCGGGCCGCGGTGTACTGCGCGGTCAGCTCGTCCAGGGCGGCGGTCAGCGCCTCGGGGGCGAAGCTCCCGCCGTAGCTGCCGAAGTGGCCGGTCGCGTCGGGCACGCCGGTGACGGCGCTGCTCGCGGCGGGGACGGCGCCGCTCGCGGCAGGGGCCCCGGGCTGGGTCCCGGTGCCAGAGGTCATCAGCGGTCACCGCGCAGCGCCGGATGGGACGCCGCCGTCACCAGGTCCGCCACCGCGGCCCGCGGGTCCTTCCCGGTCACCAGGCTCTCCCCGACCAGCACCGCGTCCGCGCCGGCGGCGGCGTAGGCGAGCAGGTCGTGCGGGCCGCGCACACCGGACTCGGCGATCTTGACGATCCTGTCCGGAATCCGCGGCAGCATCGAGGAGACGATGCGGCGGTCGAGCCGCAGGGTGGTCAGGTCGCGGGCGTTGACGCCGATCACCCGGGCGCCGGCGTCCACGGCCCGCTCGAGCTCGGCCTCGGCGTGGATCTCCACCAGCGGCAGCAGGCCGATGGAGGACGCGCGCTCGACCAGGGATACCAGCGCGCTCTGCTCGAGCGCGGCCACGATGAGCAGCACCAGGTCGGCCCCGTGTGCGCGCGCCTCCCAGAGCTGGTACGAGCTGACCACGAAGTCCTTGCGCAGGACCGGGATCTCGCACGGCCTTGCGCACCGCGGCCAGGTCGGCCAGGGTGCCGCCGAACCGCCGCTGCTCGGTGAGCACGCTGATGACGCGGGCCCCGCCGGCCTCGTACGCGGCGGCCAGCGCGGCCGGATCCGCGATCTCCGCCATCGCCCCTCGCGACGGGCTGGCCCGTTTGACCTCGGCGATGACGCTGACGCCGTCCGCCTTCAGCGCGGCGGCCGCATCGCGCGGGGACGGGGCGCGGCCGGCCATCTCCTTGAGCTGGTCAAGCGAGACCCGCCGCTGCCGTTCGGCGAGATCGGCGCGCACGCCGTCCAGGATCTCGTCGAGCACTGTCACGCGGTCCGCAGTCCCCTCAGGATCGGTTATGGTGCGCCACCGATGCTAGCGGGGCGGCGGGAGTGGGGTGGCAGGCACCCCACGGTTTGACGTGAGGTTGAGCATGTGGGCATGGCGCGCGAGCGGGGCCCGCCGTGTCCGCTCGCCGTCAGGCAGCGTCCGTCCTGGGTCTACCGCGGCCTTCAGGCTGCGCGGGCCCGTCCTCGGGGTTGCTGACGCTCACGGCGGCCAGGGGCGGAACCGCCCGTCCGCGCCGTGCGCGCCGCCCCGGGGCTCGTCGAGGATGTAGCCGACGCCGCGCACGGTGCGGATCGCGGCGGACGCGGCGAGCTTGGCGCGGAGCTGGGCGATGTGCACGTCCACCGCGCGGCCCGAGCCGGGCCGGGCCATCGCGGACTGCAGCCGGTCCCGGGTCAGCACCCGGCCGGCGTCGGCGGCGAGGGCGGACAGCAGCGCGAATTCGGCCGGGGTGAGCGGGATCTCGCGGTCCGCGGTCCTGGCCCGGCGGCTCGCCGGGTCCAGCGTCAGGCTCCCGATGGTCTGCGGCTGCCGGGGCGCGGGCGGGGTGTCCGGGGCGCTGGCGCGGGCTGTGCCGGTGCGGGCCGTGCCGGTGCGGGCTGTGCCGGTGCGGGCGGGGGCATCGCGGGCGCGACGGACAGAACGCGGGAGACGAGCATCCGGGGGCTGAACGGGCGGCGGAGGCAGTATTCGGCGCTCACCCGTACGTCGCGCGGGCGCATGCTGCCGCCGAGGAGGTAGACGGCCGACGTAGGGCCGTCCGCCAGGAGCGTCCCGCAGGGAGCGCCCAGGCCGCTCGCCGGGGGCACGTCCCGGGCGGGGGGCCCGGCCAGCAGGCGGCGGAGGCGGCGGGCGTCCAGGCCGGGCATGGTCAGGTCGAGCACTACGACGCCCGCCGCGTGCTGCGTGAGCGCGGCCATGGTGTCGTCCGCGCTGGCGGCCACGGTCACCCGCAGGCCGGCCCGGGTCAGGTAACGGCGCGCGAGCTCGGCGACCTCGGGCTCGTGCTCCGCGAGCAGGACAGCCAGCGGCGCGCCGGGGTCCAGCCGGGGCCGTTCAGCCAGCGCCGGGCCCACGCTGGAGCGTCGGGTCGTCGCCGCGGCTGATCGAGTCCCACAGGCCGGCTGGATCGGCGGACGCGGGCGGACCGGGCCGGGCCGCCGGGCGGGCCGCCCGGGCCGGGCGCTCGTACCGGCCGGACATGACCGGCCAGCGCGCGCCGTGCCAGGCGGTGAGCAGCCCCGCCGCGATGATCGCGGCGGCCCCGGCGAACACCGCGACCCGCCAGGGCACGCCGAGCATCACGGCGTGCACCGAGGAACCGCCCGTCACCACCGCGCCGCCCGGCGAGGACGTGCCGCCCGTGGTCGAGCCTGGCTCCGCCGGACGCGACGGACGCCGAGGAGCTCATCTTGCTGGCCGCGGCCGCGATCACGCGGGAGGCGCCGAGCGACCCGCTGACCGCGGCCGCCGTGCCGACGCCGCAGAGGGCGAGCACCACGCCGACGGCGCGGCGCAGCACGCCGCGGGTGGCGATGACGGCGGCCAGGCAGGCAAGCCCGGCCAGCGCGAGCGCGCCCGCGGCCGGGGCCACGTCCTGGCCGGTGACGGTGATGGCCTGGGCGGGCAGCGGGCGCGGGGCCACGTACACGGCGCGGGCCCAGCCCTGCCGGACGGCCAGCAGCGCCAGGCCGGCCCGGCCGCGCCGAGCAGCAGCGTGAGCGCGAACGGCCGGCGAGCGGACGCGGGGCCGGACGTTGCGGGGCCGGCGGGGTTGCGGCGCCCGGGGTTGCGGCGCCCGCGGTTGCGGCGGGGCACGGGCCCCGCCGGGCCCGGAGTCGCGGGGGGCACCGGGTCAGGCCTCCTCGGGACGCCCCGCGGCGACCGGCTCCGGCCGCTCTCCGGTGACCGCGTCGAGCCGGCCCGCGTCGAAGCAGGTGCGGTCGCCGGTGTGGCACGCCGCGCCGACCTGATCCACCCGCACCAGGACCGTGTCGCCGTCGCAGTCGAGCGCCACCGACTTGACCCATTGCTGGTGACCGGAGGTGTCGCCCTTGACCCAGTACTCCTGGCGGCTGCGCGACCAGTACGTACAGCGCCCGGTGGTGAGCGTCCGGTGCAGCGCCTCGTCGTCCATCCAGCCGACCATCAGCACTTCACCGGTGTCGTGCTGCTGGGCGACCGCCACGAAAAGCCCTGCGGCGTCCCGTTTCAGCCGCTGCGCGATATCCGGATCCAGCCGCGACGGGCGGGCGGCACTGCTCATCGTCCCCTCATTCCTGTCCGTGACGTCCCGGTGCCGGGCGCCGTGACCAGCCTAGCCGGGACCGCGCTACCGGCCGGGCCGATGTCACCCCTACGATTCCCTGATGGGATATTCGCGGGATGAGCGCCTCGCCCTGTGCGCCGCGCTGGAGGAGGCAGGCCCGGACGCACCGACGCTGTGCGCCGGCTGGATCACCCGGGACCTCGCCGCGCACCTGGTGCTGCGCGAGCGCCGCCCGGACGCGGCGGCGGGCATCCCCGGCGGCCCCCTCGCCCGCCACACGGCGCAGGTCCAGCAGCGTCTGGCCCAGACGCCGTACCCGGCCCTCATCGCCATGATCCGCGGCGGCCCGCCGCGGCTGTCCCCGTGGGCCATCCCCGCGCTCGACGAGCGGGCCAACACCGTCGAATTCTTCGTGCACCACGAGGACGTCCGGCGCGGCGCGCCGGGCTGGAAGCCGCGCGAGATCAGCCAGGGACTGTCGGACACGCTCTGGAAGCGGCTGGGGATGGCCCGGTTCACGTTGCGCAAGGTGCCGGTCGGGGTCGAATTCGCACGGAACGATGCCGGCGGGGGCACGGACGGCGGCGCCGGGGACGCCCCGGAGTTCCGCATGATGGTCCGGCGCGGGATGCCCGTCGTCACCGTGACCGGGTCCCCGGCGGAACTCACCCTGTGGGCCACCGGCCGCGCCGCTGCGGCGAAGGTCACGCTGGACGGGACCGAGGCCGCCACGGCGACGCTGTCCCAGGCCCGCTGGCGTCTCTGACGCCGGGAGCGGGACCGGCCTGACGCCCGGGTACCGGCCTAACGCCCGGGTACCGGCCTAACGCACCGGGGTACCGGCCCGGGGGCGGTGACCGGCGCTACTGGGCGCCCGTTTCCCGCTTGAGGCGGGCCAGGTCCTCCTCCACGTCACCGTGCCGGGCAGACGTCACGGGCGGGGCCGTCCACTCCGGCGCCGCAACGACCTGGCCGGCGCTGGCCGTTGACCCGGGCCTTGCGTTCGGCTTTCTCTTCCCGGACTTGGGCCCGGCGTTCCCGGGCGAGGCGGTACTGGCTGTGCGCCTTGACCGCGATCGCGATGATCACGCCGATGACGAGGGCGATGACGGCCCACTGCAGCAGGCGGAACACCGATTCGAGGACGATGAAGGCGATCAGGGCACCGACTGCGATCAAGACGACCTTGGCCCAGCGCATCAGCCGCCCCCTTTCCGCGGCTACACACGCCCTGATGGGGCATGTCCTACTGGAGAGCTTACCCGGGCAGTGCGACATACTGGGCAGCGACGGCCCGGCTGCTGACTCGGGGCCGGCCCGGGAGGGAGAAGGAGCGAGCATGCACGCGCTGGGCATCGATATCGGCGGCACCGGGATGAAGGCGGCGCCCGTTGATCTGGAGACGGGCAAGTTCCTGGCCGAACGGGTGAAGGTCCCGACGCCGCGCCCGGCTGTCCCGGCGGCGATGGCCGAGGTCGTGCAGAAACTCGTGGCGGCCTTCTCCTGGTCCGGGCCCATCGGCATCACCTTCCCCGGCGTGGTGACGAACGGCGTCATCCGGACGGCGGCCAACCTGGACACAGCGTGGATCGGCCTGGACGCCCGGTCCCTGCTGGCCAAGGCGGCCGGGCAGGAGGTCCGGGTGCTGAACGACGCGGATGCGGCCGGGGTCGCGGAGATGACGTTCGGCGCCGGGAAGGGGGAACCGGGCACGGTGTTCATGGTGACGTTCGGCACCGGCATCGGCAGCGCGCTGTTCGTCGACGGCGTCCTGGTCCCGAACACGGAGTTCGGCCACCTGGAGATCCGCGGCAAGGACGCGGAGGCGCGGGCCTCCGAACGCGCCAAGACCGCCCACGAGATGAGCTGGAAGCAGTGGGCGAAGAACGTGAACGAGTACCTGGAGCACATCGAGGCGCTGGTGTCCCCGCAGCTCGTCATCGTCGGCGGCGGGATCAGCAGGCAGTCGGACAAGTTCCTCCCGCTGCTGACCGGGCTGCACGCGCGGACCGTCCCGGCCGCGATGCACAACGACGCGGGCATCGCCGGCGCCGCGATGGCGGCCCACCCGGGTTCGGCCGCCCCGGTCCGGGCGGGCGCGGGCGCGAACCCGAGCCTGGGCAGCACCATCGCGGCCACCGGCAGCACGGGCACCACCGGTCACCAGGGCCTGCCCGGGTTCCCTTGATCCAGGGCTTCCCGAGTAGCGGGGTCAGCGGACCGGGCGGCCGGCCGCGCGGAGCGCGTCCTTCACCTCGGCGATGCTCAGCGTCCCGAAGTGGAACACGCTCGCCGCGAGCACCGCGTCCGCGCCGGCGTCCACGGCCGGCCCGAAGTGGGCCACCTCGCCCGCGCCGCCGCTGGCGATCACCGGGACGGTCACCGCGCGGCGCACCGCGCCGATCAGCTCCAGGTCGAAGCCGGCCTTGGTGCCGTCCGCGTCCATCGAGTTGAGCAGGATCTCCCCCGCGCCCAGCTCGGCGCCGCGGCGCGCCCACTCCACCGCGTCGATGCCGGTGCCGCGCCGGCCGCCGTGCGTGGTCACCTCGAACCCGCTCGGGGGCGGGGCGCCCGGGCCGGTGCAGCGGCGCGCGTCGACCGACAGCACCACGCACTGGGAGCCGAACCGCCGGGCCGCCTCGCCGAGCAGTCCCGGGCGGGCGATGGCCGCGGTGTTCAGCGAGACCTTGTCCGCGCTGGCCCGCAGCAACCGGTCGATGTCGTCCTCGCTGCGCACGCCGCCGCCCACGGTCAGCGGGATGAACACCTGCTCGGCGGTGCGGCGCACCACGTCGTAGGTGGTCTCCCGGCCCCCGCTGGACGCGGTGATGTCGAGGAACGTCAGCTCGTCGGCGCCCTCCGCGTCGTAGGCGGCGGCCAGTTCGACTGGATCGCCCGCGTCCCGCAGATCACGGAAGTTGATTCCCTTGACGACCCGCCCGGCGTCCACGTCGAGGCAGGGAATGACCCGGACCGCGACGGTCACTGTGCTGCCTCCAGACGTTCGCGCCGCCGCCAGGCAGGAACGCCACCGGCCGCTCGCGGGGGCCCAAGGGCCCCGCTCGTTAGCCGGTTGGCGGCGGCGCTCACGGGGCCACCGTTTCCAGCGCCTCTTCCAGGCTGAACGCGCCGGCGTAGAGCGCCTTGCCGACGATCGCGCCCTCCACGCCGAGCGGCACGAGCGCGGCGATCGCGCGCAGGTCGTCCAGGCTGGACACGCCCCCGCTGGCCACCACCGGGCGGGTGGTCCGCGCGCACACCTCGCGCAGCAGGTCCAGGTTCGGGCCGCGCAGGGTACCGTCCTTGGTCACGTCGGTGACCACGTAGCGGGCACAGCCGTCGGCGTCGAGCCGGTCCAGCGTCTCGTGCAGGTCGCCGCCCTCGGCGGTCCAGCCGCGGGCGGCCAGCCGGGTCCCGCGCACGTCCAGCCCGACGGCGACCTGGCCGCCGTGCCGCGCGATCACCGAACGCACCCAGTCCGGGTGCTCCAGCGCGGCGGTGCCGATGTTGACCCGGGCGCAGCCGGTCGCGAGCGCGGCCGCGAGGGAGGCGTCGTCGCGGATGCCGCCGGACAGCTCCACGTTGATGTCGAGGCGGCCGACCACCGTGGCGAGCAGTCCGGCGTTGGAGCCGCGGCCGAACGCGGCGTCCAGGTCCACCAGGTGGATCCAGTCCGCGCCGGCCCGCTGCCAGGCGAGCGCGGCCTCCAGCGGGTCGCCGTACCCCGTCTCCGTGCCGGCCGCGCCCTGGACCAGCCGCACCGCCTGCCCGGCGGCGACGTCCACCGCGGGCAGCAGGGTGAGGTGTCCCGGCGCGGTGGCCGCGGTGGCGGCGGCAGTGCTCCCGGCGGAGGCTCGTTCCGCGGGCGTGGTCATCGGATCCTTTCCAGCCAGTTGGACAGCAGGACCGCGCCGGCGTCGCCGGATTTTTCCGGGTGGAACTGCGTCGCGGTCAGCGCCCCGTCTTCCACCGCCGCCGCGAACGGCTCGCCGTGCGTGGTCCAGGTGATCAGCGCGCCCGACTCGCGCAGCCGTGCCGCGTGCGCGTACCGCACCGCGAAGGAGTGCACGAAGTAGAACCGGGTGTCCGGCCCGATGCCGGCGAACAGCGACGTCCCGGCGGGCGGGGAGACCGTGTTCCAGCCCATGTGCGGCAGCACGTCGGCCTCCAGCTGCTCGACCGTGCCGGGCAGCAGGCCGCATCCCTCGGTGAGCAGGCCGTGCTCCACGCCGGCGGAGAACAGCACCTGCATCCCGACGCAGATGCCGAGCACCGGCCGCCCGGCGGCGAGCCGCTGGGCGATCAGCTTGTCCCCGCCCACCGCGCGCAGGCCCGCCATGCAGGCCGCGAAGGCGCCCACTCCGGGGACCGCCAGCCCATCGGCGTCCAGCGCCGCGTCCGGGTCGGCGGTGACCCTGACATCGGCGCCCGCTCGTGCCAGGGCGCGTTCGGCGGAGCGAAGATTCCCCGAGCCGTAGTCCAGCACGACCACCGACGGCATCACAGCACCCCCTTGGTGCTCGGTACGCCGCCCGCCCGCGGGTCCGCCGCGACAGCCGTGCGCAGCGCCCGCGCGACGGCCTTGAACTGGGCTTCCACGATGTGGTGCGGGTTGCGGCCGGACAGCACCCGTACGTGCAGGCAGATCCCGGCCGACGCCGCCAGCGATTCGAAGATGTGCCGGGTCAGTGTGGTGTCGTAGCTGCCGATCAGCGGGGCCATGGTGTCCGGCTCCTCGTGCACCACGTACGGGCGCCCGGACAGGTCCACCGCGGCCATGACCAGGGTCTCGTCCAGCGGCACGAGCGCGTCGCCGAAGCGGGTGATCCCGGACTTGTCGCCGAGCGCCTCGCGCAGCGCCTGGCCGAGCGCGATGGCGGTGTCCTCCACCGTGTGATGCGCGTCGATCTCCACGTCGCCCTTGGCCCGGACGGTCAGGTCGAGGCCGCCGTGCTTGCCGAGCTGGGCCAGCATGTGGTCGAAGAACGGGACGCCGGTGGCCACCTCGACCGCGCCGATGCCGTCGACGTCGAGCTCGATCAGGATCTGGGTCTCGTGCGTGACGCGCTCGACGCGCGCTTTCCGGTCGCGGTTCACGTGTTCGCCACCTTGGTCAGGGCGTCCCGGAACGCCGCCATCTCCTCCGGTGTGCCGACGGTGACCCGCAGCCATCCGGCCGGGCCGGTCTCGCGGATGAGGACGCCCTGGTCCAGCAGCCCCTGCCAGACCGCGTGGCGGTCCGCGAACTGGCCGAACAGCACGAAGTTGGCGTCCGAGTCGGCCACCGTCCAGCCGCGCGCCCGCAGCCAGGCCACGGCGGCGTCGCGTTCGGCGCGCAGCGCGGCCACGCTGGCCAGCGGCTCGGCGGCGCAGGCCAGCGCGGCACGCGCGACCGCCTGGGTGACCGCGGACAGGTGGTAGGGCAGCCGGACGATCAGCAGCTTGTCGATGAGCTCCGGGCTGGCGGCCAGGTAACCGACCCGCGCGCCGGCCATGGCGAAGGCCTTGGACATGGTGCGCGTCACCACCAGCCGGGGGTGGCGCGGCAGCAGCGTCAGCGCGCTCGGGGTGCCCTCGCGGGCGAACTCCGCGTAGGCCTCGTCGACCACGACGACGCCGGGGGCCGCGTCGCACACCGCCTCGATGACCTCCAGCGGCAGGGCGGTCCCGGTGGGGTTGTTCGGGGAGGTGAGGAAGACCACGGCGGGCCGGGCGTCCCGGATGAGTTCGCCGGCCCGAACGGGATCGATGCCGAAGTCCTCCTCCCGGCACGCGGCCAGCCAGCTGGTGCAGGTGACCCTGGCGATGAGGGGATGCATCGAGTAGGACGGCTCGAAGCCGAGCGCGGTCCGGCCGGGGCCGCCGAAGGCCTGCAGCAGCTGCTGGATGATCTCGTTGGAGCCGTTGGCCGCCCACACCTGCCGCCCGGTCAGCCCGTGGCCGAGGTAGCCGGCCAGGTCCTGGCGCAGCTCGGTGGCGTCCCGGTCCGGGTACCGGTTCAGCCCGCCGGCCACGGCCGCCACCGCCTCGGTCACCGCGCCGGCCAGCCGCGCCGACGGGGGGTAGGGGTTCTCGTTGGTGTTCAGCCGG
Organism: uncultured Actinomycetes bacterium; assembly: GCA_963808295.1. Lineage (GTDB taxonomy): Bacteria > Actinomycetota > Actinomycetes > Streptosporangiales > Streptosporangiaceae > Bog-532. The sequence continues at coordinate 97,229 of CAWEFP010000013.1, read as the reverse complement.
ACGGGCACGTCGAGCTGCGGGGCGCCGTACGGCTCGAGGCCGGCCAGGTCCTCGCGCAGCGGAAGCTCGCCCGGGCCCGGCCGGGGGCCCGCGCCGTGGCCGGTCGCCGGGCGGCCCGCCCCCGGCCCGGTCACCTGAGCGGCCGCGCCGTACCCGGTCACCGGGGGACCCGCACGCGGACGGCGGCGACGTGCGCGGCGAGCTGTTCGGCGCCGCCGAGCGCGTCGATGTGCGGGGCGGCGCCGGCCAGCGCGTCGGCGGAGCATTCCACCACGTTGATGAGCCGCAGGAACGGCAGCACGGTCAGCCCGGCGGCGTGCCGGGCCGTGCCACCGGTGGGCAGCACGTGGTTGGAGCCGGCCAGGTAGTCGCCGAGCGACACCGGCGAGTACGGCCCGGCGAAGACGGCGCCCGCGTTCCTCACCCGCGCCGCGACCTTGGCCGCGTCCTCGGTCTGGATCTCCAGGTGCTCCGGGGCCCAGGCGTCAGAGACGGCCAGCGCGGCGTCGACGTCGGCCACGAGCACGTACCCGGACTGCCCGCGCAGCGCCTGCTCGATACGGTCGCGGTTCGGCGCGTCCGGCAGCTGGACGGCCAGTTCCGCGTCGGTCCGGGCGGGCAGGTCCGGGTCGGAGGTGATCAGCAGGCACGCGGCCAGCGGGTCGTGCTCCGCCTGCGCGATGAGGTCGGCGGCCACGTAGGACGGGTCGGCCGTGTGGTCGGCGATGATCGCGATCTCGGTGGGGCCGTTCTCGCCGTCGGTGCCCACGATCCCGCCGAGCAGCCGCTTGGCCGCGGCCACGTAGACGTTGCCGGGCCCGGTGAGCACGTCGGCCGGGGCGCAGTCCGCGGTGCCGTAGGCGAACATGGCCAGGGCCTGCGCGCCGCCCACGGCGTGCACCTCGTCCACGCCGAGCAGCGCGCACGCGGCCAGCACGGCCGGGTGCGGCAGCCCCCCGTTGTCCGCCCGCGGCGGGGAGGCCACCGCGACCGAGGCGACCCCCGCGACCTGGGCGGGCACGACGTTCATGACGACGGACGAGGGATAGGCCACCAGGCCGCCGGGCACGTAGACCCCGGCCCGGCTGACCGGCACGTACCGGCCGGCCACGGTGAGGCCCTCCGCCGGGGTGACCACGGTCTCGGCGGCCGGGAGCTGCGCCTGATGCACGAGCCGGGTCCGGCGGGCGGCTTCCTCCAGGGCGGCGGCCACGGCGGGGTCGAGGTCCTCCAGGGCCCGGGCGAGCGCGTCGGGCGGGACGCGCGTGGTGGCCAGGTCGACGCCGTCGAAGCGGGCGGTGTACTCGCGCACCGCCGCGGCGCCCCGGCGTTGGACGTCCTCGCACACCGGCCGGATCTGCTCGGCGGCGGCCGCGACGTCGAGGGTCGCGCGGGGCAGCACCCCGGACAGGCTCGCGCGGGTGAGGGTGGCGGCATCGCGGTCACGCAGGTCGATACGGGAGATCACCCGAACAGTCTACGGAGAGTGCCCGGCAGACGCCGGCATCGTCCAGAATACGGACGGGATGTGCACCGGGGCGCGGCGGCCGGGGAGCGGTTCCCGCAGCAGGGCGCGGACGGCCGATGTGGGCAGCGTTTTCGGCGAATAGAGCGGAAAACGCTGCCCAAATCGGGCTTTGGCCGCCGCATCCGCCCCTTGGAGTTGAACGCTAGGCTCGGCGGTAATCATGGACGCCATCATCGCTATTCACGTGCGCCGGTCCCGCCCGGTGCTGACCGATCCGGCCCCCGCCCCGGGCGACCTGGACGCCATCCTGGCCGCGGCGGCCGCCGCGCCCGACCACGGCCGGCACCGGCCGTGGCGTTTCGCGGTGATCCAGGGCGCGGGCCGCAAGGCGTTCGGTGAGGTCCTCGCGGAGGTGTACCGCAGGTCCGCGGCGCGGCGCGGGGAACAGCCCGACGCGGCGGCCGAGGACCGGGAGCGGGCCAAGCCGATGCGGGCCCCCGTCATCATCGCGGTGGCGTGCGTGGCCGGCAGCGACGAGAAGGTGCCGCGCGGGGAGCGCCTCGCGGCGGTGGCCGCCGCCACCCAGAACCTGCTGCTGGCGGCGACCGCGCTGGGCTACGGCGCGATGTGGCGGACCGGCGCGCCGGCCCGTGATGCGTCCGTCCGGGAGGCGCTGGGATTCGGTCCCGGCGACGAGATCACCGGCTTCATCTACCTCGGCAGCGTGCCGGAAGATCAGCAACTGCCCCCGGCCCACCGGGATCTGGACGGCCTGGTGCGGGAGTGGCCGTAGCGGCGCGGGCGGCGCGGGGCGGGCGGCACGGGCGAGGGGCTCAGGCGCGGGCGGCACGGGAGTTAGGCGCGGGCGGCGCGGGGCTGCGGGCGGCACGGAAGTTAGGCGCGGGCGCGGGCGGCGCGGGACCTGGCGACCGCCTCGATCACGGCGATCGTGAGCGCGGCCAGCAGCGGCCAGAAGACGAGGCCGCTCTTGGCCCCGAGAGCGAGCGACGCATGCAGGCGCGTCCCGGCGGCACTCACCGCGAGCTGATGCCTGAAGACGGCGCGGCCGTCAAGGTCGCCGACCCACAGCGCGACCGCCGACGCGGCCAGCGCGCCGGCGATCAGGCCCGCCGCCGCGGCCGCGCCACGGCGGCGGACCGCGATCAGGTAGCCGAGCGACCCGGTGAGCACCCCGCCGATGACGCCGATCACGAAGAACCAGACGTCCGCCACGATGAAGGCGCTCGTCTCGGCGTTCACAACCACGGCGGCTCCGGGCCCGGCGACGTGCACGAGGACCCGCGGCGCCACCGCGCCCCAGGCGAACCCGGCGGGTATCCCGAGGACGGCGGTGGCGGCCGCGGCGGCCGCGAAGACCGCGGCGGCGGTGCGCACGGTCCGCGCCCGTCCGCCTGGCGTGCCTGCCGGGGCCGCCTGGCCAGTCTCGGCTGCCGGCCGCGCCTCGGCCGCCGGGTCCGGCGCCGCGGCCGCTCCGGGCCGGGCCGGCGGTTCGCCCGGGGGAACCGGGAAGTGCGTGGTGTCCGTGATGTTCCTTCTCTCACCGATGTGATCGTTAACGCGGCACGAAACGCGGCTATGCCGGGTCCACGCCTTCCACGAACATCAGCCGGCGGGCCAGGGCCGTCTGCCTGATGCGCAGCGCCTCGGCGTATTCGGGCGACGCGTACCACTCGCGCAGCCGCTGCATGCTGGGGAACTCGACGACGACCACCCGCTCATCGAGCGGCCAGTCCCCCTCCGGCACCTGCGGCTGCGCGCCGCGGACGAGGTAACGCCCGCCGTAGTGCGCGATGGACGCCGCGGCCAGTTCGCGGTAACGCCGGCCCTGGGCCTGGTCGAGTATCTCGACCTCGGAGATCGCGTACGCAGCCATGAGTCAATTCTGTGGCATCGCGGGGTCAGACCGGGCTGTCGTCGGGGACGTAGTGCCGGCTGCCGTCGGCCGGATCGGTCCAGACGCGCATGATCGTGCCGCTGGACGGGTCGCGGAACCGCTCCGGAGTGGGCACCCAGCCGGGTTGCGGCTCGGCCACCTGGGCGTGCCGGCGGCCCCATCGCGGCCGTCCCGCGCCGCCGGGAGCGTTCCCGCCGGACGCGCCCGGCCCGGCGGTCCCGGCGGCGATGGGCGGCAGATCGGCCAGGGCCGCGGCGGCCTCGTCGGCGTAGGCGGCGGCCAGGACGACGCCGACCCGGCGGCGCAGCTCGTCCAGGCTGATCCGGCCGGCCGCGTAGTGCTCGCGCAGCAACGCGGTCAGCCGGTCGCGGTCGGCGTCCCCGATCAGCGACCGGGGCGCACCGGCCGCACCCGCCGGGCGGCGTAGCTGGCATGCTCAGGCCGACGGGGTGACGACCACGGCCGTGCCGTAGGCCACGATCTCCGTAAGCCCCTGGCCGCCAATCTCGGATGAGTCAAACCGCATCGCGACCACGGCGTTGGCGCCGAGCAGCCTCGCGTTCTCGATCATCCGGTCGATCGCGTGCCGGCGGCTGTCCTCGAGCAGCTGCGTGTACTGCGTGACCTCACCCTGGCGCATCGCCTTGAATCCGGCGCCGACCGACTTGACCATGCCCATGCTCCGGACGACCAGGCCGAACGCCACGCCCAGATCCCGTTCGGTCGTCATGCCCGGCAGCGTGAACCCGGTGGTGACCGGAAGGGCCGACATCCCCGTTGATTCCGTCATGCTGCGCAGTACACAGGCCCGCCCGCACGGGTGTCAACGCGCCGCGCGTTGGCCGCCGGCGGCGCGGCGCGACCGGACAGCCGGTCGTCGGGCGCTGCAGGGCATCCGGCACGACCGGACGGCCAGCTGACCAGGCGGCCGAGCGTCCGCTAGCTGATGCAGGCGGGGCCGAGGAGTTGCTTCAGGTCACCCAGCAGGGCCGGCGAGGCGGCGACGCGAAGCTTCTCATCGAGGCGCACCACCGTCGTCCGCTGGGCCCCGCGCAGCCGCAGGTGCACCTCCGTCGGCCCGGGATGGGTCATCAGCACCTCCTTGAGCTGCTCGACCACCGGCGGAACGCACCGCGTCACCGGCAGCGACAGCACGAAAGGGCCGCCGTCGCCTACCGACAGGTCCGGGACGGTCACGTCCATCGCGATCAGCTTCGGCACGTCGTCGCGGCGGTCGATCCGGCCCTTGACCGCGATGATCGCGTCCTCGGCGATTGAGGTCGCGTACAGCTGGTAGGTCGCCGGGAAGAACAGCACCTCGATCGCGCCGGCCAGGTCCTCCAGGGTGGCCGCCGCCCACGGGTTGCCCTGTTTGGTCACCTTGCGCTGCACGCCGGACAGGATGCCCGCGACCTTGACCACTCCCCCGCCATCATTACGCTCACCACGGCCTCGTTCGGAAGAATCTTCCCCCGACGTGAGCAGGTCGGCCAGCGAGCAGTCAGCCTCCCGGGCGAGCAGGTGCTCGACCCCGAGCAGCGGGTGATCGGAAACGTACAGGCCGAGCATCTCGCGCTCGAAGCCGAGCCGGGTCGACTTGTCCCAGTCGCCGTCCGGGATCGGCACGTCGAAGAACGCCTCGGTCTCGGCGTCCCCGCCGAACAGCGAGTCCTGGCCGATCGCCTCATTGCGCTTGATGTCGATGACCGCGTCGACGGCCTGCTCGTGCACCATCACGAGGCCCTTGCGCGGGTGGCTGAACGAGTCGAACGCGCCGGCCTTGATCAGCGACTCGATGACGCGCTTGTTGCACACCACCGCGGGGACCTTGCGCAAGAAGTCCGAGAAGCTGGTGAACTCGCCCTTGGCCTTGCGCGTGGCCACGATCGCGTCGACCACGTTGACGCCGACGTTGCGGATCGCGGCCAGGCCGAACCGGACGTCCCGGCCGACCGCGGTGAACGTCGCCACCGACGAGTTGACGTCGGGCGGCAGCACCTTGATGCCCATCCGGCGGCACTCGCTCAGGTACAGCGCGGACTTGTCCTTGTCGTCCCCGACCGAGGTGAGCAGGGCGGCCATGTACTCGGCCGGGTAGTTGGCCTTCAGGTAGGCGGTCCAGTAGGACACCAGGCCATACGCCGCCGAGTGGGCCTTGTTGAACGCGTAGCCCGCGAACGGGACCAGGACGTCCCAGACCGCCTGGACGGCCTTGGCGGAGTAGCCCCGCTCCCGGCAGCCCTGCTCGAAGGGGACGTACTCCTTGTCCAGGATCTCCTTCTTCTTCTTGCCCATGGCCCGGCGGAGCAGGTCGGCCTGTCCGAGCGTGTACCCGGCCAGGATCTGCGCCGCCTTCTGCACCTGCTCCTGGTAGACGATCAGGCCGTAGGTGGGCTCGAGGATCTCGCGGAGGGGTTCTTCGAGCTCGGGATGGATCGGGGTGATCTCCTGCAGCCCGTTCTTGCGGAGCGCGTAGTTGGTGTGCGAGTTCACGCCCATCGGGCCGGGCCGGTACAGCGCGCCGACGGCGGAGATGTCCTCGAAGTTGTCCGGCTTCATCATCCGCAGCAGCGAGCGCATCGGGCCGCCGTCGAACTGGAAGACGCCGAGCGTGTCGCCGCGGCCGAGCAGCTCATAGGCGGGCTTGTCGTCCAGCGGGAGGCTCAGCAGGTCGACCGTGATGCCCTGGTTCTTCTCGATCGCCGCGACCGCGTCGGCCATGATCGTCAGGTTGCGGAGGCCGAGGAAGTCCATCTTCAGCAGGCCGAGGCCCTCGCAGGTCGGGTAGTCGAACTGCGTGATGACGGCGCCGTCGGCGTGCCGGGTCCACACCGGGATGTGGTCGGTGATCGTCTCGGCCGACATGATGACCCCGGCCGCGTGCACGCCGGGCTGCCGGATCAGCCCCTCGATGCCCTTGGCTGTGTCGATGACCTGCTTGATCTCGGCTTCGGCCTCGTACAGCTGGCGCAGCTCACCCGCCTCGCTGTACCGGGGGTGGCTGGCGTCGAAGATGCCGGACAGCGGGATGTCCTTGCCCATCACGGCAGGCGGGAACGCCTTGGTGATCCGGTCGCCGAGCGAATAGGGGAAGCCGAGGACGCGGGTCGAGTCCTTGATCGCGGCCTTGGCCTTGATGGTGCCGTAGGTGACGATCTGCGCAACCTTGTCGGAGCCCCACTTCTCGGTCACGTAGCGGATGACGTCCGCCCGGCCACGTTCGTCGAAGTCCACGTCGATGTCGGGCATGGACACGCGCTCGGGATTGAGGAACCGCTCGAAGATCAGGCCGTGGACCAGCGGATCGAGGTCGGTGATGCCCAGGGCGTAGGCGACGATCGAGCCGGCCGCGGACCCGCGGCCCGGGCCGACCGCGACGCCGTGGTTCTTGGCCCACATGATGAAGTCCGCGACGACCAGGAAGTACGCCGGGAACCCCATCTGGCAGATGATGTCGATCTCGTACGCCGGCCTGCCGTTTGCGTTCCTCGTCGTAGCCGTCGGGGTAACGGCGGTCCATGCCCTTCCACACCTCGGCGCGGAAGAGCTCCTCTTCGCTCTCGTAGCCCTCGGGGATGGGAAACCGCGGCATGAGGTTGACGAAGTTGAACATGCCGGTGGTGTCCACCCGGTCAGCGACCAGGAGCTGGCTGTTCCGGCAGCCTTCCTGCCAGACCTCGGAGGTGTCGGTGGCGTACATCTCGGCGGCGGACTTGATGTAGTAGCCGCTCCCGTCGAAGCGGAACCGGTCCGCGTCGGCGAGGGTCTTGCCGGTCTGGATGCAGAGCAGCAGGTCGTGCGAGGTGGCGTCGGGTTCCCGGGTGTAGTGCGAGTCGTTGGTGACGACCGGCGGGATGTGCAGTTTCCGGCCGATTTCTACCAGGCCGTCCCTGACTCTTCTCTCGATGTCGAGCCCGTGGTCCATCAGCTCCAGGAAGTAGTTCTCCTTGCCGAAGATCTCCTGGTATTCGGCAGCGGACCGGAGGGCCTCGTCGAATTGGCCGAGGCGCAGCCGGGTCTGCAGCTCCCCGGAGGGGCAGCCGGTGGAGGCCATCAGGCCGCTGGCGTGCTCGGCCAGGATCTCTTTGTCCATCCGCGGCCACTTGACCAGCCAGCCCTCCGCGTAGGAGCGGGAGGACAGCTTGAACAGGTTGTGCAGGCCGTCCTTGTTGCGCGCCCAGATGGTCTTGTGCAGGTACGCGCCGCTGGCCGAGACGTCGTCCTTCTTCTGGTGCGGCTGGCCCCACAGGATGCGCTTGGTGTTGGCCCGGCTTTCCGGGGCCACGTAGGCCTCGATGCCGATCACCGGGGTGATGCCGGCGTCCTTGGCCTGGCGGTGGAACTCGGCCGCGCCGTACATGTTGCCGTGGTCGGTCATCGCGACATGGGTCATGCCGTGGCGCCCGACCTCTTTGAACAGCTCCTTCAGGCGGGCGGCGCCGTCCAGCATCGAGTATTCGGTATGCACGTGAAGGTGCGCGAACGGCTGGCGGGTTTTCTGGGCCTGGCCGGGCTGGGCCGTTGCCGGACTGGGGCTGACCGGGCTGGGGCTGACCGGACTGACCAGATTGACGGGCCGCGGGTTCCGCCATGGGACTGAGCCGCCTCCTTCGGGCATGCTTCGCGGAGCCCTTAAGCCTTCAGATCCGGCTCGGGCTGTGCGGGCACGCGTCATCGTTACCGAACGGTTTCCGGGGGGAAGGCGACGCATGCCGTACCCGTGCGCGTGAGGCTTGGCTGCCCCTCGCAGCAGGCCTCCGTGCTGGCGATCTTTGCCTGGGGGGACCGCGCCGACCCGGTGATCCGAGCCTACATCGCCACCCCCGATTCGCGGTCCCGCACACGCCGGGTAGGGGTGGAATGGGGAGACTTTCCGCCCGGATCTGCCCGGGGCCCAGGTGGCCGGGGGGCTGGACTGGCCGGGGGGCTGGGGCGGCCGGAGTACCCACGGCGGCCGGGATGCGCGCGGCGGCCCGGGAGCCGTGGCCGCCGGGGCGATTTGGGGCGGCGATCGGGCTTTGCCGGCCTCTCATTTCCGCGCCCTCGCACAGCGCCTCCTGGCAGCTTCCATTAACGGTTTCTCTTAACAAGCGTGCGCCGCTCATCATCTACCGCCTGCTATGCTATCGAAACTATTATCGATGATTCTAGACTACGCTCCTCCAGTCTGATAGTCTATTCGAAACTATAGGCGAATTTATCTGGCTGGGAGGCGGCCGTGTTAGCGGATGAACCCGGCGACGCGGGGGCCGACGGGGACGGGGGCCGGAACGACGCGGGCGGGAATTGTCCGGGGTGGGCATGACGGCGGCGGGCATGACGGGCGCGCGCATGACCCTGGCGGACCGGCGCGGGGCGCCGCGGCCGCGGTGCCGGAGGTCTTCGAGGCCGGGTTCTTGCCGCGGGATGGCTTCCGGCCTGCGGTGGCGGCGCTGGCGGCGGGCCCGCGCGGGGGGTTCGGTTCCGGTGGCGGGCTGGACACGGCCCTGCCGGGGGTGGCGCTGCGCCGCTTCACCGAGGAGGTGGTCCGCGTCGCGCGGACGATCCTGCAGCAGCAGCTCGCCGAGGCGCAGGCGATGATCTCACTGCCGCAGGAGCGGGTGACGGACGGGGTAAAACGGCCGGCCGTCACGCTCACCGCGCACCACGTTCGTCGAGGTGACCCCGGCGAAGATGGCCGAGGCGCAGACCGGGCGCCAGGCGCCGCGCCCTTTCGGCTCAGCCTCCCGGGGCGTCACCCTTCGCACTGAGGCGACGCGCGGGGAATGCATCGCGGCAGGCGCGAGTGCGGAGGAGTCGTTCCTCATCCACTCGGACCCGTGGCCGGTCCCCGCCGACGTGGAAGCGGACCATGAAATCCTAACCATCCAGAGCGTTTTCAGCAAATAACGGGGCGTCAGGGCTCCATATAGCACCGTGGGGAGAAGGCAAGTACATTGAGTTAATCTGTTTTCTCTCAGAGTTCGCCGAGAGGTGCTGATGTCGTTACTGCCACTCGGCGGCGCATCTGCTTCAGCGCAAGCACCCGTTCGTCATCGGCCGGAGCGCGAACGCAGCCGAAAGGCTTCTCACCCGCGGGCTACAGCGGCGCAGAATGCCGTTCCGACGTCCAATGTCCGGGTAGACAATGTCCAGTGACATCATCCCGCCCGCTCCTGATGTACCACTCCGTCACGCCCCATCAGCATGATCCGCCCCGGTGGACTGTCCGCCCGGAGCGTTTCGACCAGCAGATGCGCTGGCTGCGCCGACGCGGCCGCTTGGGGGTGTCCATGCGGGACCTGCTCGAGGCCCATCGGCGTAACGGCTGCCGCGCGGCCTGGTCGGCCTCACCTTCGACGACGGTTACGCTGACTTCGCCGAGTACGCGCTGCCCGTACTGCAGCGTTACGGGTTCACCGCCACGGCGTTCGTGATCGCCGGACTGCTGCTGGCGACAACGCCTGGGATCCAGAGGGACCCCGTAAGCCCCTGATGTCGGCCGCCAGTGCGATCAGGAGGCGGCCGCCGGATCGACATCGGCTCGCACGGGCTACATCCCAGTCACTACCCACCCTCACCAACGCCGCTCTGCGAGGGGAGTCGAGATGAGCCGCCGCATCCTCCAGATTCACCGGCCAGACGTGCCTGGTTTCTGTTATCCTAAGGCACCCACGATGTGCGTGTCGTGCCGCCAGGCCGCTGTCTACGACTACTTTGCGCGTCGGGTCACTCGGCGGTCAACGGGTGCTAGCCCTCGCGCAGCGATATCGTCAAGCGTCCTCACCCCGCCTGCCAAGAGAGCACGGCACTCGTACGATCAAAAATCCATGCCACGTGCGCTGAATTACAGATCTGGAGCGGCACCTTTCCCGAGCCGACCCAGCTGTCCCCTTGTTCACGGCTGGAGCGAGCTCCAACAGCCGGTCCACCGGGCCGATGCCGAGCGTCGCGCCGCTTCCGCCGACCAGATGCGCACCGGCGCCAGCCCGGCTACCACACATGGACCACCCCAGCCGACCGCACCTACACAACCGGCCCCATCCAGTACCCCGTGTAACCGCAAGCGGCCTAGGACGCTGAGTCGAGCCACTCTGCGAACGTGGGGCCGACCAGCCGCGCACCCGGGCCGGGAAGCAAAGCGCCGTTGGTGTTGAGCTCGCCGTCCGGGTCGGCCGGGTCGCTTACCCCCTCGATCCTGGCCGGGTAGCCGCGGCGCGAGGCGAGCACCGTCGCCATCTCGACGAGGCTTTCCTCGCGCGGGCCCGCGACCTCCAGGAATCGGGCGTCTCCATGGTCCTGCAGCCCGACCGGCCAGGTCCGGGCAGCCCCGGTCCGGGCGGGTCCTGCAGCGCCGGTCCGGTGGCCAGGTCTGCGAGTACTTCGGCCACGGCCCGGGCCGCGACGGGCTGGGTGCGCATGTTCGGCACGTAGCTCACCTCGGCCCGGGTGCCCCAGTCGATGAGCTGGCCGGCGAACTCGTGGAACTGCGCGGCCCGCAGTATCCGGGCCGGGATCGGGCCCGACAGCGTGACCTGCTCGTGCGCGGACTTCGCGGCACCGCAGCCCGCCGTGAAACGGTCGGTCCCGATGATGGACACGGCGATCACCTCCCGGACGCCGGCTCGCCCGCCCATCTGCTGGATATTGCCCGCCGCCGTGGTGAAGAACGCCGCGGCCGCCTGCGATTCGGGCGAGGGCCCGGTAGCCGCGTCGATCACGCGCTCGACGCCGCTCAGCGCCTCAGCCAGGCCGTCCCCGGTGATCACGTCCACCCCGAGGGAACGTGAGATCGGCACGATGCCGCAGCCGCGTTCCTTCAGCACGGCGACGACGTGATGACCGAGCCGACCGGTCGCCCCGGCCACGGCGATCTTCTCGGATGCTCGCATGTCCATCTCCTCCTCCGCGAGATCGTCAGGCGTCTCGGTGTCGTGTCGGGTCGAGCGCATTCCACTGCTCAAAGCAACTGACGCGGCGCCGCGAAGGAATGTGACCGGTGGATGAGAACGACCGGCCGGCCGAACGTACGCCGCCCGGGTTAACTCTCGGCGCGGAGGACGTCCAGGGCGTGCGCGAGGTCGGGCGGGTAGTCGCTGCGGAACTCCACCCACCGGCCGTCGGCGGGATGATCGAAAGCCAGGCTGACGGCGTGCAGCCACTGGCGGTGCAGCCCCAGGCGCTCCGCGAGGGCCGGGTCCGCGCCGTAGAGCAGGTCGCCCACGCACGGGTGCCTGATCGCGGACATGTGCACGCGGATCTGATGAGTCCGGCCCGTTTCCAGCCCGACATCGACCAGGCTGGCGCCGCGGAAGGCCTCGATCGTGTCGTAGTGGGTGACACTGGGGCGGCCGCCCGTCACCACGGCGAACCGGCCGTCGCCCGACGGGTGCCTGCCGATCGGCGCATCGATGGTGCCGCGCAGCGGATCCGGATGCCCCTGGACGAGCGCGTGATAGCGCTTTTCCACCGCACGCTCGCGGAACGCCCGCTTCAGGGCGCTGTAAGCGGGCTCGCTCTTGGCCACGGCCATCAGGCCGGTCGTGTTCGCATCCAGCCGGTGCACGACGCCCTGGCGTTCGGCGGCCCCGCTGGTGGCGATGGCGTGGCCGCTGGCGAGCAGGCCACCGATGACGGTCGGGCCGGTCCAGCCGGGCGCGGGGTGCGCGGCCACGCCGATCGGCTTATCCACCACCACGATGTCGTCGTCCTCATAGACGACGTTCAGGCCCTCCACCGTGCGCGGCGGCTGCACCGGGCGCGGGACGGGCAGCGTCACCTCCAGTGGCTCGCCCGCCGCGACCCGGTCCGATTTGGCGGCCGGGTGCCCGTCCACCAGCACCATGCCGTCACTGATCAGCTCGGCGGCCCGGGACCGCGACAGGCCGAACATCCTGGCCAGGGCGGCATCAAGCCGCTCACCGTCGAGGCCCTCAGGAACCGGCAGATAACGCTGGCCGGGCGCCGTCATCGCCGCCCTCCCCCGCATCGGTCTGATCCTCCGTGCCCTCCCGGGTCCCGTCCAGGTGCGTGCCGCACAGGGCGAGCAGGACCGCCAGCACGCCGCCGCAGACGATGGCGGAGTCGGCGAGGTTGAACACGGGCCAGTGCGGCAATTCGATCCAGTCGACCACGTCGCCGCGGAACAGCCCGGGCGAGCGGAAGATCCGGTCCGCGAGGTTCCCGGTCGCCCCGCCGAGCAGCAGCCCGAGCGTGATCGCCCACGGCAGGCTCCGCAGCTTGCGGGCCGCCCGGAGAATGTAGACGATCACCGCGACCGCGATCGCGGTGAACACGATCGTCATCGAGGTCCCGATGCTGAACGCCGCGCCGCTGTTACGCAGCAGCAGCAGCGTCAGGAAGCCGTCCAGCAACCGGATCGGCGGGTGATTCGACAGCGTGTGGACCACGATCAGCTTGGTGACCACGTCCAGGGCCAGCACGGCGAGTGCCACCCCGATCACGACGGGGAGCTTCCGCCCTCGCGCTCCGGCCGGGGCCGGGGCCAATGGCTCCCCGGCCGCCTGTCCCCCGGCCGCCGCGTTTTCCTCGGCGGCTACCTGTCCCCCGGCGGTTGCCTGGTCCCGGGCCATCGGTCCCCCAGCGGTTGCCTGTTCCCCGGCCGTCGGTCCCCCGGCCGCCGTCAGCGGCGTTCTTCGCGCTGCTTGCACGTCACGCACAGTACCGCGCGCGGGAACGCCATCAGCCGCGCCTTGCCTATGGGCTGGCCGCAGGATTCGCACGCTCCATATGTTCCCGCATCGATCCGGCTGAGGCCCCGCTCGGTCTGCTCGAGCAGACGGCGGGCGTTGCTCGTCATCGCGAACTCGTGCTCCCGCTCGAACGTCTTGGCCCCCGCGTCGGCCTCGTCGTCTCCGGCGTCACGGATTCCATCCTCCAGCCGGTCGGCGATCTGCGACTCGGCCTGCTCGATGTCGCGGCGCAGCCCGGTGGCGTCCGCCTCGAGCGTTTCCCGCACGTCAGCGAGCTCGGAGCCGGTCCACGGCTCCTCCCCTGGCCGCACCGGAAGAGTTGCGGCCTCGGACCGCGGGGCAGTGGCCATCTCGCGCCTCCCACGACGGGTTATAGATGATCATGAATGCGAACGGTCAACGGAGAATAAGTCACATCTTGTTTCTCCGCAAATAAGATTTCGGTTCGCTCACGTCCCCGCTCTCCGCGGCTCACGCCGCGCGCTCACGCTGGGGCTCACACCGCGCTCATACCGGGGCTCAGGCCGGGACGCCCCGGAATAAGTTCGGCGCGCTAGGCCTTATTGGGTATCCTGAAATCCTGCACGGCGTTGATGGGGACAGCTGCCGCTGACAGTCGGCCAGAAGCGATCCGGGGATGGTGCAAGCCCGGAGGCAGACACAGCGGACCAGATCACCCCGGAGCCGCCGGAAGAACGGCCCAGTATCCACTCCTGTCACACGGGACGCGACGCGGGCCCAGTAGAACCGGCCGCAGGAATCCTCGAGAGGGTCGCACGCCATCCGGAGCTCACGGGAGCGCCGGCACCGTCGCCGCGGCCAAGGAGGGTGGTACCGCGGGAACGCCGCACGGCGGTCTCGTCCCTCCGGCAAGGTCCGTTCGGAATTGCTGGAGGCCACATCCATGTCGCAGGCATCCGATACCGCGCCGCAGGCGGACGGCGGCGCGCCCCGGCCAGACGGCGCCGCGCCAGACGGCGCCGCGCCACACGCGGACGGCCGCACGCCACACGCGGACGGCCGCACGCCGCGTTTCCCCGCGCTGCCGGCCCAGATCGACCTGCCCGCGGTCGAGCGCGAGATGCTGGTCCGCTGGCAGGAAGCGGACGTCTTCGAGCGCTCGATCAAGCAGACCGAAGGCGGCCTGCCCTGGACGTTCTATGAGGGACCGCCGACCGCCAACGGCATGCCGGGCGTCCACCACGTGGAGGCCCGGGTCTTCAAGGACGTCTTCCCGCGGTTCAAGACCATGCAGGGATTCCACGTGCCGCGGCAGGCCGGCTGGGACTGCCACGGCCTGCCGGTCGAGGTGGCCGTCGAGCGCGAGCTGGGCATCTCCGGCAAGAAGGACATCGAGGCGTACGGCATCACCGAATTCAACGCGCGGTGCCGCGAGTCGGTGCTCCGGCACGTCGACGCGTTCACCGACCTGACCGAGCGGATGGGTTACTGGATCGACCTGTCCAAGGCGTACCGGACGATGGACCCGTCCTACATCGAGTCGGTCTGGTGGTCGCTGAAGGACGTCTACGAGAAGGGCCTGCTGGTCCGCGACTTCCGGATCAGCCCGTACTGCCCGCGCTGCGGCACGCCGCTGTCCGACCACGAGATGGGCCAGCCCGGCGTCTACCAGACGGTCAGCGACCCCTCGGTCACGGTACGTTTCCCGCTGACCAGCGTGCCGCCGGGCGCGGACCCGGAACTGGCCGGCGCCGACCTGCTGGTCTGGACGACGACGCCGTGGACGCTGGTCTCCAACACCGCCGTGGCGGTGCACCCCGAGGTCACGTACGTGGTGGCGCGGCGGCCGGACGACGGTGACCGCGTGGTGGTGGCCGAGGCCCTGATGCCGAACGTACTCGGCGAGGGCTGGCACGTCGTGGCGCGGTTTCCCGGCCGTGAACTGCTCGGCGCCACCTACGACAAGCCGTTCCACCTGATCGACATCCCGGACGCGCACATCGTGGTGCCCGGGTCGTTCGTGACCACCGAAGACGGCACCGGCCTGGTGCACATGGCTCCCGCCTTCGGCGCGGACGACATGCAGACCTCGCGCGCGCACGGGCTGCCGGTGGTCAACCCGATCCGCCCCGACGGCCGGTTCGAGGACACCGTGCCCATGGTGGGCGGCATGTTCTTCAAGGACGCCGACCCCCGGCTGGTCCAGGACCTCGCCGACCGCGGCCTGCTGTTCAAATCCGAGCCGTACGAGCACAGCTACCCGCACTGCTGGCGGTGCCACACGCTGCTGATCTACTACGCGCTGCCGTCCTGGTACATCCGCACCACGGCCGTGAAGGATCAGCTGCTCACCGAGAACGAGCGGACGAACTGGTACCCGCCGAACATCAAGGAAGGCCGGTACGGCGAGTGGCTGCGCAACAACGTGGACTGGGCGCTGTCGCGGACCCGGTACTGGGGCACGCCGCTGCCGCTGTGGGAGTGCGAGAACGGGCACACCACCTGTGTCGGCTCGCGGGCGGAACTGTCCGAGCTGGCCGGCCGGGACCTGTCCGGGCTCGACCCGCACCGGCCGTTCGTGGATGAGGTGACGTTCGGCTGCCCGGACTGCGGCGCGCGGGCCCGCCGGGTCCCCGACGTCATCGACGCCTGGTACGACTCCGGCTCGATGCCGTTCGCGCGGCTCGGCGCCCCGTGGCGGAACGAGGCCGAGTTCGAGGAGGCCTTCCCGGCGCAGTTCATCTGCGAGGCGATCGACCAGACCCGGGGCTGGTTCTATTCACTGATGGCGGTCAGCACGATCGTGTTCGGCCGGTCGTCGTACGAGAACGTGGTGTGCCTCGGGCTGGTCGTGGACTCCGGCGGCCGGAAGATGAGCAAGCACCTGGGCAACGTGCTGGAGCCGCTGCCGCTGATGGAGGCGCACGGCGCGGACGCGCTGCGCTGGTTCTTCGCGGCCTCCGGTTCCCCCTGGGCGACGCGGCGGGTGGGGCACGCGGCGCTGGAGGAGATCGTCCGGAAGGTCCTGCTCACCTACTGGAACACGGTCTCGTTCCTGGCCCTGTACGCGAACGCGGCCGCCGCCGGCGGGAACGCCTGGGGCCCGGAGCGGCTCGGCGAGGCGCCGGCCCCCGCGGACCGCCCGGTCCTGGACCGGTGGATCCTCAGCGAGCTGCACGCGCTCGTCCGGGACGTCACCGCCGCCCTGGAGGGCTTCGACACCGCGGGCGCGGGACGGCGCATCGCGGGCTTCACCGATGACCTGTCCAACTGGTATGTGCGCCGGTCACGCCGCAGGTTCTGGGAGGGCCCGCGGAGCCCGGAGTCCGCGTCGGCGTTCGCCACGCTGTACGAGTGCCTGGAGACGGTCACCCGGCTGATGGCGCCGATCACGCCATTCCTCACCGACTACGTGTGGAGCGCGCTGCGCACCGCCGGCGGCCCGGAGTCGGTGCACCTGGCACCCTGGCCGGTCGCCGAGACCGCGCTGATCGACGAGACCCCTGTCCGCGGACATGGCCCTGACGCGCCGGCTGGTCGAGCTGGGGCGTTCGGCGCGGGCCGCCGCCACGGTCAAGACCCGGCAGCCGCTGGCCCGGGCGCTGATCGGCGCGGCGGGTTTCGCGTCGCTGCCGCCCGAGCTGCGCACCCAGGTCGCCGAGGAACTGAACGTGCACGCGCTGGAGACGCTGGCCGACGTCGACGTCGAGCTCGTCGACTACACCGTGAAGCCGAACTTCCGCGCGCTCGGGGCCCGGTTCCGCAAGGGGACCCCGGCGGTCGCGAAGGCGATCGAGGCCACGGACGCGGCGGCGCTCGCCGGGCAGCTGCGCACGGCCGGGACCGCGGTGGTCACGGTGGACGGCGAATCCGTGTCGCTGGGCCCGGACGAGGTGATCGTGACGCAGACGCCGAAGGCGGGCTGGACCGTCGCCACCGACGGCGGCGAGACGGTGGCGCTGGAGGTGACCCTCACCCCCGAACTGCGCCGCGAGGGCCTGGCCCGGGAAGCGATCCGGCTCATCCAGGACGCGCGGAAGAGCGACGGGCTCGACGTCACCGACCGGATCGCGCTGTGGTGGGAGGCGAGCGACCCGGACCTTTCCGCCGCGCTGACGGAGCAGGGGCCGGTGATCGCGGGCGAGGTCCTCGCCACCAGCTACCAGGCCGGCCAGCCGTCGCAGGAGAACGACAACGCCGGGTTCGCCGAGCACACCGATGACCTGCTCGGCCTGCGGTTCTGGCTCCGGCGGGCGTAGCGGGTCAGCCCGGCCCGGCCCCAGGCGGGGCCGGGCCGGGCGGGAATGGACGGGGCGACGGGCGGGCCGCGGGCGGGCGGTTAGTCCGTCCGCTCGCCGTCCGGCTGGCAGGCGCGGCACGGGGTGCACGCCGGCCTCCCGGGCCGCCTCGACCGGCATCTTCTGCAGGTCACTGTCACCCATGAAGCGGATCAGAATGCATTCGCTCCGGTGATACCGCGGCACGCCGGGGACCACCGTGACGGCCTGGCCCGCCGGCCTCGGGCCCCCGGTGTTCCCGGCGCCCCCGGTGTCCGTGGGGTCCTTGGTGTCCCGGTATCGTCGGCATTCCCGTGTTCTTGGTGTCCCCGGCGATCCCGGTGTCCCAGGGGTCCTTGGCGTCCCCGGCGGAGCCTGATGTCCGCGTGGTCCCCGGGTTTTTTGGTGCCCCCGGTGATCTCGGTGAGGTTGATGCCCCCGGCGTTCTCGGTACCCCCGGCGTTCTCGGTACCCCCGGCCCCCACGGTGCTCTCGGTGGCCCTGTGGCCGCGGCGGTGGCCCTGGTGGCCACGTTGCTCTCGGCGCCCCTGTGGCCACGCTGTTCTCGATGGTCCCGGCGCCCCCGATGGCCATGGTGTTCTCCGTGGCCCTGGTGGCCACGTTGCTCTCGATGGCCCCGGTCCCCGCGGTGCTCTCGGTGGCCCCGGTGGCCCCGGTGGCTACGGTGTTCTCGGTGGCCCCGGCGTTCTTAGCGGGCGGCGTGGGTTCTGCCTCCGGCGCCGTTCTCGCGGGCTCCGGCGTTGCCTCGGTCGGCTCCCCCCGGGACGGCGCGGGCCGGGCCGCTTCTCCCCGGGATCGCTGGCTGGCGGCCCAGTTCTGGCGTGCCCACGGGTCGAGGCCGGGCGCCTCCTCCGGCAGTTGCTTTCCGGGCCACTGGGAAACCCCAGGCCGGTCACCGGACCGGTCGCGGCGGTCCCCGAGCGGGTCCAGGTCGTCCGGCCGGGACACGTCAGGCCAGGGGGGCCGCCCGGGACCGGGAGCCGGGACAGAAGTGGAGGGCAGGACGGTCCTGCTGGTGACGAGGGGGGGGTAGCTGGGAACATCCAGGCGGGGGCCCCGATCGAGGTGGGCCGCACCGGCGTGCTCCGCCTGGTCGAGCCGGCCGGCGGGCATCGCGCCGGCCCGACCGGCGAGCGCCTCATCCTGCTCGGCGGCGGCCGTCCCGGCGGGCCTCCCAGCCGGCGCCGCGGCGGGCCTCCCGGCGGACGCCTCGTCCAGCCGGTCGCCGGGTGCCTCCGCGGGCGCCGGGGCGCGCAGTTCTCCCCGGTGGACGATGGCCCCGATGATGAGAAAGACCATCGCGATCGCGCTGACCGCGATCGCGAGATAAACGAGCAGCAGCTTGCTGGTGACGCCTCCCGCGACGAGTAGCCCCAACGCGATGACCACCAGAGAAGCGCTAAACCTGATCACAAGCGTTCTCCCAGAACGCGCGGCCACCCCAGCCGCCGATCTTCGCGGCGCTCCCGCCAGGGTGGCCGTCCCCGGCCGCCCCGGCGGGCGACGCCGCCCCGCTCAAGCAGAAAAACACCCCGCGGCCTGGCGCCGCACGCCCAGGCCGCGGGGATCGTACTGTTACCGCCGTTCGTGCGCGGACGCGCCCTCGCCCGCGTGGAAGCTTCCCGCGTGCTGAACAACCTCCGGCACGGAGTACTGCCCGGTCGACGGGGCGCCGTTACGCGCGCTGGGCTGGCCCAGGCCCGCCGGGACGGACGGCTGCGGCGCGGACCCCATGGTGGGGAAGGCCCCGCTGTCGGTCACGCCCGCCTCCAGGTCCCGGAGCTGGCCCTCCAGGTACGCCTTCAGCCGGCTGCGGTACTCGCGCTCGAAGGCGCGCAGGTCGTCCACCCTGCGCTCGAGTTCCTCGCGCTGCTGGACCAGCGAGCCCATGGCCTGGCGGTGACGCTCCTGGGCGTCGCGCTCAAGGCTCTCGGCCCGGGCCCGGGCGTCGCCGGTGATCTGCTCGGCCTGACGGCGGGCCTTGGTCAGCACCTCGTCAGCCTCGCGGCGGGCCCGGCCCAGCGTCTCGTCCGCCTCGCGGCGAGCGTCGGCGATGGCCTGGTCGGCGGTCTGCTGGGCGAGGGACAGGACCCGCGCCGCGGTGTCCATGTTGTCTTCGGGCGGCGCCATCGAGCCCATCATGACCGGCTCGGGCTGCCTGCGCTCCGGCTCGGCGCGCGGCGGTTCCGGCTGCATCATGTCCATCTTGGACTCGGCCAGCGGCGAGCTCAGTGCGGGAACCGACGACTTGCCCCCTCGCAGGCTCTCTGCCAGCTTCGCCCGGAGCTCTTCGTTCTCCTGGATCAGCCGGTCGAGCTCGGACTCGACCTCGTCGAGGAAGGCGTCAACCTCTTCCTCGTCGTAGCCAGGCCGGAGCCTCGTCGTACTGAACTGCTTGTTCCGCACATCCGCGGGCGTCAGCGGCATCTTGTCTCCTCGGCGCGCATGGACTGTGTACCTGTCGGACGGTGGTACCCGATCAAAGCAGCGACACAGCTCGCATCGCGATCAACACCACTATGAACAACACCATGAAGCTGAGATCCATGGCTACTGTACCTAGGCGGAGGGGGGGTATGTAGCGACGTAGAAATTTTAGTGGAGGATCGGTCACCGTGTAGATGCTCTCGGCGATGACCAGGAGTATTCCCGTTGGCACCCACTGCCGCGCGAACATCTGGATCCAGGAGAAGATCATCCGCCCGATGAGGATGATCAGGTAGATCGTCAGCAGGTAGGTCAGGACAACCTTAAGGATGCTCATCGCCGCGTCCTCGTCTGCCGCGTCCTCGCGGGTCTGTGGCCTCGTACGCAGTCGCTTCGCTGGTCCGCATCACACCGTCACTGGTTGTCCGCTAGCTCTGGTTGAAGAAGCCTCTCTCCGCGATGCGAGCCTTGTCCTCCGCCGTCACCTCGACGTTCGCGGGAGAGAGCAGGAAGACCTTGTTGGTCACCCGCTCGATGCTCCCGTGCAGGCCGAAGATCAGGCCCGCCGCGAAGTCGACGAGGCGCTTGGCGTCACTGTCGACCATCTCGGTCAGGTTCATGATGACGGGGATCCCCTCGCGGAAGTGCTCCCCAATGGTACGTGCTTCATTGTAGGTGCGAGGGTGCAGCGTCGTGATCCGCGCGAGGTCAGTCGTCTGGCGGGCCCCGTCCTGGCGCACCGGCGCCGAAAGGTAGGCGGCGTCGCCCGGCTGGGCGTCCGGATCGTCCGGGCCATCCACGCGGTCCGCCTGCTCGTCGTACTCCTCGTACTCGTCGTAAGAGTCGTACCCGTCCTGGTAGCGGTGGTCGTCCTCCACGAGGCCGAGGTAGACCGCCATCTTGCGCATTGCGCTGGCCATCCGTCAGTCCTCCGTCGTGCCCATCTGGCAGCCCCCCGGCGCTAGCCCGGAAGTTGACCCTCCGGGACCCCCCGCAACTTCGACTGCGAGCCCACATCCACGCTGCTTGCGAACCCGTTGGGGGCCCACGCGAGGGACATTACATGACAGGGAGCCTCCGATCGCCGAGCAACGCCGTACCGATTCGCAGGTGTGTCGCGCCCGCCGCGACCGCCTCTTCAAGATCGTCGCTCATGCCGGCCGAAATGATCACCGCCCCGGGACGCACCGCGCGGACGGCGGCGGACGCGGGGGCGAGCCCGGCGAAGGCGGCCGCGGCCGGGACGCCCAGCGGCGCGACCGCCATCACCCCGCCGAGGATGAGGCCCGCTTCACCCGCGATCGCCTCGGCGAGTTCGGGGATCAGGCGCAGCGGCGCGCCGCCGCGGTCACCGCCGGGGTTCCCCAGGTCTACCTGGATGAGGCAGGTCAGGGCGCGTTCCTGGCGGCGCGCGGCGTTCCCCAGGGCGCGGACCAGGCGGAGCCGGTCCACCGAGTGGATGACGTCCGCGTAGCGCGCGACGCTGGCGGCCTTGTTCGTTTGCAGCTGCCCGACGAAATGCCAGGTGATCGGCAGGCCGGCGCACTGCGCGGCCTTGGGGGCGGCCTCCTGGTCACGGTTTTCCCCGAAGTCACGCTGGCCCAGCTCATGGAGGAGCCGGACATCCGAGGCGGGCCTGGTCTTCGTGATGGCGACGAGCGTGAGCTCCGCGGCGTCACGCCCCGCGGCGGCGCACGCGGTGTCGATACGCGCCCGGACCTGGTGCAGCCTCGCCGTCAGCTCGGCACGGCGCCCCGGGCCCTGGCTCACTTGAGGAAATCGGGAATGTCCAGGTCGTCGTCTTCCTCGAAGATGACCGGACGCCGCCGGGTGGTGGCCACGTCGAACACGCGCGAGGCCGCCCCGGCCGACGCGGCGTCCAGGCCGGCGCTGCCCCCGGATCCGGCGGGCTCGTCCGCGTCGGCGGCCGAAATGTCCCAGGGGGCGGTCTCGCCCGGGTCGGCGGGGCCGCCGACCGTTCCGGCGGCCGCGGGCCCGGCCGTACCGGGCGCGCCGCCGGCCTGGCCCGGGGCATCCTCGGCCGGTTCGGCGGCGGCCGCGCCGGTCAGCGCGGCGCCGGCGCCGGCCGGGGGCTCCCCGGCCGTCTCGGTGCCGTTCTCGGCGGTGGGCGCCTCGGCGGCCACCAGGTCAGTGACATGGGCGGTGGCGTCCGACGTCGCCCCGGCTGTCCCGCTCACGGGGCCTGCCGGGGCCGCGTCATTTCCCCGGGCGGGAGCCTCCTCCGTGTACCAGGTCGCCGGTGCGGCGGGCGCGGCCGCGACCGTGTGCGGCAGGGCCACCGAACCGAACGCCCCGGGCCCGCCCCGCGCGCCGACGGGCACCTCGCGGGGACCGGGCGGGCTCGATCCGCCGACCGCCCCCGGGCTGGGGGCCGCGGCGTGCAGGCCGGCCCCGGGGGCGGTATGGCCCATCCGGTTCTCGTCGAACCCGGCGGCGATCACCGTCACGCGCACCTCGTCGCCGAGCGCGTCGTCGATGACCGCGCCGAAGATGATGTTCGCGTCCACAGCCGCCGAATTGGACACCAGCTGGGCGGCCTCGTTGATCTCGAACAGTCCCAGATCGGAACCGCCCTGGATGGACAGCAGCACGCCGTGGGCCCCGTCGATGCTGGCTTCCAGCAGCGGGCTGGAGATCGCCATTTCCGCCGCGGCGACCGCGCGGTCCTCGCCGCGCGAGGAGCCGATGCCCATCAGCGCCGAGCCCGCGCCGGACATGACGGACTTCACGTCGGCGAAGTCCAGGTTGATCAGGCCCGGCGTGGTGATCAGGTCGGTGATGCCCTGAACACCGGACAGCAGCACCTGGTCGGCCGCCTTGAAGGCGTCGAGCACGCTGACGTGCCGATCGGAGATGGACAGCAGCCGGTCGTTCGGGATGACGATGAGGGTGTCTACCTCACTGCGCAGCCGCTCGATCCCGGCCTCGGCCTGGATGGCCCGGCGCTTGCCCTCGAAACCGAACGGGCGGGTCACCACGCCGATGGTCAGCGCGCCCAGCGACCGGGCGACATTCGCCACCACGGGAGCGCCGCCGGTTCCGGTGCCACCACCCTCCCCGGCCGTGACGAAGACCATGTCGGCGCCCTTGAGCACCTCTTCGATCTCCTCGCGGTGATCCTCCGCGGCCCGGGCGCCGACATCGGGGTTGGCCCCCGCGCCCAGCCCGCGGGTGAGCTCGCGGCCGACGTCGAGCTTGACGTCGGCGTCGCTCATCAGCAGCGCCTGCGCGTCGGTATTGATCGCGATGAACTCGACGCCCTTGAGGCCCTCTTCGATCATTCTATTAACGGCATTAACGCCACCGCCGCCGATTCCGACGACCTTGATGACCGCCAGGTAGTTCTGCGGTGCAGCCACGAGGAGGGTACCTTTCCGCTCGTTTTAACTCGTCTACGTTCCCGGTTGCGAATTCCGGCCGAGCCGCTGATTCCGGCCGATCGGGGCGCTGGGCTCGGGAAACCCTGGCCGCGAAGCGGAATTCGCCACCATTTGGCATGGGCCATAGATGAGCCAGCTAATGAGCCAGCTAATCGGCAGGGCACGGCGGGAAACGAACGACGCGCCCCTGGCCTCACCATCAGGTTTCACCTTCAGGTAGAGATTTAGAGTTTTGTCAGCCTGGCAATTGCTAGGGACAGTAGGGTCGCCGGTCACCCGGGTCAACTAACCACGCGCCAACGAGCGCGGCGTGTCGCAGCGGATTTCATCGTGTCACCGCGGTTCCTGGTGCGCTGATGTCGTAGTAGCGCGCGTGCGTGCGCATCAGGGCGGAAAGCTCGGCGGCCTTGGCCGCGGCGCGGGCGGTGCTCCCCCAGACGATCGTCACCCCGTCGGACAGCCCCAGCGTGACGTTCTGCGGGCTGGACGCCGTGACCGCCGTCACGGACCGGGCGATCTGCGCGGGCACCTCGTGCAGCACGGTGACCGCCGCCGCCACGGACGGGTCGCCGCGCAGCGCGCCCGGCGCGGCCGGCGTCCAGTAGACGGGCACTCCGGCGGGCCTGACCCGCACCGACCGGACCACGACGCCGTCGCCGTCGATGAGGTCGAACCCGCCGCCGCCGGACGCCGCGGCCGGCACCGTGACGGCGAGCACGGGGGTCCGCTCCCGTACGGTGATCACGATCCGGTCCGGCCATGACTTGCTGACCTGTGCCGATTGCACCTGCGTGATGGCTTCGACGCGGCGGGCCGCGGCACCGGTGTCCACCCGGATCATCGGCATCCCCGCCGCGATGGCCGCGGCCGCCCGTACCTGGCCGGCCGGCACCAGGTGCGCCCCGGTGACCACGACGGAACGGACCACGAGCAGCTTCGATCCGAGCAGCGCCCAGGCGATGCCGGCCAGCAGCCCGGCGACGGCGAGGCCGAAGAACGCCGCCCGCCACGGGCTGCGGCCGCGGGCCGGGGCGGGCCGGCCTGGCCGTGCGGCACCCGGCTGTCCGGGGGTACCCGGCTGTCCGGGAGTACCCGGCCCTCCGGCGCCCTGCGATCCGGCGTCATATCGCCCGTCGCCATACCGCCCCGCGTCGCCCGGACCGGACTCGGCCACGGAGACCGGGCCGTCGTGCCCCGGGCCGGGCACCCCCGGGCCGCCGTGCCCGGGGCCGGGCACCCCCGGGCCGTCACCGGGACCGGGCCCGTTCATCAGGCCACCCCCCGGGCCCGCAGCGCGGCGACGATCACCGGGCCGAGCTTGGTCACGTCCCCGGCGCCCATCGTCAGCACGATGTCCCCGGGCTTGGCGACTTCCGTGATCACGGCCGGGACCCGGGCCGCGTCCGGGACGTAACGGGCCCGGCCGGCCGGAACGGCGTCCGCCACGAGTCGCCCGGTGACACCCGGCTCGGGGTCCTCCCGCGCCGCGTAGATGTCCATGACGATCGCCTCGTCGGCGAGGCCGAGCGCGGCGCCGAACTCGGCGCCGAAGATCCTGGTCCGGCTGAACAGATGCGGCTGGAAGATCGCGATCACCCGGCCGCCGTCGGCGAGATCGCGGGCCGCCGCGAGGTCGGCCGCGACCTCGGTCGGGTGGTGCGCGTAGCTGTCGAGCACCCGGACGCCGTCCGCATCACCCTTGGGCTCCATCCGCCGCTGCGCGCCGCGATAGGCCGACAGCGCCGCCGCGGCCTGCGGAGCGGGAAGGCCGAGCTCGGCGGCGGCGGCGAAGGCGGCCGCGGCGTTGAGGACGTTGTGCCGGCCGGGGACCGTGATGCTGATGAGGCCCGTGAATTCTCCGAACGAAACTGGGCTGGGCGCACCCCCCGGGTCCGGGGCGCCGCCTCCGGCGGGTGCGGCCGGGCCCGGGTCCGGCACGCCGGCCGGGGCGCCGGGGCCGGCCGGGGCGGCCGTCATCGTGAACGTGCTTCCCATGCCGTGCGCGGTCATCGCGGAGACCCGGTAGTCGGCTGACGGCGACGTTCCGTAGCTGCGGACCCGGATCGGCAGACCCGGGGAGGCTTCGGCCACGGCGCGCGCCCCGGCGTCGTCGGCGCAGGTGATGAGGGCCCCGCCGGGGGTGATCCGGCGGGCGAAGGCCTCGAACGCGGACTGGATCTCGGCGAGGCCGGAGTAGTTGTCGAGGTGATCGGCCTCGACGTTGGTGATCACCGCCACCTGGGGGACAGCATGAGGAACGACCCGTCGCTCTCGTCGGCCTCCACCACCAGGTCCTGTCCCGCGCCGTCCTCGGCCCCCAGGCCGGTCTCGGCGAGCACGCCCCCGATGACGTAGCCCGGATCGGCGCCGCACTCGCGCAGGATGGTGGTGATCATCGACGTGGTGGTGGTCTTGCCGTGCGTGCCGGCGACCGCCGTCGCCCGCCGTCCCGTCATGATCGAGGCCAGGGCCGCGGCGCGGGGCAGCACGCGCAGGCCGCGGCGGCGCGCCTCGGCCAGCTCGGGGTTGCCGGGCCGGATCGCGCTGGACACCACGACCGTGCGGGCGGCACCGAGGTGGTCCGCGGCGTGACCGTGGTGCACGTCGGCACCGAGCGCGGCCAGCTCGCCGAGCACCGCGGGCGAGCCGGAGTCGCTGCCCGACACGGCCACGCCGCGCGCCAGCATGATGCGGGCGACGCCGGACATGCCCGCGCCGCCGATGCCGACGAAGTGCACGCGGCCGAGCTGGTCCAGCGGCACGGTGTCCATCGGCGTCACCAGGGCCATCGGGTGTCCTGAAGCACGTGTTCTCCTGCGGGATTCCGGCGCGGCGGGTGCGTGGCCGGGCTCTTTCCTGGGTGTGTGCCGTGCCTGCGTGTGCCGTGCCTGGGTGTCTGCTGTGCCTGGGCGTGTGCCGTGCTAGGCGCCGCGCCGGGGCCGGCCGTGCCGGGGCTGCCCGCGTCGGGACGGCGCGGCGCGGCGCGGGGCGGGGCCGGGCTGGGGCTCGGCCTCCGGCCAGGGCGGGCCGTCACGGCGGGGCGGGGCATCGTTCCCCGGGCCGGGCCCGAACCACGGGTCGGGGAGGTTCGGCCCGGGGCCGGGCTGGGCCCCCGGCATCTGGTGAGCCCCCGGCATGGGTGGCCCGGCTGGGGCGTCCCCCGGCAGCGGCCGGGGCTGGCGCCGGGGCATGGGCGGGGGGCCGGGGTTGGGCTGGCCCCCGGGCCGGGGCCATTCCGCGGGATTCCGCCGGGAGGCGGGGTCGAACCAGTGCTCGGCGTTTCCCCCGGGCGGGGTGGCGGGCACGGGCCGGTCCCCGGGCGGGGCATCCTCCCCGGCCCGGACGATCTCGATGACCGCGCGGGCCAGCTGGCGGTCCGCGTCGGCCCGGCCCAGGGCGGCGGCGGCCTCGGACATGTTCGCCACCCGGTCGATGTCGAGCAGGACGGGCAGCAGGACGTCCCGGATCCATTCCGGCGTGAGGTCGGCGTCCTCGACAAGGAGGCCGCCGCCGCCGGCGACGATCGGCTCCGCGTTGAGCCGCTGCTCGCCGTTCCCGTGCGGGAGCGGGACGAAGGCACCGGGCAGCCCGACGGCGGTGAGCTCGGCGCACGTCATCGCGCCGGCCCGGCAGAGCGCGAAGTCGGCGGCGGCGTAGGCCAGATCCATCCGGTCCACGTAGGGCACCGAGATGTAGGGCGCCCCGCCGGAGGAGGCCGCCGGGACCTCCCCCGCGTTGCGCGGGCCCGTCACGTGCAGCACCTGCACACCGGCGGAACGGAGCCAGCCGATCGCCCCGTACACCGCGCGGTTCAGCGACTGGGCGCCCTGCGAGCCGCCGGTCACCAGCAGTACGGGCAGGTCGGGCCGCAGCCCGAAGTGCGCGCGGGCCTTGTCGCCGAGCGCGAGCCGGTCCAGCTCGGCGATCTCGCGGCGGATCGGGATCCCCAGGTAGGTGGCGTGGGCCAGCTTGGTGCTGGGGTTCCCGGTGAACACGTGCTCGGTCAGCCGGGCGCCCAGCTTGTTGGCCAGGCCGGGCCGCGGGTTCGCCTCGTGGACCACGATCGGGACGTGCCGCCGGCGCGCCGCGAGATAACCGGGCGTGGCCACGTACCCGCCGAAACCGACCAGCACGTCCGCCTTCACCCGGTCGAGCACCCCGGCGGCGGCGCTGACCGCGCCGGCCAGCCGCCCGGGCACGGCGATCAGGGCCGGGCTGACCGCGCGCGGCATCGGCACGGCCGGGATCAGCGCGAGCTCGTAGCCCCGCATCGGCACGAGCCGGGTCTCCAGGCCCCGTTCGGTCCCCAGGCAGACGACGACGCCGCCCGGGTCGGCCTGACGCAGCGCGTCAGCGAGCGCAAGCGCCGGTTCGATATGTCCGGCGGAACCGCCGCCGGCTAGCACAACCCTCATCGCGGGGCCTTCCTCTTCTTCGCCTCTGATGCCACTCCGGCTCCGCGCCACCGGGCATCCCCGGGCCGCGAGGCGGCGGCATGAGCTCTCACTCGCTTCGCTGCGTCAGGCCAAGCCAGCTTAGAACGCGCAGCGGCAGTGCGGGGCCACGAGCGGCGAGAGCCTCCCGCGCGCCGGGCTCGCGCCGCGCGAACGACATGAGCATGCCAAGCGCCAGCATCGTGACGAGAAGCGAGGACAGGCCCGCGGAAACCAGCGGCAGCGGCACGCCGGTGATCGGCAGTACGCCGATCACGGCGCCGATGTTCACCACCGCCTGCATGACGATCCACGCGGTGATCGCGGCCGCGGCCAGCCGGCTGAACGTGTCCTGGACGCGCCGGGCCACCCGCAGCCCGGCGAAGGCCAGGCCGCCGTACAGGAAGCACACGCAGAGGGTGCCGACGAGGCCGAGTTCCTCCCCGATGATGGCGAAGATGAAGTCGCTGGTCGACTCGGGAACGTAGCCCCATTTTTCCCGGCTGGCCCCGAGGCCCACGCCGAACAGGCCGCCCGAGCCGACGGCGTACTTGCCCTGGATGCCCTGCATGTTGGGGCCCATCGGGCCGCCCTGCGGGTTCACGAAACCGGTCAGGCGCTTCAGCCGGTACGCCGACGTCACGGCCAGCAGCAGCATGATGAGGCACATCAGCGCCATCATCCCGGCGAAGATCCGCCCCGGGGTGCCGATGACCCACAGCAGCGTGATGAAGATGACCAGCAGCACGAACGTGGTGCCCAGGTCGTCGCCGGCCATGACCAGCATGCAGAGCAGCCCCGCCCCCGGCAGCAGCGGGACCAGCAGGTGCCGCCAGTCCTCCAGCTGGCGGAGCCGCTCCTTGCGGGCGAGCAGGTCCGCGCCCCACAGCACCAGGGCGATCTTGGCCAGCTCGGACGGCTGGGCCGGGAACGGGCCGAGCTGGATCCAGCGGGCGGCGCCGTTCTGCGACACCGCGACGCCCGGGATGAGGGTGAGCCCGAGGCCGATGACCGACGCGCCGAGCAGCGGGTACGCCGCGGCGCGGAACAGCCGCGGCGAGGACCGGGCCGCGACATACGTGACCGGCAGCCCGAGCGCGGCGCCGAGCAGCTGCTTCTTGAAGTCGGAGTACGCGGGCAGGCCCTCGCTCAGGTCCTGCACGGACGAGGTGGACAGCACCATCACGAGCCCGAGCCCGAGCAGCAGCGCGGTGATGCCGATGATCAGGTAGTACGACGTGAGCGGGCGGTCGAGGAGGACGAACCAGGACGCGAGCCGTTCCCGGGGCCGGCCGCCGGGGCCGCGGCGTCGACCGCCGCGGCCAGCTCGGCCTCGCCGGAAATTCCCCCAGCCTGGGCTTCCACCACGCGCTCCATGGGACAAGTCTCGGCGGGGGCGCGATCGATACCGGGGAGATCCGGCGCGTGTCGCGCAACAGGCGGGGATTTCGGGCGTCCCGGCCCTACTTGGGGAACCAGCCGACGTAGAAGACGCCCAGGCCGAGCGCGATGAACATGCCGGAGATGACCCAGAACCTGACCACGATCGTGGTCTCGGCCCAGCCGAGCAGCTCGAAGTGATGCTGCAGCGGGGCCATCCGGAACACCCGTTTACCGGTCAGCTTGAACGACCCGACCTGGATGATCACCGACAGCGTGACGATCACGAACAGGCCGCCCAGCAGGCCCAGCAGCAGCTCGGTCCGGGTGGTGATGGCCAGGCCGGCCAGCGCGCCGCCCAGCGCGAGCGAGCCGGTGTCCCCCATGAAGATGCGGGCCGGGGGCGCGTTCCACCACAGGAAGCCGACGCACGCCGCCATCAGCGCGGCGGCGACCACGGCCAGGTCCAGCGGGTCCCGGACGTCGTAGCAGTTCGGCGCGAGCGACAGCGTGCAGTCGTTGCGGAGCTGCCAGTTGCCGATGATGACGTACGCGGCCAGCACCAGGATCGCCGCGCCGGTGGCCAGCCCGTCCAGCCCGTCGGTGAGGTTCACCGCGTTGGAGGTCCCGGCGACCATGGCCACGACCAGGACCACGAAGAAGATGGGCCCGATCGAGATGCCGAAGTCGGCCAGGAACGACAGGTGCGTGGAGGCGGGGGTGAGGTCGTACCCGTCGGGGAAGTGCAGCGCCAGCACGGCGAACACGGCGCCGACCACCACCTGCCCGGTGAGCTTGGCCCCGCTGCGCAGGCCGAGGCTGCGCTGCTTGTACAGCTTGATGAAGTCGTCGGCGAACCCGACCGCGCCGAGGCCGGTCATCAGGAACAGGACGAGCAGCCCGGACACCGAGACCGCCTCGCCGGTGGCGAGGTGGCCGGCGAAGTACCCGACGAGCGTCGCGATGATCATGACGGTGCCGCCCATCGTGGGCGTGCCCCGCTTGTCGGCGTGGCCGGCCGGCCCCTCCTCCCGGATGGGCTGGCCGTATCCGTGCCGGGAGAACACCCGGATGGCCACCGGCGTGCCGAGCAGTGCCACGGTCATCGAGACCGCGGCGGAGATGAGGAGGGCCTTCACTGGGCCTTCTCCCTTATCGATTCGGGCGGGGCGAGCAGTTCGGCCGCGACGCTTTCCAGCCCGGCGGCGCGGGAGGCCTTGACGAGAACGACGTCACCGCCGGCCAGCCGGCCGCGCAGCGCGGCGACGGCGCCGGGGGCGTCCGGCACACCGATCGCCTCACCGTGCCATCCGCTCCTGGCCTGGGCCCCGTCGAGGATAGGTGCTGCCTCCTTCCCGACAACGATCAGACCGGTCACCCCGGTTCCGGCCGCCAGCGCGCCGATCTCCTCGTGGCTGGCCCGGGACTCATCGCCCAGCTCGGCCATCTGGCCGAGGACGGCGAAGGAGCGCCTGCCCCGCGCCATGTGACGCAGGGCGTCCAGCGCCGCCCGGACCGATTCGGGGTTGGCGTTGTAGGCGTCGTTGACCACGGTGACGCCGCCCGGGGACCGGCGGACCTCCATCCGCCACTTGCTGCGCGCGGTGGCCGCGGACAGCCCGGCGGCGATCTCCGCCAGGCCGAGGCCCATCTCGGCGGCGATGGCCGCGGCGGCCAGGGCGTTCGGCACGTGGTGCGGGCCGTGCAGGGCCAGCCGCACCGGGGCCGTCCCGGCCGGGGTCACCAGGGTGAAAGACGGGCGGCCGAGATCGTCGAGACGGATGCCGGCCGCGGTGAAATCGGGAGCTGCGGTGCTGGCATGACTGCCGGGGCCGGTGGGGCCGGGGCCGGTGGGGCTATCTGTGGCTCCGAGCCCGAACGTCACGATCCGGGCCGAAGTGGCCATGGCCATGACCCGGGGGTCGTCGGCGTTCAGGATCGCGACGCCGCCGGCGCCGGCCGCGGGCAGCGCCGCGGGCAGTTCTCCCTTGGCCCGGGCGACCTGCTCGATGCCGCCGAACTCCCCGGTGTGCGCGTGCCCCACGTTCAGCACGGCGCCGATCCGCGGCGGCGCGATCTCGCACAGCCGGGCGATGTGCCCGGCGCCGCGGGCGGCCAGCTCCAGCACCATGTACCGGGTGCCGTCGTCCGCGCGCAGCACGGTCAGCGGGAAGCCGAACTCGTTGTTGTAGGAGCCCTCCGGCGCGACCGTCGGCCCCAGCCGCTCCACCAGCTGGGCGGTCAGGTCCTTGGTCGACGTCTTGCCGGACGAGCCGGTGATCCCCGCGATCGTGACCTGCGGCAGCCGGGCCACGACGGCCTGGGCCAGCCGGGCCAGGGCCGCGGGCACGTCGCCGGCGATCAGCGCGGGCGCGCCGCACGGCCGGGTGCCCAGCACGGCGACCGCCCCGGCCGCGACGGCCGCCCCGGCGAAGTCGTGCCCGTCGGCCCGCTCCCCCTCGACCGCGGCGAACAGGCCGCCCGGGGCGGCCCGGCGGGAGTCGATGACCACCGGCCCAAAGACGACAGCGGACGGATCCGCGCCCCCGTCCAGCCGGGCCCCGGTGATCCGGGCGATCTCCTCCAGCGAGAGCGGGATCAAAACTCCCCCTTCTGCATGTGAGCTCCCCCGGCCCGGCGGCGCAGCGCCTCGGCCGTGACCTCGCGGTCGTCGAACGGCAGGACGCGGCCCGCCACGTACTGGCCGCGCTCGTGGCCCTTCCCGGCCACCAGGATCACGTCGCCCTTGGCGGCCGCAGGACACGGCCAGGCCGATCGCGGCGGCACGGTCCGGTTCCACGATCACGTGCGCCCGGCGCGGCGGCGGCACGCCGGTCGCGCCGTCCAGCATCGCCGCGAGGATGACCAGGGGATCCTCGGAGCGGGGATTGTCGCTGGTGAAGATGGCCACGTCGGCGAGGGCGGCCGCGGCCGCGCCCATCAGCGGGCGCTTGGCCCGGTCCCGGTCACCGCCGCAGCCGAGCACGATGATCAGGTTGCCCTGGGTGACCGGGCGCAGCGCCCCCAGCACCGCCTCGACCGCGCCGGGCTTGTGCGAGTAGTCCACCAGCACGGTCACGTCGGGCAGGTCGGGCGCGCCGGCGCGCGGTGCCGACCCGTTCCAGCCGGCCGGGCACACCGGGGCAGGACCCCACGCCGGCCACCGCGTCGTCCAGCCCGATGCCCGCCTCCACCAGGGCCACCACCGCCCCCAGCGCGTTGGCCACGTTGAACGGGCCGACGAGGGCCAGCGAGGCGTCGGCCTCCACGCCGCCGGGCCCGATGATCCGGAACGTGCTGCCGTCCGCGCCGACCCGGACGTTGGCGGCCCGCCAGTCCGCGGCGGGATCACCGGCCGCGGAGAAGGTGGTGATGGGGATGGGCGCGCTGGCGGCGAGGCGCCGCCCGTAGGCGTCGTCGAGGTTCACCACCCCCGCCCCGGCGTAGCGGGGGGTGAACAGCTCGGCCTTGGCCGCGAAGTAGTCCTCGAGGCCGGTGTGGAAGTCCAGGTGGTCCTGCGAGAGGTTGGTGAAGACGGCCACGTCGTAGTGGGTGCCCGCGACCCGGCCGAGCGCGAGGGCGTGGCTGGAGACCTCCATCGCGGCGGCGGTGACCCCGCGCTCGGCCATGGTGGCCAGCAGCGCCTGCAGGTCAGTGGCCTCGGGGGTGGTGAGCTCGCTGGCCTGCACCTGCGATCCGATCCGGGTTTCCACCCCGCCGATCAGGCCGGTGACGTGCCCGGCCATCCGCAGCCCGGCCTCGGTCAGGTAGCTGGTGGTGGTCTTGCCGCTCGTCCCGGTCACGCCGATCAGCCGCAGCCGCCGGGACGGGTCGCCGTACACCCAGCAGGCGACCTCGCCGAGCCGGGCCCGGGGGTCGGCGACCACGAGGACGGGCACCCCGGCCGCCGCGGCGCGGTCCCGCCCGGCCGGATCGGTGAGGATGGCCGCGGCCCCGGCGGCCACCGCGGCGGCGCTGAACTCGGCCCCGTGCACCCGGGTGCCGGGCAGCGCGGCGTACAGGTCCCCCGGCCGTACCAGCCGGGAGTCATGGGTGACCCCCGAGATGGCGGGCTCCCGGTCAGCCTCGTTCGGCGTGATGGGCGCGGGCGGGGCGGCGGGAACCGCGCGGCCGGCGCGCATGGTCACGCCGAGCAGCGCCCCCAGCCCGGAAAGCGGGCGGCTCAAAACTCGGGTGGGACGGATGGCCACGGGCACGCCGAGAGGTTACCTCCTATCAGGGCCCGGTGAGCGGCACGTCCGCAGGCTTGGCCCCGTCCGGCGGAATCTTCATGGTCTGCAGCGCGAACTTCATGACCTGATAGAAGACCGGGCCGGCCACGACGTCGCCGAAGTACCCGCCCTTCTTGGGATTCTGCACGTTGACCGCGACCACCAGCTGCGGGTTGTCGCCCGGGGCCATCCCGATGTAGCTGGCCCCGTATTTGCACAGGCACTTCCTGGTGGCGTTCCATTCCTGGGACGTGCCGGTCTTCGCCGCGATCGCGTAGCCCGGGATGATGCCCCACGGCTCGTTGGCCTGTTCGTCGACCGCCGGGACCTGCTGCAGCGCCGCGATCAGGCTGCGCGCCGTGCTGGCCTGGATGACCCGGCGGGACGAGGGCGCCGGCGCGGGCGTGTACGTGCCCGCGCTGTTGGTGGTGCCCTGGACGAGGGTGGGCGGGACGCGCACGCCGCCGTTCGCGATCGTCGAGTACAGGCTGGCCATCTGCACCGCGTTCACGTCGATGCCCTGGCCGAACGAGAGCGTGAAACGCTCGTTGCCCCACCACTGGGACGGCGCGGGCAGCAGGCCGGGCGACTCCCCGGCCAGGTTCAGGCCGGTGAGCGAGTCGAGGCCGAACGCCTTGAGGTAGTCGTACTGGGTCTGCGGCGGCACGTGCCGGACCACCTGGACCATGCCGTCGTTGCTGGAGTTGGCCAGGATGCCGGCGATCGTCCAGCGCTCCACGGGGTGGTACTCGGCGTCACGGAAGCTGAAGCCGTCCTCGATGATCTGATCGGGAACCGTGTAGGTGCTCCGGATCGTCTGGCCGCCCTTTTCCATCGCCGCCGCGGCGGTGACCACCTTGGCGGTGCTGCCCGGCTCGAAGACGTTCTGGATGGCCAGGTTGGACATGGCCTGCGGATCGGCTGACGTGGCGGGGTTGCCCGGGTCGTAGGCAGGCCACTGCGCCATGGCCAGGATCTTGCCCGTGCTGGGCTGCATGATCACGACCGTGCAGTTGTCCGCGTGTGTCTTGCTCACCTGCTGCTGGCAGGCCTGCTGGGCCTCCCACTGCAGCGCGGGGACGATCGTCAGGCGCAGCCCGCTGCCGTTGACCGCGGGCGTGTTCCGGCCCGCCGCCAGCGGGATCTGCTCCCCGTTGGTGCCGACCTGGAACTGCACGCTGCCCGGCTTGCCCGCCAGCAGCGCGTTGTCCGAGTACTCCAGCCCGGCCGCGCCGGTCAGGTTGCCCGCGGCGGTCATGTGCGTGAAACCGAGCAGGTTGGAGGTCACGGCCCCGTCGGGGTAGGTCCGGGAGTAGCTGGCCTGCATCTGGATGCCCGGCAGCCCGGTACCGGTGGTCGTCCCGGTGGTGGCGGCGGTTCCGGCGGCGCCCGGCAGCGCCAGCCCCTTGATCTGGTCGGCGACCTGCTGCGAGACCCCCTTCTTGAGCACCACGTACTGCGGCGAGGTCGGGTGCTGCAGCAGGCCGAGGATGTCCGCCTCGCTCATGCCGAGCGGGCCGGCCAGGGCGGCGGCGATCTGCGGCAGCTGCGCCGCGGTCATCATCACCGGGTCCGCGTAGACCAGGTAGGTCTGCACGGTGATGGCCAGCGGCTCGCCGTCCGCGGCTGTGATATTGCCGCGCACGGCCGGGAGGCTCTCGGCCTGCAGCCGCTGGTTCTGCGCCAGCCGCAGGTAGGTGCCCGACTCAAAGCCCTGGAGCTGAATCAGGCGCCCGGCGAACAGGGACATCACGAAGGCGATGCACAGCAGGGTGACCCCCAGCCGCCGTCCCGGGTCGGCCCGCGGCCGGAGCACCCGGCGCACGACGGCGCGCGGGCGCGGGGGACGGCCGTTGCGGGTCAGTCCCGGCCGGGGCGCGGGCCGGGGGGGCGCGGGCCTGGATCCGGCAGGCGTGCGCCCCGGCAGTCTTGGCCCCGGCAGGCTTGGCCCCGGCAGTCTTGGCCCCGGCCGGCCTGGCCCCGGCGGGCCTGGCTCCCGCGGGCCTGGCGCCGGGGCGCCCCGGTGTCGGCCGGCCCGGCCCCGGGCCGCCCCGGCCCGCGCCCGGTCCGCCCCGGCCCGCGCCTGCTCCCCCGCGCGAGTCGCGCCCACCACCGCGCGGCTCACGTCCCCCGCCCCGCGTGGTCATGGGGTGTAGCCAGGGACCTGGATCTGCGCGCCAGCTCCGGTGGCGGCGTCACTGGAGACCTTGCCGGTCTTCACGTTGAGGAACTGCAGCTGGCCGACCGGCCGCATGCCGAGCTGCTCGGCCCGCTGGGCGATCACGCTCGGCGCCTGGTCCTGGGCCACCTGCTGCTGGAGTTGCTGTTGCTGCTTGGCCAGGGCCTGGTCCTGCTGCTGCAGGTTCGTGATGCGGAACGAGCCCGCGGCGAGCGTTGTACTGATCACGAGCAGGCACACCAGCGCGCCGCAGAGCATGCCCACGATCAGCAGGAGGAACGGCATCCGGCGGCGGCCGGCGGCGATCGCACCGGGGGCCGGCTGCGGGGCCGGCCCGGTGCCGGGTGCGGTCCCCGTTCCCGGGGCCGGGGGGGCGGGGCGCGGCGGGGCGGGTACGCGCGGGGCCGCGGCGGCCGCACGCGGCGGCTTCGGCGCGGTCCCGGTCCTCGGCGCGGTCCCGGTCCTCGGCAGAATCCCCTGGGGCGGGCGCGCTGGACGCGGGGCACGGGGCGGGCGGGGCGCGCGGGCCGGACGCGATGGGGCGGCTACGCGCGGGGCCGCGCTGGGCGGGGTATCGCGGCGGGTCTCGCGGGCATCGCGGCGGGCCTCGCGGGTGTCGCGGCGGGTGTCGCGGGTGTCGCGGCGGGTGTCGCGGGTCGCGGCGGGTGTCGCGGGCATCGCGGGCATCGCGGGCATCGCGGGCATCGCGGGCATCGCGGGCTCGCGGGCTCGCGGGCTCGCGGGCATCGCGGGTCTCGCGGGCTCGCGGGTCTCGCGGGTCTCGCGGGCATCGCGGGTCTCGCGGGCATCGCGGGTCTCGCGGGCATCGCGGCTCTCGCGGGTGTCGGTGCCAGTGTCGCGGCGGGCCCCCCGGGCATCGGCGCGGGCCTTGGTGGCCCGGTCCGGGAACCGGGGGTCGCGGCCGCCCCGGGTCCGCGGGGGCGCTGAATCGGTTATTCGGGTCGCCATGTCATCCGCCCCTTCATGCCGTTCACGCCGCCTTCCGTATTCGTTCCGCGGCCCGTAGCCGCGCCGATGCCGCACGAGGGTTGGCGGCGAGTTCTTCTGCCGATGGCCGCAGCGCTCCCCTGGTCAGCAGGCGGAACTGCGGCCCGCTCCCGGGCAGCGGCACCGGCAGCCCGGGCGGGGTGGAGTCGGCGGCGGCCGCGGCGAGCGCCCGCTTGACCGCGCGGTCTTCGAGCGAGTGGTAGGCGAGGACGACGATCCGCCCGCCCACCGAGAGCAGGCCGAGGGCGGCGGGCAGGGCCCGGCCCAGCACGGCCAGCTCGCCGTTCACCTCGATCCGCAGGGCCTGGAAGGTGCGCTTGGCGGGGTGACCGCCGGTCCGCCGCGCGGCGGCCGGCACCGACTCCCGGACGATCTCGCTCAGCCGTCCGGTGGAGGTCACCGGGGACCGGGACCGTTCCCGCACCACCGCATCGGCGATCCGCCGGGCGAACCGCTCCTCGCCGTATTCGCGCAGCACCCGGGCCAGCTCCTCGGCCGGGTAGCGGTTCACGACCTCGGCCGCGGTGAGCTCACTGGTCCGGTCCATCCGCATGTCCAGGGGGGCGTCGTAGGAGTACGCGAAGCCGCGTTCGGGGTCATCGAGCTGCGGGGACGACACGCCGAGGTCGAACAGGACGCCCTGCACGCTGTCCAGGCCCGCGGCGGCGACGATCGCCGGGATCTCGTCGTAGAAGGAATGCACGAGCGTGACCCGCCCCGCGTCGGCCGACAGCAGGTCGCGGGACCGCTCGATCGCGGTCAGGTCCGCGTCGACGCCGATCAGGATGAGCCCGGGGTAGGCCGCGAGCAGGGCCCGGGCGTGACCGGCCCGGCCGAGCGTCGCGTCGAGCAGCACGGCCCCGTCCGCCTCCAGGGCGGGCGCGAGCAGGGACGTGACGGCGTCGGCCATGACCGGCACGTGGCCGGCCGATGACTCGCCCATCACACCCCCAAGGTTGCTGACCGTTTCCGCTGCCCCTGCCGGGGCCCACCCGCTGCTGCTGCCCCTGCCGGGGCCCATGCCCGCGCCGCGCTGGGCCGCCAGCCGCCTGGCACCGGGGAAGTGATGCCAGCCAGCCGGCGGCCCAGCGCGGCTGGAGACCCCGCCGGGGCCAAGGGACCGGGCACCGCCCGGTACCCGTCACAAGATCCCGGGCAGCACCTCCTCCGACGCATCGGAGAAGGCTTCTTCCTGGCTGGCCAGGTAGGTCTCCCAGGCCCCGGCGTCCCAGATCTCCATCCGGGTGTTGGCGCCGATCACGACGCAGTCCCGTTCCAGGCCGGCGTAGCTCCGCAGCGCGGGCGGAACGGTGATGCGGCCCTGCCTGTCCGGAACCTCGTCCGAGGCGCTGGCGAACAGCACGCGGCTGTAGTCGCGCAGACCCTTGGGCGTGACCGGCGCGGTGCCCATGGCCTCGGTGACCCGGGTGAACTCCGCCATCGGGAAGACGTACAGGCAGCGTTCCTGGCCTTTCGTGATCACCACGCCCCCGGCGAGCTCGTCGCGGTACTTGGCGGGCAGGATCAGGCGGCCCTTCTCATCGAGCCGAGGCGTGTGCGTGCCCAGGAACACCGCACCCACCTCCCCTGTCCCGTGAGTAACGCTGGTTGGCCTCTACTGCCCCATGGCGCTCCACTGTACCCCACATTCCTCCACCGTCAACGCCCCACGGCGGCTGTTTTGGGCTTCTGGGCCGATAAAATCCCAGTTCAGAGGCGGTGGAGCAGAGTGGGGGGGAAGTGCGGGCCACGCGCCCGGCCGAACCTCAGCCGACGGGGCACCGGCCCGGAGCTGTCCGGAAACCGTCCGGAAACATGCCGGAAAGCGGCAGGCCCCCGCGCGGGTGGGGGGAAGTGGGGGACGCACCGGGCCCGGGCACGGCGCACGCACCGCGGTAAAAGGGCGCGGGCCGGGAATGGCCTGCCGTAGCCGAACAACCCCCCTGTTCCCGTCCGGCGCGAAGCGTCGCGCATCATCGGAGGCAGGACGTACTGTCGGTATGTGGCAGCTGGCGGCGGAGTGGCCTTCCGCGGCGGCCGCCGCGGCGGCTTGAGTCCCGTCGAGGAGGCCAGGTGGTAGTGGAGATGGGGCGCGACCCAGCCAGCGCGCTCGATGACCTCGTGGCGGTGGCCGGCCGCATCAGCGCGGCCGTCGAATCGGTGATCGACGGGAAGGCCAACGCGGTCCGGCTCACGCTCACCGTGCTGCTGGCCGAGGGTCACCTGCTCATCGAGGACGTCCCGGGTGTCGGCAAGACCATGCTGGCCAAGGCGCTGGCCCGGTCGATCGACTGCTCGGTCCGCCGGATCCAGTTCACCCCGGACCTGCTGCCCAGCGACGTCACCGGCGTCAGCGCGTTCAACCAGGAGCGGCGGGAATTCGAGTTCAAGCCGGGACCGGTGTTCGCCAACATCGTCGTCGGTGACGAGATCAACCGCGCCTCCCCGAAAACGCAGTCCGCCCTGCTGGAAAGCATGGAGGAGGGGCAGGTCACCGTCGACGGGACCACCTTCCCGCTGGAATCGCCGTTCATGGTGATCGCCACGCAGAACCCGGTGGAGATGGAGGGGACCTACCCGCTCCCCGAGGCCCAGCGTGACCGCTTCACCGCGCGCATCTCGATCGGCTACCCGACAGCGGCCGCGGAGCTGGAGATGATCGACAGCCACGGCTCGGCGTCCCCGCTGGATGACGTCAAGCCCGTCGCCCACGCCACCGACATCCGGGACCTGGCGTCGGCGGTCCGCGGCGTGATGGTCTCCGAGCTGCTCAAGCAGTACGTGATCACCCTGGTCAACGCGACCCGCTCGGACGAGAACCTGCGGCTCGGCGCCTCCCCGCGGGCGACCCTCCATCTGCTCCGGGCCAGCCGCGCCTGGGCGGCGCTCGACGGCCGTGACTACGTGATCCCGGACGACGTGCAGGCGCTGGCCGTGCCGGTGCTCGCGCACCGGCTGCTGCCCACCCCGGAGGCCCTCGTCGCGGGACAGCTGCCCGAGCAGGTGCTGGCCGGCATCGTGGCCCAGCTGCCACTGCCGGCCCGGCGGTGACGAAACGGCCGAAGGACTGTCATGCGGGCACTGATCGACGCGCTGACCACCAGGGGGAAGACCTTCCTGGCCGTGGGGTGCGCGGCGGTCATCGCCGGCCTCGCCCTGGACGAGGCCGACCTGCTGCGCATCGGCGTCCTGCTGATGATGCTGCCGCTGCTGTCCGCGCTGGGCGCCACCCGGGCCCGCTACCGGCTGTCCTGCAGCCGGCAGCTGGTCCCGCGCCGGGTCCCGGCCGGGCGTCCGGCCGAGGTACGCGTCCGGCTGTCCAACATCTCCCGGCTGCGCACCGGGCTGCTGCTCGCCGAGGACATCACCCCGCAGGTGGCCGGGAGCCGGCAGCGGTTCGTGCTCGAGGCGATCGAGGCGGCCGGGCACCGCGACCTGAGTTACCGGGTCCAGCTGGACCAGCGCGGCACGTACACGATCGGCCCGCTGCAGATCCGCGTGGCGGACGTCTTCGGCCTGGTGGCGATCGGACGGTCGTTCGCGACCAGGAGCACGCTGGTGGTCACGCCGACGATCACGCCGCTCCCCCGCGTCTCGATCCCCGGCAGCCGTCTCGGCGACGGCGAAAGCGGCATGCGCACGGTCGCGGCCGCGGGTGAGGATGACATCGCCCCGCGCGCCTACCGGGACGGTGACGAGCTGCGCCGGGTGCACTGGCGGTCCACCGCGCGGTACGGCGAGCTGATGGTCCGCCGCGAGGAGCAGCAGTGGCACAACCGCGCGCTGCTGCTGATCGACGCGCGGCGGCGCGCCTACACCGGCAGCGGCCCGGGATCGCCCTTCGAGTTCGCGGTCAGCGCCGCGGCGTCGATCGGCGTCCATCTGGCCGGCCAGGGAATCGAGACGCGGCTGGTCACCGACTCGGGTGAGGTCACGCCCGCCGGGCCGGCCGCGGAATCGCTGCTGGAAAGACTGTCCGTGATCCAGCCGACCCGCAACATCGATCTCGGCCGGGGCCTGGCCACGCTGCGGGCCAGCAGCCGCGGGCAGGTCGTCGCCGTGACCGGGATGCTGTCGCCGAACGAGGCCCGGCTGCTCGCCGCCAGCCACCAGGGCACGGCCCCGGCCATGGCGCTGATGGTCGACGGGCTGCACTGGGATTCGGGGCGGACCGCGCGGGGCGGCCCGGCGGGCGAGCGCCCCGGCGGCCCGGCCGCGGCGAACATCCTCACCGTGGCGGGGTGGCGCGTCGCGGTCGTCACGGCCGGCACCCCGCTGGCCGAGGTGTGGCGGGAACTGCACAGTCCCGCCACGGCCAGCTTCCTGCACCGCCCGGTCAGCACCGAGGCGCCCGAAGTTCCGAACGGGGCCAAAGTGCAGACCGCAGCGCCCCCAGAGGGGACCGGATGAGCCATCGGCTGACGCTCGCCGCGGCGGCCGGGACGGCCCTCGCGTCGACCGCGCTGTACGCGCTGTACGACGGCGTGGAGTGGTTCTGGACCGGGCTGGGCGCCATCGCCGTGGTCGCCGGCGTCGGTACCCTGACCCGGCGGCGCCCGCTGCCGGTCACCGCGTGCCTGGCCGCGGCCCTGGCCGGCCTGCTGCTCTACCTCAACGCCGTGTTCGCGGCCGGGCGCTCCTGGCTGCTGGTGGTGCCGAACCGCTCATCTCTCGGCTACCTGTGGCAGCTGGCCATGCAGGGCATGACCGACGCGGACCGGTTCTCCCCGCCGGTACCGCTGACGCCGGGCCTGCTGCTGCTCGGGACGGCCGGAATCGGGCTGGCCGCACTGGCCACCGACACGCTGGCGGTCCGGCTGCGCAGCTCCGCCGTGGCCGGCCTGCCGCTGCTGGCCCTGTTCATCGTGCCGACGACGACGCCGGCCTCGCGCGGCGGGCTCGGCACCACGATCGTGTTCTGCCTGGGCACGGCCGGCTACCTGCTCATCCTGAACGCGGACGGCCGGGAACGGATCCGGCGGTGGGGACGCACGGTCGGCCTGTGGCGGCCCGACGCCGACCGCCGCCCGGGGTACGCACGGGCGCCCGGCGCCGTCCGGGCGTCCGACGCCCGCTCGCTGGCAGCGGCGGGGCGGCGGATCGGGGTGGCCTCCATCGTGGTCGCGCTGTGCGTGCCGCTGTTCGTGCCCGGTCTCCGCGTCAACCGCATGTTCCCCGCGCACGTCAACATCTTCGGCCCGGCCGGGTCGGCGCTGGGCCCGGGGGACGGGGCGTCCGTGCCGAACCCGCTCACGCAGATGACGCAGGACCTGCGGGAGAGCCAGCCGTCGCCGGTCCTCACCTACCGGACCACCGACCCGGAACCGCAGTACCTGCAGATGTACATCCTGGGCAACCTGTCCGCCACGGCCTGGACGATGGGGCCGGGCGTGGGCCCGACGGTCACGGCGACCGGCAAGCTGCCGGTGCCGCAGGGCCTGACCGGGGCGGACCACACCCGGGTGACGACCCACGTCACCATCGGCCGCGGGACGGTCAGCGCCACCTCCGGGGTCAGCTTCCTGCCGGTGCCGTACCCGGCCACCGCGATCAGCGCGCCCGGGCACTGGGTGATGGATGCCGGCACGTCCATGGTGCTCGGCTTCGGGACCTCGCTGTCCGGCCTGACCTACACGGTGACCAGCGACGACATCTCCCCCAGCAGCGGGCAGCTGGACCGGGCGCCGGCCCCGCCGGCCGCGATCGCCGACCAGTACCTGAACGTCCCGGCGGCGTTCCGGCCGCTGGCCACGCTCGCGAGGAAGGTCACCGCCAAGGCGGCGACCGACTACGCCAAGGCGATCGCGCTGCAGCAGTGGTTCACCCAGACGGGCGGGTTCAGCTACAGCCTGAGCGCCACCGAACCGCCGAACGCGACCGGCCTGAGCCACTTCCTCACGGTCAGCAAGCGCGGGTACTGCCAGCAGTTCGCGTTCGCGATGGCCGTGCTGGCCCGGCTGCTGGGCATCCCGTCCCGGGTCGCCGTGGGCT
Source organism: uncultured Actinomycetes bacterium (assembly GCA_963808295.1). Taxonomy (GTDB): domain Bacteria; phylum Actinomycetota; class Actinomycetes; order Streptosporangiales; family Streptosporangiaceae; genus Bog-532. The sequence goes on along the minus strand of CAWEFP010000013.1, from coordinate 54,844 downwards.
TCACCTCCGGCTCGCCGACGGGGGTCACCGGCACCTGGTCGGTCAAGACCAGCGACGCGCACGCGTGGCCGGAGCTGTACTTCCAGGGGGCGGGCTGGCTGCGGTTCGAGCCCACGCCGTCCGGGAGCGGCGGCCAGGGCACCGCGATCCCGCCGACCTACACCGTCCCGCAGATGGCCGGCGCGGGCGGCAGCCAGTCCTTCGCCGCGCTGCCCAGCCAGCCGAACACGGGCACCTCGGGCGGCAACGGGGGCAACTCGAACCTCAACCCGCAGGCCCGCGGGCTGACCGGGAACGGGTCCGGTCCGGGCACGGTCACCGCGGGCCGCCGGTTCCCGGCGGAGCCGGCCGGCCTCGCCCTGCTCGCCGTGGCGGCCGTCGCGGCCGTCGCGCCGCGCACGGCGCGGTCGCTGCGGCGGCGGCGCCGGTTCCGCCGCGAGGGCGACGCCGAGCGGGCGCACGCCGCCTGGCGCGAGGTGCTCGACGACCTCGCCGACTACCGCGTGCCGCAGCGGCCGAGCGAGTCGCCGCGCGCCACCGCCCGCCGGGTCACCGATGAGTCCGGCCTCCCGCCGGCCGCGGCGGGGGCGCTGCGCCGGGTGGCGCTCGCGGCGGAGCGCGCCAGCTACGCGGCCGCCCCGAACCCGGCCCCGCCCGGTCACGGCGACCTCGACCTGATCCGGCGGGGGCTGGCGGCATCGGTGGACCGCCGGACCCGCTGGCGGGCCCGCCTCTTTCCCGCGTCCGCGTTGCACGGCCGCCCAGAGCCCGCGGCCCGGCCCCGGGTCCTACCTCGGCCGGTTCAGCCGCAGCATGTTCGCAGGCCCGGGTCGCGGAACGCGCAGTCGCGGACGCCGTAGGGCTGGTCCATCGGCTCCTGCAGCACCTCGGCGCCCGAGGCGCGGATGTGCTCGAAGCGCCGCGTCGCAGTCATCGGTCGTGCAGATTGACGCGCTGCAGCATGCCCGCTGGCCAGCGCTCTGGCCAGCGCCTGCTTGTCGGCGCCGCTGGGCGTTCGGGTTCACGCTGGGCGCCCGCTCTCAGCCGCCCTCCTGCCGGCGCCGCCACCGCTCCTCGAGCCGCTCCATCATGCCCGGCCCGGCCACGCGGTCGGCCGCGCGCCGCTGCTGGCGCTGGCGCCGCGCGCCGCGGGCTGGCCTTCGGCCGTGCCGTCCCGAACGATGCCGCCGACACGCCGTTGATGTGCCGCCAGCTGGTCAGCGCCCACATGCTGCAGACGAGCATGACGACGAAGCCGGCGACCCCCACCCAGATGTACTGGGATATGACCCCGCCGAGCAGCAGTCCGACACCCAGCACGAACCCTGCGACGGCCTGGTAGGCCCGGCGCTTGTAATGCACCCGCGGGTCGCTGGAGCGAACCGCATGCACAAACTTCGGATCCTCGCTGTAGAGCGCCTGCTCGATCTGCTCGAGCTGACGCTGCTCATGCTCAGAGAGCGGCACGACGCCTCCCATAAAACCTTGCGCGCTGGACGGGGGGTTCGGTGACGTCCACCAGGCTTCCCCGGCCCATCTCAAGAATACGAGCCGGAGCGGGCCGCGTGGAAGGGTGCCCGGGGGTGCACGCATACGCGTGTCTGCCTGCGCGGTTCACATGTTCCTCCAAAGCTCCCCCGGACGGACCGTACCGGCACCGAACCGCTCGGCGATCCGGTCCATCGCCCGCTCCGCCTCCCGCCAGCCGGTGGGCCGGTCGCCGAAAGCCAACTGGGTGGCCGACGCCGACGCGGGCGCCAGGCCGGTCGCCCGGACACCGACCAGGCGCAGCCGGGCCTGCCCGCCCAGCCCGGAGCCCTCGTGCAGGGCGCACGCGGTGGCGTAGATCTTACGGGCGAGGTCGGTCGGCTCGGCCAGGGTCCGGGACCGCGTCATCGTGGTGAAATTGGCCAGCCGGAGTTTCACCGTCACCGTCCGGGCCACGCAGCCGGCCTGCCCGCAGGGCGCGCGCGGTCCGCTCGGACAGCCGGAGCAGCTCCCGGCGGATCACGTCGGTGTCGCTGATGTCGGCGGGAAAGGTCTCCTCGGCCCCGATGCTCTTGTCGGGGGCGTGCGGGGTCACCGCGCGGCGGTCCTGGCCCCAGGCGAGCGCGGCCAGATGCGAGCCGGCGGCCGCGCCGAGATTATGCTGCAGCGTGGCCAGCGGCGCGTGCGCAATGTCACCCACGGTCCGCAGCCCGAGCCGGGCGAGGATCTCCCCGGTGCGCTCGCCCACGCCCCACAGCGCGGACACCGGCAGCGGGTGCAGGAAGCCGAGCACCCCGTCCTGCGGCACGACCAGCAGGCCGTCCGGCTTGCAGTGCACCGAGGCGATCTTGGCCACGAACTTGGACGGCGCCACCCCGACCGAGCAGGTCAGTCCCTGCTCGGCCTCGACCTGCCGCCGGATCGCGGCGCCGATCCACGCCGGGGAGCCGAGCCGCCGCCCGGCGCCGGAGACATCGAGGAAGGCCTCGTCCAGCGCGAGCGGCTCGACCAGCGGCGTGACCGACCGGAAGACCGCCATGACCTGCTTGGACACCGCGCTGTAGACCGGGCGCCGGGGCGGGATGAACACCGCGTGCGGGCACAGCCGCCGGGCCAAAGCACAGGGCATCGCGGAACGGACCCCGAACCGGCGCGCCTCGTAGGACGCCGACAGCACGACGCTCCGCCCGCTCGGAGAGCCCACGATCACCGGCTTCCCGGCCAGGTCCGGGCGCTCCCGTAGCTCCACGCTGGCGTAGAAGGCGTCCATGTCGACGTGCAGGATGTGACAGCCCGTGTCGTCGGCTGGCTGGCCGCCGGTGCGCGCGGGGCCGTCCATGGTCAGCGGCGTCCGAGGAGGTGGAGCTTGGCGGCGATGTCGCGCAGCGGCGGGTACGTCGCGGCCGCCGCGTCCAGGGACCGCAGCGCCTCCGCCGCCCCGGGGTCGGCGTCCACCAGGACGCTGGGCACGAGGTCCGCGAAGATCTGCACGCCGTGGGCGGCGCCGGGATAGAGCCCGGCGCCCTCGATCAGCGCGCTGAGGCCGGGCAGGGTGAAGTAGCGGGGGACGCCGCCGGCCGGGCCGCCCCGTTCGTGGCCGGTTTCGTGGTCCAGCAGCGCGCGGGCGCCGGCGAACCGGCCCGCGACCGCGCGGTGCAGGATCGCGGCGGCGACGCTGGCGGCCAGCACGCTCACCGTCCCCCCGGGCCGCAGCACGCGCGCGATGGCGGCCAGCGCATCCGGCGGCGAGTCGACGTATTCGAGGACGCTGTGGCAGATTACGAGGTCACCGGCCGCCTCCCCCACCACGCTGTCCAGGCCCGCGGCCTCGCCCTGGACCGCGCTGATGCGCACGTCCATCTCGGCCGCGCGGCGCTGCGCGGCCGCCAGCGAGTCCGGGCTCGGGTCCACCACCGTGACGCAATGGCCCAGCGCGGCCAGCGGCACGGCGAAGCCGCCGGTCCCGCCGCCCGCGTCGATGACGTCCAGCCGGTCCCGGCCGGTGTCCGCGGCCCGCGCCGCGAGCACGCCGCGCAGCACATCCCAGACGACGGACGCGCGCGCCCCCAAAGCCTCGCCGCCCAAAGCCCCGCCTCCTCGCGACATGGCTTCAATGTAGTGCCGCCCGCCGACAATTGCGGGAGCTCACGGAGGTCAAGTTCCGCGGCACGGCCAGGAAGGCCGCGCAGTATGCCAGCCGATCGTGCCCGACACACGCCGGAATCCTTTTCTGGCCGCGTCTTCCGAGCTCAGCGGCCGATTCCTAACGGACTCCGGACACCTTGGCGCGATATGCGGGTTGTCCTCAGCCTGAGCGCATATCCTCTTCGCCATGGCTGAGCACCTCGAGCTGCCGCGCCCCTGCCAGCTCCTACGCACGGTGGTCTGGAACCTCACCGAATCGGTGGGGCTGCCGGGCATCGGCTACGTCGTCGGCCAGGAGCTCGCCGGCCGGAACGCGGCCATGATCGCCGCGTCCGCCGTGCTGTGGCTGGTCGCGGTGATGCGCAAGGTGGTCACCGGCAGCGTCCCCGGGCTGGTCACGATCTCGGCCCTGGTCATGACGCTGCAGGCCGCCGTGGTGGTCAGCACCGGCAACGTGTTCTTCTTCCTGCTGCAGTTCCCGCTGGCCAACCTGGCCATGGCGCTGCTGTTCGCCCGGACGGCCCCGACCCGCAAGCCGCTGATCGCGCAGCTGGCCGCGGAGGTCGTCGCGCTCCGCCAGCCGTCCACGCACCACCCGGCCCTGCACCGGTTCTTCCAGAACGCCACGTGGCTGTGGGCGGGCCTGTTCTTCCTGATGACCGTCGGGTTCTCGGTGCTGATGGTCACCGAGCCGCTGACGCTGTTCCTGCTGCTCACCACCGCCGTCACCACGGGCATCGTGGTGGTCGGCGCGGGCCTGTCGGCGCTGTGGTTCTTCTCGGTGATCCGTAAGTCCGGCCTGCGCGTCCGCTTCGCCACAGCGTAAGGCGCCGCGGCGTAAGGCTCCGTCAGAGCGAGAGCTCCGGCTTGAGCCCGAGCAGCCGCGCGAGCAGGCCGTTGACGAACGACGGGGACGCGTCGGTGGACAGGTCCCGCGCGAGCTGCACCGCCTCGCTGATCGCCACCCCGTCGGGCACGTCATCCGCCCAGAGCAGCTCGTAGGCGCCGATCCGCAGGATGTTGCGGTCCACCGCCGGCATCCGGTCCAGCGTCCAGCCCACCGAATGAGTGCCGAGCAGCTCGTCGATCCGCTCCCGGTGCGCCTGCACGCCGCGGACCAGCTCCGTGGCGTACTCCGGCACCGGCGGTCCAAAGCTCAAAGATTCTTGGCGCTGCTGCAGGAGATCCAGCACCGGCTCGCCGCGCACTTCGGCCTCGAACAGCAGGTCCAGCGCGCGCTTGCGTGCCTTGCTACGAGCGGACACGGCGGGCCAGAGTTTCCCGGGCCAGAGTTTCCCGGGCCAGCGTTCCCCCGGTCATCAGGCGCGGCCGAGGTACTGGCCGGTCCGCGTGTCGACCTTGACCTTCTCGCCGGTGGAGATGAACAGCGGGACCTGGACCTCGGCGCCGGTCTCCAGCTTGGCCGGCTTGGTGCCGCCGGTCGAGCGGTCGCCCTGCAGGCCGGGCTCGGTGGCGCTGACCGTCAGCTCAACGGCGGCCGGCAGGTCGACGTACAGCGGCACGCCGTCGTTGAACGCGACCGTCACCATCTGCTCCTCCAGCAGGTAGTTGGCGGCGTCGCCGACGGTGGCGGCGGGGACCCGGGGCTGGTCGTAGTCCTGGGTGTCCATGAAGACGAAGTCCTCGCCCTCGCGGTAGAGGTACTGCATCTCGCGCTTGTCGACGTTGGCGACGTCCACCTTCACGCCGGCGTTGAAGGTCCGGTCGACCACCTTGCCGGTCAGCACGTTCTTCAGCTTGGTGCGCACGAAAGCACCGCCCTTGCCGGGCTTTACGTGCTGGAACTCGACGACGGTCCACAGGTTGCCGTCGAGGTTCAGGGTGATGCCGTTCTTCAGGTCGTTCGTGGTCGCCACGTCTGCCGTCTCATTTCGAGCCCGCCCGTCACAGGGTGAGCAGTTCCCTAGTGGTCGTCGTAAGAGTCTGGGCCGCCGGCGCCTCGTGCCCGCGATCAGCCGCGCCGGCCCCCACGATGAGGACATCCTCGATCCGGACGCCGCCTTGGCCGGGTAGGTAGACACCGGGCTCGACGGTGACCGGAACACGATCCTCTAGCCTACCCGCACTTCCGTGCCCGATTATCGGTGCCTCGTGGACTTCCAGCCCCACGCCGTGGCCGAGCCCGTGCTGGAAATGCTCGCCGTGCCCGGCCAGAGAAATAACGTCCCGGGCGGCCGCGTCGACCAGGGCAAGATCGGCCCCCGGCCGGGCCGCCGCGCAGCCCGCCGCCTGGGCCGCCGCGACCAGCTCGTAGATCTCGCGCTGCCAGCCGGCCGGCTCGCCGAGCGCCACCGTCCGGGTCATGTCCGCGTGATAGCCGGCGTAACACGCGCCGAAGTCCATCGTGATCAGATCGCCGTGGCGCAGCGGCAGGCCGGACGGGGCGTGGTGCGGGATCGCCCCGTTCGGGCCGCTGGCGACGATCGTGTCGAACGCGGGCCGCTGCGCGCCCAGCTCGGCCATCCGGTGGTCCAGCTCCCCGGCCAGGGCCCGTTCGGTGAGGCCGGGCCGGATCCGCGGCAGCACGTCCGTGAAGGCCTGGCCGGTGATCTGGCAGGCGGTCGCGAGCAGCTCCAGCTCCGCGGCGTCCTTGACCATCCGCAGGTCCTCGATCCCCCGCCCGAACGGGACCAGGGCGACCCCCTCGGCGCTGACCGCGATGTTCAGGTGGCGCTCGACGGTCATCTCGTGGGCCTCGAACGCGGCGGCCCGCATCCCGCGCCGGGTCATCTCGGCGGTCAGCAGCTGCTCGATGAACCGCCCGATAACCAGATCCAGGTCAGGGCTGTCGCGCCGGGCGGCCAGCGCGTACCGGGAGTCGGTGGCCAGCACCCCGCCGCCGTCGGCCGGAAGCAGGAGTGCCGCGTTGGAGCTGGCCAGCCCGGTGAGATAGCGGACGTTGGGCGGTGAGGTGATCAGGACCGCATCGGCGTCCAGCTCGGCGACTTTGGCTTGCGCGCGGGCCCGGCGGGCGGCGTGGATTTCCGGCATGGACCAAGTATCCGCGGCCTACGCGGCGAGGTCGGCGGCGCGCTCGATCAGGTGGACCCGGTCGGCGTGCGTGCCGGCCAGCGGCGTGACGGTCAGCGTGGTCACCCCGGCCTCGCGCCAGGCGGCCAGCCGCTCCCGCACGTAGCCCTCCGGGCCGATCAGTGCGGTCTTCTCCAGCAGGTCCGCGGGGACCAGGGCCGCCGCCTCGTCCTTCCGCCCGTCCAGGTAGGCGTCCTGGATCTGCTGCGCCTCGGCTTCGTAGCCCAGCCGGCGGGCCAGCGCGTTGTAGAAGTTCCGGCCGCGCGCCCCCATGCCGCCGATGTACAGCGCGAAGAACGGCCGGGCCAGCTCGCGGTAGGCGGCCACGTCGTCGCCGATCATCAGCGGCGCCTGGGCAACCACGTCCAGCGGGCCCAGCGACGGATCCCGCCTGGCCATCCCCTCGGCGAGCGGGCCGCCCCACACCTGGCCGGCCTTCTCCGGGAAGTAGAAGAACGGCTGCCAGCCCTCGGCGAGCTCGGCGGCGAGCGCGACGTTCTTCGGGCCGACCGCGGCGAGCATGACCGGGATCCGCTCGCGGACCGGGTGGTTGATCAGCTTGAGCGGCTTCCCCAGGCCGGTACCCAAAGTCGCAGGCAGCGGGATCTTGTAGTACGTCCCGTCGTAGCTGAGCCGCTCCCGGCGCCACACTATCCGGCAGATCTCGATCAGCTCGCGGCTGCGGCCGACCGGCGCGTCGTAGGGCACGCCGTGCCAGCCCTCGATGACCTGCGGCCCGGACGCGCCGATGCCCAGCGTGAACCGGCCGCCGGAGACGTAATCCAGTCCGGCCGCCGTCATGGCGGTCAGCGCGGGGGTGCGCGAGTACAGCTGGAGGATGCCGGAGGCGATCTGCAGCCGCTCGGTCCGGGCCGCGATGAAGCCCAGCTGGCTCACCGCGTCGAAGCTGTAGGCCTCCGGCACGAAGACGATGCCGAGACCGGCCTTCTCATAGTCGGCCAGCTCCGTGACCGTCTCGGCGAAGCCCCCGGCGTAGCTGAGCGACATTCCAATGCGCATGCCCGCGCCTTCCGTCCGACTCGCACCGAGTCCCGTTCGGTCGATATATGAACGTTAACGTGCGCGGCGCGGCACTGCTGCTCCCAAAGCACGAACGATGTCGCGGCAGACGTCGGCGGGTTCGCGGCCGTCGGTGCGAACGGTATGCGTCGCGACCGCCTCGTAGGCGGCCAGCCGGCGCTGGTAGAGGTCCGCCAGGTCGGGCCGGCGCAGCATCGGGCGCCCGTCGTCGCCGCCGACGCGCGCCACCGCTCCGGCGTAGCGGACGTGCAGGTAGACCACGTCCACGGCGAGCAGCAGGCGGCGGGTTTCCGGGTGCTCCACTGCGCCGCCGCCAAGGGCGAGCACCACGGGGGGGCCGCCGAGCAGCGCGGCGATGGTCTCGTGCTCGAGCACGCGGAACGCCTGCTCGCCGCGGTCTTCAAAGATCTGCGGCACCGGGCATCCGGCGCGCTCCTCGATCGCCGCGTCGGCGTCGATGAACGGCAGCCCGAGCTGGCCGGACAGCAGACGGCCCACGGTGGTCTTGCCCGCCCCCATGAAGCCGACCAGGACAATCACCGTGCGTGCTCCCGGGCGTTGATGAGCTCGGCGACGGCCTGCAGGGCGAGCTGGTAGGACAGCAGGCCGAAGCCGGCCACGGTGCCGTCGGCCACGCTCGCGACCACGGAGGTGTGCCGGAATGTCTCGCGCGCGGCCGGATTGGAAAGGTGTACCTCGATCAGCGGCGCGGTGCGCATCGCGAGGGCGTCGTGCAGCGCGTAGGAGTAGTGCGTGAACGCGGCGGGGTTCAGCACGACGGGGGTCCGGGCATCGGCCGCCTCGTGTACCCAGCGGATCATCTCGGCCTCGTCGTCGGTCTGCCGGACTTCCACCTGCAGATCCAGCTCGCGGCCGGTCGCGCGGCACGTCTCGGCCAGGTCCGCCAGCGTGGCCGTGCCGTAGACCTCCGGCTCGCGGATGCCGAGACGGCCGAGGTTCGGGCCGTTGAGCACGAGCACCCGCCTTGTCACGGGCGCCGGCGTAGTCACGGGCGCCGGCCTTGTCACGGGCACACCTCCAGATACGCCTGCTCCAGCAGTTCCTCGGGCGGCCCAGAGATCACGGCGGGGCGGCCCAGTCCGTCCAGGACCACGAAACGCAGCCGGGCGCCCCGCACCTTCTTATCGACCGCCATCGCGGCGCGCAGTTCCGGCCACACGCCGGGCCGGTACGCGGTGGGCAGCCCGACCGCGGTGAGCACGCGGCGGTGCCGGGCCGCGGTCTCGCCGTCCAGGCGGGCCGCCAGCCGGCTCAGTTCGGCGGCGTAGACCATCCCGATCGCGACCGCGTCGCCGTGCCGGAACCGGTACTCCTCGGCCCGCTCGATCGCGTGGCCGAGGGTATGGCCGTAGTTCAGCGTCTCGCGCAGGCCCGCCTCGCGGAAGTCCGCGGCCACCACGTGCCCCTTGAACCGGACGGCCCGCTCGATCAGCTCCCGGGTGTGCTTGCCGTGCGGGACGGTGGCGCCCTCCGGGTCGTCCTCCACCAGGTCCAGGATGGCCGGGTCGGCGACGAAGCCCGCCTTGATGATCTCGGCCAGCCCGGCCACGTAGTCGGCCCGCGGCACCGTCTCCAGCGTGGCCAGGTCGGCCAGCACCCCGGCCGGGGCGTAGAACGCGCCGACGAGGTTCTTGCCTTCCGGGATGTCGATCGCGGTCTTGCCGCCGATCGCGGCGTCGACCATGCCGAGCAGCGTCGTCGGGACGAGCACGACCCGGACCCCGCGCAGCCAGGTTGCCGCGACGAAGCCGGCCAGATCGGTCACCGCGCCCCCGCCGACGCCGACGACGCAGTCGGTGCGGCCGACGCGCTCGGCGGCCAGCCGGGACCAGAGCCCCGCCGCGACCGGGACCTGCTTGGCCGCCTCGCCATCCGGGACCTGCTCGGCGACCACCCGGTAGCCGGCGTCCGCGAGCGCGCGGCAGGCGGGGTGCGCGATCTGCGCGACGCTGCCCGCGTGGATCACGAAGACCGTGCTGGCCTGCTGGCCATCGGCCTGCTGGCCCCCGGCCTGCCGGCCGCCGATCAGGCCGGGCAGTTCACTGAGCACGCCGGTGCCGACGACCACCTCGTAGGGACGCTCGCCGCCGACGGGAATCCGGGTGATGGTCACCGCGCCGCCGCCCCCTGTCCCTCGAGCCAGGCGGCGATCTCGTCGGTGATCTCCTCCGGCGCGAGGTCATCGGACGGGACGGTGAACGCGGCCAGCCGCTCGTAGACGGGCCGCCGCTCCTCGAGCATGCTGCGCAGCCGGCCGCGCGGGTTGCCGGGGATGATCACCCGCGGCCGGTCCAGGCCGAGGCGGCGCGCGATCGCGGTGAAGCCGGCCGCGAGGTAGGCCACCGGCTGCCCGGCGAGCCGCTCCTGGATATCCGGGTCGAGTACCGCGCCGCTGCCAAGCGCGACCACCGCGCCGTCGGCGGCGAGCGCCCGCGCCGCGGCGGCGCGCTCCAGGTCACGGAAGGCCGGCTCGCCGTCGTCGACGAAAATGTCACCGACCAGCTTGCCCGCCACCGCCTCGACGTCGGCGTCGGTGTCGACGAAGGCGGCGCCGAACTGCCCGGCCAGCATCGTCCCCACCACCGATTTGCCCGCCGCGGGCGGTCCCACCAGGACCACCAGGGGCCCGCGGGGGTCACCGGGCCCGCGGGGGTCACCGGGCCGGCCGGTACCGGGTGCCGTCACGTGACCACCAGGGTGTCGGCGTAGGCGCGCGCGTTGCGGCGCACCTCGTCCACGGAGTCCCCGCCGAACTTCTCGGTCACGGCATCGGCCAGCACCAGCGCGGTCATCGCCTCGGCCACCACCCCGGACGCGGGCACCGCGGTCGCGTCGCTGCGCTGGTTGATCGCCTTGGCCGGCTCGCGGGTCTGCACGTCGATGGTGTCGAGGGCGCGCGGCACGGTGGAGATGGGCTTCATCGCGGCGCGGACCCGGAGCACCTCGCCGTTGCTCATGCCGCCCTCGACGCCGCCGGCCCGGTTGGTCCGCCGGCGCACGCCATCCGGGCCCGTTTCGATCTCGTCGTGAGCCTGCGACCCGCGGCGGCGGGCGGTGGTGAACCCGTCGCCGATCTCGACGCCCTTCATGGCCTGGATGCCCATGATGGCGGCGGCCAGCCGCGCGTCGAGGCGCCGGTCCCAGTGGGTGAAGCTGCCGAGCCCGGGCGGCAGGCCGAAGCCCAGGACCTCGATGATCCCGCCGAGCGTATCGCCCTCCTTGCGGGCCACGTCGATCTCCTCCACCATCGCGGCGCTGGTCTTCGGGTCGGCGCAGCGGACGGGATCCGCGTCGATGCGGGCCGCGTCGTCCGGGCCGGGCAGCAGCCCGTCCGGCGCGCTGACCGCGCCCAGGGCCACCACATGAGAGATGATCTGCACGCCGAGCGCCTGGCCCAGCAGCCGCCGCGCGACCTCGCCCAGCGCGACCCGGGCCGCGGTCTCCCGCGCGCTGGCGCGCTCCAGGACGGGCCGGGCGTCGGTGTGGCCGTACTTCTGCATGCCGGCCAGGTCCGCGTGCCCGGGGCGCGGCCGGGTCAGCGGCGAGTTCCGGGCCAAAGCCGTCAGGTCGGCGGCGTCCACCGGGTCCGGCGACATCACCGTCTCCCATTTCGGCCATTCGGTGTTGGCGATCCGGATCGCGACCGGGCCGCCGAGCGTGACCCCGTGCCGTACCCCCCCGGTGAGCTCGACCTCGTCCTGCTCGAACTTCATCCGGGCGCCCCGGCCGTAACCGGCCCGGCGGCGCGCCAGCGCGGCGGCGACGTCGTCGGTGCTCACCCGCACTCCCGCGGGGATCCCCTCGCAGATGGCCACGAGCGCACGCCCGTGCGATTCACCCGCGGTAAGCCAGCGAAGCATGCCCTTGATCCTATGGCGCCGGCGGACCCGACCCAGGCTATGCCGCCAGGGACCGGCCCAGGCTGTGGCGCCAGGGACCGGCCCAGGCTGTGGCGCCAGGGACCGGCCCAGGCTGTGGCGCTGCGCCAGAATGCGGGGCGCTGGCGGCCTAATGCGGGGCGCTGGCGGCGATCACCGCGATCGCGCCGGCCAGCATGAACGGGCCGAACGCGATCTGCGACCGCCGCGTAGCCTTCCCCGCCGCGATCAGGCCCACGCCCGCCACGGCGGCCAGCACGAAGCCCGCGGCCAGGCCGATGACCAGCGCGGTGGTACCGATCCAGCCGAGGTACAGGCCGAGCAGCCCGGACAGCTTGACGTCGCCCCACCCGATGCCGGCCGGGTAGACCAGCGCGAGGACCAGGTAGAAGGCCGACGCGCAGGCCAGCCCGATGAAGGCGTGCACGAGGTGGCTGGTCCCGTTCCGGACGGCCAGGGTGGCCACGCCCAGCAGCACGAACGCCACCGGGTAGGACGCCAGCGTGAGCAGGTCCGGCAGCCGCCGGTGCGCGACGTCGATGAAGGCCAGCGCCACCGCGACCGCGGCCAGGTAGAGGTAGGCGGGCAGCACCGGGCTGACGCCGAAGCGCAGCCCCATCAGGGCAAAGACGATCGCGGTGAGCAGTTCGGCGGCCGGGTGCCAGGCGCCGAAAGGCTCGCCGCAGTGCCGGCAGACGCCGCCGGCCCGGGCCCAGCCGAGCAGCGGGACGATGTCGGCGGCGCGCAGCCCGGCGGCGCAGCGCGGGCACTCCCCCAGCGGGTGCCTGGTCAGCTCGCCGAAGGAGCCGGAGATCGTCCGCGACGCGGGGACCCGCCCGATCAGCACGGTGACGTAGCCGCCGGCCAGCAAGCCGGCCGCCGCACAGGCCACGGCCGCCACCCAAAGCTTCACCGGCGGGCGCGGGGGGCGGGCACCACGGAGATCTCGATCCCGCGGCGCAGCCGCCCGGCCAGCCCGGCCGCGATCGCCTCGGCCGCGCGCTGCACGTCCGGAGGCGGGGCGCCCGGAGGCGGGGCGCCCCGGGCAGGCGTGGCCGGGGGCGGGGCCGGGGGCGGAGCGCCCTCGGGACGGAACATCAGGCGGACCGCGAGGTCGGCGCCTGCTCCTCCCCCGGCGAGTTCCGCCCCGGCGATGCCCGGCTCGCTGGCCAGGACCTCGGCGATCAGCGCGTGGACGTCGGGATCGTCCTGCGGGGCCGGCGGCGGTTCGCCCTTCGCGAGCGCGCCGAGCCGGGCCCCGTCGACGGCGAGCGGGACCGGCCCCGCCACGTCGATCACCACGGCGCACGAATCGGCCACGGCCGTCTCCCACACCTGCGCCGCCAGGGCCGGAACAGGACGCGCATCGGCTCGCCACCGGGTGAGGGCGTCCAGCGAGGTAAAGGCCAGGAGCGCCGGACGGCCGTCCCGGCCGATAAGGGTGGGGAACGCCATCTCCCTGGCGGCGGAGGAACCAGGGGAACCACAGGCTTCCCGGGCGGGAGAGGCACCAGGGGAACCACAGGCGCCGCCGTGCTCTTGCTCCAGCGCGCGTTCGACCAGCGGCATCAGCAACCGGGTTCCCGCCAGCGCCGCCAGCGCCGCGTGCTCGCCTTCCCGGCCTGCCGCGTAGGCCGAGAGGACCGCGGCCACGCGCGGATCTGGTTTCCCGTCGTCCCCGGCGAAGCGCTGGCCGCCGGCGTTCAGCCCAGCCACGGCTCCGACCCTACGCCGCTGGACGGGCCGCCACGGGCCGCGCCGGGCGAACGCGCTGGACGGGCCGCCGCGGGCGGATCCCGAATCCCCCATTAGGCCCCATAGCGGGCGGATGCCACCAAAGGCCATTTTTCTTCGCAGGATGTGCCGCACTTCGGGAATTGGGCGCGCCGCGCGTCATATCACAAGATCGCTGTTAACGTGACGCGGGAAGGGAACGGTATACGATAAATTTCGTTCGGCGGGCAAAGAGCTTCTTGTAACCAAGTGACTCCGTTAAGTAATAGAGCCGTTGTTATTGCGGTCCTGGCCAGGCTGATGGTCACGTGATTGGCCGAATCAGTTGAGAGCGCATTGTGGATATGGGACTCTCGTGACCGGCACAGCACTCCAGCCAGGGAAGAGATTGACAGCTTTCCTTGTGTGAACGTAGGGATTCCGGCCGGGGGTATGCGGAGAGGAGCCTGCAGTGAGGTTCGCGGTTGGCTGGCGGGCCGCTGCCTGCCCTGCCCGCGCGGTCGCGCGGAGCGGACGCGAACACTCGGGCTTCACGCACCGATTCCCGGGCCGGCCGGCTCCAGCGTCGGCGGCACGGTGACCCGGACCGGGCAGCAGAGCATGAGTATCGCGCCAGGCACGCCGATGCGGAAGGTGATTCCGCCACGGCTGGTCGGGCCGTATCTCAATGGCCAGCGCTCCATCATCGCGGGTTTCGTCTACCGTGGCCGCGACGTCGCTTTCCGTGATCCGGCGGAATGCTTCGTCGCCCTCGGCCTCGGCTATGAGGGCTCCGAATTCACGGCCGACATGCCGGAGGTGTACTTCCTCTCCTGGCTGGCGAGGGAGATGGACACCTACGTGGCGGCTTCGGGGCCGGGTGAGCCCGGCGGCGGATGGCAGGAACTGTCGCCTTCCGCGCGCGCCACGATGGCCACCTCACACGTCCGCGTCATCCCCGAGTTCTATACCGATCCCATGCCGATCCCGGTGGGCGCCTCCGTGTCCCGGCTCACCGCGCGCGGCGATGACCTCATCGCCAGATACGACGGACTGGCGTGGCGGCGGCCGATGAGGGAGGTGTGAGGCATGCGATACCGGCTCATGGCGAGCTTCCAGGGCGCGTCTTACCAGGCGGGCATCGGTCCGTCTGACGAAGAGGTGACCCTGTTCGCGGCCTGCCCGCCTCCGGAGGAACTGGGATTCCGCTCCTCGTCCGGCCACTGGCGCAAGCGGGTCAGCGTGGCGGAGATCGACGCGCTGTGGGAATCGCGGCCCATCGGGCGCTACCGCGGCGAACGCTGCATGGTGCTCGATGATCTCGGCGACCGGATGCACATCGCCTATCTCGGCCGTGACCTGTACATGGCGAAGCGGCTCGGCTTCTGGGAAGTGGACCGCGGCGTGTTCGAGGTCGTGGTGCCGCGCCAGGAGATCAACGAGCTGCGGGAAGAGCGCGGCGAGTACGAACTCGCCGTCCTGGATGACGGCAGCGTTCCCGGCTCGTGGGAGGGCGGCCCCCGGGAGACCTGGGCGTCCAATCCGCGCGAATACGGCTATGCGCCCGACACCGGCCCGCTGCGCTCGCCGGTCGCGAGCCCCCCGCGGGACCTGGTGGACACCGGGCCATCGTGGGCTGCGGACGCGCGCGGGCCGGATGGTCCCGGCGGCTGGGACGACGGCGGCTGGGACGTACGCGACGACCACGCGCAGGATCCGCGGGACACGGGCACCTGGGCAGCCGTGCGCGACCTGGATCCGGGCGATTCGCCGGAGCCCGGCGGCCCGTTCCCGCGTGGCCGGGGTGGCTGGCGCGCCCGCGACACCGGCGGCTGGGAGGCGCCGGACACCGGCGCCTGGGACGCGCGTGAAGTAGCCGAACGGGCCGCCCGGGAGCCGCACGACCGCCGGGGCAGCACGCGGAACACCGGCGGCTGGAGCGCGCGCGAGATCGCCGACGCCGCCGCACGCGAAGCCAGGGCCACCGGCGGCTGGAGTACCCGCGAGGGCGCCGACGCGGCCACGCGGGACGCCCGCGCGCCCCTGACCCCCCGGAACACCGGCGGCTGGAGTGCCCGGG
Organism: uncultured Actinomycetes bacterium; assembly: GCA_963808295.1. Taxonomy (GTDB): domain Bacteria; phylum Actinomycetota; class Actinomycetes; order Streptosporangiales; family Streptosporangiaceae; genus Bog-532. Next base: position 39,427 of record CAWEFP010000013.1, on the reverse strand, counting down.
ACGTCGCCGACGCGGCCATGCGGGACGCCCGCGGAAATGGCGGCTGGGACGCCCGGGAGGATGCCGGCTGGGACCGGGGAACGGCGGCGGGATCCCCAGGGGAACGGCGGCTGGGACGCACACGCACCGGGGAACGGCGGCTGGGACGCACACGCACAGGGGAACGGCGGCTGGGATCCCCAGGACACCGTGGCCTGGAACCCGGTCAGTGCGGGCGAGTGGGATCCGCCGGCCGCGGCGCAGTGGAATGCGCGTCCCGCGCGCCCGGCGCACGCGCGGCCGGCCGCCGAACCGGATACCCGCGCGATGGCCGAATGGGAACCGAACGAGGTGGTCCGCCCGTCCGAGCACGAGCTGGTGCGCCCGTCGAACCACCAGCGGACCCCGGACGCGGCGGCGATCTGGCACGGCTCGCCCAGCCCCGAGGACTCCGGGCGCTGGGAGCCGGCGACCCCCACGAACGGCCGGGGGACCCCGCCGCGGCTCGCTATCGCCGGCGGACCGCCCGCCATGAGCCCCGCCGGCGCCGGGGACCCGGGGACCGTCAACGGCTCGCAGCCGGTCGCCTCCGTGGAAGCGGCCTACCACGAGACACCGCTGGCCCGCGAAGCGGCGGCCGCGACCGGGGCGTACGGCACGGCCGTTGGCCGTCACGTCAGCCGGAGGTCGGCCGGCAAGACGCGCGTGACCGCACAAGCGGTGTTTTCCCAGCTCCTGGAGCTGGCGTCAATCCCGCAGTCGGCCTATGCGGTGGATGCCGAGGTCGACGGCGCGATGTGCCTGATCCACGCCCGGGGCGGTTACGAGGTATTCAGTTCCACCGACCGTACGCGGCACGAGGTCCGTTTCTTCGACGACGAGGAAGCGGCCTATTTCTACCTCTTCGGCATCCTGGCCGCCGAGGCCATACGGAGCGGTCACCTCGGGCCGCAGACGGCTCCGCCCGGGCACCGCAGCACGTCAGCGCAACCTGGTTACCCGTCGGGCCAAAGATAACTCGCCTGGACCTGTCCTAATGTGGCGTGCCGCTTATCTGGTTGGTCACGCCGGTAACTGTGTCGTGACCGCAATCACTGCCTCCCCTTCGGCAACGCCGACACGGTGACCGCAAAAGCACTCAATACGATCACTGAACGCAACTATTGCAGAAGCCTTACGTCGTTTATAAATTAGCTCCACTTTGGCCGCCCGGGGGGCTAGGGTTCAATAGTCGGCGGGGCTGACGGTCCCCCGCTCCCCAAGCAGCCCCGCCGGCCCCGCATCTCAGTAACCACCAGCCGATACGGCCATTAAAGCGCCCGGCGCTGCCGGGTAACCCGCCCGGTGCGTGAGATGCCGCAACAGATTATTTCTTCATTCTCCCGGCCGCCGCAGATACCACGGCCCATTTCTTCGAGATTTGTCGGCTTGCCGGGCCCTTCTTTTGCCGAATAGCGCCGTTGAATTAATTCTTCCGGTGGCCGCCACGTGCCCGGGATTGGTGGCCGGTACGGTGGAAGCCGTGGCGCGCATCATAAGAAAGCAGTCGCACCCGGCGGCGCCGGGGATGGCGCCGGTTTTCGGGCCATCAACGCCTGGCGCTCCGGGGACGCCGCGGGCTGCGCGGCCGACCCGGCCTTCGCAGCGCATCGTTCCGGGTGTGGCCAGCCTGGCCCTGCACCGCCTCCTTCGTGAGCCGCTCCAGCCCGGTCGGGTCATCGCGGTCCTGCCCAGCGTCATCTATCTGGACTTCGGCGAGCACGCCAGTGAGCCGCAGGTCATCGCGCTGACCACGCCCGGCACGATCTGCCTGCCGAACGCGATCGCGCTGAAGCTCCCCAGCAAGGACACGGTCAAAGCGCAGCGGACCGAAGATCAGGGAGACGACGCGTGGGCAGGCAGCGGCCGCGTCCTGGCCTGCGGGATGGAGGTCCAGGTCCGCCGCTGGTGGGATCCGTGTCCGGTATTCGGCCCGCTGTCCCGAGGGCGCCTCGAGCATGGCGTGGCCGCCTTGGCCCGGGTGTACTCGGCCGCCGACTACCGGCCGGGCCTGGAGGGACATGACGGGCCGACCGCCCTCGCCGCGTGCTGCGCGGCCGGTGACCTCGCCGGGGCGGTCGAGCTGGCCGAAAGCCTGGTGGGCCTCGGTCCCGGCCTGACGCCGAGCGGGGACAGCATGATCAGCGGCCTGCTGCTGGCCCTCCGCCTGCTGGGCGGTGCGACCGCCGGCGGAACGAGAGCGGTGTGGCTCGCAGACTGGCTCGGTGCGGCCGTCACGTGTTACGCCGAGCAGCGGACCACCGCACTGGCCGCCGTGCTGCTGCACTGCGCCGCGCGTGGCCAGGCGGCTGAGGAGGTCTCGGCCGTGCTACGCGGTTTCGCGGGGCAGGAACCAGTCGAGCCCGCGGCGCGGCGCCTGCTCGCGGCGGGACGGGCATCAGGAGCCGAACTGACCTGGGGACTCATGGCCGGATGCGGAGCGGCGCTCGCCCTTTCCGTCTCCTGACGTGTCAGTTTCTGTCTCCCGGCGCGCCCGGCGGCCTGTCCGCTGCCAGGATGACAAACATGACGCCTCACACTCCCTCTCCGGCCCTCCTGACTCCCGGCACCGCGGCGAGCGCCGGGAGCCAGGGGGCGAGTGTCCCGGTCACCGGAACGCAGTACGAGCTTTCCGCCGGGGACTATCGCGCCGTGGTGACCGAGCTGGGCGCCGGGCTGCGCGAACTCAGCCTGGGCGGCACTCCCGTCATCCTCGGCTACCAGCCGGACGAACTGCCGCCCGCGGCCGCCGGCGAGCTCCTCACGCCGTGGCCCAACCGCGTCGACCATGGGCACTACCCCTTCGGTGGCTCCGACTACCAGCTCGACCTCAGCGAAACGGGCAACGGCAACGCGATCCACGGGCTCACCCGGTTCGCGGCATGGGTACCGGTACGCCGCGATGCGGACGGCGTCGTGCTGAAGCACCTTCCGCACGGCTACGCCGGGTACCCGTTCTGCCTGGAGATCGACGCTGACTACCGGCTCAGCCCCGACGCCGGCCTGCACGTCACGATCTCCGCCACCAACCGCGGCACACGGCCCGCCCCGTACGGGTTCGGGCAGCACCCCTATCTCACCGCCGGCGCGCCGGAGCTGGATGAATGGGAGCTGACGCTGCCCGCCACGCGGTGGCTGCCGCTGGACCGGCGCGGCATCCCCTCCTGCACGGCCCAGGATGTCAAGGGCACTGATTATGACTTCCGGCAGCCGCGGGCGATCGGCGCCACCCAGCTCGACCATGCCCTCACCGGGCTGGTGCGGGAGAGCGACGGCCGGGCGTGGGCGCATCTGCGTTCGGACGGCGCCCAGATCTCGCTGTGGGTCGGCGAAGGCTGCCCGTGGCTTCAGGTATTCACGAGCGACACGCTGGGCGGCGAGCGCCACCGCAAAGCCATCGCGATCGAGCCCATGACGTGCCCGCCTAATGCCTTCGTGACCGGTGACAGCCTCATCGTCCTGTCACCAGGTGAGACCGTCACCCATCAGTGGGGCATCCAGGCGCATCCGGCGTAACGCGGGCGCGGGGACGCGGCTATGGGTAAACCGTTGGCGTGGTGATGTAGCGGCGGCCGGCCGGGGTTGTCCAGCACATGATCCTGGGCGAGAGCTGCTCCAGCCGCCAGCCCTCGGCCTGCTTGCAGCGATGATGGTGCCGGCAGAGCGACTCCTGCTTGTTATAACAACACACAGATCATGAGATGCGGCCGATGTTCACGATGTAGACGACTGAGGCCTCGTCGTCAACCTCGTACAGGATCCGGGCGTTGCCTGCGTGCAGCCGGAAGATACCAGTGCCACCCCAGGCAACCGCGCCATCAGGATGGGGCTGGTCAGCGAGGGCGGCAATGGCCCGACGTATCTGGGTGAACGCTTCTTTGTCGTCGCTGCGGACGCGGGCCAGAGCACGGAGCGCCGTCTCCCGGAAGACGACGGTCAGGCTCACCCGATGGTCTCAGCGTCGATCCGGTCAAGCGCGGCGTCCAGCGCGCCGAGACTGACCCCGCTCTGCCCAGCGGCCTTCTCGGCGAAGTGCGCGGCCAGCGCCGCGCGATCCTCCAGGTCAGCAAGGTCATCGATATTGATGAGCGCGACGACGGGCTTGCCGTGCTCGGTGATCGTGACGGGACGGTGGGTGTGCCTGGCCTGGGCGACAAGTTCCCCCAGGTGTGTGCGAGCCGCGGTCAGCGCGTAGCTGGTCATACGTCAAAGTTAACACTTTGAGGTATGACTAGGGATCGATTGGGCCCGGTGCCGCCGGGATCAGTGACGCCTCCGCTGCGAGTCACTCTGGCGGGGACATCCATGCGCCTGCGGGCCCGGTAGCGTGGCGGCCATGGCAGACGGCGGCGAACCCGGCGGTTCCCCGGCAGGCCCGCATACGAGCTGATGGCAGCGGCCGCCGGCCCGGGCAGCCCTGACACCCGGAAGCGGTGGCTGAGCTGGAGCATTTCTTCGGCGGCGACATCAATCCCGAAGCCATCGACACAACCCGCTTTGACATCGGTGAGATCAGCACGGTGCTCGCCGCCGCGTTCCCGGCCACCACGTCACCCGCGGCCGGACCCGGCGAGGCGGCGTCTGCAAGCGGTCTTCCCGGGCCACTCGGCGAGCTCGTCTCTGCTGTCCAGGATTCATCCAGCCGTAGGGAACTGCTGCGGTTGCTCGGCGCTGCCCGCCTTGACGAGCCGGTGCTTGCCGACGCCAGGATTGCGGCCAGAATGGTCCGCCCGTATTCCTGGCTGCTGGATCGTGTCGGCGCCGAAGGGATCAAGCTGACCGGAGCCGGTTACCTTCCGCCGGTCCATGTCGAGGCGGCCGCGGCCGTGCTGGACCTGGGCGAGGAGTGGATTGGCAAGGGCAACCGGGAGGTGCAGACATTGCCCGTGCTGCACCTGCGTGAATCGGCGGCGCACGCCGCCTGGGACACCAGGACGGTGCTCTGGCGGCTGGGCGGCTTCAGCGCCGAGCACGGTTTCGGGCCGGGAGAGCCGACTGCAGAGGGAACCATTTTCGCTCGCGCCGCCCTGTGCACCTGGCCAAGCTGAGTGCGCCTGCCAAGCTGACCCTCGGTAGGTGAGTGCGGTGATGTCTTGCCGTCATAGGCCTGTCAGGCGGCGAGCTTTCGGGCCCGGTGATGTATTCCGGCCGGCGGGCGTGACCCAGACGGAGACCCCGGGCTCGGGTTGCTCCAATTCGCCAGCCCCGGGTTTGCTCGAGGCGGTGATAGTGGCGGCAGAGGGGCTCCTATCCGTTATAATAACACATATGGCGATAGGCGACGCAATACAGCTGGTGGCGGACGGCGTCATACGGTGCCTGATCTATGTCCGGATCAGCATGGACAAGGCTCACGACGGGCACGGCGTGGCCAACCAGCTCGCCAAGCTGGAGCAGAAGGCCCGTGAGCGCGGCTGGACAGTTGTCTACCGGCTGTCGGATAACGACATCGGGGTGACCCGCAAGGACCCGACCAAGCCGGGGAAGTACCGGCCCGGGTATGAAGAAGCGATGCGGCTGGTCGACGCTCGCGCGGTGGACGCGGTGCTGTGCTTTAAGTGGGACCGGTTCATCCGCGAGCCGCTGGACCTGGAGTACCTGATCCCCCGCTTCGATAAGGCCGGGGTGCGGTTCGCCGAGGTGGAGGGGAACATCGACCTGGGCACCGACTCCGGGCGGCTGGCCGCACGGATCCTGATCGCGGTCGCCAAGGCTGAGCAGGAGCGTAAGGCCGAGCGGCAGAAGCTGGCCAATGAGCAGGCGGCGATCAACGGCAAGCGGTTCCTGGGCGGCCCGCGCCCGTTCGGGTACCGGGAGGACCATGTGACCGTGCACCCGGTCGAAGGCCCGGCGGTCGCCGGAGCGTGCGCGGCGCTGCTGGGCGGGGGCACGGTCAGTGGGATCATGCGGGAGTGGATCGAGCTTAAGCTGACGCCGCCGCAGCAGGACCGGCGCGGCACCACGACGTGGAACCGGACCAGCATCCGGATGATCCTGCTGAACCCGAGGATCGCCGGGCTGTCTGTCTACCATGGGGAGATCGTCGGCCAAGGACAGTGGGAGCCGCTCGTGCCGGAGGAGACCTGGCGGGCCGTGCACGGCATCCTCGAAGACCCCACCCGCAAGCCGCCGCGCGGGGTCCGCACCCTGCTCGGGGGGCTGGCGTTGTGCCCGTGCGGGAACGTGGTCACCGGGATGCCGTCCCATACCGGGCATCACATCTACCGGTGCACCCCGGCCACCCGCAACCGCGCGTACATGGGGACGCATGTGGCGCGGCAGGCAGAACCGGTGGAGACGTTCGTCGAGAAGCTCGTCGTGGCGAGACTGTCGCGTCCGGATGCTGCCGATCTGGTGACCGTCGAGGACAGCGGCATCGACGTGGCGGCGCTGCGGGAGGAAGCGGCGGCGATCCGCAAGAACCTGGAGGAGATGGCCAGCGACCGTGCGCTGGGCCGGATCTCCCGCGCGCAGATGCTCAAGGCCACCGAGGCGGGGAACGCCCGGCTGGCCGAGATCGGCACCGAGCTGGACAGCGCGGCGCGGGAGAACGTGCTCGCCCCCTTGGTGGCCGCCGAGAACGCGTCGAGCGTCTGGGCGGGGCTGGATATTAGCCGCAAGCGCGCGGTCATCAAGACGCTGATGACGGTGACGCTGCACTCGCCGGGCCGGGGGCCTCGCCGCCCGTTCGACCCGGCCACGGTCGAGGTCGCCTGGAAGCATCCGGTCGCCGCCTGATACGAGCCCGGACGCCCTATCCCTGGTCTTCGTGCCGGGGATAGGGCGTCTTGCGCTGTTCACCTGGGCGCGGGCGGCGCAGCAGGAGCGTAAGGGTGTCCCGCTGCTCATCGGTCAGCGGCGGGGCGGCATCGACCAGCTCCTGGATGTAGGCGTCCAGGTCTGCCCTGTGGCGTAGGGCTCGCGGTGGGCAGCCGTTGCCGGTCGGTCTGGCCGGCGGGCCTGCGGGCCGCTCCGGACTGGCGGCTGAGACCGTGTTCGCGGAGCGCTGCCTCGTTCCCGTGCCGCCCCGTTCAATGCGCCGCCGGTTCCCCATATTCCGAAGTTACCTGTGCTTCCGGAATGCCCGGACCGGGTGTGCTGTAATGGCGGACGATACGGCACAAGACGGCACGCTAGAGACGCAAGAAAATTCTGTGACTTGCTATAGAAGGGCCGCTACCAGCCATTACTTATTTTAGAACGTCCGCTTTTTTGTGGGCCTTTGCGTGTCAGAGTATCTGCTTGAACACCCAGGCTGGGGATATCTCCCCGGATCGGGGAGATATCCCCAGTAACCCGCGCCTCCGAGGTCCATACCAGCGTCGCCAGCGCGGTGTGGCCGCACTAGAACACCAGCCCACATTGGGTTACGGGGCGCGTGTCGGCCGTGTCGGCCGGGTGCCCGCTGCCGCGATCGGGGCAGCGAGGAGAAGGATTGGCAGGGATGCCTGCCATAGGTGACCGGCGTGTCTCCGGCATTCACGACCGCGATTCCAGGTTTCATCTGACGGGGCCCGCAGGCACCGGAAGCAAGATGTGGCGTAAACCCGGGTTTATGTATTGACCGGGCGCGGTCCATACATAAACTGGCACCGGGCATGGCCCCGGTATAACCCCGCCAGCAGAATTCGCGGCGAGGGAAAACGGGATGCCGGAAAAGACGCCGCAGGCGGGGAGTAGCACCGATGACAAACACGATCAGCAGCGCGGCAGGGTACGGGCACCGGCAGGGGCGGCGGGCACGGCAGCCCGTCCCGCGCACCCGGCGGGTCGAGTTCACGCTGACCGACGAGGAATGCGCCGCCGTGGAGACGGCGGCGCGGCGGGCGGGCCTGGCCCCGGCCGCGTATGCCGCCAAAGCGGCGCTGGCCGCCGCCGCGAGCGGCAGCCCGGCCGGTGACCCGGAACCCTGCCGCCAGGCGCTGACCGAGCTGATGCGCGCGGCCGGGCTGGTCCGCCGCATCGCCACGAATTTGCATCAGGCGGCCGCGACGCTGACCGCGACCGGGCAGCCCGCCGGGGAACTGCCCGCTTACGCCGCGGGGAGCATCCGCCGCGCCGATCACATCGACGCGATAGCCGACACCGTGCGCAAGGCGCTGCCCTGACGGTCGCCGGAACGCCGGGAGCGATCACGTGATCGGGAAAATCAGCACTCCGCGCGGGGAGCACGTCGAACCGCTGCTGTATTACCTGTTCGGCCCCGGCCGCCGCGAGGAACATACCGACCCGCATGTCATCGCCGGGTGGCGGCATCCCGCCGACCTGGAACCACCGCTGCGGGCCGACGGCAAACGCGACTTCACCAAGCTGGCCGGGCTGCTCAAGCAGCCGCAGGCGGCGCTGGGCGAGCATGGGTATGCCCGGCCGGTGTGGCACTGCGCGATGCGCGCCGCCCCCGAGGACCGCATGCTTTCCGATGACGAGTGGGCGGACATCGCGCATGACGTGATCAATTGCACCGGCCTTGCCCCGTACGGGCAGGAAGACGAGGCCGTCCGCTGGATCGCCGTCCGGCACGGCGACGACCACATCCACCTGGTGGCAATGCTGGCCCGCCAGGACGGCGGCAAGCCCAGCCTGTCCTGGGAACGGTATAAGGTCCGCGCCACCTGCATCGCCGCCGAGCAGCGGTACGGGCTGCGCTCCACCGCGCCCGCCGACCGCACCGCTCCACGCCGGCCGACCCGCGCGGAGAACGAGAAGGCCGCCCGCCGCGGCCTGGACGAAGCACCCAGGATCACGCTGCGGCGGCAGGTCATCACCGCCGCCGCGTCCGCGAACGGCGAGCAGGAGTTCTTCGCCCGCCTCGATGCGGCCGGCCTCCTGGTACGGAAGCGGTTCAGCGTCAAGAACCCCGGCCAGGTCACCGGGTACTCGGTCGCGCTCCCCGGCGACACCAGCAAGGATGGCGGCCCGGTCTGGTACGGCGGCGGGAAACTCGCCCCTGATCTGAGCTGGCCCAAGCTGCGGCAGCGGTGGACCCCGTACCGGGCCACGCCCGGCCGCTCGCCTCTGAATCTGACCGCTGGGGAGCGGAACGCGATCTGGGAGCACGCCACACGCGTCGCCGCCGACGCCACGGCACAGATCCGTAACCTGGCGTGGACCGACGCGGCTGCCGCCGCCGATGCCGCCTGGGCCACCTCCGATACCCTGCACGTGGCCGCTGCCATGCTCGGCAGCCGCATCCTGCGGCAGGCCGCCGACGCCTACGACCGGGCCGCCCGCTCACCCTACGGCCGCATCCCGCCGCCCACCCCGGCCGGGAACCGGCTACGGCAAGCAGCCCGGCTGCTGTCGGCGTTCGCCTGCCTGACCGGCGACCGGTCGATGGTCCCGATCGTGCTCATCACGAAGCTGGCCACGCTCGCCGAAGCCGTCGCCGAGTTGCGCGACGCCCAGCAGCACGCGGCCCAGGCCGCCGCCGCCCGCGCCGCCGCCGAACGCCTGCACGCCGCCGCCCGACCGGCCCTGCCTGCGCAGCCACGCCCGGTCTCGCGCGCCAGCACCGCCGCCCAGCTCGCCGGGCTGTCCTTCCCCCAGCCAGCACGGCCCGCCGGCAGCCGGCCGCACCCGGACAGCCCGGCCCCGGTCAAGGCGGGCCGCCGCCAGCACGTCGGCCGTCACCACCACGGCCACGCGGCCCCAGCTGCTAACCCGCTCCTTCGCAACACCGAAAGGGCAAGGAAGGAAGATCATGGAGGAGTCTGTTTTACTGGCCGGATGGCGATGATCTGTCCTGACTGCCAGCAGAACCTAGACAACGTGCCAGTGGGTGATCCGTGCCCACAGTGTGGGGGTAATCAGCGAAGCGCTGTGGTATATGCCCAGGCCGCTATTGTAGGGGTGTCAGCCATCGCGCCGACGGTTTCCATCGGCTACAGCCTGGAACCGGGATGGGCCTACCAGTGGCACGGAATCCAGCGACACCTTGCGCGGCTCCGCGAGCAGTACCAGGGCATGAACACGCTCGGCAACGTCGATGTGGAGCAGACTGTCCATTCCCTGTTCCTTGGTCTCTACCATCTTTATGACTGGCTACACCAGGATAGTGCCCTATCACTCTCCAGTACTGTGGTAAATAACTGGATCGTCCAGCATCCAGACTCGCTCGGCATATGCCGCGCCTACGCCAACACATGGAAGCATAAGACGCGTGATCGTCCTGGCGCGCTGATAGCCCAGATCACCCTCATTGATTCTGGCCCGAATGGACAGAAAGTAAAAATTGGCTACCGTCGCTGGGATCAGCCCAGCCAGCCCATGACAGAGGTAGACGGCTTGGCGCTGGCTGAGCAATCCGAGCAGGATTGGCGCGACTTCCTGACGATGCACGGTATCTCCATACCGCCTTGAGTGGCCAGAAGAGCAAGTCGGCCCAGGGAAACGTATGCCCGGGCGGAGCTATATAAGTGCCTCAGGTTCAAGGGTTACGTGTCGAGCGATTCGTTCCACTCCGAGCCCAGCACCCACGACAGAGCTGACATCCTGCCACTTAGTCATAACGGCTGCTGTCGGCCCGATGCGGGCACGCGGCGAGCACAACGCACGCGACTTCGACAAGTACGTCTTCCAGCTTCCCATCCCGCAATACGACCCTAAGGATGCCGAACATACGCGACTCGTCGTTCTCGCCGAGCGAGCGGAGCGCGTAGCCTGTACGACCACTCTGCCGGACGTCCGGTTCGAGCGACAACGCAAGTACATCCGCGATGCACTCGAACTCGATGGTGTTGGTACCGATATCAACGCCATTGTAAAATTGCTTCTTGATGCGGGTACCTGAACGCGCCTGCTTATCACATGCATGACATGCATAATGTCGCCTTATGCAACGTGGTACGATTGGAATCGCATTATCAGGCGGACAGTAAAAGGAATACTATGTCCAATATCGCATCAACTGCCCGCAGCTCGGACACCCGCCGTCATAAGCTCACCGGCGATGTTCATCTCCTCCTGCTCAACCCGGAAGGGCTGGTCCTCTTCGGGCGTCGCCATAACACTGGCTTCGAGGACGGAGCCTGGCACGTGCCTGCGGGTCATCTTGAGGCCAGTGAATCGGTCGTGCAGGCGCTCATCCGTGAAGCCAAGGAAGAGGTCGGCGTGACCATCGCGCCGGAGGATGTCGAGTTCACCCACATCATGCACAGCTCATCAAGCGGTGGCCGGGCCGCCTTCTTCTTCACCGTCCGGCAGTGGGATGGCACGCCGGAGAACCGCGAGCCGGAGAAGTGCAGCGAGCTTGCCTGGTTCCCGCTCGATGCTCTGCCTGACCGCCTGATCGGCTACTGCCGCGTGGCCCTCGACTACATCGCCGCAGGCGAGCCATTCTCGGTCTACGGCTGGTAGCCGATGAGCCGGATCGTCCAGCCGGTCGCGTGCTTCAGCTACCTCGCTGCCGCCGAGTTGTGGCAGGTACCGCGTTTCCCGCTGGCCAACTACGGTGCGGAAGTCCTGAGCGTCGAGCGTTCCATCGCGGCCGACGCACCGATGGCGGCCGCCGTGCTGGCCGCGCTGGGCGTGCCGACGCTGCTGCTCGCGAACGAGATCGGGAATGACCAGAAGGGGAGCCAGGTCCGCGCCTGGTTGCAGCGCTATGGCGTGAATAGCACGACCAGGGTGACGACGGACACGAGCACACCGCAGATTGTCGTGGTTGCCGACGATGATGGCACGCGCACGTGGTTCCCGCACCTGCCCGGTGTGAGCGCTGCTCTTGCCGCTGTCGACCTGTCACCGTTGTTCAGCGCCTCGTTCGCCTACGTCGACTGTTACCAGCTCATTGAGGCACCAGCCGTTCGCGTGATTCGGGCGGCACGGTCGGCCGGTGTCCCGCTGCTGGTCAACCTGGGCGGCTCGCCGCTGTCGTCTGCGGTCATCGCCGCGGTGCGCGGCTATCGCGGGCCTGATCATACAGACCAACGCCGATGAGGCTAGCCCGCACTGACGCACCGCGAGCTTGCTCATGAAATCCTGGCGGCGACAGGTGCCGCCTGGGTTGTGATCACCGCCGGGGCGGCGGGCGCGGTGGCCCTCAGCGAGAGCCAGCAGCTTGCGAGTCCGGCGTTCCGCGTGTCGGTTCGTCATACCCACTGTGCCGGCGCTGCGTTCTCGGGTGGCCTCATCTACGGCCTGCTGCATGACTGGCCGATGGAGGATTGCCTGACCTTGGCCTGTGCCAGCGGCGCGCTTCGCTGTGAGCGTGCTCACCACGAGCCGATGCCGACGCTCGCCGAGCTGCACGCGGTCATCGGCTCGCGGGAGCGCTTGGTCCTGCCAGCGGCCTAGAACAAATCCCACTCGCGCAGGGAGTTCGTCAGCTCAGCGAGCCGTTCGACGCTCATGCGCTTCTGCTCGGCGTCGTAAGCCGGTTCCTGGCTGGCGCCGTACTGCCACCAGCTCTGGCCTGTCTTGCGGTCCATGACCAGGAAGCGGTCCTTCACGGCTGGCCCGCGGATGACGAGCGACACGGTGTATGGCTCGGCCACGACGGCATGCACCATGGTGTGGTGCAGGGCGTAGGTGCTGCCGGGCTGCTCGTCGCGGACCATGAGTGCCTTGAGGCTGGCCGGGTCGACCGTCTCGTCCAGGTCGGCATCACCGAACAGGTAGTGCCGGTACTGGCCGCGCAGGATGGTGCTGGCGTACGACCAGCGGTGGTTGTGCGGCCGGTCGAAGTAGCCGGGCAAGAAGATGTGCAGCCGCACCCGCACGCCGGACGGGTCGTCGTGCAGCACGATCTTGTCGAGGATGTCGTAGTGCTCGCACAGGCCGAGCAGGTCAGGCCGCTCGGGGAGGTCCAGCAGGATGTCGCGGAGCATCCGCCGCTGCGAGGTCAGCATCGCGAGCGCCTTGACTGTGGCCGCCTCTACTGCGTCGGTGTCTTCCCAGTCGAGCGAGCGCAGCGGCTCGATGATGGTTTCCATCATGTCCTTCTCGTCCTCCTTTGGTCATTCCTCGGGCTTGGCGCTGGATTTCCAGAGCCGGCAGACCGGCACGATGTCCTCGTAGGCCGCACAGGAGCTAGCGCCCATGACGATCTCCTCGGCCGGGCAGCCGCCCAGGCAGGCCGAAGCCTTGCAACCGCCGCACGAGCTGGCCACGAGCGGCTTGGTGAACAGGTCGAACTCGTTCTCCCCGTGGTTGAGCCGCACCCGGTCGCCGTCCATCTGCGCGAAGTACAAGTCGGTATCGAACAGGTAGGAGCAGACGTAGCAGCGCCCGTCCGGGAAGACCGAGATGCGGTCCAGGGTCCGGCCGATGCAGCCCTGGTAGCCCTCGGCCTGGTAGCGCGCCATCTGGTCGCGCCGGGCGTAGGTCGGCTGGTACCAGACCCGCGTCCGGTAGCGCGGCGCGACCTCGTTCAGGTGAGTCGCAGAAGCCCACCCACTCCGGTGGTGTCATGGCCAGTTCGGGGTTGCCGTGCCCGGTGCCGATGGTGGAGAAGACGTGGAACTTGACCAGGGACACGCCCAGCTCGTCCGCGATGCCCAGCAGGTTGAGCGCGTCGCTGCGGTTGGCCTGGTTGACCGTGCAGATGATCCGCGTGTCAAACCCGCGCTTGGTCAGCTCGGCCGTGGTCGCCAGCGCGGTATCGAAGGTGCCTGCTCCGCGGATAGCGTCGTGTGAGCTGGCGCTGCCGCCGTCCAGGCTGACCTGGACGTAGGCGAAGTCGGCCGGTTCGAGCTGGCGGAACTTCTTCAGCGCCGGGGCCTGCGCGTTCGTGGTGGTGATGACGTGCTCGTAGCCGAGCTGGCCGGCGGCGCGGATGGCGGCGCAGTAGTCCGGGTGCAGTGTCGGCTCGCCGCCGAGGATGGTGAGCTTGCTGCCGCCGAGCCGCCGCCAGGTCGCCAGCGTGTCGATGATCTGCGGCAGCGGCATCTTGAGTGCCCGGTCCAGCCGTTCGCCCATGTAGCAGTGTTCGCACCTGAGCTGGCAGGCTTCGGTGATGTAGAGGTAGACGTTGCGGAACCGGCCGTAGGCCACCCGGTCGATGCGTTCCGGCTCGGGCGCGGTGGCGTGGCGCGGCATGCGCGCGTGGCCGTAGCCGTCGCGGGTACCGCGCAGGTGCGGCATAGGGAGTGCGGTTGTTGTCATAGCGGGGTGCTCCTGGTTGCCAGTAGCAGGGACAATTCAGACGCGGTTTGTTCTGGCGGACGGTTGCTGTCGATCTGAAGGACATCGATCCCGGCCTCGGCGAAGGCGGCGCGGATGCCGATGGCGGCTCTCGAATAGCGCTGCATGCGCGCGGCCAGCAGCCGCGGGGCGTCACCGCGCCGGGGATGGAGAATGCTGTTACACCGCGCACAGCGGCGGGAATCGGTCGGGCTTGGTTCGGCGGGCAGGCGCGGATCGTGGATCGGGTCGTGCTCGCACTGGTGGCAGACACGCCGGTCGCGGACGCGGCGCTCCAGGACAGCCGGGGTGCACATGAGTTCGGCAACGTGCAGTGCGCACCACGGGGCGAGCTTGCCGAGCAGTGACATCAGCAAGCGTGCCTGCGTATCGGAGCCTGGGAAATTGTCCAGGAGCACGGTATGCGCCGTGCCCGCCTGGATGACCGTCTCCATGTAGCCGCGGAGCGCTCTGGCCACAGTCAGGTCATCGAGCCAGCCCAGCCGTTCCGCGCTTGTGGCCGTGGCGGCCAGCATGGTCTCCGGCACGTGCTCACGTAGCCGGAAAACGCAGCACGCTGGCGTCTTCCCCAGCCACATGGTCAGCGTGGTTTTGCCCGCGGCCGGCGGCCCGATAATGGCAAGCGCGCGTTCCAGCATCACAGCCCCGGTGTTCCTATCTGTATTGCCCAGGCACCCGGCGAGGCATTTCGCCTGGAGGCTTTCCTGAAACTTGCGCCCATACGATCTTCCCGTTCATGCCTTCCGGCCGGTACCAGTTCCAGGAATCGCTCATTACTTCCACGAGGAGCAGTCCTCGCCCGCTCTCCGAATCCTCGGTAACATCGATGCGTACCGGAGGCCGTGGATTTCCGTCCCACACAAGAATGAGTACCAGGTTCTTGTCTGACCGCAGCCACAGCCGGATGGATGATGCGTCCTCGGTGAGTTGCGAAGCCCGCATCGCGTTCGTGACCAGCTCGGACACCAGCAATTCCACCGGCTCGCTCAGCTCTGAAAGCCCCCATTCCCAGAGCACATGCCTGGTATGCAGCCGGGCGCACGGCACCGCGCCGGGCAAGGTCCCGAGTTCGAGGTAGCTGCGCAATGGCCAGTCGTCATTCATGCGCGCTCCTCGCCACCCGCCTTCATCAGCGCAGGCCACGGCGCCGAATGCTGGTAGCGCCGATATGCTCCTGCCGCCGCTCATCGAGAAACTCCTTTAGAATGATCCGAGCACCATTTCGGCCAGCACCGCCCGCTCGCACGGGAAAACAACGGCGCAGACACCGCAACGACCATTCACGTTGACGTGCCGGTTGATCTCTCTCCGAGCGGTCTGACGCAGCCGTTCCAGAGGTGCAGCCGGGCCTGTCATCGCCTGGGCACCCGCCTCGCGCGGTGGCGAAGACAGGGACCGTGGCATGCTTCGCCTCCTATCACGTCTCGTCAGGTGAGATGTTCCTCATCTAGCGTCGGCTCGCCGGGCCGAGGCGACCACGCGCCTCACGTATGCGTCTCATGCATGAAGCGCATACGACCGCCTACGGAACGCAAGTAGTGTCGTTAGACTGCCAGGCAGCGGCGTTCATCCAGCGCACCCCGAGCGGACAGTCGGAGCATCGATGGCGAGCATGCACCCGGTTCGCTACTGCGACCGATGCGGCACGCGCCTGGCGCACGACAACCGCGGCAGGCGCTGCGCCGGATGCAGCCACGGTGCCCGGGATGCGCTGCTGAAGCCGCCGAACGTGCCGCGCGAGTTCTGGGACACCCGCCAGATGCGCGACGCGCTCGCCACCTGGCACATGGGCCGCGTCATCTTCGCCTACCGCACCCATCCGTGGCACCCGCGGCCCCTGTCGCAGGAAACAGTCGGCAACTGGCTCGCCCTTACCCAAGCGCAGCTCAGCCGGATCGAGAACGGCCGCGCGCCCGAGGAACTGACCAAGCTGGTCTGCTGGGCACGAACCCTCGGCATCCCGGCGAACTCCTGTGGTTCAAACTGCCGGACGAGGCTGACGGCGTTACGCCACCACCGGGCCAGGCACCGCCAGCGCTGACGCTGCCGGTGCTCCTGCACGGCCGCTCGGTGCTGCTGCCGATCGACATGCAAGCGGCGCGGGCAAACGGCCTGACCGGCCTGCTCGATGAGCTGGCCAGCGGCCAGCCAGTCCCGGCCGGCAGCACTGCGCATGCGCTGCCGGCCAGCGACCTGGACGAGCTGGAGCACGTCGCCGCCGCCCTCGATGACGCCCGCCGCTACCTTGACGGGTCGGTCGTCGGCTACTTCCGCCAGCAGCTCAACCGCAGCAAGGCCGATGACGGCAACCTCGGCCCGGCCCGGGCGCTGCCCTTGGTACTCGGCATCCTCGGCGCCATCTCCCAGCACGTCCGCGAGGTCAAGCCCGACGTGCGCGGCGCGCTGCTGTCGCTCGGCGCCGATGGCGCCGAGTTCGCCGGCTGGCTGTACCGGGACCTGCAAGATCCGCCGAGCGCGACGTACTGGTATGACCGCGCCATGGAGTGGGCCCAGGAAGCCGGCGACACCGCCATGCAGGGCTACGTGCTGCTCAAGAAATCCCAGATGGCGTACGACCTGCGGGAGGCCCACCGGGTCGTGACCTTCGCCGAGGCCGCGCAGCACGGCCCGTGGCAGTTCCCGCGCAAGGTGCGCGCCGAGGTCACCCAGCAGCAAGCCTTCGGCCTGGCCATGACCGGCGAGAGCCTGAGCAAAGTCGAGCAGAAGATGGACCAGGCCCGCACCCTGCTCACCGGCAGCTCACCAGATGACGATCCGCCAGGTCCGGACGGGGCGTACTTCACCGTCGAGACGCTGCTGCTCCGGCAGGCGACCTGCTACACCGAAGCGGGCAAGCCTGCCAAAGCCGCGGTGCTGTTCGCCGACGTGATCGCCAGCGGCACTCTGTCACGGCGGGACGCTGGCTTCTTCCGTGCCCGCCGCGCAGCCGCCCTGGCGCTGTCTGGTGAGCCGGACGAGGCTGCCACGGTCGGCCTGGACGCGATCCTGGTGGCCAAAGAAACCAGCTCCGAACGCACCATCCGCGTACTCGCGGACGTGGCAGGCACCCTGACGCCGTGGCGTACCCGGCCCGGCCCGCGAGCACTCATACACGCGCTGGCTACGGCTCCGCGGTAATCCAGTCCGTCACGGTACGGATCACGAACGCCTGCCACTCCTGACTCTGCGGGTTCAGGTACTTCGGGTCGTCGTGCACCGCGAACCCGTGCTGCGCACCCTCAATCTCCACCAGCTTGTGCTCGGCCGTGAACCGGTCCATGGCCGAGCGTGAGGCCTCGACAGGCACGAACGTGTCCTTGGTGCCGTGCACCACCAGCGTCGGCGCCGTGATCTCAGGCAGCACAGCCAGCACTTCGAACCAGAACACCTCGTTGAGAATCGGGCGGCCGTGCCTGAGCGTCGGCGTGAACTGAATGAAACCGTCCTGCTCAAGCTGCCGCGCCATCTCCTCATCGAGCTGGTCATCCGTCCAGTAGGGGCGGCTGTCGATGGTGCGCTGCTTGTAGTCGAGCTGCGGGTTGAGCAGCACCAGGCGGTCAAGCTCGCCCGGCCGCCTGGCTGCGTAGTACGCGCAGACGCCGCCAGCGAAGCTCGCACCGAGCAAGCTCAGCCGACGAGCACCTGTCGCTTCCCGGACGTACTCAAGCGCCACCCTGATGTCGTTGAGGATGGCAGCGAGCGTCAGCTCCTCCTGTCGGCCCTCACTTTCACCGTGACCGCGGAGATCGAAACGCAAGGACGCCACGCCAGCCTCGCCAAGCCCGCCTGCGAGCCGGGTGAAGAAGCCGCCCTCCTCGCGGGTAACACCGCCGCCGTGGACCAGGACCAGGCACGCTCGGTTGGCCGTCAGGGGTGACGAGCGTGGCGGCCAAGTGCGAGGCCGTCGAGAGTGCGGAAGGTTACGGGCTTGCTCTGCACGGACACGCGGGCTCCTGTCGGTCGGATACGCTCTCTCCCATCCTCCCAGGATAGGAAAGCACAGCAGTATCTCTAGTCGCGGATTCCTGCCCTGTTCAAGGACCCATAACGAGCGGCCGCACAAGCCCTCGGCCGAACTCCAGATGTGCGGCAGAGGCACTCGCGAGTCAGAACAAAACGGAGCTGTGAGCGCTGTCCAACGGATGCTCACCGGCACTCTATTCGGTCCACCCTGAATCCTCTCGAATGCCGGGTCCGCCGGGAATAGCGCCCCGGTCGGGCGCGGTCAGACCACTCCGTCTCGCTGCCGCTCTCACCCCGACCTAACAAAATACTACTAGGGCTGAGTCCGCACATGGCGACGGGCCGCCGTAGCCCAATGCCACTCAGCCTAAGTTGATCATGCTGCGAGTGTGAGGTTGCGGTGGTTGACCAGGCTGATCGTGGCGGGTCCGCTGTGGCGGATGCCGTGGTCACCGGGTCGTTTGACGCGGTAGGAGTTGTGGCGGGCTCGCTTGACCACCCTCGGGTAGGTCCGGTGCCGGCGCCTGGGATTGAGGTGCTTCTTGCGGGTGATGTCGGCCATGACCCTGGCGAGGATGCGTTCTTGCTGCTCAGGGGGGAAAGGCCGCCGGGTCGGCGGCCCGGCGGCGGACGATGCGGACGGTGCGCTTGAACTTGACCCGGTCCGGGTCGACGCCGGCTTCGGTGGCGGCCCGGCAGATCAGGGCCGATAGGGCGTAGTGGGTGAGCAGGTAGCCGTAGATTTCCTGGCGGACCATGTCCGGGCTCTTGGACCGCAGGATGCGCCCGGGGCCGCGCAGGTAGGTCTTGAGCTGGGCGTTCCCGGTCTCATGCTCCCACCGCTGGGCGTACGCCTCCGCCAGCAGCGGCGCCGGGGCCGCCGTCATCTCGGTGATCGTGGTGACCAGGGCGATCACCTCGCCCTTGCCGTCACCGTCACGGTCGGGGACCTCGTACTCGACCACCCGGACGCAGCGGGCCTGGTCCTCGTCCAGGTCCTGCCCGGCGCGGGCCGCCTCGATGAGCGCCTGCCGGGCCTTGCCGCGGATCTTCGGGTTCACCAGCACCGATGAATACGACCCGTCGGGCAGCAGGTCCAGGACCGGCAGCGTGAGGTCGGCCTTGACCCGCCACAGCAGCTGCGCGCCGGAATCCGCGGCCGTGCACCAGTCCGCCCAGTTGAAGAAGTTCCGGTCGGCGATCAGCAGCCAGTCCTCGTCCAGCCTGCGGTAGAGCTTGCGGGCCAGCGACTGCTCCCCGGCGCCCTTGCCCGCCACCCCGCCCATCGCCGCGTCCGCGACCGCATGCGAGGCGCACTCGCTGACCGTGACCACCCGCACCTTCGGGTACGCCGGCCGGCCCGCGTCATCAGCCCCGGCGCCAGCGAACCCGAACGCGGCCGCGTTCTCTTTGGTATCGGGGGCGTCCCACTCGAACCCGTCGATCGCCATCAGCCGCCACGGCCCCAGGAACGCCCCGGCGGTCAGCTCCTCCGCGACAGGCGCCGCCACCTCGGCGAACAGCTCTTTCATGGGCTCGTATCCCAGCCGCTGGCGGGCCTGGGTGATCCCGCCCGACGCCGGCACGCTCCACGAATCATCCCAGCAGCCCCACGCCGTCAGCGTCTCGGTCAGCCGGGCCGCGACTTCCTCATAGTCATCCTCGGCGAACAGCGCCAGCGCCATCACGAAATAGACCATCACGTGCGGCGGGAGCTTGCCGTCCGACCGCCTCGCCTGCTTCCCGGCCGCCGCGACCGCGTCATCGACCGCATCCCGGGGCACGAACGCGGCCAGCACCCCCAGCGACACCCAGTCCGTCAGCCGGCCGCCCGCAGTCACCACGCCATTGTCTGCCATAAGCCGCGATCATGCCGGCCACCAGCCAGAACACCACGGAGCGACACACCCCAAAACCAAGATCAACTTAGGCTGAGTGGCATTGCGCCGTAGCCCGGCGCGGGCGTGGCGCACACGTTCGGCCTGCTCAGGATAAGTGATTTCCAGCCGTCCGTCACCGGGAATATGCGTGCTCTTGCCGCGCTGTTCTAAGACATAAGTCTATTCTGAGTCAGGGGGCAGCTCCGGCAAGCTTATCCGCACGTCCAGCCCGAGATGTTCCAGGAGCAGTGATTTCAGGTGCTGGCCCTCGATGATCTCGATCCTGCCGTTGCGGGCGGCGAAATCCCGGCTTGCCTTGCCCGCCCAGGAGGTGGTTACTAGCACGCCTTTGGCAGCCCGCTTGTCATCTACGACGCCAGCCAGTGCGCGCACCGCTTCTAGGCCGATCATCTTGGTATACCGTTTAGCTTGAATGATGCAAAGCCCTCCTAGAATGGGGTCCTCATTGACGGCGACCCCGTCGATACCTCCGTCGCGCGACACCTGAGTGACCCATGACTTCAGGCCTATCGCCTCGAAGAGTTGACGGATGAGGTGCTCGAACTCCACAGGCTTGAGGGCAAGCAGGTCGGGCGGCCGCCTAGGCTCGCGAGCACGTCTATTTCTGCGAACCTGATACCTCGAAAGGTCGAACTCCACGACCGGGCGGACCGATTCCAGATCGTAGGGATGCGGCGAGACCAATGCATTGAGAGACTTACGCAGGCAGGCAATCGGGTCGAGTTCAGGTGCATCCAGACTGATCTCAGCGAAGGCATCCCGAGTGACGCAAGACTGATGAGGCAAGGTCGGCTCGGCTTGCCGGTTGCGCGGTCCTTGGCCGAGACATAGCCGTTGAACATGATCTTCCGTACCACGGCGACCGGTGCCACGTCGAAGGCTTCAGCCAGTGCCCGCAACGTCACACGAGCCATCAGATCTCGGTACAGTTTCTTGATCTCAGCTTCCTTACGCGGTTGCACCTGCATGATATCCTTCGCCACTACGTAACGGTATTCCGCTACCGCAGGTACTACGTCAGAGCGCGGCAGTTCATACTCGATTATCAATTCGCGAGCCTCCGGCCGGTACAAAGCACGGCAGGAGCTATGCAGACCATCCGGATAGACCGAGGTGATAAGCGCCCGCTGCAAGGCGGCGACAAATGCGTCCGGGCCTTGAATGATAAAGATGTCTTCGACCCGCCGTCTGTACGAGGTCAGAGTGCGCGACCGGTCATGGATCAGACGTTCCAGCTCAGTGACCTGCCAGCGAACCGCATCTGTTCTGAATTCTGCCTCAGCTACCCGTCGTTGCACCCGTTCGCGCAGTGATTCCCAGGGCTGGTGCTGCTGATCGATCTCTGGGCATTGGCCTGCGGCTCGTCTTTCGTCTCGTGATTCGATGCGGGCAGTGCTGACCTACGCTGTGTTGATCTACCGGAGCTCACCGATCGACGACGGCCTGGGAGGCACAAGGAACAGGCGGCTGTTATGCCCGCGCAGGTATATCACCGGCGTAACCCACTCCAGGGTGCGAGCGCGAATACCGAGAATAGCTACGCGGCCGCTGGAGACGGCATCATCGACACCGCGGCCGCGAGCGATGGCCGCGTAGAAACCTCGCGCGAACGCCGCTGCCGCTGCATCAGAGATCGCGTACTGCATCGCAACGACCGCGCTAACTCGACCGCGTACCAGGGCCGCAGCGGTACTCGCGAACAGGTCCTGCGCTCCGGTCGCGGCTCCAGAGCAGGAGTTGAGGACTACGAGCCGCGGCATAGGGCGGGCTTGGCAGAACAGGTCTACGAGCCGATCTGCCTCCACCCACTCGGCCCGTCCATCCTCACCAACCAGAGCCAGAAGCCCCTCGTCCCTCTCAGCGTCGAAATCCCCGTGTCCGATGAAGTGCACCACGTGCCACTCATTGCCGAGCAACACCTCGTGCAAGCTCGCCCAGGTTGCGTCATGCGCCCAGCGCAAATCGACTAGGCCCTCACCACGCAGTCCGGCCAGAACACGGGTCAACTGCTCTTGCTCTTTTTCTACGTCTAGGGCCGCCAGTCCCCGGGGGGAAGAGACGACGCCGAGGATCCGCAGCGGCGGGCGCACTGTGAGTGATGCGACAACCGAAGCGACAGGCACGTTCCGGACCAGTTGATCCCGTCGGCACACGTATGCGCCCGCCGCCTCGTCGTACATCGCCTCCCAAGGCAGTCCTGCCAGTTTTGCGCTAGCGATGCGCAGCACTATCCGCAGATCTTGGCCCTGCTCGTCGCTAGCGCCGCGCTAGCTCGATACCGCCCGGCCACTTCACCGGACCCCAGCAGCGCCGAGAACAACGCCAAGCCGACCTCGCGCAGAGGCCGCTCGGTTTCCGACAGCACCGAGCGGCTAGCGACAGCCGAAGCGAGCACGGCCTGCTGCAATTGTCCCGCCGCGCCATTAAGAGCGTCGGCGTCCAAGGCGACCGTCGCAGAGGCCTCTCCTGCAGGAGACCGTGTTACCTCCACGCGGAACTTGCCTCGGACGTTACCTGGCCCAATAGCCAGCTCGATTTCTTTCACGAACACCCGATCAAGGTCTTGCGAAACTGAGCCATCGGTTACAACCCGGAATCATGCCACTATCCCCCGCAACGCGCTCTCTCAAGAGTGATCGGCATGACACTGCTGCCGCAACGCTAGCCTCACCCTCGATGCGCGTGAGTACCATCGGGCCGCCCAGATTGTCCACGCATGGATGTCCTCTCCAGCCGACCAGCGCGAGTAACGCCTTGCTGGTTGGAGTCGCCAGCCATGACGCAGGATGCCCCTGCCAGTCAGATAGACCAGCGGGAGCGTCCGGCCTGCTCGGCGCGAAGTGAGCCTATTTTGAGGCGGGACGGCCGATGCGTTCCTGCTGCTCGGCATCTACCTCCGCCACGACGGATGGTCGCGCTCGATCACCACCGGCCGTTCCCCGGCCGGGCCAGGCTCGTCACCCTCGTCGCGGTCGTCCTCATCATCTGATGTCAGCGGGCCGTACTCGTGCCTGATGATCTCTTCGGCCTGGTGGCGGGCGGCGGTCAGCCTTCCCGCCTTGGCCAGGTATCCCTCGCCGGGCGGTCGTCGCCGACCAGGTTGTCAGCCAGTTCACCGGTCTGCCGGGCGAACTGCCGCCTGATCGCGTCCAGCCAGGCATCCGGGTCCTCGATCTCCGCGTACCATGGCGGCCCGAACCATGGCCAGAGCAACTGGCACCACCACGGCGTCTCGTCGTAGCTCTGCATGCTTCACGCCACCTCCTTCTCGCGCAGATGGCCGTTGCCGGATGCGGTGACCTGGGTAACGAGCTGGCCTACCCTGCGCCGGGACAGGCCGAACCGCTCGGCCATGGCCCGCTGGCTCAGCGGCACACCCGCCGCGACCGACGCCGCGTAGGCCGCGCGGACCGCCTGCTCCGCATCGCCCGGCACCTCTGACACGTCTGGCACGGTGGTGGCCACCTGCGGCCCGCGGGAACGTCTCACGAGTTGCATGGCGATCTCCACCGCACCGATAAACGCGACCGCGGGCCAGGCCGAGATCAGCGCGCCGAGCAGCCCGTATCCCGCGCCGTAAGCGATGTTCGCGCCGATGGTCGCGCTGATGCCGAGCCACAGCATGAAGCGGGCCAGGGCTGGCGCGTCGCGGTCATTGCGGGCCTCGTGCAGCAGCACGAGCGAGGCGGCCAGGATCAGCCCGTCCACGCTGAGCGGGAGCAGCCGGGCCGCCGTGCCGTCCTGGCCGTGTGCCCGTCCCAGGCCGTAGATGTGGGAGTAGCTGACCACCGCCGCGAAGGCGGCCACGGCGCAGACCACGGCCGCCGTCGTGAAGCGGATCACCCGGTCCCCGGTCACCGGGCCGCCCCGCGCCGCGCGCCGGAGGCCGCACTGCCGGGCGTGGTGCGCGGCCGGATTTCCGAGCCGTCCCTGAAGCAGCACGGGTAGTAGAGATTACGGCTGGCCGTGCCGCGCGGTGCGCGCCGACCGTCGCGGAGGACGGCCAGCTCGCGGACCTCGACGCACATGTACCATTCCTCCGGCCCGCATTGTTCTACAATCGTCCCAGGCAGCCATGGCCACGGCTCGCGGTCGCCCTGCTCTTCCTGCTTGCTAGCGGGGGTAGCGGACCTCGACCGGGCTCTCGTCGGGGAACGTGCCGTCGTTGTCCTTGTCGTAGTCGTGCATGTCGGCTCCTTCTTGGAGCCAGGCGGACAATGTGTGTCATTATCGTTTGCACCGTGGCGTGTGGCTGCATTGGTATATACGGCCGTTGAGCTGGGAAAATAACTGACGGATTTGGCTTGAGGCGCAGGCATGGCCGCCTCAGCGCCGATGGCATGCGCGCTCGGGGGCCACGTCCCGGAAGCGGTGCGGGATGGAACGCGTTCGCTACTCTGTGGTTGTGAGTTACCAGCCGATGAGCCTTGCTAAGCTTGCTCGCTTCATCGCCGCCGAGCCCGACTTCGACACGCGATGGCGGCTGGTCGTGGAGTTCCTGAAGGAGTATCACCGGGAGCCGGCAGGGGCGCGTCAGCGCCTGCTCGCGGATGCACCGGGATCGATCGGCGATGAGCGCTGGGACGTGCTCTTCGCGGGGCTTGCCGAGCACCTTGCCATGCGAGATGGCAAGGACGCGCCGGGGTGGTCGGCATTCCGCGGGCTGCGGCGCTTCTGGTTCCCGTTCGACACTCCGGGCGCGCGCGCGCAGGCGCTCGTGCATGCTCCGGCCGCGTTCCGCAAGCGGGGCGTGTTCGTCGCCGACTACGAGATCGACGCCGCGTGAGCGATCCCTCGCCACTGCTCGACCGCGCGGGCATCGAGGAGGCGTTCCGCCGTCTTGGCGACCGGCTTGCCAGGCGCGGCGTGGTGGCAGACCTCTACGTGTTCGGCGGTGCTGCGATGGCCCTTGCGTACGACTCGCGCAGGGCCACTCGTGACGTCGATGCCCTCTTCAAGCCGCACGGCATCGTTCTTGAGGAAGCACTGGCGGTGGCTGCCGAGCTCGATCTGCCCCGTTGGTGGCTGAACGAGCAGGCCAGTTCCTATGTCGCGCCTGGCGGGGACTCGGCGGCCTCCCGGGTATTCGATCACCCTGGCCTTCGCGTCTTCGCCGCCTCTCCCGAGCATCTTCTGGCCATGAAAGCGCTCGCAGCCCGGCCTCGTGACGCGGAAGACATCCGGCAACTCGCGCAGATGCTCGACCTGCACACTGTCGATGACGTCCTCGCCTCGGTGCGCGAGATCTTCCCCGAAGAGGAACCGCCCGCGCGGCTCAGGCTCCTCCTAAAAGACATCTTCGCCGATCAGGACGGATGAGCGGATCGCCGCAGAACTGGTGCCGTAGCCGAAACGACCTGTGTCGCTATTGTTTGCACAGTGGTGGGGTGTGGCTGCATTGGCAGACATGTGCTCAGTTCGTATGCGGCATCGTGCGTAAGAGTGAGCCGTCGGCCGTTGAGGCCGTAGAAGGCGATGAGCGCGGCGAGCGCGAGGCCTCTTGCTGTCTGGACCATCACGAACATGATCACTGTGGCGGCGGGGGTTCGCCTCCGGGCATCTGGGTAGCTGACCCGGATCGTGCCGCTCGGGGTGGCCGATGCGATGCTGGCGGACGTCTGCCCAGCGGGCTATCTCCTTGCAGCTCAAGAACGAATCCGGCGTTACTCACCCTGGTGAAGCCATCGGGCCAGCCTTCTTCTTTTCAGGCGCCGCAGTAACGGCCTTGGCCTGGTTGCGGGCAGCCCGGAAGCGCTGCTGGGCGCCCTGTTTGGTGAGCCCGTAGCACGCGCCGATCTCGTTCCAGGTGGCGCCGGCCTTGCGGGCGGCCTCAACCTGGGCGGCCTCCAGCTCCTCTGCCGCTTCTCGCAGGCGCCGGGCAGCTTCGAGCCGGCTGATCGGCCCGTCGGCGACGTCGAGAGCGCCGAGCGCTGCGGTGATCCGTCTGACGGGACTCTTGGAGGCCACCATCACAGCGTATCGACAAACCGGCACTGGTCAATGATATGTTGACGCTGTCCGGTCAACATATCGTTGACCGTCCCGAGTCGGGAAGTGGAGTGATACGCGTGGCCAAGAAGACCAAGAAGACCAAGAAGACCAAGAAGGGGAAGAAGTAGCGGCTGTCCCAACCTGGACGGCAGCGGTCCGGCGATGGACCGCTGCCGTCCGCACGCGAGACCTTCAGCAGCTCGCACGCACTTTTGACGTTGCGCCTGCACCTCTTCTCCGCCTCGATGAACGGGCAGGCGTTCACCGGGTCTCCTTGGCGAAGAAAGCCGTCGCACGCTTGAGAATCTTCACGTCCTCCCGCAGCCGGCGATTCTCCCGCCGCAACTCCGCCAGCTCGCGGCGCTCCGTGCTGGTCAGGCTGCCATCCTGGCTGGTCCCCGCATCGCGTCCCGCCTGCTTCACCCACTCCCGCACGGTTAAACGCCGGGTGCCAGCACCGGCGAGGCCCGGGGGTGGCACCCGGGCGCGGGCCTGGCTCAGGCGGCAGGACAAGACCACCGCTAGCGGCCAGAGTGCCTGCGCCAAGCCAAGAACCCGCTCCGACAGGCCCACTTGCCCGGGCCCCGGTGATGAGTTCTGCACCGAACCATGCGAGCAGGCTGAGCAGCAGCGCAGCGGCGCTGACCGAAACAGCCGGCCGCAGTCCCCACGGCACCGAGGCCCCCTGCCGCCACGCTCCACCCGGCCAGGCCACCAGGGTGGCAGAGCCGGCCATCGCCCAGACCGCGTGTGCCAGCGAGCCACCGGCATGCTCGGGGTTCGCCGCCACCAGCATGCCAGCGATGCCGCCTGCCATCAAGATCAGCCGCCCGGGTGAGGCCGCCGGCCGAAGCGCCAGCCCGGTCATGACCTCGAAGCCCCCCACCACGGCGAAGGTGAGCGTCATCACCCACCGGTCGGCAGCGCCCACGGCCGCCAGGGCGCTGACAGTGCCGGCCGCCGCGTCGAAAGAGCCCGGCTGCAGCGCGGCAGCAACTGTCCACCCGGCAAACAGCAGCACCGGAGCGGCGGCCGATGAGACCACGCCCCACCACGGCACGCCCCGCACGGCCACCACGCTAAACGAGCACCATTGCGGCCACGATCGGCGGGACCGGCCGAACCCGCTGGCCGCGCAGCCCGGCGGTGAGAGCGCACGGCAGCAGGGCCCTCCGTCGTCCCCCGCTGCCGCCGGCCCGGACGCAGCTGCTGAGCTGTCGCCTGATCAGAGTCGGCCCCGTCCGGCGACGCACCCGGCGTTTCCAAACTGGTGCAGGTGCGCTTCCTCAACCCGTGCACCGCAGTGCCACGATGACGGTTCCCTTGCGCTGGGAGGCGACCGGCGCAGCAGGGCCGGTTGCGCGGGAAGCGGACTTCTCCCAGGCTGTTGTCGGGGAACCGGCCGTCGTTGTCCTCGTCCACCATGCGGCTCCATCTCCTGAGCCACCTGGACAACGTGTGTCGTTATCGCAACCTGGGCGGATCGTGCCGATATGCACAGGCTAGAAATTTGCCCAGTCACGAGTTGGGAGATGGCAAGCGCAACGGTCACCTCTGCTGACAACCCGCTACCGTAAGGATGCCCGAACCTGGCCGTCCCGCGACGGCATCAGATATTCAGCGCATATCGCCGATTTTTCGTCTGTCAATGACCGCGATGCGGGGACTGCCCGTGCCGCTCAGAACAACGTTTCTGGCGTGATCTCCGTCTTCGCCAGGCCAGGTCGTTCGTCCGTACTTTCTTTCTCTGAGTCGGGCACTAGTTACGGCGGAGGTTCGGACCATGCTGGTGCCATCTCGATCCCCTATCGTCCTGCGGCCGCGGCGACGCCGGGCGGGCTCAACCGCTCCAGTCAGCGAGGTCCGGCCGGGTCAGCGCCGGGTCCGAAGGTTTCTGGCATGGAGGAATCCGGCCAGGCCGATCAAGGGAACGTGGATGGCGGGAAGGTTGCGGGCGAACCACCTGGGCAGGTAGATGTCGGTGACCGAGCCCCGCTCGGCGCCCAGGCGCTCGGCGATCTGGGTGAGCGGGCAGCGGAACCCGTTCCCGGCGAAGATCAGGCTCTCGGTCGCAACCACTCCCGCGGCGATGCCTGCGCGCCGGTCCGATCGCCCGGCGAACCCGGCGTACAGGACATAGACCATGCACGCCTCGATGGAGAACCAGACCAGCGTGTGAATGGCCTTGACCGCCCGCAGCGCTGCATCCGAACCGCCTGCGGGCACCTCCGGTGGTGATGGGCGCGGCTCAGCCCGGCCTTCGAGCTTGACCTTGATGAGGGTGATGTCGCGCCGTAGGTTCCGGGGCATCCGGCGCCGCAGCAGCGGCAGCGCAGCGCGCAGGAGCCCGCGGGTCTCGATCTCCATGCGAAGGCCGAGGCGCGCACCGGCCGGGACCGGAGTGACCCGGCCGGAGAACGACGACCTCATCCCGTTCGCCGAACCCGCCACCGTCCAAGAGGCCGGCGGGTCGAACCGCACGCACCCCGCGACCATGGGACGTCCGGGCAGGAACTCCATCTCGTAACGGGTTCCGACGCCGATGGGCCCATCAGTGAGCTTCGCCACGCGGCGCATCGCCGGATTCCACTCGATCTCGTGGGTGTGATCGCTGCAGTAGCCGAACACCACCTCAGCAGGACGCTCGATGTCGATGGCGGCCTCGATGACTACCGTGCGGCGGTCCCTGATCGTGCCGCTCGCGGTCGCATTCATCCGTGCCCCTCTCATCTTCACGCTGATGATGCGATCACCGGCGCCGCGGATCCGTGCCGGGGCCACGGACCGGCTTGCCGCGGCTTCCCGCGCCGGCCCGCACCCGACAGCCACGCCTGCATGCGGCGTTCCAGGGCAGGAACCAGCAACACGAGCAGGACTGCAGCGCTGCCCGCAATGTGGATGGCGCTGTTGAGCCCGGGTCCTGAGACGCCGGTCGAGGAGGCGGCGATCCCATACGGCACCAGCGTCACCAGGCCGACGATGGCACCGGCCGACGCGACCCGCTCCCACCACGATGTGGCCTTGAACAGGCCCCACGCGGCGAGCGCGAACAATGCAAGGCTGACAAGCGCGCCGACGGTGGCAAGCGTCCATGCCACCCCACCCGGGGCTTCTTGGTTCCCGCGAACGACGCGGTCATCCACAAGAACGTGCTCGCGTACACCAGCAGCGTCGCGGCGGCGACGTTGCGCCGAGTCCAGCGTCTACGCCGGCCTCGCTTGTCCGTTCGATCGCTGGCGTTCGCGCCCTGCGCCTTCTCCTCCAGGCCGCTTCTCGATCGCATCGCTCCTCACCCACCCCAGCCGCACCTGAGCCAACGACCACCTGCTTATGCCCCGGGCGGGACACGTATCAGGGCCGACAGTCTCTTCGGGTCCGGGACCTTGGGCCTCTCGACGCGGCCATGCCCAGCGATCGGCGGGGCGGTCCTGCAGACAACTCCCATACTCGTCCTGACCAGGCGCTACAGCTCCGGGCAGCTGAACTTCGCCGTGTATTCGCCAGAAGATTCCGTTCTGCGCGCCTCCAACGAACCAGACCAGAGGGGATCGTTCCGGTACAGATCGGTTCGGGAGCCAGGCCCATTGGACCTCTGGAACGCTACGGCGAACCGCAACGCCTACAGGAGTCTCTATTAGATGACATGCATCGAGCCGTACTGAGCTGAGGTCGCGGCCGGGTGCCGAGAGACCTCCCCAGCTCAGACGCGCGTCACGATTGACCGCGTAGCCAATTCGCATGGGGCGCGTGCGCCCCTCCGGAGCTTGAGGAGGTCCCGATGCCCATCGTAGGCGGGCTGGATATCCACCGGAAGCAGATCACCTTCGACTACCTCGGCACCGGCACCGGGCAGGTGCGTCGCGGCCAGATCAGCCCGGCCGACCGGGCGCACCTGCGGGCCTGGCTGGCGCGGTTCGCTGGCCGCGATGATGTCGCGTTCGCGGTCGAGGGGTGCACCGGCTGGCGGTATGTCGCCGGGGAGCTGGCCGCGGCCGGGGTCGCGGCGCATCTGGCCGAGCCGGCCGGCACCGCGTTTGCCCGCGGCCGCAAGCGGCACGCCAAGACCGATAAGACCGGCTGCCGGCACCTGCGGATGCTGCTGGCCGGGGGACGGCTGCCGGAGTGCTGGATCCCGCCCAGCCACATCCTGGAATGCCGGGCGCTGCTGGAGACCTATCACGACCTGCGGGCCGAGCACACGGCCTGGGTGCAGCGCATCCACGCGGTCTTGTTCCACCAGGGCGCCCCGGCCCTGAGCGAGGGCACGCTGCGCACCGAGCAGGGCGTAGCCGCGCTGCGGGCGGCCGCGGCCGCCCACCTGTCACCGGCCGGGCAGCTGCAGGTCGCCACCGCCCTGGACATGACCGGCATGCTGGAAAGCCGGCTGCACGAGCTACGGCATCAGCTGCTGGACGCCGCCCGGCATCTGACCGGCGCGAAGGTCCTGGCCGCGCGGCTGTACGGGGTCGGGCCGGTCACCGCGCTGGCGATGACCTGCTGGCTGGCCGGGAAAGGCCGGTTCTCCTCCTCCCGCAAGGCGGTCCGGTTCGCCGGGCTGGACATCACCGTCTACTCCTCCGACCGCAAAGGCCCGCCCGGGCGGCTGTCCCGGCAGGGGCCGCCGGTACTGCGCTGGGCGGTCTACGGGGCCGGCAAGACCCACGCCCGGTCCTCGGCCCCGGACCACCGCTACTACGCCCAGGTGAAGGACCGCTGCAACGGCAAGCGCGCTGCGCTGTCCGAGGCCCGCAAGATCCTCCGCCAGGCCTGCCACATCCTGGCCGAGCTCGGCGACGACGCGCTGGCCGCCGCCTGAGACCCCACGCTCCATGACACGGTGACCAGCCCATGACCGCGCCGGCCCGGCCGGGCCCGCCGCAGCCTCGCTCACCCGATGGGGAACCACCGCGGCCAGCTCCCGCCGATCCGCTGTCAGCCGCTGCCGGCCTCAAGGGGCCAGGCGGACGGCCTGATTAGACTGAGCGGCCGCATCCCCCAAGGCGGGGACACCCAATCAATCATCATGTCGCCGGGGCAGCGCCTGTGCCCCGCGGACCTAGGTAAGGCTGGCTGCTCCTGGCCCCGCGCCCGGCACCGGCCGCCACGGCTGGTCACCCCGCACAGGAAGGCCACCAGCCTGAACCCCTGAACCGTATCCCGCCACCAGGGGCTCCCTGCCCCCCGCCGCCCGGCATGATCCGCTCCCGGACGATCGCGTCAAGGGCGCCTGCGGCGCCGCTGCGCGGGCGCTGCGCGCCCCTTTGACCCGCCCGCCCGCTCGCAGAACCCGGCAGCTATAAGGGGACAGGGAGCATACTCAGGCATCCCCAGACCAAGGTGACCATGACCGTGAACCCCCAGAGATCGAACGCTTGCGGTCACAAACGGATGCAGGTAAGAGGGGTCTGGGCGCATCATGCGATGGTCAGGTGCGTTCCCTCACGAGCGTGTCCAGCATTTCCCGCATCGGCTCCGGGTCACCGCGCATGGTCGCGGCCGGGGCCGCGACGTTGCGGGCGGCGTCCAGGTGCTGCCAGGCGAGCGTGTATCCAGCGTCGCGGGCGAGCTGTCCGAAGAAGGCCCGCTGTGTACGGCCGTTGCCCTCGCGGAACGGGTGCAGCGCGTTGACCTCTCCCAGGAAGTAGGCCAGTCTCCTGGTGAATGCGTCCCGGCCCAGGCCACGCAGGAACTCCTCGCCACGCAGCTCGCGGAAGATGACAGCCGAAGAGGACTCGATGTACAGCGGGAGGCAGAACATGGCGCCCCTGGCGATGGCCACCGTCCGGAGCTGCCCGGCCCACTCGCATATGTCGCCGAAGATCCTCTGGTGGATCGCTCGCAGGTGGGGCAAGCCGTAGCTGGCAGGAACGGGCGTCTCCTCGAGGAGGATCAGCGCGGCGTGGGTGATCTCCCGCTCCGCCGCCTCAAGCTCAGCGGCGTTTCCCAGCCCGAGCTTGTTGTAAAAGACTCCGGTAATCGGGTCCTTATACGGATCCTCGGCCAATTACGGCCGCCGGTAGCGGGCGACCGTCCGGCGGTACAGCTCAGCAGCGCTGATCTCTCCGTCCACGTACGCCGCAACCTCCCGGTCGTGATCTGTGCTGAACGCGCCGGGCAGCTCGGCCTGCACGGACTGCGCCGCAGCAAGCGCGTAGCCCAGCCGGGTGTGCTGTTGCGCGAGCGCCTCATACCGCTCGTAGACCTCGTACGGCAGGAGGATGGCCTCGGGCTTGCGGTGCGACCCAAACGCGACGGGCTCGGCGGCCAGGCCCTCACGCCGGAACCGTGCGACGATCCCGGAAAGCCGCCGCCTCACCTCGGACAGCGGGTGCACGTGGATCACCGCCGGATCAGTCATACCCAATAGTGTACTAAAACTTGTACAAGTTCGCCTTTCGCAGTCTCCTCGATGTGTGCCGGCTGTCGACGTCTGCGGCCCCAGTGGCACACTTTCACGCCTACCACGCCGTCCGTCGCGCTTCGGTCTCGGCGGACGGTGAGGTGCTGGCCGGCGGCCTTGAGCCCAGGGCCCTTCAGTTCCGTCCGGGAATGGGCCGTGCTCCGCCGTGGTGAGATCCTGGCGAACTGGGAGCGGGCCCTGCGGAACGAGCCCCTGCTGGGCATCGACCCGCTGGCGTTCCTGGGTCTGGTACCAGCCAGCACCTGCGCCCGGTGCCCTGATCAGTACGCCTGGCAGCCAATGAAAGGCGGCCTTTGCGCACCTGCAGCGCCCCCAGGGCGCAAAGGAATGCCCCGCGGAAGGTGCCTGCTTCAGGCTGGTCGACCCTCCAGCCGGACGCGGAAGGATCCCACCGCCGCCTGCCTACCATTTCACTCTTGGCTGGCCTTGGCGTCCCTGCGGGCAGCCGCCATTCGCAGTGAGCGCACGTACGGCCAGGCGACCTCGACCGCCCGGGCGTAGAGAGCGGCCACCCACAGGCACAGGCCTGCCAGCGGCAGCTCAAGCCCGGCCGCTACCCCCAGCGCGGTTGCCGCATGCCCCCGCCTGGCGGTGAGGACGTTGAACCGGGCTTGGTGATGCCGTCTCAGCTCAGCAGCGGCTGATTTGCGCAGGTACCAGTCTATTCCGTCCTCCCGTGCCGCTGGGCCTGGCTGGGTTATGAGCCGGGTCATGATCTTTCTCTTCTCGGGTGGCACACTCATTCTTGTGGGCGTGCTGAAGCTGCTGGGCCGTGGAAGACCGGAGCCTCTCCTAGACCAGGACGACCGCCCGCTGCGCGGCAGCATCTCGGAGAAGGCTTTTGCCGATATCAACGGCGTGCGGCAGGGGATGTTCATCCAGAGCAAAGATGCAACGCATCCGGTGTTGCTGTGCCTTCATGGGGGTCTGCCGGAGTATTTCCTTACGGAGCGGTATCCCACAGGTCTTGAGAATGATTTTACGGTGGTCTGGTGGGAACAGCGGGGCGCCGGGCTATCATACGGTCCTGGCATCCCGCCCGAAACGATGACGTCAGAGCAATTCATAGCCGACACGTTGGCGGTGACTGGCTACCTTCGGAACCGCTTCGGCAAAGAGAAGATCTACCTCATGGCACATTCGGGGGGGACGTTCATCGGACTGCAGGCCGCCGCCCAGGCACCCGAATTTTACAACGCGTACATTGGCGTAGCTCAGATGGTGCACCAGCTGAAGTCCGAGACACTGGCGTACGAGTACCTGCTCCAGCGGTTCAAGCAGGCCGGTAACCGCAGGATGGCACGCAAGCTTGAGGCGGTACCGGTAACTATGACGGGTGGCACGCCGGGGGCATACCTTGCAGTGCGCGACAAGGCGATGCACCGGCTGGGCGTGGGCACGACACATGATATGAAGTCCGTGCTTGCCGGCATCGTCTGGCCGTCGCTGAGGAGCCCGCAGTACACGCTGGGCGAGAAGATCAAGATGTGGCGCGGCAAGCTCTCGTCCGGGGTGAGCGTCCTGTGGGAGGAGATGCTGGCTACTGAGGTTTTCTCAGCAAGGGTGAACCCGGCGTTCCTGGCGTAACGGTCATACGGGCAGACACGCGGACATAACTGGAGATCCCCGGGCAGGCGCGGAGCCCCGGTACAAGAGGTCTCGACCAAGATCCCTGCCGGCCCGGAGGCTCCGCGTGCTGTCCTATCGTGTCATCCTTGACGTCCCGCTGCCACTGGTGCTGTTCGTGTCGGGCCTGCTGGCCGCTCACCGCCGCGAGATCGGCACCCGGAACGGGACACGTGCCCTGACCTGCTGGAAGCAGGCGCTGTTCGCGCTGGCCTGGTTCCGGGACCGGCCGGACATCCGCCGGCTCGGCGCGGGGGTCCGGGATCTCCCAGGCCACCGCCTACCGGTACAAGGACGAGGCCGTCGAGGTCCTCGCCGCGAAGGCGCCCACGCTGCGCGAGGCCCTGGAAAAGGCCGCTGAGCAGGGGCTTCCCTACCTGATCCTGGACGGCACCCTCATCTCCTCCGACCGGTGCGCGGACAAGAAGACCAGCAAGAAAGGGCAAGGAGATTGACAAGTGGTACTCCGGCAAGGCGCACGAGCCCGCCGGGAACGTGCAGGCGCTGACCGCGCCGCGCGGCGTCCCGCTGTGGGTCAGCGACGTGCTGCCCGGCAGCACCCATGACCTGACCGCCGCCCGCGAGCTCGTCCTGCCCGGGGCCCGCCCC
The DNA here is from genome assembly GCA_963808295.1 of uncultured Actinomycetes bacterium. GTDB lineage: Bacteria > Actinomycetota > Actinomycetes > Streptosporangiales > Streptosporangiaceae > Bog-532. The sequence goes on along the minus strand of CAWEFP010000013.1, from coordinate 4,756 downwards.
TACCTGAAAGACCTGCCCATCCTGGCCGATTCCGGGTATGAAGGCGCCGGCGCGGGCGTGCACGTCCCGGTGAAGAAACCGCGCGCGCGGCGAACTCGATATCAATACGAAAACCCGCAACGCGCTGCTGCGCGCCCTCCGCTACCAGGGCGAACGCGGCTTCGCGCTGATGTCCCAGCGGTGGCACGCCATCCAGCACGTCACGCCTCAGCCCGACCACGATCGGCGAAATCGTCAAAGCCGCACTCGTCCTCACGCAATTCGAGCACAAGATGATCAGCTGAAACTCGCTGAGAAAACCTCATTGATCTGTCCGAACGGGTGCCAGACCTTTCCCTTCCCGCCTATTTCTTCCACGGCGTATACGATTACACCGTCAGTTACCAGCTGGCAAAGGATTATTCAGAAAGACTGAAGGCACCGCTGAAGGGGTTCTATTCATTTGACAGGTCTGCTCACAGCCCCATTCTGGAAGAACCCGAAAAGGTGCGGAGAATTATGCGCGAGGATGTGTCGGCAGGAGCGAATAGCCTCGCTGACGGCCCTCCCGATGAGCCTTTTCACTCTTCCATCTCGTAGGTGTGAAGGACTGGATCGCGTTGGCCAGCACTGCAAGCAATAACAGCGCCCGCGCATGCGATGAGGACGCTCAGCGTGATCGGGACCCGATTCCCGTGTCGCGCCCGCATCCAGATACCGCAAGCGGATGGCTCCGCGCGTCCGTCGGCTCATCGCGAGCCATGCGGCACATGCCCAGGTGATCGTCCTCCGCAACCGCCGCGTTGCCCCCGCTACCTCACCGGTGTCGCCCGATCAGCGTCTGCTACCGGCCAAGCGGCGGCCGCCGGTGAGGAGCGTGGCTGATCTCCTTGCGCGGCATCAGGCAGGCGAGGATCAGGGCTGCGGGCCACCCGACTGGGATCACGTTCAAACAGATGACCAGACCCAGGCATTCCACCTGGCGGGCGATGCCGATCACGGTGGGCAGGATATAGACCGCGGCCAGCCCGTCGATGATCCCCAGCCAGAACAGCAAGCTGTCCGCCACCGCCGCGGGGATCACCGTTCCTCCCCGTCAGTGACGCGCCGGATCTCGCTGCCGTCCCGGAAACAGCACGGGTAGAGCAGTTCCTGGTCCGCCGTCCCGTCCGGCGCCGGCCGGCCATCGTCCAGCATGGCCAACTCGCGGACCTCCACGCACACATGCCACTCGTCCGGCCCGCACTGACCTAGAATTGACCCCGGCAGCCACGGCCATTCCGACCGGTCACCCTCCTCTTCCTGCCGGTTACGCGGGTAACGGACCTCCACTCGGCTGTCATCGGGGAACCTGCCGTCGCTGTCCTGGTCCATGTCGGCTCCTTCGAGGAGCCATCCGGACAACGTGTGTCGTTATCACAACCTCGGCGGACCGTACTGGCATTCCCCTATAACGCGTTGAGCTGGGAAAACAGCTTCGCTTTCCGATTTTGATGGAGAGCCTCTCAGAGGGTGTGGAGCACGGGCGGAACATCGGTGCTGGGCACGGGTTCCCAGGATGCCTAGCAGGTGGTCCCGCGGATCGCGAAATGGCGAGGCGCCGGGTTGGCGCGCGTCGTGATGATCCTCTTCCGAGTCGCGTAGAACGTCGGTGCCTGTCCGTACGCTCTCTTTCACTGCCGGTAAGAGCTGGTGGCGAAGTTGATGTGCTGCCATGTTAAGAATATTCTTAAGGAGGGACAGTCGCATGGCGCGATCGGGAGAGGGAGACGATACGGAGTGGGAGATCCTGCTATCCGCTGGGGTCGAGTCGTTCCTCGACCATCTCTACGAGTCCGACCCGGCGAGCCACCAGCTGGTGAACCAGGCGATCCTGGTTCTGGAGCGCAGCGGCCCTGCGGAGGGTCGCCCGCTGGTTGACTCGATCACGGCGTCGCGGATCGCGAACATGAAAGAGCTGCGGCCGCCGTCATCCGGGCGTAGCGAGGTCAGGATCCTGCTGGTGTTCGACCCGTGGCGGGCGGCGATCCTGCTGGTAGCCGGTGACAAGTCAGGGCAGTGGGCGAAGTGGTACCGGACAGCCATTCCCCGCGCCGAGCAGTTGTACGACGATTATCTTGCCGAGCGCAGGAAGGAGATGGGGCCATGAGCGGCACGTCACGCTGGCGAGATTCTGGCCACCTGGAGCGCGCCGTTGAGACGGCCGGCGGTCAGGAGTCCTTCGACGCGGCGGTCGCCGCGATGCTGGATGACGCCCGAGGTTGGCGGCTGGCGGAGATGCGCAAGCGGCGCGGGATGACCCAGGAGCAGGTCGCGTCCCGGATGGGCGTGTCGGTCGCCCGGATCTCCCAGATCGAGAGCGGCGATGTTTCCACCCAGGACGTGCTGAGCCGGTTCGTGGCCGCGCTCGGCGGCACTCTCAAGCTCATCGCCGACTTCGGCGACGAGCAGCTAAAGCTGGCCTGACAAAGGCAAGCCGGCAACGAAGCCAGCCTCATCGCGCGCAGGGCGAAGGAGCGGAGGCCAGGTGATTTACCGGATGCGGCATCTACGATGCCGTGACAGAGAATCTCCCGGCCTTCCACCAGTTCTTCCGCGCTTGCCGCGGTGCTCGGGGTGCATGTGCAGCAGCCGATCGCCGGGGATTTCGCGTTCAACCGGGCGTTCATCAAGCGTGCGGTGACGTGGCCGCTTCCGGAGTCCGCCCAGTTGTACGGCATTGACGTCCACCTGACCGGCAACGCGGCCAGGGAGGGGCACCGGATCTGCGAGGTTTCGCTGGGCCGAGCAGACGTTTGCCATGGTGAGCCGCTATATGGCGGGCAACGCCGGTGTGATCGCCGGCTTGTTTCCCTGCCTGGCGGGTGCTCCCCGGGCGAGTGACGGACTGGTTGAGATGCCTGCCGCGTTGTGGGCACAGGTGCTCGCTGACGCCCTGGCGGCGCTTGCGGGCGGTCGCGGAGAACAGGCCCGTGATCATCTGGTCGCCTTGTACCTGTGCCGGGTGCGGACCTACTGGGCGGAGATCGACAGGCTAGGCACGCCGATGTGATCGACGCGCTGCTGGATGAACAGTCCGCTCGGTGGCGGATGCGGTGTCCCGGCGCAGCCTGCGGTTCACGGTCCGCCCGCCGATGGACTTCCGGCCTGGCGCGTGGACGGACGGTGCCGTATGAGCGGGCCGCCACGGTGGCAGATGAGACTCGGCCGGCCACGGTGCTGATCAGCACGCCCCTGAATCTGGGCGCGGCGGTGACGGCGATGCGGTCACGCGGCGAGCCGCCGATTTACGAGCTGGTCCCCGCGCCGGACACGAGCCGGCGAGCGTCCTGCCGCGTCGCTGGTGCACGCCGCCGCAGGACCACCCGGTGCCGTATGGGACAGCAGGCAAGCGTCGCTTATGGTCAGCGCCGCTGACGTGCAGACAACGGCCCACGGCTTGCCTTAGCTGCACCGACCCGGTGCTGCGCGGCGGCGTGGCCGTCGATCCCGTCGAGCGCACGATCGGGACGCTGCGCACGCTCGCAGCCGTCCACGATCCGGTCTGGGTACGGTTCGTTGACTCCAGCCTCAGCAGCCTGGGACCGGACCTGGACCGGCTGCTGGAGGCGATGATCGCCGCCGGGCTGCCGGCGCAGTGGAGCGGCCGCAGCCGCTCCTAGCTCGACTACACTTAATATAACTGTAGTCGGGCTAATGGAGGCTCCGCTGGATGACAGTACCCTGGATAGCCGGCGGACGTCTTCGACCGTGACGCGGAATGGGCGGACCTGACCGACTTCGCGCTTTCACCGTTGCCGGGGTTGGGATCGCCGTGGTCTACGGCAGGCGCAGGCAGGGCAAATCGTACCTGCTGCGCCGGCTGACCGGCGCGGTCGGCGGTATCACCTGGCCACCGAGCAGGCCGAGCCGGTCTCGCTGCGCCGATTCGGTGACTCGCTCGCGACCTGGGCGGGTCTGTCGGCCGGCGCGTTCGGGTTCGGCGGCTGGGAGCAGGCGCTGCGAACGGCTACGGAGGTGATGGCCGCGCCATCCCGCTCGCATGCTCCCCGCGGCGTGCCTCCGCTGCTAGTCCTCGATGAGTTCCCTTACCTGGCTCAGGAAACTCCGGGCTGCCGTCCATCGTGCAGTCCCTCTACGACGGCCTGGGACCGGGTGCCGGAGCGAGCACCGCCTCGTTTCGGCTGCTCCTGTGCGGCTCGGCGATTTCGGTCATGGCGGACCTGCTGTCCGGGACCAGAGCGTTGCGCGGCCGGGCTGCGCTCGAACTGCGCGTCCGGTCGTTCGGCTACCGGGACGCGCGGGAGTACTGGGGGATCGAGGATCCCGCCGCGGCCTTCGCGCACAATGCCCTCATCGGCGGCACGCCCGGCTACCGGGAGCTTGTGCCGGATCCCGCAGGTTCCAGAGGATCCCCGCACAGCTTGGCGGCTGGCTCACGCGGAACGTGCTGCGGCCGTCCATGCCGCTGTTCGACGAGGCCCGCCGGGTTGTGCACGAGGACCCGCGCATCCGCGACACCGCCGCGTACAGTTCGGTGCTCGCCCCCGTGGCGGCGGGAGAGTCGTCGCCGACGAAGATCGGCGGCCTGCTCGGCCGTCCGGCCACCTCACTGACGCACCAGCTGACCACGCTGGCCTCGGCCGGGTTCATCGACCGTCGGCACGACCTGCTCTTGGACCGGCGGCCCGTGGTCACGGTCGCCGACCCGATGGTCCGCTTCCATCCAGCCAGCCATCGAGCCTGACCTGGCCGACCTGGAGGCTGGGCGGGCTCG
>CAWEFP010000012.1:0-60944 GCA_963808295.1 uncultured Actinomycetes bacterium | reverse complement strand
ACGCGGGCGCGAGGGCGCGGGGACGCGAGCGCGGGGGCGCGGGGGACGCGGGGATGTGAGCGCGCGGGCGCGGGGGACGCGGGGACGCGAGCGCGGGGGCGCGGGGGACGCGGGGGACGCGGGCGCGGGGACGCGGGGACGCGGGGACGCGAGCGCGGGGACGCGGGGACGCGGGGACGCGAGCGCGGGGACGCGGGGACGCGGGGACGCGGGGACGCGAGCGCGGGGACGCGGGGACGCGGGGACGCGAGCGCGGGGACGCGGGGACGCGGGGAGCGAGCGGGGGACGCGGGGACGTCGGCGCCGCGGGGACGCGGGGACGCGGGGACGCGAGCGCGGGGACGCGGGGACGTGCGAGCGCGGGGACGCGGGGACGTGAGCGCGGGGACGTGGCTATGGGTAAGCCGTTGTCGTGGTGATGTAGCAGCAGCAGGCCGCCGCCGTTCCCTGCCATCCCATCGCCTGGAACCGGATACCGCGGGGCGGCCTCGGCAGGTGGTCTTCCCGGACCACTCGGCGAGCTTGTCTCTGCCGTCCGGGACTCAGCCAGCCCGGCCGCCGGGGCCAGGCCAGGACGTGAGCACCTGGCGGAGGCTGCCGACCGGCCGGGCAATCCGGGCTCGTTCTGGCTTAGCGCCGGTCACGGCATCCGGGTCCTGCGTACCGCTGCGCGGGCTTCCGCGATGCCGGCGTGGCCTGCGGGCTGCTCCGGCGGCTGGGCGGGCCGCTGGTGAGGATCGCTGCTTGACGTCCGTCATAGCTACCTCGGTACATTACTCAAGTAATGAACCAGGGAACGACGGAAGGAACCGGGCTGTTGCGGGAGATGGCCGGCCTCGATGAGGGGGCTCCGCTGTTCGTCCAGGTCGCCGAGCGGCTGGCCGACGAGATCGCGGACGGGGGCCTGGGCGAGGGCGAGCGGGTGCCCTCGACCAACGAGCTGGCCGCCTACTACCGGATCAACCCGGCCACCGCGGCGAAGGGGATCGGCATGCTGACCGACGACGGGCTGGTGGAAAAGCGCCGCGGCATCGGGATGTTCGTCGCATCCGGCGCCCGCGCGCGGCTGCTGGCCGAGCGCCGCAAGCGGTTCGCCGAACGCTATGTGGAGCCGCTGGTCGCCGAGGCCAGCCGGCTCGGGATCGGCGCCGATGAGCTGGCCGTCATGATCCGCGAGTCCAGCTACGCGCAGGAAGGCACGAGGATATGACGCCAGCGATCTCGGTGGCCGGGCTGTCCCGCCGTTACCGCGGCCAGCTCGCCCTGGACAACGTCAGCTTCGACATCGAGCCCGGGTCGATCACCGGGCTGCTCGGCCGCAACGGCGCGGGCAAGACCACGTTCATGCGCATCCTCGCCGGCCACGAGTTCGCCTCGGCCGGCACCGTGACCGTGCTGGGCGCCTACCCGGTCGAGAACGAGACGGTACTGCGCCAGATGGTGTTCGTCCGCGAGGACCAGGCCTACCCGGACTTCCGGGTCCGGCAGGCGGTGCAGGTGGCGTCCTGGTTCTACCCGAACTGGAGCCACGAGCTGGCCAGCACGCTGCTCAAGGAATTCGGCCTGCCGCCGAACCGGAAGGTCAAGAAGCTCTCCCGCGGGATGCGCTCGGCGCTGGGCATCGTGATCGGCCTGGCCGCCCGGGCCGAGGTGACGCTGTTCGATGAGCCGTACGCGGGGCTGGACCCGGTGGCCCGGCAGCTGTTCTACGACCGGCTGCTCGCCGAGTACGCCGAGCATCCCCGGACCGTGCTGCTGTCCACCCACCTGATCGACGAGGCCGCCGGGCTGATGGAACGGGTGATGGTGATCGACCGGGGCCGGATCGTGCTCAACGCGGCCGCCGACGACCTGCGCGGCGCCGCCACCAGCGTCAGCGGCCCGGCCATCGCCGTCGCGGAGTTCACCGCCGGGCGCCCGGTCTGGGACCGGAGGCGGATCGCCTCGCAGGAGTCGGCGGTCGTGGCCGGGGCGCTGGACGAGACCGACCGGGCCCGGGCCGCGGCGCTGCACCTGCACCTGGAACCGCTGACGCTGCAGCAACTGGTGGTCCGCGCGGCGGGCACACCGGTCGCTGTCCCTCAAGAAAGTCGCTGGTGCCTTTCGGGACGCCGTGACGGCGTGAAAATTTCCTGTGCGTGCGTGCGGGTCTGCGTCTGGCCGGGGCTGCTGGCGCTCAGTGGCCGGCTGGCGGGCGTGTGCGCGGGTTTGCGGCCTCGCGGGGCGGCTGCGGGTGGAGGATGGTCGCGGCCGTCCGCTGACGCCGTCGTTTCCTTGGCGGGCCTGACCCCGTAAGAAAGTCTGAGCGCCGGGAGCTGTTCTTGAGGGCTGTGCACTGGTGCTTCGAGCCCGCGGATCAGATTTCCGCTTGCCCCTCAGCTCCTGCGGGCGGCCGCGACCGTTTATCCGCGTGCTCATCGTAGGAGATGGCGATGGAGGAAGTCGAGGACGAGCCGCTGTTCTGCGACCGGGTGGCCGGGATCGACATCGGCAAGGCCACGGTCATGGTCACGGTCCGGGTCCCCAGCGAGACCAGGAAGGGCGGCCGGCAGCAGGAGACCCGGGAGTTCGGGACCACGCGGCGGGAGCTGCTGGCGCTGGCGGACTGGCTGCGCTGCTGGCAGGTGGAGAAGGCGGGCATGGAGTCCACCTCCGATTACTGGAAGCCGGCGTACTTCCTGCTGGAGCGGGAGGGCTTCGACTGCATCCTGTACCACGCGTCGCAGGTCAAGGCGCTGCCCGGGCGGCCGAAGACCGACAAGCTGGACTCGGCCTGGCTGGCGAAGGTCACCGAGCGGGGATCGCTGGCCGGGTCCTTCGTGCCGCCGGAGGAGATCCGCAGGCTGCGCACGCATACCCGGTACCGGCGCAGGCTGGTCCAGATGCGCACCGCGCAGAAGGAGCGCTGCGAGAAGCTGCTGGAGGACGCGCACCTGAAGCTGTCGAGCGTGATCAGCGACATCCACGGCGTCTCCGGCCGGGACATGCTGCGGGCGATCGCCGCCGGCGAGCGGAACCCCAGGGTGCTGGCGGAGATGGCGCGGGGCGTGATGCGCGGCAAGATCAGGAGGCTGGAGGAGGCCCTGGACTGCTCGTTCTTCACCGGGGAGCACGCCTTCATCCTGACGATGATGCTCGACAGCATCGACCAGCTCACCGCCCAGGTCGCGGTCCTGGACGAGAAGATCGCGGCGATGTGCGAGCCGTACGAGCGGCAGATCGCCCAGCTCGACGCCATCCCCGGGTTCGGGGTCACCACCGCCCAGGACCTCATCGCCGAGATCGGCGTGGACATGAGCGTCTTCCCGACCGCCGGCCACCTCGCGTCCTGGGCCAGGCAGGCACCCCGGGTGGCCGAGTCGGCCGGCAAGCGGAAGGGCAAGAACGCCACCGGCCGCGGCAACCCCTACATCGGCGGCGCGCTCGGCGAGGCCTCGGTCAGCGTGGGCCGGACCCAGACCTTCCTCGGCGCCAAGTACCGGCGCCTGAACACCCACATGCCGAAGAAGAAAGCCCAGGTCGCGATCATGCGGACGCAGCTCGTCATCGCTCACGCCCTCCTGTCCGACCCCGCAGCCGAGTACCAGGACCTCGGCCCCGGCTACTACGAGCGAAGAGCAGACACCCGCCGCCGCGCCCGCGGCCACGCCCGCGCCCTGGAACGCCTCGGCTACAAGGTCACCATCGAGGCCCCCGACCCCGAAACCGGCGAGTACCTCCCCATAGCCACAGCCAGCTAACCCCCCACCCGGCACCCCGCCGGCGCTCCGCGCCGGGAAGCCGACGGCGCAAACCGCCGTCGGCTCTAAAGGCATGCCCGGCTAAGGCCTAATTTTCGGATCAGCCCAGATCGCTCGCGCAGAGCACCGTAACAGCGTGCAAAATCGGCGCGATGGCCGTCGGCAGCGCGCATCGCCATCGGCCCGTTTGAGGTCCGCCGAAAGTCCTTTGCGGGTCAGGACAAGCGCATGAGCACCTGGATCAGCGTCGCCCGCTATCAGCTGACCGACCGGTACGTCTTCGTGACCGGACCCTGGCTCATCCTGGCGCTCGACTTCCTGATCACCGTGGTCGTCGTCGCCGAATGGCCGGGGCGCCACGGCCACGCCGCCTACGCGGGCGCGCTGTCGGCCATCTACGTCTACCTCATCGTCACCGGGGCGCTGGGCATCGCCCGGCAGCTGCCGTTCGCGCTGGCCCTCGGCGTCAGCCGGCGCTCCTTCTACGCCGGGACCGCGCTGCTCGCCGTCGCCGTCGCCGCCGTCTACGGGCTGGGGCTGACCGTGCTGCAACTCATCGAGCGGGCCACCGGCGGCTGGGGCTGAACCTGCACTTCTTCCGGGTGCCGTACCTCCTGGCCGGGCCGTGGTACCTCAGCTGGCTCACCTCGTTCGTGGGCCTGGCCCTGATGCTCGCCTGGGGCATGTGGTTCGGGATCGTCTACCGGCGCTGGAACCTGATGGGCCTGCTGAGCTTCATCGCCGTGCAGGTCCTGGCGCTGACCGCCGTACTGCTGATCATCGGCGTGGCGCGTGACTGGTCCGGCGTCGGCCGCTTCTTCACCACACTGACCATCGGCGGGCTGACCGGGCTGCTCGCCGCTCTCACGGTTGTCCTGCTGGCCGGCGGCTACGCCACCATGCGCCGCGTCACCGTCTGACCCGAACCGAACGAAAGAGTCGTGCGATGCCTGTTATGTGCAGTCCGGCCCGCACTACGCGCGGGAGCCCGACCAGCGCTAGGCCGCGCGACGCAGCAGCGGCGGTGAAGCCCGCCTCCCGTCTTCTGGCGCATCGACATCGGGGAGACCGCGCCGCCGGTGACGCTGCCGGCCGGGCACCGCGCCCGCGCCTGGCAGCACGAGCGGTTCGTCCCGCTCGCCTGCTGATCACGGGACGGGTGCCGCGCCGTGCCCGGGTTGCCGCGCTGATCGTGCTCGCGGCGACGGCTGTGCTGACATCGGGATGCGGGGGGAGCAGCGAGGCTTCCACGCTCCAGGGCCGCCTCCTGTCGGTTGCCGACCTGCCAGCCGGATGGTCGGCGGCGCCTGCGAACCCGCACAGCGTGCAAACCAATGCGCCATGCCTGTCGGGCCTGCCCGCGAACCCGAAGGGATGGACGTACGCGACCGCGGGCTTCGCAGAAGGCACCTCGATCCCGGCACTCGGCGAGGTCCTGGCCACCGGCCCGCAGGCTCAGCAGATGTGGCAAAACCTCGCCCGGGCACTGGCACGCTGCCGGACGGCCACCCTCACCATCGCCGGCACGAAGGCCAAGGCCACCATCCGGCCCCTGCCCTTCCCGCGGGTCGCCGGCACATCCGCGGCCTACGCATGGGCCTTCACCATCGCGGGAATCCAGATCGGCTTCAACCTTGTCCTGTTCACCGCCGGGACGTACGCGGGCTATCTCACCTACTCCGACCTGGGACCGCCCACGGTTGCGACGGTGAAGGCGTTCGTGCACGCCGCGGTCGCGAAGGCGGAGACGGGATCGACAGCTCCCGTCACGGGCGCGGTCTCGATCGCCTCCGCGCCGGTGCAGACCGCGCACACACAGCTGGGCACGATCGCCTACCGCATCATCGGAAGCGGACCGCCAATGGTCTTGATCACCGGGTACAGCGGAACCATGGAGGGGTGGGACCCGCGCTTCGTCGACGCCCTGGCCCGGCACTACCGCGTCGTGATCTTCGACAACGCCGGCGTCGGCGAGACGCAGGCCCTGCCGGCGCCGCTCAGCATCGACGCGATGGCCAACCAGACCAGCGCCCTCATCGACACCCTCGGCCTCGGCAGGCCGGACGTCCTGGGCTGGTCGATGGGCAGCATGATCGCCCAGGCCCTCGCCGTGCTCCACCCAGGCCAGGTGCGCCGCCTGGTCCTGTGCGCCAGCTACCCGGGCAACGGGACGGCGGTACCCCCCTCCCGGCAGGCGATAAACGCGCTCACCAGCGGCGACCCGCAGCAGGTGATGGCCGACCTCTTCCCCGCCGGCCAGACCGCCGCGCAGAACACCTACCTCGCGGCGATCTCAAGCTACCCAGCCGCCCCCGCGGCCCCGGCGAACACCGTGACCGCGCAGGGACACGCCGTGGACCTGTGGTGGGCCGGAAGCGACCCGGCCGGCACGCAGACCGCCACGATCGCCGTCCCCACGCTCATCGCCGACGGCACCGCCGACCGGCTCGACCCGCTCGCCAACAGCCACACCCTCGCCAGCCTGATCCCCGGAGCCAAGCTCACGCTCTACCCCGACGCCGGCCACGCCTTCCTGTTCCAGGACCAGGCAGCCTTCGTTCCCCAGATCGAGTCGTTCCTCGGCTGACAACCCGCGGCGGGGTGTGCACCCTCCGTAACGAGACACCGTCTGGGCAGGCGAGCGCGGTCCCGGTGAAAGTCCGGGTGGAGGTCGTCGATCGCGGCGCGTGCGGGAACACCGCGGAGCCGTTAGCGGGCCCGGCGACTGTAGTCGAAGAAGTTGAGGAACCACTCCGTCAGCTTGTGGCCCGGGGATGAGCCCGCGCTGCCAGCGCTGGCAGGGTTGCTGAGTTGCTCGCCCAGAGCCCTCAACGCGGGAGCAAGCCCCGGGCAGGCCATCGGTCTTCCGTGGCCCGGCGCCAGCACGCTCGGCTCCAGCCGGGCCAGTTCGACGCAACTCAGTCGCTGCTCGCCAGTTCCAGGTGGCAAAGCGCGGTGGCCCGCCGAGGGTGTGCCGTTGCGACAGGGCGTCGCCAAGCGAATTGAGGTTGACGGTTAGGAACGGCGTCGCCCGGGATGAGGGGCACGGTCGCCCTCCCGAAACAGCGCCAGGTGGCCAGGGGTGTGGCCGGGATTGCGATGAGCTTCATGATCTCGTCCTTCAGTTCTGGGTCAGTAGATGAACTGGACGGAGGCGTTGTTCCCGCCAGTGCAGTACACCCAATTCGCCGATAGGCCGCACTGCACGTCATGTCGTAGCTCTGTCCCGTCACCGGGCTGTAGGCGTAGTCCGAGCCGGGGCCGTTGTAATCCTGCGCCACGTTCAGCGCGAACGCGCAGCTCGTGTTCGGCCCCGCGTATACGCCCCCACCGCAGCCGGTGAGCTAGGCGCGGGCACCTGCGGCCGGGTCCCATCAGGCACGTAGACAGTCTTAGCCGGTGCTGGCACGGGCACGATGACCTTGGGTGCCGGTGCTGGCGTAGTAGCGACAGGTGCAGGAGTAGTTGCTGCCGGAGCTGGTGCGGTGACCGTAACCGCAGGCGTCGGGGCGCTTGACCCACATGCGGCGAGGCCGAGGCCTGCGGCGAGTGCGACGGCCGGGACTGCGGCGAGCTTATTGAGTTTCATTGTCTTGCCTTCCCCCTCGTGTGAAGCGATATTTATGCAAGCGATTGGTTCGGAATTGTTTGCGGTGTCATCGGCTCCCCCAATAGGCCAGAACCGCCAGCAGAATCAGCTCGGCCAGTGCAGCGAATCACAGCTGCCGAGCGCCCCCGCGGTCGGCGGCGATCCAGGCGGCGTCAGGCTCGCCGAGTTCCGCATCGCATGCGAATCGATCCTTGGCGAAATATGCGGCTATACCGAACAGGCGTATGCATCGCCAATGAGTTATGTGGGTTCCGCAAGGCGCATGCTTCTATGGGCCCGGCAAGAAAGGGCTGCCGGGGCTGAGATTGCGGTATAAGAACTGGGTTCTCTGGAACAACTCCATGAGGCTTATGCAAAACCCGGCTTGTCGCAGGCGTCGTCGCAGGTCAGGCGCTCGATGCAGGGATGTTTTGGATAACCCTCCATGAGTGGTCACGGCAAAGCCTTATTTTGCTCTCTGTTAGCCTGACCCTACGCAGCGTGCATCCTGGTGCTGAGGGCAGAATGGCCGGGAAATCAGAGTCCAAATGACCGGGAAATCAGAGTCCAAAGTCACCCAACGTGACAGTCGCCGGACGCTCGGCAGCCAACCGCCTCCTGAGCGCAGGTTGCCCCTACCCCTACTCCGGCCCCGGCCCCGGCCCCGGCGGCCGTCGGCTGCGGGAGTGCCGCTGCTCCCGAACGGCACTCACCGCGCACGCGATCATCAACGGCACGCCCATGACAGCGAGAAACGCCACGAGGATGAACAGCTTGGTAATGGGACGATCGATGCTGCCGCCGATCAGTAAGCAGAGGGCCGCGAAGATCAGGCAGCAGGCCAGCATGATGGCCGCGGTCCGCACCGGATGGGTCGGCGGCGTCTGGTCCTGCGGCGGCCGGGAAATGATCACCGCCGCGGCCGGGAAGGTTTGGTCCGTTGCGCTGCGAGTTTCGTGACACGGTCAAGGTCTTCGGGGGTGTCGATGTCGTCGGGACGGCCGGTGTCGCCGCATTCCACCAGCGTGACCAGGCCGGGGTGGGCACGCAGGAAGGGGCGCGCCCCCGCGTCGCCGTCGGCCATGGTGAGGACTTCGGCCCAGTGCTCGCGGGCGATCAGGACCGGGTTGCGCGGCCGACCGCCGTAGCCGGCGACCGCGATGCTGGCGCCGCCGCGGTGGGCTGCGATCAGCCGCGTGACGCACTCCGGGCTGACGAGGGGCTGGTCGGCCAGGGCGATCACGGCGGCGCCGCATTCGCCCGGTGGCAGGGAACGCAGCGCGGAAAGGCCCGCGGCCAGCGATGACCCCATGCCGGTGGGCCAGGCGGGGTTGTGCACGACGAGCGCTCCGGGCACATCGACCGGGGCGGCCCCGGTGACGATGACGACGGGATCGGCTCCCCCGGCGCGCAGCAGCAGCAGCCCGCGGTCGGCGAGGCGCTGGCCGCCGATCTCGACCAGGGCCTTCGGCAGGCCGAGGCGGCTGCCCTCGCCCGCGGCCAGCAGGATCCCGGCGACACGCGGCTGCATGAGGCCAAGGCTACCGACAGCCCCGGCCGCCCCGGCCGACCGCTCCCGGCCGACCGCCCCGGCCGACCGCCCCCGGCCGACCCGGACGGGCGGCCTGGTGATGATCGGCATCGGCGCGACCCTCGCCCTCTCCGGGCGGAAGGACTGAACCCTAGAACGCCTTGATTAACTCGCGGGCGGCGGTGACGGGGTGGATACGGCCGTCGGTGGCGGTGAGCGGGCGGCCCGATCCGCCCCAGCGGAGCTGGATCAGCTCGGCGGCGATCGAGACCGCCGTCTCCTCGGGGGTGCGGGCCCCCAGGTCCAGGCCGATCGGGGAGCGCAGCCGGGAAAGCTCGGCCTCGGTGAGCCCGGCCTCCCGGAGCCGGGCGAGCCGGTCCTCGTGTGTCCGGCGGCTGCCCATGGCGCCGATGTCGCCGGCCGGGGTGCGCAGCGCCACCTCCAGCAGCGGAACGTCGAACTTCGGATCGTGGGTCAGCACGCAGATCACGGTGCGCTCGTCGACATCCGCGCCGGCCAGGTAACGGTGCGGCCATTCCACGATGACCTCGTCGGCGTCACGGAACCGCGCCGTGGTGGCGAAGACGCCGCGCGCGTCGCATACGGTCACGCGGTAGCCGAGGAACTTCCCGACCCGGGCGACCGCGGCGGCGAAGTCGATCGCGCCGAAGACCAGCATCCGCGGCGGCGGCGCGAACGAGTTGACGAACACCGCCAGCTCATCGTGGCGGCGCTCGCCCTGCGTGCCGTAGCGGCGCACGGCCGTCTGGCCCTGGGCCAGCATGCCCCGCACGTCGTCGTCGGCCGCGGCGTCCAGCCGGTCGCCCGCGCCGAGGCTGCCCGCGGTGGTCCCGTCCGCGTAGATGACGCGCCGGGCCCCGATGACGCCGGGCCCGCTGATCACGGTGGCGACCGCCACCGGCTCCTCGCGCTGCACCGCGGCGGCCAGGTCACCCAGCTCGGGGAACAGCTCACGGCTGACCGGCTCGACGAACACGTCCAGGATGCCGCCGCAGGTCAGGCCGACCGCGAAGGCGTCGTCGTCGCTGACCCCGTAGGTCTGCAGGGCCGGCCGGCCGCTCGCGACGACCTCGCCGCACAGCTCGTACACGGCGCCCTCGACACACCCGCCCGACACGCTGCCGACCACCTCGCCGTCGGCGGAGGTGGCCAGCGCGGCCCCGGGCTCACGCGGCGCGCTGCGGAACGTGCGGACCACCGTGGCCAGCCCGAACGTCTCGCCCGCGTCCCACCATTTCATGATGTCGTTCAGGACGTCGCGCACGTGACCACCTCAAGCCGTCGGCTATGGCTACAACAACGCTACCTGGGCTTTGATTATTCAACGATCGCGAAGAGCGGGATGAAGATGAGCGAGATGGCTGAGGGGCAGCTTCTGACCCCGGGGCGTCACTCCACGATCTTGGAGATGGGGATCTCCAGGATGTCCTGCGCGCCGGCCGCCTTGAGCGCCGGGATGAGCGTGTTGACGCCGCGCTTGGGCACCACGGTCTCGACGGCGTTCATGTTGCCGCGGGCCAGCGACAGGATCGTCGGCGACGACAGCGCGGGCAGCATCTCGGTCACCGCGGACAGCTTGCCCGCCGGGACGTTCAGCTTGAGCAGCACGTTGCCGCGGGCCTGGATCGCCCCGCTGAGCAGCAGCGCGATGTCCTGCATGGCCGCCCGCTTGGCCTCGTCCGCGTGCGCCGCGGCGCTGGCCACGAGCTCGGTGTAGCTGGTGAGCAGCGTGTCCAGGATGCGCAGGCCGTTCTTGCGCAGGGAGGAGCCGGTCTCGGTGAGGTCCACGATCGCGTCCACGATGTCCGGGACCTTGGCCTCGGTGGCGCCGTAGGAGGGAACCACCATGGCCTTGACCCCGTGCGCCTCCAGGAACCGCCTGGTCAGCGACGGGAACTCGGTACTGATCCGGACTCCCTCCGGCAGGTCGGCCGCGGTCTGCCACGGGGCGTTCTCCGGCACGGCGAGCACCACGCGCACCGGCTGCGAGGTGGCCTTCGAGTACTGCAGCTCGCCCAGCGACACCACGTCAGCCTGGGTCTCGGAGATCCAGTCGCGCCCGGTGATGCCGAGGTCGAACAGGCCGCGCTCGAGGTAGGACGGGATCTCCTGGGGGCGCAGGAACCGGACCCGCTCGATCCGCGGGTCGTCGATGGAGGCGTGGTAGTCACGGTCGGAGGAGCGCCGGACGGTCAGGTCGGCGGCGTCGAACAGGTCGAGGGTGGCCCGCTCCAGCGAGCCCTTCGGCAGGACGAGGGAGAGCACGGAACAACCTTTCGGGGCGGTGGGCAGCGGGCGTCTCGCCGCCAACCCTACGTCCCGCCGCGGTGGCTTCTAATGAGCCGAACGAAGCCGGGCGGGGACTTTTCCTCAACGGCGGGGCGAACCGGCCGCGAACCCCCGCGGCCGGGGCTGCACGGGCCGCCGGTCCGGGCCGGAGCAGCGGATGGAGCGCAGCAGCAGCGCGGTGTCCAGCGCGGCCACGACCGCCTCCCACCCCTTGTCCTCGCGGCTGCCGGGCAGGCCGCACCGGTCGCGGGCGTCCTCGATGGTGTCACAGGTCAGGACGCCGTTGCCGACGGGCGTGCCGGCGTCGAGGGCCACCCGGGTGAGCCCGGCGGTCACCGCGTCGCAGACGTACTCGAAATGCGGGGTGCCGCCGCGGATCACCGCGCCGACGCAGGCCACCGCGTCGTTGTAGCGGGCCAGCTCGGCCGCGACGACGGGCAGCTCGATCGCTCCCGCGACCCGCAGCACCACCGGATCGTCGATCCCGCAGGCGACCGCGGCGGCGGCGGCCCGCTGGAGGAGGGCGTCGGTGATGTCCTCGTGCCAGCGGGTGCCGACGATGGCCAGGGTGAGTTCGGTGGCGTCGACCGTATCGAGGACGGGACGCCCCTGGCCGCTCACGCCGATTCCATGATGGGAGTAACATCCGGCGGCGGGGTTTGCGCCATCGCAGGTCCGTTCGGTTGCGGAAGGTTGTCGATCGTGTGGCCGAGCCGGTCGCGTTTGGCGGCCAGATACCGCAGGTTGTCCGCGGTGACCGGCACCGGCAGCGGGACGCGCGTGACGCCGACCCCGTACCGGACGAGGCCCTCGACCTTGGCCGGGTTGTTGGTCAGCAGCCGGACCGAGCGGACCCCGAGGTCGGCGAGGATCTGCGCGCCGGTGGAGTAGTCGCGCGCGTCGACCGGCAGCCCGAGCTCCAGGTTCGCGTCGACCGTGTCCGAGCCGTGGTCCTGCAGCTGGTAGGCGCGCAGCTTGCTGATCAGGCCGATGCCCCGGCCCTCGTGCCCGCGCAGGTAGAGCACCACGCCGCGGCCTTCCGCCGCGATCAGCGACATCGCCGCCTCCAGCTGCGCCCCGCAGTCGCAGCGCAGCGAGCCGAACACGTCCCCGGTCAGGCATTCGGAATGCACCCGGGCGAGCACGTCCTCGCCGTCGCCGAGGTCGCCCAGCACCAGGGCCATGTGCTCGGTGCCGTCGACGGTGCTCCCGTAGCCGTAGGCCTGCCATTCGCCGTAGCCGTTCGGCAGCCGGGTGCGGGCCAGCTGGGTCACCACGCGCTCGGTGCGGCGCCGGTAGTCGATGAGCTGCTCGATGGAGATGAGGGTGAGGCCGTGCTCGTCGGCGAACTCGCGCAGCCGGGGCAGCCGGGCCATCGTGCCGTCCTCGTTGACGATCTCGGTGACCACGCCCGCGGGCGGCAGGCCCGCCAGCCTGGCCAGGTCGACCGCCGCCTCGGTGTGCCCGGCGCGGCGCAGCACGCCGCCGTCGGTGTAGCGGAGCGGGAAGAGGTGACCCGGGCGGACCAGGTCGGCGGGCGTGGTGTCGCGGCCGACGAGCAGCCGGATGGTCCGGGCGCGGTCGGCGGCGCAGATGCCGGTCGTGATGCCCGTGCGCGCGTCCACGCTGATCGTGAACGCGGTGCCCATGTGCTCCTGGTTGTCGCTGGTCATCTGGGGCAGCTGGAGCCGGTCGAGGTCCTCGCCGAGCATGGGCACGCAGATCAGGCCGCGGGCGTGCCGGATGGTGAAGGCGAGCAGCTCGGGGGTGGCCTGGCTGGCCGCGAAGACGAGGTCGCCCTCGTTCTCCCGGTCCGCGTCGTCCACGACGATGATCGGGCGGCCCGCGGCGATGTCGGCGATGGCCTGCGGAACGCTGTCCAGGACCTGGCTCCGGGAACGCAGCCGCGGGCTCATGGGCGCACCGTTCCTTTGAGCAGCTTCTCCACGTACTTGGCGATGACGTCCACCTCCAGGTTGACGGTCTCCCCCGGCTGCTTGACGCCCAGCGTGGTGCGCTTGAGCGTCTCCGGTATGAGGCTCACCTCAAACCAGTCCCCGGTGTCCGCGACGGAAACGATGGTCAGGCTGATCCCGTCCACGGCGACGGAGCCTTTTTCCACGACATAGCGGGCCAGGTCCTTGGGCCCGGGGGCAGCGCGATCCGGACCAGCTCCCAGTGGTCGGCGGGGGTACGCGAGATGATCGTGCCCGTCCCGTCGACGTGCCCCTGGACGAGATGGCCGCCGAGACGGTCGGCGAGGCGGACCGAACGCTCCAGGTTGACCGGTGTCCCCGGCGCGAGCGCGCCGAGGCTGGAGCGGGTCAGGGTCTCGCGCATCACGTCGGCGGTGAACGCGTCGCCGGTGTGGCTGGAAACGGTGAGACAGACGCCGTTGACCGCGATGGAGTCACCGTTGGACACGCCGCCGGTCACCTGGGGGCCGCGTACGGACAGCCGCGCCGCGTCGCCCAGGTCATCGACGGCGACGACCTCGCCGAGCTCTTCCACGATTCCGGTGAACATACCGCCGCTTCCCTCCTCGGAACATGGGCTCCGGGGGGCGCGGGCGGTAACGCGCGCATTGAGCGCGGCAGGCTTTACGCCTGACGCGCGCGTGCTGCCTCCCATCCGGACTTTAACCGTCGGTTCCGGAGTTTCACCGGATCAACCAAGGCCCCTGGGGGCTTTGGGTCGCGGACTGTCACCGCCGGTTCGGAGTTTCACCGACCCCGGAGCACGCTTCGTACTAGTTAACAGTTTGCCACACGAGCTATTCCGGCGCGATTGCGGCATCCCTCACACTGCGGGCCGCACCGGAACTGCGTCGTCCTTGGACAGGCGGGTGATCTCGCGCATCTTGTTGGTGGCGTCCAGCGCGGCGACCTTGTAGGACTCGGCCAGCGTCGGGTAGTTGAACACGGCGTCGACCAGGTAGTCGATCGTGCCGCCGCAGCCCATCACCGCCTGGCCGATGTGCACGAGCTCGGTGGCGCCCGTGCCGAACACGTGCACGCCGAGCAGCTTGCGGCTGTCCGGTGAGACGAGCAGCTTCAGCACGCCGTAGGAGTCGCCGATGATCTGCCCGCGGGCCAGCTCCCGGTAGCGGGACACGCCCACCTCGAACGGCACGCACTCCTCGGTGAGCTGGTCCTCGGTCTGGCCGACGAAGCTGATCTCCGGGATGCTGTAGATCCCGATCGGCTGGATGGTGTGCGCGGTGCGCACGGGCTCGCCGCAGGCGTGGTGCGCGGCCAGCCGGCCCTGCTCCATCGAGGTGGCCGCCAGCGCCGGGAAGCCGATGACGTCGCCGACCGCGTAGATGTGCGGCACCTCGGTCTGGAAGAACTCGTTCACCTTGATCCGGCCGCGCTTGTCCGCCGACAGGCCGGCCGCGTCCAGGTTGAGCTTGTCGGTCATGCCCTGCCGGCCCGCGGAGTACAGGACGGTCTCGGCGGGGATCTTCTTCCCGCTGGCCAGGTACGGCGATGGCGCCCTCGGGGTGGGCCTCGACCGCGGACACCGTCTCGCCGAAGCGGAACGTCACCGCGAGGTCGCGCAGATGATACTTGAGCGCCTCGACGACCTCCAGGTCGCAGAACTCCAGCATCCGCTCCCGCTGCTCGACCACGGTGACCTTGGTGCCCAGCGCGGCGAACATGGAGGCGTACTCGATCCCGATCACCCCGGCGCCGGCCACGACCATCGACCGCGGGACCCGCCGCAGGTGGATGATCCCGTCGGAGTCGAGGACCGTCCGCTCGTCGAAGGCGACGCTGGCCGGGCGGGCCGGGCTCGTGCCCGTCGCGATCACGATGTTGGCCGCGCTGACCCGGCGGTCCAGGCCCTCGTTGCGGTCGATCTCGAGCACGTGCGGCTCGGCGAAACGCGCCAGGCCGGGCAGGATCGTGACCCGGTTGCGGGTGAGCTGGCTGCGCACCACGTCGTTTTCCCGGCTCACCACGTGCTGGGTGCGGGCCATCAGGTCGCCGATGGTGATCTCTTCCTTGACCCGGTAGCTCTGGCCGTACATCTCGCGCTGGTCGAGCCCGGTCAGGTAGAGGATCGCCTCACGCATCGTCTTCGACGGGATCGTGCCGGTGTTCAGGCACACCCCGCCGATCATTTCCGGCCGCTCCACGAGCGCGACCCGGCGGTCGAGTTTGGCCGCGGCGATGGCGGCCTTCTGCCCGCTGGGGCCCGAACCGATCACCAAAAGGTCGAAGTCATGCACGTTCACCAGTGTGACGACCTGGCATCCAATTGAGAAGGCGCGAGGGCGATCGATGGGCTCCTAGGATGTTAAATGTGGTGGTACGGGCGGTCATCTTCGACTGGGGCGGCACGCTGACCCCCTGGCACAGCGTCGACCACGAGGCGCTGTGGCGGCGCGTGTGCGCGCCGCACTTTCCCGCGGCGGAGGCCGCGCGGGTCGCCGCGGCCATCTGCGCCGCCGAGCACGAACTGTGGCTGGCCACCGGGACCGCGCACACCAGCGCCACGCTGGCGCAGGTCATGCAGCGCGCCGGGGTCGAGCCGACGGACGCCCTGCTGGCCGGGTACTACGCGACCTGGGACCCGCACACGCTGACCGACCCGGCGGCGGCGCCGCTGCTGCGCGAACTGCGGGCGCGGGGCATCCGGGTCGGGGTCCTGTCGAACACGATGTGGCCGCGCAGCGCGCACGAGCGGGTGTTCGTCCGCGACGAGGTCCTCGACCTGATCGACGCCGCCGTCTACAGCAGCGAGATCGCGTGGGCCAAGCCGCACCCGGAGGCGTTCCGCACGGTGATGGCCGCCGTGGGCGTGGACGACCCGGCCGCGTGCGTCTTCGTCGGCGACCGCCCGTACGACGACATCCACGGGGCCAAGAGCGCCGGGATGCGGGCCGTGCTCATCCCGAACAGCGCGGTGCCCCCGTTCGAGGCGGCCGTCCCGGACGCGGTGATCACCCGCCTGCCGGAGCTCCTGCCGCTCCTTGACGACTGGTGACCGCGCTCCCGGTGACGGCCCAGCCCGGGCTCAGGGCTGCACGGACGCGGGGCCGGCGCCAAGGGCTACCACGCCACCTCGACCGGCGTCTACACGGCCCGCTGACCCCCGTGAGGCCGACTTCGGCGCCGCTCATGCGGGTTCGGGCAGCGTTCTGGGCGAATAGCGCTGATTACTGACAACGCTGCCCACATCGGCAGGCGCCCCCGCGGGGATGTTGTCACGCCGGCATTGAGCCGACACGCCGAGGCGGAATGCGGTGCTAACCGGCCTTAGCCCGTAGTGTCCGGATGTGCCCGTTAATAATGGCCCGTCATGGTATGAGGTGCTGGCCGCCTCGGCGGCTTCGCCAGATCGGCATGAAAGCCGGTCACCCCAGCGTCGGCGCGTAACGAATGCGGGCAGGGGGGTCCCGCCTGCCGCCCCGCCCGGGACATACAGCGAAGAGGACACTCCTGTGTATTGGCAGACTCTTCAGGCAATGGTTTCACGCAGCTGGTGGCCGGATGGATAATGCTCCAGGCCCTGTCATATTAACGCTGTCGCATAAATGGTGGCCAGGGAAAGTCAAGCTCATTCAACGCGGTGCGCCGGTCTATCGATCTCAACTTTGAGGGTCGATTCAGGCCGCAGATCGAGTCTCCCCCACTACCGACTGGTGCCGCGGCGGGCAACGTTCGCCCCTCAGCGTCTACGGTGGCGGCCGCGGCGATCCTCACCGGCTGGCGTGAGCTCGAACACGGGGTGGCGGTCCGCCTCGGCGGCGAAGTCCTCCACCGGGGAGTCCTTGGTTGCCTGGAAGTACGGTCGCGTCGCACGGGCGATGCGGACGTACTGCTTGAGGACGGGCCCGGCCTCTTCGGGGAGGACCTCCCGGATGGCGTAGTCACGGGTGTCGCGCCGACGGGTCAGGCGCACCCGCCCGGTCGCGCGGGCGTTGTTTACCCAGGACACGGGCCCGTAGGGTGCGACCAGCCAGCGCCGCCCGCCGTGCTCCACCGGGACCACGGGGTTGGTGCGCACCTGGCCGGTCTTGCGGCCCTGCGTGGTCAGCAGGCAGGACCTGGGCACCAGGCCGGCCCGGACGAGCGCACTCATGACCGTGTTCTCTGCGTTGCGGCCACGGCCGGGACGGTACTGCCGCGCCGACCAGGAGGTCCCGCCGCTCCGCGGCTGGCTGGCGGCCTCGCCGTTTCCAGACCCCTGGCCTGGTGCCGTGGGAGGCATGGTTTCTCCCTCCGCCAGTTGGCTTCGGCTGACTCGGCCCTACGCCCCACCAGCTTGTTCCTAGTGTTGTAGCGGGTCAAGGAGTGCGGTGTGGACAGCGCCAGGGAAGGTGCTGTCACCGCGATAGCAGCCGGGCCAACGTTTGCCTGCTGACCCTTGAACTTTGGTCACCAGGGGACGGGGCCGTGGCGGTCGAAGTAGCCGCCGGTGGGGCCGTCCGGGCCGGTCTGGGCCATCCGGACAATGATCTCGGCGCCCTCCTCGATGGTCTGGGTGCCGCGCTGCCCGTTGAGGTCGGTGGCGGTGTAGCCGGGGTCGACGACGTTGATCCGGATGGCGGGGAACGCCTTGGCGTACTGCGAGGTCAGCATGTTGACCGCGGACTTGGACGAGCTGTAGACGACGGTCGGGTACCGCGACTCCATCCGCGCGGGGTCGGTGGTCACCGCCAGCGACCCGAGGCCGCTGCTGACGTTCACGATCACGGGGGCGTCGCTGGCCGCCAGCAGCGGCAGGAAGGCGTGCGTGACGCGGACGACGCCGAAGACGTTCGTGTCGTAGACGGCCCGCATGTCGGCGGCGGTCACGTCGCCCGGCGCCGTACCGCCGCCGGCGATGCCGGCGTTGTTGACGAGGACGTCGAGGTGGCCTGCCTCCTGGCGGATCTGGCCGGCGGCGGCCTGGACCGATTCGTCGCTGGTGACGTCGATGACCAGGAGGCGTGCGCCGAGCTGGCCGGCGGTTTCCTTGCCGCGCTGCTCGTCGCGGGATCCGATGTAGACGGTGTGCCCGGCGGCGATCAGCTGGCGGGCGGCCTCGCGCCCCAGGCCCTTGTTGGCTCCGGTGATCAAGGTGGTGGTCATGGCCTCCAGCCTGCCGCGCCGCACCGGGGCCAGCTAGTAGACCGCTCTTCCTGGGACTGCGGGTACCAGTCTGGCCGGGTTCTGGTCGCGCATACTGGCAAGGTGACGGATCACGGTGAACTCGGCGCGGCGCTGCGCGGCTGGCGGGACCGGGTGACGCCCGGCGACGTCGGGCTGCCCGCGGGCCGGGCCCGGCGCGCGCCGGGCCTGCGGCGCGAGGAGCTGGCCATGCTGGCGGGCGTGTCCGCGGACTACATCACCCGGCTGGAGCAGGGCCGCGCGACCGCGCCGTCGGGGCAGGTCCTCGGGGCCTTGGCCCGGGCGCTGCGGCTGTCGGACGACGAGCGGCGGCACCTGTTCCGGCTGGCCGGGCAGGCCGTCCCGGCGCCGGGGCGGATCACCGCGCACCTGACGCCGAGCGTGCAGCGGCTGCTGGACCAGTTGGACGGGGTCCCGGTCGGGGTCAACGACGCGGGATGGAACCTGGTCGCGTGGAACCGGATGTGGGCCGCGCTGCTGGGCGACCCGTCTTGTTCTTTGGGCCGGGACCGGAACTTCCTGTGGCGCCACTTCACCGGCCACCCGAGCCGGATCGAACGCGAGCCGGAGGAAGAGGCCGCGTTCGAGGTGTCGATGGTGGCAGACGTCCGGTCCGCGACGGCCCGGTATCCCAACGATGAGGCTCTGCGCAGGCTGATCTTTGACCTGCGCGCGGCCAGCGCCCGGTTCGCGGAGCTGTGGGACTCCGGCGTGGTAGGGACGCATGAGGCGGCCCGCAAGACGATCCGGCATCCGGAGGTCGGGCTGGTCACCGTGGACTGCGACGTTCTGACCGTGCACGGCAGTGACCTGCGGATCGTCGCCTACACCGCCGCGCCCGGCAGTGAGGCCGCCGAGAGACTGAAGCTCCTGGCCGTCATCGGCACCCAGGTGCTGGGTTAACCGTCGCAGCCCGAAGTAGCCACGCCGGGGGCACGGTGGGCCGGTGAGCTCACTTGAGCAGCTTCTGCACCTCGCGGAACTTCGGGTGCCGTGCATCGCGAAGCCACTCGAACAGCACCATCTCCGACGTGACGATCTCCGCGCCGTGCTGCCTCGCCCGGTCGATCGCCGCCGCCCGGTCAGCCGGATCGCGTGAGCCGATCGCGTCAGCCGCCAGCAGCACACAATGCCCGGAAGCGAGCAGGCCGAGCACCGTCTGCAGGACGCAGACGTGCGCTTCGGTTCCCGCGACGACAATCTGGCCCACCCTGTCGGGCAGCAGCGCGGGAAAGCCCGGATCGGCGACGGCCGAAAATGCCGTCTTGGACACCACATGCCGCGGATAGGCCGCGAGCGGCGCAACCGTATGGCCTAGACGAGACGGGTTCTGCTCAGTGGCATTAACTGGCACGTCGAGAAGCTGTGCCGCCTCCGCGAGCCGCACAGCCCGGGCCAGTACAGCCTCAGCGTCATGAATGACCGGCATCAGCCGCTCCTGCAGGTCAATGAGGAGCAGCACGGCGCCGTCAGGAGAGGCCAGCACACAGACGACGCTACCAAAATGTCCGCTAGTGCGCCGGACTTCAGGCCGGTGGTGAAAGCGGACGGACCTGGGCCACGATCAGGCGGGCCGTTCCTGTTGCTCGATGTACTGCCGCAAGACGCTGATAGGCGCGCCACCGACCGAACCGGCGAAGTGCGACCCCGGACCACAGCAGCCCCAGCGTCACAGCGGCCAAGCCGCCCGCATCGGCACGTGGCTTTGCGCAGCCCGTGTCGGGTCTCCGGTCTTTGGGCGGCCGGATGGCCCGGGGTGGTTTCCCTCCCCGGGCCATCGGGCGTTGTGCCTGGTTGGCCTATTGGGTGCTGATCTGGCTGACGAAGTACCAGTCGGCGGATGAGCCGCCGCCGGGGAGGGTGGCCTTGACCCCGGTGACCTGGGCGCCGGCGGGCAGGGTGAGCTGGGCGCAGGCGGATGGGCCGCAGGAGGTGCTGGGCGTGACGGTGGTGGCGGTCTGCCATACGTTGCTGGCGTTACGCCAGGTGATGGATACCGACCGGGGCAGGATCACGCCGTAGGAGTTGTTGCCCGCGGTCATCCACACGGTCGCAGTGCGGGCACTGTGCGGGTTGAGCCAGGTGGCCTGGACGGTGCCGCCGTTGTTTGCGGTCATGCCGTCGAGGGCGTCGGCGAATTGGGGGCCGTAGGCGGGGATGATGGCGCCGTCGGTGAGTTTGTAGGCGTCGTCGCCGTAGGTGACGCCGCCGCCGGGGCCGTTGGTGGGCTGGGGGGTGACGGTGTAGGGATCCCCGGTGGAGATCACCGTCCCGGTGGTGTTCAGGACCTGCATTTCGTCGAACAGGCACCAGCCGGTGCACACCCCGCTGATGGTGACGTACTGGCCGGTGACCGAGCTGACCGGCAGGGTGATCGTCCCCGCGGTGTCGGACGGGCTGGAGCCGCCGGTGACCAGGTGCGAGGATAGCGTGGCCTGCCCGGCGGTGCCGGCCGGCTGGCAGCTCTGGCCGGCGATGCCCGTGTTCTGCGGCGCGCAGGTGGCGCCGGCAGAGGCGCTGACGTCGTTGGGCCAGTTGACCCCGGCGGCCTGGTCGGCGTGGGTGATGAGTTTCACCGAGCCGATGGTGGCGGTTTTGCCGAGGTTGATGGTGACGGTGAAGGGGCCGCTTTCGGTGTTCCAGCCCATGTCCCCGGCCCAGCCCCAGGTGCCGGACGGGGAAACCTGCCCGTCGGTGAGCTTGCCGGCGTAGTAGCCCTGGTAGGTGGGCGCCGAGTCGGCGTACTTGCCGGACTGGGCACTCAGCGCGGTCGCGGTGGAGGTGGCCCCCTCGTTCCCGTTGGCGATCACCGGCGGGTCGGCGGTGGCGGCGACCACCCGCATGATGCTGGGCCAGGGGCTGCCGGCTTCCCGGGTGATGGTGATGGTGGCGCTGGTGACGGTGTTGTTGCCGCTGGCGGCGGCGGGCAGCGGCACGAGCACTGAGTTGTAGGACGGGTTGATGCTGTCGGTGCCGGTGCGCTCGGCGTAGGCGGTGCGGGTGCCGCCGGGCCCGGTGACGGTGACACTCACCGCTCCCCGCCACGGGCTGGCCGGGCTGGGGTCGTTGAAGTCGGCGCGGAAGGAGGTGAAGGCGGCCGGGGTGGCCGGGGTCCAGGCCTGCTGCAGCGCCCCGGCGGCGGTGGTGGCGGGGGTCCAGGGGACGCCGATGTCGGTGTTGCCGATCGCCTGCCCGCCCAGGTAGCCGGTCAGGTCGGTGTAGGCCTGCCATTCGCTGCCGTCGACGGCGGACTGGGCGGACACCTGGTCGAAGATGTCGCTGGACAGGCCGGTGAAAAACACCTGCGGGTACGCCGATGCGCCGGTGAACTGGGCCACGGCCAGGTACTGGTGCGCGATCTGCTGCTCGGCCGGGGAATTGCCCTGGCTGCTCAGCTCATATTCCGTGGCCTGGCCCTGCCCGGCGGCCTTGTAGCCGGTGCTGTAGAGCCGGGAGTCGTTCACGACGCCTTCGTACTGGGCGTCGCGGAAGGAATATTCGGGCTGGATATCGGTCACGGTGAATCCCAGGCCCGCACCATTGAACGCGCTGGGTGCGTCGTAGTAGGGCACCCAGATCGTGGCCAGGCCGAGGGAATGCGCCGCGGTGTTCATCGCCTGCAGGTAGGCCGGGTCGCCGTTGGCGGCGCTGGCGTCCTCCCGCTGGTCATAGATGCCATACAGGGACAGTTCGGTCCAGTTCGCGGCCCTGGCCCGGGCCTGCACCTGCTGCAGGTACCAGCTGGTGACCGCCATCCGCTGCGACGCGTTGCCCATGTTGTAGACGGTCGCCGCGCCGGCCAGGGTCACCGCCGTGTCGGCCGGGTTCAGCCACGGCAGCGCCACCGCGACCTGGATCGGCTTGGGTGGCGCGCCGTACTGGGCGGCCAGTGCGGCCGCCGCGGTGTTCAGCGCGGCCGCGTCGGCGAATTCCTGGGTCAGCAGGTCGGTCATGTTCGTGCCGTTCAGGCTGGCGTACATGATGTCCTGGCTGTCGATGTCCTGCGTCGTGAGGATCACCGCGCTGAACAGCCACTTGCCGGTGAACTGGCCGGCCGCGTTCACCGCCATCAGGTGCTGTTCCCACTGCCGCTCGGTCCGGCCCGCCGAATGATAGACCAGCGCCGCCCGCTGCCAGCCGCTGCAGCGGCGGCGGTGGCCGTGGTGGTGGTGGCCGCGGACGCGCCGACGACTGAGGTGAGCGGCGGCAAGGACCGCCGCGGACGCGAGAATGACCGCAAGAATAAGACGCCTGAACATTGAAATCCCCCCGGATTTAAATGCACGGCGCTGGCTTCAGCTATTGCGCCCGTGACCGGACGCGGCCCCCGTTAAACATGCGCCGTGCTTACCCTTCAAGCATCGGCTTTCCCGCACCAGAACTCAGGAGGCGTAAGCACCTGAACACGCAGGGCAACCGGCCCCAATACGCGGGGCCAGCCGGCACCCCAGGCACCGGGACCAAAGAACACCCCAAACGGCACCCCAATACCGGGACCAAAGAACACGCAAAAGCCGGGACCAAGGGGCACCATAAACCCGGGACTAAAAGACACCCCAATGCCGGGACAATAGACACCCGAATGCCGGGACAATAGACACCCGGAAACCGGGACCTTCGGCCCCCGCCAGCCACGGAAACCCGGCAGGCACACTGCTGACGCTGCCCGGCCCGGATCGCGCAGAGCGCCCACCACTGGCCGTACACGGGGAACCGAATGACAAGAACCGGCCGCCCGCCGGACGGCGCCGGCCAGCCCTGCCGGGCGGGAGGCGCTGGGCCGGTCCCGGGGCGGGCCGGCCCAGCGCCTGGCCGCAGGCGCGGATGAGCCCGGCCGGGGGTAACACCCCTGGCCGGGCCCGTTCGGCGTTATGGGTCTTTCAGGAGGCGCCGGGGAGGTGCCCGGCGGCGGTGATGATGGCCTGGCAGGCGGCCGTCTGCAGGCCGGCGGCGGGCACCGGGCGGTTCTGGAACGCGGTCGCGGACAGCTCGCCCTTGATCACTTCGGCGAGGCGGTCACGCGCCTGTTCCAGCGTGGACAGGGCGCGGTCGGTTTGGGTGTACGTGGTGTCGCCGGCGCTGGTGCTTTCGGCCGCCTTGGTGGCGGCCTGCAGCGTGGCCGTGCCGAACTCCCCGACGACGACGCTGGAGTTCAGCTGCTTTTGACGTCCTCCCCGGCCTGAAGGCTCGGGGATTCCTCCTGCGCGGCTCACGCGCGCTCCGGCGTTCCTGCTAGCCCAGCTCCCGGGGCTTATGCGGGAGCCTGCGCCTGCCCGGTCTCGAAGCGGCTGACCTTGCCGTCGTGCACGGTGAACCGCCAGAACGTGCGCATGGCGCCCCAGGTGCGGTTGGTAAAGACCGCGGTCAGCGAGCTTCCGTCCGCGGCAGCCGAGACGATGTCCATGTGGCCGCCGGCGGAATAGATCTCCCGGTCCGCCCATTCGGCTAGGTTCCGGTCGGTGCCGTCGTCGGACATGGTGGCGTCGGGCGTCAGCGCGGCGAAGAAGGCGTCACGGTCGCCGTGATTGATGGCTTCGATCAGCGCGCGCACGGCCGGATCGGCGAAGACGTTTGCTGGCGGCATCAGCGGTCCCGGTGGGCGTGACGGTGCGGGGGCAGGACGGTCACCGGGCCCGTCACCGGGCCCAGGCGGCGTGGGCGGTGGCGCGCTCGGCCTGGGCGCGCAGCGCCTGCACGGCGCGGGCCGGGTCATCGGCGGAGTAGACCGCCGAGCCGGCCACGAACACGTCCGCGCCCGCGTCCGCGCACCGTTCGATGGTCTCCTCGCTCACTCCCCCGTCGACCTGCAGCCACACCGAGCCGCCGTGCGCCGCGACCAGGGCGCGGGCCCGGCGCAGCTTCGCCAGCACGAGGTCCAGGAAACGCTGGCCGCCGAAACCGGGCTCCACCGTCATCAGCAGCAGCATGTCGACCTCGGGCAGCAGGTCGGCATACGGCTCGACCGGCGTGCCCGGGTTGACCGCCAGCCCGGCGCGCGCGCCGGCGGACCGGATCTCGCGCAGCGTCCGGACCGGGGCCTTCACCGCCTCGGCGTGGATCGTGACGTTCCGCGCGCCGGCCTCGGCATAGCCCGGGGCCCACCGGTCGGGATCCTCGATCATCAGGTGGCAGTCCACCGGCAGGCTGGTGTGCTTGAGCAGCGACTGCACCACCGGCAGGCCAAGCGTCAGGTTCGGCACGAAGTGGTTGTCCATGACGTCCACGTGCAGCCAGTCCGCGGCGGGCGCGATCGCCTCCGCCTCCTCGGCGAGCCGGGCGAAATCGGCGGACAGGATGCTGGGCGAGATCTGAACGGCCATAGGAGTCATTGTGCCGGTTGGCCGCGGACTGTCATCCCCCCTGGGTAGCGTTTGGGGGGTGAGTACCGCTGAACCATCCGGCACGCTGCTGGAGCGCGTCCGGAAGCTGCTGGCCATGGCGGAGGGCGACGGGGTCACCCTGGCCGAGGCCGAGGCTTTCACCGAGAAGGCCGCCGAACTGATGGCCCGGTACGGGATCGACCGGGCGCTGCTGGCCGCGGCGCGGCCGGACACCGACCGCCCGGCCAACCGCATCATCGACGTGCCCAACCCGTGGGCGGACGTCCGGGCGCACCTGCTGGCCGGGCTGGTGACCGCGATGCGCTGCCAGTGCGTGCTGCTGCCCGTCCCCAGCGGCAAGCGGGTGCACGTGTTCGGCTACGACTCCGACCTGGAACGCGCCGAGATGCTGTACACGTCGCTGCTCATCCAGATGGCGCACGGGCTGGTCGCGGCGGAGGTGCCCGCCACGGCGCGGAGCGTGCGGGCCTGGCGGCGGAGCTGGCTGCTGGGGTACACGTCGGCGGTGGTCGCGCGGGTCCAGACGGCTGAGCAACGGGCCGCCAGCGAAGCCCGGGAAACGCGCGACGGCGCCGGGCCGAGCACGGCCGTGGTCCTGGCGGACCGGTCGCTGGTGGTCCGGCAGCACTGCCAGGAGGCGTACCCGGTGACCCGGAAGATGCGCATGACCTATACCGGCGGCGGCTACGGCTCCGGTTACGCGGAGGGCCAGCGCGCCGACATCGGCGGGAAGCGGCTGCGCCCCGGCGGCCGCGCACTGACCCGCTGAGGGAGCGCGGGCGCGTGCTGACCCGCTGAGGCTCGCGCGCACTGACCCGCTGAGGGAGCGCGGGCGCGTGCTGACCGCTGAGGCGCCGCCGGGCGAACCGCCCGGCGGCCAGCCGGCGCACCATGATCGGGCCGACCTCCCGGGCTTAGACTGCGGAAAATTTCCGCCTGATCATCTGTGGGAGCCGGTGATGAGACCCGCAGGAGATCATCGCTCTGGCGCGGCAGGGGCTGGCTTTTGACCTTGACCTTGCTTTTGACCTTTTGATCTTGTTCTTGTCTTTGATGGTTTTGCCTGGCTGGGTGCCGTAACCGGACTGACCACGGCCGCATCCGCGTGTTGGCGCTCGGCTTAATTACCTGGCCCAGGGACTGGGCTCATGTCGGTTACTGGTCCGTATTCTCCGGCAGGGGATGCGCGGTATTGCTCGGCGAATCTTCGTCATATGGTTGAGTGCCGGAGATGCCAGGGTCGGGTTCCGGCGCCTGTGCAGGTTCTGTGGCGGCGTCCGCCGGGTGGTATCCCCTTTTGGCAGGCGGGATTTCCTCGTCATAATCGGGAGGGAGCTGACTTTCGCGCTCGGCTCGGTCGGCCATCGGTTCGCTCCTTCGAGTTATTGCTCGGGTTCGAGGATTTCCAGAACTTCGATGTCGCTGGCTTTGATATAGACGCCTCCGGTGCCGGAGATCTTCTGGCCGAAGGTGCCGTCGGCGCCCATATGGCGCTGTGACTCCAGGTAAAGGTCAGCTTGCTGGGGATATGCGGAGGCGTTTGAGCTGCTGCCGTACCATCCTCCTACCCAAGCGCCGCTCCTGAGTTTCGCCCTGATGAAGCACGAGCCTCGCCGCAGGAACAGCGCGTCCCATGCTGTCGGTGTCTCGTCGTAGCGCGCCTTGCGGTGTCGGCGCAGGAACTTAGCCTCTACCAGGGCGACAGCGGCGGGAACGGCGATGATCAGTATGAGCGCGGCGAACCCTCCCTGCCGCGGCTGGCGGGCGATGCCCGCGAGGGACCCGGAGCTGCCGGTTAGCAGCCTGATGAGCTGGGGGCCAAGGGCAATCATGTAGAGAGAATCGAGGGTCACGCTCACCGCGATGGCGCGGAGCAGCCTGTTACCAGACTCCTGCTCTGGCGGGCGGGGGCCGAGAAGCCGCTCCCTGACCGCTAGGTAGACCAGGCCCGGAAGGGCTGTCAGCAGGAGGATGGCTAGTCCCTGCACGGTACTGGGGAGCACGGCGCGTCATCCGCCCATGGGGCCGAGGTGGATGTGGGAGGCCCATAGGTCAGGCTTGTCTGGATGGCTCATGCGGGTCTCCTGGATGGCGGCGTGCAGGGCATGGGCCGCCCGGCCGGCCGTGATCCTGCCGTTGGGTGCCGTGATGCCCGCGTAGAAGGCAGCGGCGATCTGGGCGGCGATGTAGCTGTTGATTGGCCACAGTGTTCCGATGACGTGCGGGAACCCGGCCAGGGAGAATGCTGCGGCGAGGTGTATTGACTCGTCCTCGACCTGATGGCCGCCCACGGCGGTCTGGCAGGCGGACAGGAAGACCAGATTCGCCTCCGTTAGATTGATTCGGCCGAGTTCCAGCACGCCGAGCGTACCGTTGTGCAGTTTCAAATGCCCGGCCACAGGATTGGACAGGTTCTGGTAGCCGTGACAAGCGAAATGCACGATCCCGGCGTCGCCCAGCGCCTTGACCACGTTGTCACGCGTTGCGTTCTTGCCGATCAGGAGATCGGGAGAGAATGACAGGAGGTCTGTGACCTCTTTCTCGAACCCGTCCTGCTGTCTGGTGCCAGCCGGATGCTCGGCACCGTGCAGGTCGTTCTCGGGTGCCACGACCAGGACTGCCGGCTTTCCCGGCGCGCGGCGCTGTGCGTAGGCGAGCGCCCGCACCGTCGGCGCGTACGAGGAAACGGCGTAGTCCGTTACCGAATCGCCTCCCGTGCCGGCCGCATGGAGCGGCAGGAAGCTCAACGGCCCGGTGGGAATCCACCAGATGTGCGGTAGCCCGGGTGTCCGCCCGATCGATCCGTTGAGGCGCAGGGTGTCGAGCACGGGGCTGGCGATGACGTCCCACAACCAGGTCAGGATGCCGGCCAGGTCCTGGCGGCACTCTGCTTGCCGCGGCAGGTCTCTTGCCTGCTCGGCTTTGTCCAGGTCGTCGATCGCGCGCAGGAACGCGGCGGCGTTCGCGGCGGCCCGCTCGCGGGTGAGGCCGGGAAGAGGGATCACCGTGAGCCCGGACGGGGCGAGTATGAGTGCGTCGCAGCGCGATTGGGCGACATTCACCGATACAATCGCCCCTTCCGTTTCGGCCGCAATGTTCTGAAGCCGGGCATATTCCAGTGGCCGTTCGAAGTCTTCGAAGCCCGCCATCCCCTGGACCTGGGTGACAATTTCATGCCTGCGGTGCGCGAGCTGCTGGCGGCTGTCGTGTCCCTCCTGACCAGATTCGGTCAGTGACATGGCGGCAGCGGATGACCTGCCGAGCATGTCGTCGATAGCCTCAAGCTCCCTGGCGGTGTCGCGGTGCTGGGCCCGCAACTCGGAAAGATCGGCCCGCAGTTCGAGGGTCTGGGCAATCAGCAGTCCGCGGCCCTGTTCTAGCAGTTCGGCCGCTGTCTGCGGCTGACCGCTGGACAGCGCGCATGCAGCAGCTTCGCTAGCGATGCCCGACAGGCCGGGGGCGCCTAGGTAGCCTAGGCGCTCGATTTCGGACATACCGTGCCACGCCAGGGAAGGAAGCATTTCGATCGCACAGGCGTAAGCCGTCGTCGCCTCCGCCCAGTCTTGTCCGGCCGCCGCCAGATGTCCCCAGCCTCTCGCGGGTCGTATCCGGTCCCATATCGGGGCGGCCTCGCTGCAGGCGGCCTCCCGGAAGTACCGCATGGCTTCTTGACGTGCGTAGTCTCCGTGGTCAAGCTCATACCCGCTCTCCAGGCACTCGCCCACGTTGGCGAGCGCCCGCGCGCGTGCCGGGCTGTCGGGCGGAAGCGCCGCCACGGCGTCCTTACCCACTTCTATTGCCTCGACCAGCTTGCCTGGGTCGCCGATGCTAAGGAAACGGCGCTGCAGCACCATGCAGAGGTTGGTCATGCGTTCTGGGAGGGACCGGTCGTCAGGCGGGGTGGCTGCGACCGCGGCGCGGAGGACACCGACCGCTTCGTCGATATCTTCGAGGGCCTCTGTCATGTCGTGCCGGATCTGCAGCGCCAGGCCCAGGTTGGACAGGCAGAGCGCCTGACCGTAGTGGTCCGGCGCACGGCGGAACGCCTCACGCAGCGCACCTATAGCCCCGTCCAGGCCCTTGAGTACCAGCTCCTGCGGGACGTGGCCGTGGACGCCACCTTGCTGAATCAGTTTCCGCGGAAAGGCGACTCGTTCCGCCCAGGTCAACGTGGCGGTTCCGAGATTGGCCAGGTACTGGGGGTATACAGGGCTGTTTTCATCGGTGAGCTGTACCGCCATGGTCAGATGGGTTATTGCCTGCTCGATATCCGCCAGTACCCCCGTGTGCTTGAATCGGGCCCACAGCGCCACGCCCAGGTGGCTCCGCGCGTCCGAGTGAAGCAAATCCGATGGTGACGTGGCTCGCACCGCTTCGCCCAGCACGGTGATTGCCTCGTCAATGTCCCCCGGCGCGCCGCTTCGCTCGAATCTGGCCGTCAAAGTGGCGCCGAGCAACAACTGATGCGCGGGGAGAACGGGACGGCCTGGCGAGGTGGTCCGCACCAGCGAGCGGGCTAGATCTATTGACTCCTCGATGTCCTCAAGCCCGTCGGCCACGACTAGACCTCTCCAGCAACGCCACGCTCAGCAAGGACGCGATCTTGTCATGTTCGGCATCGCCGGCCGGGATGACCTTCAACGCCGCCCGCAACACCCCTACTGCCTCATCCGCGTCCTCCGCGGCATGGGTCTGGTCATAGCGCCGCAACAACGCAGTGCCCAGGCCGCCGAGACGGATGGCCCGCAACGGATGACCATCCGGCGTGGCTCGCGTAGCCAGGCGTGCCGCGTCGATCGCCTGATCCCGGTCTCCCGGCGCCTGGGTATGCTCATACTTCCTCATGAGTGCCACGTGCAGGTTTGCGAGGAAGTCCGCGCGCGCGGCACTGCCCAGCGGAGCAGCTTGCATGGCGGTCCTGACCAGGCTGATCGCCTCATCCAGGTCACCCACGGCCCCGAAACGCTCGAAGCGCTGCATCAGCGCGCCCGCGAGGTTGGACAGGAAGACCCCGCGGTCGTGATAGCCCGCTGGAGTGATCTGGACAAGCTCCCGGTGCCGGGCCACGGCTTCATCTAGTGCGGTGCGGTCATCCCCGGCTGGAACGGCCTGCTCCATCTGCCGGATCCTTTCCATGGCCTCGCCGATGGCCAGATCGTCCTCCATCCGCTGGATCTTCCCTCCATCTGCCTGCTTTTTGACCATCTGGAGATATCCGGGAAGGACCTCCAGCCTTGGCGCGAGACCGCCCCCAGGCTTCGCCCTTTCCCGCGCGATGAATGCGTCAAGCGCCGCAAAGAAGGAGGAGTCATACCAGCCTGCGTGACGTATGGCTATCTCACCTGTCTCCCGGGCGCTGGGCGAAGCTAGCAGTTCGCCGACCAGACGCTCCACATCTTTCGTCCGCGAAGAAGGGCTGGCGTCCGTGGACATGGTGTCCCCCTTGTGCTGTGCTCCCGCAGGACGGGGTGCGGCATCGGTGCCAGCGAGCCGCCGCAGCCCGGTCAAGGCCGCATCGACGACGGCAGGAAGCTGGCGGATGTACTGCTGTCCGTCGGCTGAGTCCGGCGGCACGGCGAACATCTCCTCAAGGTGTTTCTCGACCCGACGACCGAGATCCATCTCCGTCCTGCCCGGCTCAAAGGACATGAAGGCAGCCCGGAGTGTCAAGAAATTGATCACGTCGATCAATGCTTCGAGATCCAGATTCGTCCTAAATCCGGCCAGCGCCCGAATGATCTCGTCGCGGGCCTCGTCGCTCGTCAGGCGCTGCGTGTCCTTCGTCCTTACCCAGCCGTCCAGCCGCTTCCTCAAGGTGCCAGGCAGATGAGGGTACGGGCCCCCCTCAGAGTTAGCCACAGGATCCTCCAGTACTCACAGAACTCGACACTCGCCGACAAGTCCGGGCAGGAACACAGGTCGAAGGCATCGAATAGTGGGGCCTTTGGACCTCAATCCTGCGACCGGGATTGGCCTCCGTGTTGATGGCTTGCATCTGAGAATTACCTTTCGAACTGGCGGGGACGAGCCCTAGACAAGCTCTATCCTCCAGGTCAAAGGAACTTTTCATGCAAACGATCACGCCTTGCCGAGCCGGGCGAAATTCTGAGGCTGGCGCCTCGTCAAGCAGGCGCCGCGCAGGAGGGAAGGGCGCCCGGAGGGCGGCCATTCAGGGGTTTTCTGGTGCCCGGCTGGGCGCGGTTGGGGGGCTGGGTCTGTGCGGCGGGGGCCGGTGGCGGGCCGACGGGCGGGCCACCTTCCTTTGGCTGCTGCTTCCGCGTCTGGTGGGCGTGCCCGGGGACGAGTACGGCGGTGCTCGGCTCCGGGCCGGCGTTAGTTCGTGTTCTTTCCTCGGCGCCTGCTTGTCCTGCGCGGCCGGTAGCGTGGGCCGCGTTGGCGTCCTGGTGTCAGAGCTGGGCCGTCCACTCGATGACGAGCCGGCGGGCGAGGCGGGCTGGGTAGGGATTTTGTTGTCTCCCTATGCTGCGGAAAACCGACGCCGATCATGGTGATCCTCCCGGGGGACGCATCACTGGCCTCACCGGGCCCCCGTGCCCCACCGGCCGGCCCGGGGAGCCTCCGCAGCGGGGCTGGGGCCCATTTGGGCAGCGTTGTCAGTGAATAGCGCGGACAACGCTGCCCAAATAGGCGCGCGCCCGCCTCGCTGGCTGGGCGCCGGACACGGCTGTCTGTGGCTGGCGAAGTCACGGTGGTGAGTGAGGCGGCGGCCGACGCCGCTAACCGCGGGCGGCGGAGCTTTCGCCGCATCGGCGGAGCAGCGCCAGGAAGATGGCGTCGGTGCCGTGCCGGTGCGGCCAGAACTGGGCGTAGCGGCCGTCGGGGGCCGGGCTGCGCAGGCCCGGGATCTCGCCGGGTGGGCCTGAGCCGGGTGGGCCTGAGCCGGGTGGGCCTGAGTCTGGGGGCCGGTACGCGGCCAGGGCGTCCGCCAGGATGGCGGGCGCGTCGAGGACAGTGACGTCGGCTCGGCTGCTCAGCACGTCATGGAGCACGTCGTGGGTCTCGGCGCGGTGCGGGGAGCAGGTGACGTAGGCGATCACGCCACCGGGGCGGGCCGCGTCGATGGCCGCGCCGAGCAGGTCACGCTGCAGGCCGCCGAGGTTCTCGATGTCCTCCGGTGACTTGCGCCAGCGGGCCTCCGGGCGGCGGCGCAGCGCCCCGAGGCCGGAACACGGGACGTCGGCGAGCACGCGGCTGAAGGTGCCGGGCCGCCAGGCGCCGGCCCGGCCGTCAGCGGCGACCACGGCCGCGCCCGGCAGGCGGCGCAGGTGCGCGCGGGTCAGCTCGGCGCGGTGCGGCCGGACGTCGGACGCGAGCAGCCGGATCCCCGCCGGGGCCCCCGGGACCGCTGGGATCCGCTGGGACCGCTGGGACCGCTGGGACCGCTGGACCCCTGGGACCGCTGGGACCGCTGGGGTTTCGCGGGGCGCGCTGGTCCGGGCGATGGCCGCGAGCACGGCGGACTTCCCGCCGGGGCCGGCGCACAGGTCGAGCCAGGCCCCGCCCTCGGGTACGCCCCCCTCGGCGGGGGCCGCCACCCGGCTGGGGGCACCCGGCTCGGGAGCACCCGGCTGGGGGGCACCCGGCTCGGGAGCGCCCGGCTGGGGGGCACCCGGCTCGGGAGCGCCCGCATCCGCGAGGGGGGCGTGCGCCAGGGCGAGGGCGGCGAGCTGGCTCGCCTCGTCCTGGACGAACGCCCGGCCCTCGGCGACCGCCGGGATCGCGGCGGGATCACCGCCCGCGAGGATGACGCCGAACGGGGACCAGCGCGCGGGCTCCCCCGCTCCGGCCGCTATCTCCGCCGGCTCGGCCAGGCCGGGGAGGGCGGCCAGGGTGATCTTCGGTCGGGCATTGCCGGCGGCGAGGGCTTCCTCCGTCTCCCGCAGCGTGGGGTCCGCGCCGAGGGCGGCATGGAAGGCCTCGACGATCCAGCGCGGATAGCTGCGGGTGGCGGCCAGGTAGCCGACCGGGTCCGCGGCCCGGTCCGGGGCGATGATCTGGAGCCATTCGGCCTGCTCCCGGGTGCTGACCCGGCGGAGCACCGCGTTGACGAAGCCCGCGGGCCGCATCCCGGCCACGTCCTTGGCCAGATCCACGGAGGTGGCGACCGCGGCGTGGCTGGCCACGCGGGTGGCGAGCAGCTGGTGGGTGCCCAGCCGCAGGACCTCGCGGACCGGCGGGTCGACGTCGCCGGGCGACCGGTCGCTGCACAGGTCCAGGATCGCGTCGTAGGTCTGCAGGCCGCGCAGCGTGCCGTAGGTCAGCTCGGTGGCGAGGGCGGCGTCGCGGCCCTCGATACCCCGCTCGCGCAGCAGCGTGGGCAGCAGCAGGTTGGCGTAGGCGTCCCGCTGGTCCACGGCCCACAGCACGTCATAGGCGACCCGCCGGACAGGGTTGGAGCGGGTGCGCGGCGAGCGCGGACGGGGGCCGCGCGCGGAACCCTTTCGCGGCGCTGATCGGGCCATCTCAGCCGAGCTTCGGGCTGGCCTGGTGCAGGCCGCGGGCCCAGTCGGCGGCCGGCATGGGCCGCTTGCCCGGCGGCTGCACCGTCCCGAGCCCGACCGGCTCCGTCGCCGTCCCGGCCAGCACGCAGTCGCGGGTGACGAACAGCTCGCCCGGCGCGAGGGCGGGGGCGCCAGTGGGCGCGAGGGTAGGGGCGCCAGGGGGGGCGCCGTCCGGCTGCTGCGGCTCGACCGGTCCCAGCTTCAGCCGGGCGCCGGCGAACTCGGTCCACGCGCCGGGCTCCGGGGTGCACGCGCGGATCAGCCGGTCGATGGCCACCGCGGGCTGGCCCCAGTCGACGTGCGCGTCACCGGGGGTGATCTTGGGGGCGAAGCTGACGCCCTCGTCCGGCTGCGGCATCGCCCGGATCTGCCCGGACTCGATCCCGTCCAGGGTGTCGACGAGCAGCCTGGCCCCGGAGACGGCCAGCCGGGCCAGCAGGTCACCGGCGGTGTCGCGGCGGCCCACCGGCTCGGTGACGACCCCGTACACCGGGCCGGCGTCCAGCTCCTTGACGATGCGGAACGTGGTGGCGCCGGTCACGTCGTCGCCGTGCAGCAGCGCGTGCTGGACCGGGGCTGCGCCGCGCCACGCGGGCAGCACGGAAAAGTGCAGGTTCACCCAGCCGCGCGGCGGGATGTCCAGGGCGGCCTGCGGGAGCAGCGCCCCGTACGCGGTGACCGGGCAGCAGTCCGGGCCGATCGCCCGCAGCCGGCCGAGGAACTCCGGGTCGCGGGCCTTCGCCGGCGTCAGCACCTCGATCCCCGCTTCGCGGGCCAGCCGCGCCACCGGGCTGGGCTCCAGCTGGCGGCCGCGTCCGGCGGGGGCATCCGGCCGGGTCACGACCGCGGCGACCTCGTGGCGGGACGCCAGGATGGCCTGCAGGGCCGGGATGGCCGGCGCGGGCGTCCCGGCGAAAACAAGCCGCATCAGCTCACCGATCCATGGGGGTAACGCATCCGGGCGCTGGTTCAGAACGCCTTGCCGAACGTGGCGTGCGGCGAGGCCTTCACCTCGGGCACGGTGACGCCGGACCACTCCGCCTCCCGGATCGCCCGCATGGCCAGCTTCTTCTGCTCCGGGTCGAGCCGGTCGATGAACAGGATGCCGTCCAGGTGGTCGGTCTCGTGCTGGAAGCACCGCGCCATCCGCGCGGTGCCCTCGAGCGTCACCGGGTCGCCGTACATGTTGAAGCCCTTGGCCACGGTGCCCCACGCGCGCTTGGTGGGGAAGGACAGGCCGGGGAAGGACAGGCAGCCTTCCTCGTCGGTGTCCTCCGCTTCGGAAAGGTCCAGCGTGGGGTTGATCAGGTGCCCCAGCTCGTCGTCGACGAAGTAGGTGAACACGCGCAGCCCGACGCCGATCTGCGGCGCGGCCAGGCCCGCACCCGGCGCGTCCATCATGGTGTCGGTCAGGTCCTTGACCAGCTTGCGCAGCTCGGCGTCGAAGTCACGAACCGGATCGGCAGCGGTACGCAGCACCGGATCGCCGAAAAGGCGGATCGGCTTCACGCTCACGAAAAAGATCCTCCCCGCCCGCAACGGGCGTCACGTCCGCCCGGCAGGGCGCTGTTCACGCCCGCGACGGGCGTTCCTTACCTTGATCCCAGTCTAGGGGGCGTCCATGGGACCGCGGCCGCTCATAGCCGCGATCGGGCCTTGAACGCGGCCTTGCGCGCCGCCTTCGCCACCTCCGGCTCCGGGTGGTGCTCGCTCAGCGTGGTGAGCAGCTCGGTCACGGCCGGGTGCTCGACCCGCCACAGCCCGGCCACCAGCTCCGCCTGCGCGCGCGGCGGAAGGTCCGGGAGCAGTTCGGCGACCACGTCCTCCGGCGCGGCCTCTTCCAGCAGGCCGGCGCCGAGGTCGACCAGCAGCCAGGCGCTGTCCTCGCGGCTGAGGCTGGCCTCCTCCCCGTGCTCGCGCAGCCAGACCGCGGCGTGCGGGCGCAGCACGGGGTTGGCCAGCGCCCGCCGTACGGCGGGCACAGCCGCGGCGCCAACCCGGTCCATCACCGCGAAGGCGGCACCGCGCAGTCCCGGTGATCCCTGGCTGGCGGCGTCGGTCAGCTCCTCGGCGGCACGTTCCGGGCTGCGCCGCCCGAGCCACGCCGCGATCTCCGCCTCGCCGTCGTCGGCGTCGTAGTCGGCCAGCACGGCGAGCACCGTGGCGGCGCCGCCGTCGGCGCTGCCGCCCAGGACCGGCACCCGCCAGCCGCGGGCACTGAGCCGGTCCCGGACCGCCCACACCCCGATCGGCGACAAGGTGACGGTGAGCCCCGCCTCGTCGTCGTCCTCGTCTGCGCCCAGCTCGACCACGCCGAGGTCGGCGAGCAGCTCCAGGCCCGGTTCCAGCCCGGGCGCGAACGCCGGGGCGGGCTCGGTGCCGGAGGGGGCGCCCGCATCAGGTCCGTTCCGGCTGGATTTCCGGCCATCGGCGCCGACGGTCAGCGCCCCGACCGCGGCCGCGTACGCCTCGAACAGCGCGTCGAGCCGCACCGG
The DNA here is from genome assembly GCA_963808295.1 of uncultured Actinomycetes bacterium. GTDB lineage: Bacteria > Actinomycetota > Actinomycetes > Streptosporangiales > Streptosporangiaceae > Bog-532. The sequence goes on along the minus strand of CAWEFP010000012.1, from coordinate 25,295 downwards.
GCGGCCGGCCGTGTAGAGCGCGGTGGCCAGCCCGTCCAGGCTCTCCTCGCTGAGCACGGCCGTCAGCGCCGCACACCAGGTGTCCAGGGCCTCGTCGGGACGGCCGGACTCGAGCACGCCGAACCGCTGGCCGGGGCTCGCCCGGTGCCCGGACACCGCCACCATGCCCGTCCCGGTGGCGACGGCCCACGCGGCGCGGACCTCCTCGGCGGACACGTCGAGGGCACCCGCCGCCGCCGCGGCGTCGGCCGGGGCGAGCTCACCCCCGGCGGTGACCGGCCGGCCCGTACCCGCCCAGGCCGCCAGGTCCCGTGCCACCCGCAGCAGCGGTGCCACCCGCGCCGCGGCCGTCAGTTCCTCCCGGGACGCCAGGCGGACAGGGGGCAGCCGGGTGAGGGTGCCCGAGCTCCGCGACCGTGGCGGCAGGCTCGCATCCGAGGTTGCCACGCATGCACCTTACGACGTTGGTCAACCTGCTTGGGGTCACCGCGCCGCCCAGGGCCGGCTCGCCCGGGCCCGTGCCGATCCGCTGGGCCCGTTCAGACCAGTTCCGCCGGGTCGAGCTGGACCCGCACGGCGCCGTGGTCCTTGCGCGGGCTCCGGGTGGCCTGCGCCGACTGCAGCGCCCGCGCCAGCGCCGACCCCTCGGCCCGCGGCACCCGGATCAGCGCGCGCACCGGGGTGCCGTCGGCGTCCTCGACGAGAACGGCCTGGCCCGCGCCGTCCGCGTCGCCCGCCCGCGGGCTCCCCGGGCCCGCTGAGCCCCCCGGGCTCCCCGGGCCCCCCTCGTCGTCGGGCACGGGACCGAGCACCTCGGCCGCCGCCGGAAGGCCGGTTACGCCGAGCAGCTCCCCGACGGCGGCGGCGGGCCCCGAGACGGCGGCCATCCGGACGGCGGGCGGGAACGACAGCTGGTCACGTTCGGCCAGTTCACGCTCGGCGTAGCCGGCCGGGTCCCAGCGGATCAGCGCCTGCACCGCCGCCAGGCCCGCGTCGGCGTGCACGATCACGTTCCCGTCCTGGCCGGCCGGGCGGACGAGTGCGGCCGCGTTGAGCCACCGGCGCAGCGTCTCCTCCCCCGCCCGCAGGCTGGGCCGCCCCAGCAGCGCCCAGCCGTCGAGGAGCAGGGCGGCCGCGTACCCGCCCGCGGCGACCGGTTCGGCGCCCGGCGTGGCCACCACCACGGCCGGGTCGGCGGGCACGGCGGCGATGACGCTGCGGCCGCCGGAGAAACGGACCGGGACGGACGGGAAGGCGCGGCCGAGTTCTTCCGCGGTGCGGGCCGCCCCGGTGACGATCGCCCGGACCCCGGTGAACCCGCAGCGCGGGCAGCTCCAGCCGGCCGCGACCGCGCCGCACCAGCGGCACTGCGGGGTCTGCCGGGAGCCGGCGATCTCCAGCTGGCCCGCGCACACCGCGCAGCGCGCCTGCGCACGGCACCGGCCGCAGGCGATGGCCGCGAGGTAGCCGCGCCGCGGGACCTGGACCAGGACCGGGCCGTGCGTGAGCGCCGCCCGCGCGGTGCGGATGGCCAGGCTGGGCAGCCGCGCGCTCAGCGCCGCCTCGTCCCGGGCCAGCTCGCCCTCGTCGGCCGCGGGCCGCACCCGGGGGGCGGCGGCGCGCAGGGCAGCGCGGTCCCCCGCCAGCGCGCGGGCCCAGCCCGCCGCGACCAGCTGCGTGACCTCGGCGGTGCGCGCGAAACCGCCGATCAGCGCGGCGGCACCCTGCCGGTGCGCGCGCAGGGCGAGCACCTCCCGCGCGTGCGGGTACGGCGCGCGGCGTTCGGCCAGCAGGTCGTCGCCGTCATCCCAGAGCACCACCAGGCCGAGGTCGCGGACCGGCGCGAACATGGCCGCCCGGGTGCCCGCCGAGATCCGGGCCGAGCCGCGCAGAACGCACAGCCAGCGCCGGTACCGTTCGGCCGGCCCCAGCTCGGCGGTGAGGCAGACGTGCTGGCCAGGGCCCAGCCGGGCCGTCAGGGCCGCGTCCACCCGCGCCAGGTCCTTGACGTCGGGGACCACGATGACGACGCCCCGGCCGGCCGCCGCGGTCGCCGCCGCGGCGACCGCGATCTCGTCGGGCCATTCCGGCCCGGGCAGCGCCGACCAGGCGGCCCGGACCCCGCGGCCCGCGGCCAGCGCGGCCAGGAAGGCGTCCCCGGCCGGGTACCGCGCCCAGGAGCCCGCTGCGGGCCGGGGCCGGGCGGGCCCGCGGCGGGCGGCGACGGCGTGGCCTCGGTGCGCGCGTGCCGGGGCGGGATGGCCAGCCGCAGGACGTCGGCGAGGGTCCCCGCGTACCGGTCGGCGACCGCCCGGGCGAGCCCGGCGATCTCGGGGGTGAGCACCGGTTCCGGGGACACCACGCGGTCCAGGTAGGAAAGCCTGCCCCGGTGGTCACTGGCGTCGGTGCGGGCCAGCACGAACCCGTCGACGAGCTGGCCCGCGAACCGGACCCGGACCCGGCAGCCGGGGACGGCGGCCGCCGACAGCCGCTCGGGCACGAGGTAGTCGAACGGGCGGTCCAGGTGCGCGAGCGGGATGTCCACCGCCACCTGGGCCACCGGCCGCTGCCGGGCGGGCGCGTTGTCGCGCGTCCGGGCGCGCGCCCGCTTCCCGCTGGCCGGGGGAGCTCCGGGCCACCAGCCGGGACCTGGTCCGCTGCGCCCTGGCTGGTCTGCGTCACGCTCCCGTCCTACCAGAACGGGAGCGATGCCAGCCCGCCCGGAGGCGGGAGGGACGCCGGCCCCGCCCCGGCGGCGAGCGCGGGGCGTGCGGCTCCGGGCTTGGGGACGCGGGGCCTGGGGCGCGGGGCTTCGGGTGCGGGCTTCGGGCGCGGGGGCTAGAACGCGAGCGCCTGGGCCCGGCGGTTGACCTCGGTGCCGCGGTGCCGGCAGATCGCCTGGATCGGCGTGCCCGGCAGCGTGTCGTCCTCGGTGAACAGCCAGCGCAGCGCCGCGACTTCGTCGAACCCGCAGTCGAAGAGCAGCGTCAGCGTGCCCTGCAGGCCCTTGACGATCTGGGAACCGTCGAGGAACGCGGCGGGGACCGCGACCGGGCCATCGGGACGGGCGACAGCGAGGAGTTTCCTGTCACGGAGCAGTTGCTTCACACGGCCGGCGGGGATGCTGAGACGGGCGGCGACATCTGGAATCGGGAGCCAGTCACGCACGAGGGCGTCGACCGCGGTGTTGATCTGAGCCACGAATCCAATTTCCCACGCCACGGCCGAGGTGAAACACCCCCGGGATTTAATTCAAGGCGCGGCCATTTCCGGTGCGGCGCGGCGGCGCTCAGACCTGCCCGAACCGGTCGTTGAAGCGCGGGTCGTCCTCCCACCAGGGGCGGTCCGGATCGCCCGGGGCCGGGCGCCGGCGCCGCTGCAGCTCCGGGGCCGGGCGCCGGCGCCGCTGGGGCTCTGGGCTCGCTGCCCGGCTCCGCCGCGGCTCTGGGTCCGCTGCCCGGCTCCGCTGCAGCCCTGGGTCCGCTGCCCGGCTCCGCCGCGGCTCTGGGTCCGCTGCCCGGCTCCGCCCGCATGGCCTCACGCGCGTCCAGCTCGGCGTCGATCACGGCCGCCTCGGCCTCGTCCTCCCGGATGAACTGGATGAGCTGGGCCACCAGGAACGGCAGGCCGACCAGATCGCCGAAGATCCACAGCGTCCCGCCGCCCAGGATCTGGTCGGTCTGCAGGCTGGGGCCCCAGGGCCGGGCCAGCGCGTGGTAGTACCCGGCGCCGATCAGGCTGGTGCTCGCGATCACGGCCAGGCCGAGGAACGCATCGCCGACCACCTCCACCGCCGTGATCCACAGCGAGACGCCGTAGGAGTAGGCCTTCGGCACCGGGTCGACGCGCAGCAGGGTCCAGAAGAACACGAAACCCGGCACCATCAGGGCGAGGTGGGTGAGCTCCCGCACCGCGCCGCTGTGGAACGCCGCCGTGTACCAGGTGGTGAAGTACATGACGAAGGGCACGGCGACCAGCGCCAGCGTGGTGATGGCCGGGAACGTCACGATCCGCGCCCCGCGGCTGTGGATCGCGCGGTCGATCCGCCGCCCGGCCGCCGGGAACACGGTCATGGCCAGGGTCAGCGGCCGCCCGAGGGCCAGGAACAGCGGCGCCAGCAGGAGCAGCAGGATCGTCTGGAACGCCCGCATGTAGAACAGGACCCCGGAATAGGTCCCGAACGACGACATGGTCGCGATGACCACGATGCCGAGGCCGAGCCCGGCGAAGTTCACCGTCCGCCACGCCGACCACGGCTGCCCCCGGCGGCGCAGGCGCCGCACGCCGGCCAGGTAGCACCCGCCGAGCAGCAGCACGAGCGCGAGCATCCACGCGTCCAGCGTCCACTCCGTCAGCGCGCGCACCGCCGTCAGGTCGGGCGGCCCGTGGTAGCCGCCGGCCAGCGCGTATGCCATGACTGCCACGCTATCGCCGCCCGGGCCGGTACCGGCGCCCTGTTCCGGCGATAACGCCAGGCCCGGGGCCCGGATGGCGCCCCGGGCCTGGGCGTCAGTGCCCTGATCCGAGCAGTGTCCCAAGGAAGAACGCTGGACCGTCCGGCGTGCCGACCCCCGTTTCGTCGTCGTACCCAGGGGTGTCGTGCAGGGTCTCTTGAGCTCTGCACAACGTCCTCGACTGTCTGCAGCCGGAAGAGATAACCCGCAGAGCTGTCGAGGAAGTTGGCGTAGTCGGTGCGGACCTGCGGCCAGCGGCGACGACGGCGCACGGTGTCGTGCAGCGCCGGGGTGCCCAGCAGCTTGTAGTACAGCGGGATTGATGAACCCGAGCGATCGATGGCTGAACTGGTCGGCCACGGCCACCACGCCGGCCATGAGCGGCGAGGACAGGCTGGTCCCGCCGATGCGGTACTGCGACCAGTAGGTCCCGTCCGGGAACGCCTGGGTCTCGCCGACCTCGAAGCCGGTGTTGGGGTCACCCGGCTCGCGATGTCGGGCACCGCGCGCATCGGGGTGCTGCCGTAGTACCCGGAGATGCTCGCGGGCACCTTACCGGCCTGGTAGAAAGGCTGGGTGAACAGTTGGCTGGTCCCGCCGCCGCCGCCGGAGGTGTAGGTTCCGGGCGGGGCGGGCGTCCAGGCCCCGTTGGTCAGGGCGGAGTAATCGCTCTGCCATCCGTGCTCGCCCGCCCACTGGCCATGGCTGCCGATCAGGACGCTGGTGCCGCCGACGCCGGTGACGTAGGGCAGGTCAGCGGGGAACTCCACCGTCTTGGCGGCCAGGTCCGTGCCGCCGCCGTGTGGTCGCCGGAGTCGCCGGAGGAGAAGTTGACCGTGATGCCGGTCAGCGCCGCCTCGAGCGAGTACTGCTCGTAGAAGGCCACGTAGGCGGAGCCGAGCAGGCTGATGTCATCGGTGCCGTCGGTCCAGGAGTTGGTGATGACGTTGGCGAAGTGGTTGTCGATCGCGCTGGCCCAGGCGTCGTCCAGCCCGCTGGCGCAGTCCGCCGCCCCGACGTAGACGATTTTGGCGCCCGGAGCCATCGCGTGGACGGCCTCGACGTCGAGGGTCTCCTCGCCGTACCAGCCCTGCGGGTCGCAACGTTTTCCAGGTCGTAGCCGTCGGCGCCGGGGTGATCTGCGAGAACTGACCGGGGGCGAACAGCGGCTGGTGGTGGACCCGGTTGTACTTCTGGGCGTCCTGGTCGATCGTCGGCGCGGCGTAGGCGTCCGTGATCGCCACGGTGACGCCGCGGCCGGTCACGCCCGCCCGGAGCAGCGAGGTCTCCCCGTAAGCCGACTGGTACTGCGCGGCACGTACCCGCAGACGGCGTACGGCCACTGCTTGCCATAGGCGGCGGGCTTGTCGGTGGCGTCCTTCTGGCCGAAGTACGCCGAGCACGGCTGCACCCCGTACCGCGCGCCAGGCGGCGGCCCGGGAAGGGTGTCGGCGGGTGCTTCAGGGTGGATCCCTGGTCGATGCCGAGTACCCCGGTGATCACGCTGCTGACCGCGGCCGAGATGCCGGCGGCAGCGACAGCTCGGTGGTGTTGGCCCGCACCGTCTTGCCGAGGTAGGAGTAGTTGCGCAGCTGGGTCGCGAAGGTCTTCTCGCACCTGGGCGACGGTGCCGCTGGCCTCGACGTACATCCCGCTGGGCAGCGTGCTGGTGATCTGGAAGCCCTTGCGCGCGAAGCCAGTCCTGGATGGCGGTGACGCTGCTTCTGGCCGGGGCGTAGCGCTCATTGAACGTCGTGTTGGACAGCCACTGGCCGTAGCTCGCGCTCGTAGGGTCGGAGATCGCCTGCAGCGTGGCCGCCGCTCCGGCCTGGTTACGCATGCCGAGCAGCACGCCGAAGCCGACCTGCTCCGACGACGGCGTGGCGCCGATATCGCGAGCCTTGTGCAGCCAGCGCGGAGTACTGCCGGATGAGGTGCCGCTGTGGGCCGCCCGAACCGGATGCCGGAGCCGCCACCGCAGCCACCCCCACGACGGTGACGCCGCTCAGCAAGCCCGCGAGTACGCCTCGCCGAACAAACCGGAATGATGCCATCTGGACCATATTCTGTGAAAACTGCACTTAAACCGACCTGCAACAGCAAACGCCGCGCGAGCTGCCCGGTCAAGAGGACCACGCCAACGGAAACCCACATGAAATATGACGGCATGGCGGCGATCCCCGGCACGCTCGGTCAGCGACGCGGCCAAGGCGTGGCCGGCCGCGTAAGCGAAAGCGGGGCGGTCCGCATCGGGACCGCCCCGCTTCTCGTGTCGGCTTCCCGCGCGCTCACGCCAGGTGCTGGGCTACCTCTTTGGCGGCGTCCTGGCCGTAGGCGCCGGCGAAGCGCTCGGTCAGCGCGATGCTGGTCAGCTGGTACTCCTGGGTGCCGACCGTCTCCAGGGCGGACGCCGCGACCAGGCAGCCGAGCTGGGCCGCCCGCTCGAGCGGAAGCTGCCAGGCGATGGCGGCCAGGAAGCCCGCCCGGAACGCGTCGCCGGCGCCGGTCGGGTCGACCGCCTGCACGCCGGGCACGGCGTCCACCGTCACCGGGGGCTGGCCCGCCTGCGTGATCCGCGCGCCGTCCGGGCCGAGCGTCGTGACCTGGATCTGGACGTGCTCGGCGATCTCGGCGGCGTCCCAGCCGGTCCGCTGCTCGATCAGGGCCAGCTCGTACTCGTTGGAGAACAGGTACGCGGCCCCGTCCACCAGCGTCCGGGTCTGCGCGGCGTCCATCCGCGGCAGCTGCTGGGACGGGTCCGCGGCGAACGGTATCCCGGCCGCCGCACAGCCCGCCGTATGGCGGAACATCGCCTCCGGGTCGTCGGCCCCGATCAGGACGAGGTCGACTCCCCCGGACCGCCCGGCGACATCGGCGATCGAGATGTCCCGCGCCTCGGCCATCGCGCCCGGGTAGAACGACGCGATCTGGTTGCCGTCCGCGTCGGTCGTGCAGACGAAGCGTGCGGTGTGCGCCCGCTTCGACTCCAGCACGCCGGTGGTGTCCACACCGTGCGCGTCCAGCCAGGACCGGTAGCTCGCGAAGTCCTGGCCGACGGCGCCGACCAGCAGCGGCCGCAGGCCGAGGCAGCCCATGCCGAACGCGATGTTTGCGGCCACGCCACCCTGCCGGATCTCCAGCCCGTCCACGAGGAACGACAGGGAGACCCGGTCAAGCTTGTCCGCGATGAGGTGCTCGGTGAACTTCCCAGGAAACGTCATCAGGTGGTCGGTGGCGACCGACCCCGTGACGGCGATCCGCACGAATCAGTGGAACGAGTCGCCGCAGGCGCAGGAGCCGCTCGCGTTGGGGTTGTCGATCGTGAAGCCCTGCTTCTCGATCGTGTCCACGAAGTCGATGGTCGCGCCCATCAGGTAGGGAGCGCTCATCTTGTCCGTGACCACCTCGACGCCGGCGAACTCGGCCACGATGTCGCCGTCGATCGCGCGGTCGTCAAAATAGAGCTGGTAGCGGAGACCGGAGCAGCCGCCCGGCTGCACGGCGATGCGCAGCCTCAGATCGTCGCGGCCTTCACCGGCGAGCAGGCTGCTGACCTTCGCGGCGGCGCCCTCGGTGAGAATAACGCCCTGCTGAGTGGCCTCTTGCTGAACGGTCATCTGTTTCTAGCTCCCGCCTCGGGTATGGGTCCGGCGTGATCCAACGTGCCGTTACTTCATCCAGTGTGCCTGACTCTCACCCACAACGATAAGGCCGGCACGGACATTCCGCGTCCCGGTGGCGTGAGGTTTCACCTGCCCGGGCGATTTCACCGGCCGGGCCGGGCCGGGCGCCGCGTCACAGCCCGGGCGCGCCCCACACGGGGAACCACCGGGACAGGTCCTGCTCCATCTTCAGGTCGCCCTCCAGGGCGCCCTTGATCTGCAGCTCCAGCGCGTTGTCCCGGCGTTCCCCGGCCAGCGGGGCGAACGGGTAGAACGTGCCCCGCTTGAACAGGTAGACCAGCGCCAGCCGCCGCTGCGAGTCGTCCCGGAACGCGACGATCGTGCAGAGCAGCTGGGGCCCGAAACCGTTGTCCACCAGCGCGGAGTTCACCGCGTGCAGGTCGGTGACCAGGTCCTCGACCTCAGTGGACATATGTGAGCTGACCAGCCAGGTGAACCCGAACGAGTCCTTAGTCACCTCGACCGGCAGGGTGCCGCTCTTCGCGCCGCTCATGTCGAGCAGTTCGCGGACGTCCTTCTCGACGTCCGCGAACGCCCGGCCCTCGACCGGCCGGAAGCACACCGACCCGGTGCCGGTCGGGGTGAAACCGGTCGACGCCTGCAGCGTCACCGCCGCGGACGGCAGCTGGAACAGCACGTCCAGGTTCGGCGGGACCGGTTTCGTGCGGCCGAGCAGCGTGTCCAGGAAGCCCACTACTGCCTCGACAGCTGCTGGGAGATCTTCGCGAGCTGCGCCAGCCGCTTCTCCAGCGGCGGGTGGGTGGAGAACAGGTTCGCGATCTTCGTCTGGCCCTCACGCGCACTGAGCGCGGGGACGAAGAAGAACGCGTTCAGCGGCTGGGCCTCGCGCAGGTCCTTGGTCGGGATCCGCGCGATCGTGCCGCTTACCTTCTGCAGCGCGCTGGCGAGCGCCGACGGCTGCCCGGTGAGCAGCGCCCCGGACCGGTCGGCGGCCAGCTCGCGGTAGCGCGACAGCAGCCGGATCAGCACGAAGCTGATTGCGTACACGACGATGCTGACGGCCATGATGATCAGCAGGATGGGCAGCGCGCTCTGGTTGTTGTTATTGCCGCCGCGCCGGCCGCCGCCGAAGAGCTCCCCGTAGAACGAGAACCTGATCAGCAGGCCGGCGATGATGGCCAGGAACGAGGCGATCGTCATCACCATGACGTCCTTGTGCGCCACGTGGGACAGCTCGTGCGCGATGACGGCCTCGAGTTCCTCGCGGTCCAGCCAGGCGCAGCAGGCCCCGCGTCACGCACAGCACGGCATGCTCGGTGTTGCGGCCGGTCGCGAAGGCGTTAGGCAGGTCCGTCGGGGAGATCGCGATCCGCGGCTTGGGCATGTCCGCCAGCGCGCAGATCCGGTCGACCACGCCGTGCAGTTGCGGCTCCTGCTCCGGGGTAACCTCCGGGCCCGCGCCGTGGAAAGAGCGATCTTGTCCGAGTAGAAAAGGGATCCGATGGCCATCCCGCCGCCGAGCACGACCGCGAAAAAGCACGATCGCACCGTCGGACGCATGAACAGCGGCCGAGATCCCGATGATTGCGGCGACAAACGCCACGAATACGAGCCCGAGCAGGAACATGGTCAGGCCATGCGGACCGTCAGTCCCCGGTCGGGCGCATACCTAGTGCGCGCCACCACGTCACCTCCAGTTCAAGGGCCGGGACCGGCGGAGCCAGCCCCGGTGTCACTACTACCAATCTATCCAGGTGACGCTGGAAAAGTTCTGAACGTTCCCTATCCGTTCGCTGAGGCCGGGCTGCGGCCGGGGCGCGCACGTGGCCGGACATCAGGGGCCCTGGCCTCAGCCGGGGATGAGCCCTTCGTCCGTCATCATCTTGCGTACCTCGGCCAGGTCCGCATCTTCGTACGGCAGGATCAGTTCCGATGGCTGCAGGCTATCCGGCGGTACGGGTGTCCCGGCCGCGCGCACCCCGGCCACGAGCGCTTTCAGCGCACGGCGGAATTCCGCCTCGTCACCGCGGTCGATGGCGTCGGACAGCTTCGCATCCAGCTCGTTGAGCCCGGCGGCCGCCGCGTCGTCGACGCTGAGCTGGCCTCCGCCGAGAATCCTGACGATCATGTGCCGTCACCGGTCCTCGGCGGGTCGGCCGAGGGAATCGCCGACTCGCCCACGTCGGAGGCGGGGATCGTCGGCTCGGCGGCGGGCTGGACCCCGTCCGAGGCCGGGGCGGGCCGCGCCGCAGGGCGCGGCGGCGCGTTGCCGGCCGCCGCGTTCCCGCCGGTACCGGCCTCCAGCTCGGGCGTGGATCCGCCGCTGAGCTCGCCCCGCAGCTTCTGCAGCTCGAGCTCGACGTCGTTGCCGGCGCCCATCCGGTCGAGCTCGGCCTGGATGTCGTCGCGCGGGGTGCCCGAGACGTCTTCCAGCGCCCCCGAGGCCAGCAGCTCGTCGATGGCCCCCGCGCGCGCCTGCATCTGCGCGGTCTTGTCCTCGGCGCGCTGGATGGCCATGCCGACGTCGCCCATCTCCTCGGAGATGCCGGAGAAGGCCTCGTTGATCCGGGTCTGGGCCTCGGCGGCGGTGTAGGTGGCCTTGATCGTCTCCTTCCGCGTGCGGAAGGCGTCCACCTTGGACTGCAGCCGCTGCGACGCGACCGTGAGCTTCTCCTCCTCGGCCTGCAGCGACGCGTACTGCGCCTGCAGGTCGGACAGCTGGCTCTGCGCCGAGGAACGGCGGGTCAGCGCCTCCCGGGCCAAGTCCTCGCGGCCTGCCCCCAGCGCGTTGCGAGCCTGCTTCTCCAGCTTGTTCGACTGCTGCTGGATCTGGTTCATCTGCAGCTCGACGCGCTTTCGCGACGTGGCCACATCCGCGACACCACGCCGGACCTTCTGCAGCATCTCAAGTTGCCGCTGATAGGAGTAGTCGAGGGTCTCACGGGGATCCTCCATCCGGTCCAGGGCCTTGTTAGCCTTGGAGCGGAAGATCAATGTGACCCGCTTCATCACGCTCATAGACGCGGCCGTCCCCTTCGTGCCTGTGCCCGCCTCCATGCCGCGGCTGCCGTCGTCGCGGCGTGCAGGGCAGGCACTGCCGCCCAATTATCAATTGGCATCCACCCTACGCGGTGCCCCGCGCACGGGCGACCATGACGGGCGGGCCGCCATATTCGCCCGGTCTGCCCGCACTATTGCCTGGCCCGTTCCACTAGGCTGATCGCGTGTTCCGACGAGGTAGCGCCGGGGCGCGCGGCAGTACCGCCCAAGATGACAAGGGCGCACAAGGCCTGAGCGCCCCGCAGACGACAAAGACGGCCGAACCCGGACGGGCCCGGCCGGAGGCCGAGGCGGCCAAGGGCCGGCCCACGCCCAAGCGCAGCGAGGCCGAACGGGGCCGGCGGCAGGGCATCACCGGCACGCCAGGACGGCCGCAGGCCCGGGGCGGATCCGCGCGCGGCGGCGGGCGCGGCGGCGGCGGGCGCGAGAACCGGGAGGACCGGATCCGGCGCAACGAGGCGATGCGGCGCGGCGAGGAGTGGGCGCTGCCGGCCCGGGACCGGGGCCCGGTCAAGGCGCTGGCCCGCGATTACGTCGACTCGCACCGGCGGCTGAGCGAGTACTACATGTACGTGATGATCGCCCTGATCATCGTCTTGTTCATCCGCGTGACCTCGCTGCAGCGGTACGCCGAGCCGATCGCCCTGCTGCTGATCGTCTTCGTCATCGCCGACGCGATCTTCCTGCGGTTCAGCCTGCGGAAGCTGATCGCCCAGCGGCTGCCCGGCCAGAGCACGCGCGGCGTGACCCTGTACGCGGTGTTCCGCGCGCTGCAGATCCGCCGGTTCCGGGTGCCGCCGCCGCGGGTGGGCCCCGGCGCCAAGGCCTGATGCCCGCCCCCTGACCAGGGGCGCTCCATGGTCAGACCTTAGGCTTCAGACCATGGAATATCGGCATCTGGGCACAAGCGGCCTGAAGATCAGCGAGCTCACCTACGGCAACTGGATCACCCACGGCTCGCAGGTCGAGGAGGAGGCCGCGCGGCGGTGCGTCGCGGCGGCGCTGGACGAGGGCATCACCAGCTTCGACACGGCCGACGTCTACGCGGGGACCCGCGCCGAGGAGGTGCTGGGGCGGGCCCTGTCCGGCGTGCGCCGGGAGTCGGTGGAGATCTTCACCAAGGTGTTCTGGCCGACCGGCTCCGGGCCGAACGACCGTGGCCTGTCGCGCAAGCACATCATCGAGTCGGTGAACGGGTCACTGCGCCGGCTGCGGCACCGACTACGTCGATCTGTACCAGGCGCACCGGTACGACCACGAGACACCGCTGGAAGAGACGCTGCGCGCCTTCGAGGACCTGGTCCGGCAGGGCAAAGCGCTGTACATCGGGGTGTCGGAGTGGCGGGCCGAGGAGATCGCGGCGGCGCTGCGGATCGCCGGCGAGATGCACTTCGACCGGATCGTGTCCAACCAGCCGCAGTACAACATGCTGTGGCGGGTCATCGAGCCCGAGGTCATCCCGCTGTGCGAGAAGGAGGGCATCGGGCAGATCGTCTTCTCCCCGATCGCGCAGGGCGTGCTCACCGGCAAGTACCGGCCCGGTGAGCAGCCGCCGGAGGGTTCGCGCGCCACCGACCAGTCCGGCGGCGCCAGCTTCATCAGCCGCTGGATGCAGGACCCGCTGCTGGCCAAGGTGCAGGAGCTGCGGCCGGTCGCGGCGGAGGCCGGGCTGTCGCTGGCGCAGCTCGCGGTGGCCTGGACCCTGCAGAACCCGAACGTGTCCGCGGCGATCATCGGGGCCACCCGCCCGGAGCAGGTCCGGGAGAACGTGAAGGCCTCGGGGGTCAAGCTGGACGCCGGGCGGCGCGCCGCATCGACGAGGTGCTGGGCGACGACGTCGAGCGGGACCCGGGGCGCACCGCGAGCCCGCCCAGCCGTCCGTAGGACAGGGCCGCCCGGCGAGCGGAGCTTTGGGTCAGCTCGCCGGGTGGAGGCTCATCGGGCCGTATTCCTTGCGGTCGTCCTCGAGCAGCGTTACCTGGTCGACGCCCGCCTCCAGCAGGCCGCGCCAGTTCTCGCCGAGCCAGCTCTCGGCGTCGCCCTGGCTGGCGAAGATGGCCTCCGGAAGGTCACCCGACGAGACCACCGCGCCGTCGGTCTTCTCATAACGCCAGGTCCACGGCACGCTCGCGTCGCCTCCTCAAACTGATCGTCGCACCGATGGTGCGGCTAGCGACATTACCGAACGCACCCGGGGCGCGGGTACACCGGCACGCGGAGGCGGTACCGGCCGGCCGATGAACCGGCCGATGAAAAGGCGCCCGGCGCCAAGGATGCGTCAGGCGCCAAGGATGCGTCAGGCGCAGAACAGGATGGCCCAGACGGCCTTGCCCCGGCCGACCACGGGACTCCATCCCCATACGTCGCAGAGCGCGTCCACCAGCTGGAGCCCCCGGCCGCATTCGGTCTCGCAGTTGGGCGCCCGCAGCACGGGCGCGGCGTCGCTCGGGTCGAGGACCGCGCACATCACCTCGCCGGCCCGGCGGAAGAGCCGCAGGCCGATCCGGGCGTCGTCGCAGGCCGGGTTGCGGCCACCGGAGCCGACGCCGGGACCGCCGTGGCAGACGGCGTTGGCGACCAGTTCCGCCACGATGACCTCGGCGTCGTCGGCCAGCGGGTCGAGGCCCCAGCGGCCGAGCGTGGCCCGGGTGAAGCGGCGCGCGGTCTTGGCCGGCTGGGTCGCGGGGGTCAGGGCGAGCGCGACGACGGAGGGGGCGTCCCACCAGTCCGACGGCATCCGGACGACACGTGGCCGGCCCGGCAGCGGGTGCCGGGGGGCGGACTCGGCGATCGCCGCTCGCGTCATGGGACGGACCCTGGTGCGCGTGGGCAGCGGAACCATGTACTTGTCCCGGTTGTGGACGCTAACGAGCGGGTTCGAACTTTCCGACCTCATCGCGACCCCGGGGAGCGCTAGCTTTCCGCCAATCTTGTGACTGACGGGCAGACCCCATCTTGCCGGACATCTCATGCAGATGCAAGGCCAAATGCACGTTCATTTGATGCGTGCAGATGAGCAGTCCCTTCAGGGTAACCAGCTTTGGCGCATTAATGCCCGATAGGTGCAAACGCTTACATTTTCTTAACGGGCCCCAGTCAATGGGCCGGGTGGCGCAGGCCGGGGCGGACGGCTTACCGTTGCGTCGGGCGCATGTTGCGGCCTGCTTTTCGCGAAACTTTTCGGGAGTTGCCCATGCTGGTGGCCGGAGTGGACAGTTCGACCCAGTCCACGAAGGTCGTACTCTGCCGGGCCGAGGACGGCGCCGTCGTGGCCACCGGGTCGGCGCCGCACCCGGACGGCACCGAGTGCGATCCTGCGTACTGGTGGGAGGCGCTGTGCCAGGCCGGTGACGGCCTGCTCGCCCGGGCCGGCGCCGTCGGCGTGGCCGCGCAGCAGCACGGGATGGTCGCCCTCGACGGGGCGGGCGAGGTCATCCGGCCCGCCATTCTCTGGAACGACATGCGGGCCGCGCCGCAGACCCGTGAGCTCATCGCCGAGCTCGGCGGGCCGGCCGAGTGGGCCCGCCGCACCGGCAGCGTCCCGGCCGTCTCCTTCACCGTGACCAAGCTGCGCTGGATGGCCGAGCGGGAACCGGAATCGGCGCGGCGGCTGAGCCGCGTCGTGCTGCCGCACGACTGGCTCACCTGGCGGCTGGGCGCCGACGAACCGGTCACCGACCGCGGTGACGCCTCGGGCACCGGCTACTTCTCCCCGGCCGGCGGCCAGTGGCTGCCCGATATCGCCGAGATGGCGCTCGGGCGGCCGGTGGCGACCCCGCGGCTGGCCGGCCCGGCCGAGGTGGTGGGGCGTACCCCCGGCGGGGCGGTGCTGTCCCCCGGCACCGGCGACAACATGGGCGCCGCGCTGGGCCTGGGCGTCGGCGAGGGCGACGTGGTGGTCTCGATCGGCACGTCGGGCACCGCGTACGCGGTGACGAAGGTGCCGGCGGCCGACACCACGGGCGCGGTCGCCGGGTTCGCCGACGCGACCGGGCGGTTCCTGCCGCTGGTGGCCACGGTCAACGCCGCGCGCGTGCTGACCGCGCACCGCCCGGCTGCTCGGCACCGACGCGGCCGGGCTGTCCGAACTGGCGCTGGCCGCACCGCCCGGGGCGGGCGGCCTGACCCTGCTGCCCTACTTCGACGGCGAGCGCTCACCCAACCGGCCGGACGCCACCGGCGTGCTGAACGGCATCACCAGCACGTCCCTGACGCGGGAGAACCTGGCCCGGGCGGCGGTGGAGGCCGTGCTGTGCTCCCTCGCCGACGGCATCGACAACCTCGCCGCCTGCGGTATCACCCCCGAGCGGGTGGTGCTCATCGGCGGCGCGGCCCGGTCGGCGGCCGTGCGGTCCATCGCGCCGGCCGTGTTCGGCGTGCCGGTGACCGTCCCGGACCCGGCCGAGTACGTGGCCATCGGCGCCGCCCGGCAGGCCGCGTGGGCGCTGTCCGGGGCCGGCGAACCGCCCGACTGGCCGGGATCGGCGGCGGCCACGTTCACCGCCGAACCGCGCCCCGATATCCGCGACCGATACGCCACGCTGCGGGATGACACCGCCGGGTGGCACGAAAGGAGCCGTCAGTGACCCCAGATACCAGTGACCCCTACGTGCCCAGCCGCGCCGACAAATTCTCGTTCGGCATATGGACGGTCGGCTGGCAGGGCGTGGACGTATTCGGCGGCGCGGTACGGCCGCCGATGCCCGCCGACCGGGCCGTGCGCAAGCTCGCCGCCCTCGGTGCTTACGGCGTGAACTTCCACGACAACGACGTGTTCCCGTTCGAGGCGAGCAGCTCCGAGCGCGATGAGCTGATCGCGGCCTTCCGCAAGGCCCTCGACGACACCGGGGTGGTGGTGACCACCGCGACCACGAACCTGTTCGGCCATCCGCTCTTCAAGGACGGGGCGTTCACCGCGAACGAGCGGGAGATCCGCCGGTTCGCGCTGGCCAAGGTGATGCGCAACCTCGACCTGGCCGCCGAGCTGGGCGCGAAGACCTATATCTTCTGGGGCGGCCGCGAGGGCGCGGAGTCCGGCGCGGCCAAGGACATCCGCGCCGCGCTCAGCCGGTACGCCGAGGGCCTGAACCTGCTGTGCGAGTACGTGACCGAGCAGGGCTACGACATCCGGTTCGCGATCGAGCCCAAGCCGAACGAGCCGCGCGGGGACATCCTGCTGCCGACGGCCGGCCATGCGATCGCGTTCATCAACGGCCTCGCCTACCCGGACATGGTGGGGATCAACCCGGAGATCGGGCACGAGGAGATGGCCTCGCTGAACTACGCGCACGGCATCGCCCAGGCGATGTGGCACGGCAAGCTGTTCCACATCGACCTCAACGGCCAGCACGGGCCGCGCTTCGACCAGGACCTCCGGTTCGGCGCGGGCAACGTGCGCGGCGCGTTCTGGGTGGTGGACATCCTGGAGCAGGGCGGCTACGACGGGCCGGTGCACTTCGACTACAAGCCGCCGCGGACCGAGGACGACGAAGGGGTGTGGGTCTCCGCCGCCGCCTGCATGCGGAACTACCTCATCCTGCGGGACAAGGTGCGCAAGTTCCGCATCGATCCGGAGGTCATCGGGGCGCTGGCGGCCGCCGGTGTCGAGCGGCTCCGCGAGCCCACCCTGGCCGGGGGCGAGACCTGGCGCGACGTGCGGGACGTGGCCATCGACATCCCGGCGCTGGCCGGTCGCGGGATGGGTTACGAGCGGCTGGACCAGCTCGCGCTGGAGCACCTTTACGGCGTCCGCTGAACGGCGTTCATTCGCCATGGGGCCGGGACGGGAGTAGTTTCCGTTCCGGCCCCTTATGGCTTACCAGGAAAACGGGATATGCGGCGGGCGACGATCAGGGACGTGGCGGCGGACGCCGGCGTGTCCATCGGCACGGCCTCCAAGGCCCTGAACGGCCAGGGCCGGCTGCGCCCGGAGACCCGCGAGCGGGTGGCCGAGGCCGCGCGCCGCCTCGGCTTCGCCCCGAACCCGCTGGCCCAGGCGCTGCTGGCGGGGCGCACCTACACCGTCGGGATGATCACGACGGACAGTTTCGGGCGGTTCAGCATCCCGGTCATGCTGGGCGCCGAGGACGCGCTGGGGGCCGGCCGCATCTCGGTGTTCATGTGCGACACCCGCGACGACCCGGAGCGGGAGCGCCGCTACCTCGAGATGCTCACCGGCCGGCGGGTCGACGGGCTGATCGTGACCGGGCGGCGGACCGAGCCGCGGCCCCCGATCGGCGCCGGGCTCGGCATCCCCGTCGTCTACGCGATGACCCGGCCGGACGGCAGCGACGGGCCCGGGGTGCCCGGCGGGCCTGCCGGGGCGGGCGGGGCGGGTGGGCTCCATGGGCCGGGCGGGGCCGATGGGCCGGCCGTGCTGCCGGACGACGCGGGCGGCGGCGCCATGGCCGGCACCCACCTGCTGGCGACCGGGCGCCGGCGGATCGCGCACATCACCGGGCCCGAGCGGTTCCAGGCCGCGCGCCAGCGGGCGCAGGGGCTGCGCGGGGTACTGGCCGAGGCCGGGGTACCGCTCGCGGCCGGGGACGTTCTGTACGGGGAGTGGAGCGAGCGATGGGGCCGGGAGGCGGCCGGCCTGCTGCTGCGGCGGTCCCCCGCGACCGACGCGATCTTCTGCGGCAGCGACCAGATCGCGCGGGGGGTCGGTGACGCGCTGCGGGCCGCCGGGCGGCGGGTGCCCGGCGACATCGCCGTCGTCGGCTTCGACAACTGGGAACCGATGGTGCTCGGCGCGGACCCACCGCTGTCCAGCGTGGACATGTGCCTGGAGGACATCGGCCGGGCCGCCGCGGAGGACCTGCTGGCGGCCATCGGCGGTGAGCCGGCCCGGGGCGTGCGCATCGTGCCCGCCCGGCTGGTGGTCCGCGCGTCGAGTGCCCCCTGCTGAGCGGGCCGTCCCTCCCGCCCGGGCCGTCTGCGCGGACCGGGCGGCGATAGGCTCGCGGGGTGAACGACGCCAACGCCGCACACGACCGCACTTCACCGCAACTCGACACCAGCGTGGCGAACAACGCCCGGGTGTGGAACTACTGGCTCGGCGGCAAGGACAATTTCGAGGCCGACCGGGCGGCCGGGGACCGGGTGTTCGCCATGTTCCCCGACATCGTGCAGGTGGCCCGGGCCGACCGGGCGTTCCTCGGGCGGGCGGTCCGGTTCCTGGCCACCGAGGGGAACATCCGGCAGTTCCTTGACATCGGCACCGGCCTGCCCACCGCCGACAATACCCACGAGGTGGCCCAGCGGCTCGTGCCCGGGGCGCGCGTGGTGTACGTGGACAACGACCCGCTTGTCCTCACCCACGCCCGGGCGCTGCTCAAGTCCGTGCCGCCCGGCGTCACCGCCTACATCGACGCCGACGTGCACCACCCGGCGCAGATCATCGACACGGCCGCGGAGACACTGGACTTCACCCAGCCGGTTGGCGTCATGATGCTCGGCATCCTGAACTTCGTGCTGGACGGCACCGAGGCGGCGGCGATCGTGAACCACGTCATGGAGGCGGTGCCGTCCGGCAGCTACCTGGTGGTCTCCCACCCCACCACGGAGCTGGGCGGGGAGGGGAACGCCGAGGCCATGCGCTTCTGGAACGAGCACGCTAGACCGCCGATCACGGCCGCGCACCCGGGCCGAGATCGCCCCGTTCTTCGAGGGCCTGGAGCTGATCGAGCCGGGCCTGGTGCCCTGCTCGCAGTGGCGGCCGGATCCGGTCGACCTGGGCGAGGCCGCGCCCACGGTTCCCCTCTACGCCGCCGTCGCCCGCAAGGCCTGATGCGGGAGCCTGCCCGGGGACTCCCCCCGGGCAGCAGAACCGGGACTCCCCCGGGCACGAGAAGCAGCGAGGATAAAGAATAGGTGCGGGAGGAGGGGCGGATGCGGGTCGCGAGGTTGTACGGGGTCGGTGACATCCGGGTCAGCGACGAGGCGGTCCCCGAGCCCGGGCCGGGCGAGCGCCTCGTCCGGGTCACGGCCGTCGGGATCTGCGGGTCCGACCTGCACTGGTGGGACCAGGGTGGCATCGGCGACGCGCAGCTCTCCCGCCCGCTGGTGCTCGGGCATGAGGGCGCCGGCGTCATCGCGGATGGCCCGCGGCGCGGTGAGCGGGTGGCGATCGACC
Organism: uncultured Actinomycetes bacterium; assembly: GCA_963808295.1. Lineage (GTDB taxonomy): Bacteria > Actinomycetota > Actinomycetes > Streptosporangiales > Streptosporangiaceae > Bog-532. The sequence goes on along the minus strand of CAWEFP010000012.1, from coordinate 6,003 downwards.
CGGCGATCCCATGCGGCGTCTGCCGGTCATGCCGGGCCGGCTACCGGAACCTGTGCCCCCGGGTCCGGTTCGCCGGGCACGGCGGCACCGACGGCGCGATGCGCGAGTTCATGGCCTGGCCGGATGAGCTGCTGTTCCCGCTGCCCGACGAGCTGTCCGACGCCGACGGCGCGGTCCTGGAACCGCTCGGGGTCGCCCTGCACTCCTACGATCTGGGGCACCTGCCGCTGGGCGGTACGGCCGCGGTGGTCGGCTGCGGGCCGATCGGCCTGCTGCTCATCCAGGTGCTGCGCGCGGCCGGGGCACGGTCGGTGGTCGCGGCCGACCCGCTGCCGCACCGCCGGGAGGCGGCCGCCACGTTCGGCGCGGACCCGGTTGTCGATCCCGGCACCGGCGAAGCGGAGAGCCTCGGCGTGGACGTCGCGTTCGAGATCGCCGGCACCAACGATGGCGTCCGGCTGGCGATGGACGCGACCCGGCCGGGGGGCCGGGTGGTGCTGGCCGGGATTCCCGATGACGACCGGACCACCTTCAGTGCCTCGGTCGCCCGGCGGAAGGGCCTGACGATCGCGTTGGTGCGGCGGATGAACGAGGCCTACCCGCGGGCGATCAGCATGGCCGCCCGCGGGCAGGTCGATCTCGGCCCGGTGGTCACGCACCACTTCCCGCTGAGCGACGTGGCCGGCGCGTTCGGCGCGGCGAACCGCCGGGCCGGCCTGAAGGTCATCGTCGAACCGGGCCGCGAGCGCCCGGGACCCTGAGCCCGCGGAAGAGCGACCGGAAGCCCGAGCCGGCGGATGAGCGACCGGACTGAGCCAGCGGTTGAGCGACCGCTGAGCCAGCGGATGAGCGCCCGGCTGAGCCAGCGGATGAGCGCCCGGCTGAGCCAGCGGATGAGCGACGGGATGAGCGACGGGAGGGCAAACGCATGACGATGACGGTCCTGGTGCCCAGTGACGAGGGCCGCGCGGCGCTGGCCGACCTCGATAACGTCAGCCTGGTGGTCTACGACCCGGCCGGGGCGATGCCGGAGGAGGCCGCGGACGCCGAGGTCCTGGTCGTGTCGTTCCGGCATATCAGCCGGACCCGGGCCGCGATGCGGGACATGCCCAGGCTGCGGCTGGTGCAGACGCTCAGCGCGGGCACCGACAGCTGGCAGGGGCACCTTCCGCACGGAGTGCGCCTCTCCAATGCGCGCGGGGCGCACGGCGGCTCCACCGCGGAGTGGGCCGTGGCCGCCCTGCTCGCCATCTACCGGGACTTCCCGCGGTTCGCCGCCGATCAGGCGGCCCATGAGTGGCACCAGATCGAGACGGAGACCCTGGATGGCAAGCGCGTGCTCATCCTCGGCGCGGGTGACCTCGGCACGAACCTGCGCGCCCGGCTGGAACCGTTCGGCGCATCGGTGACGATGGTGGCGCACAGCGCGCACGGCGGCGCCCGCGGCCTGGACGAGGTGCCCGATCTGCTCGCCGACCACGACGCCGTGGTGCTCATGGTCCCGTACAACGACGAGACCCACCACCTGGTGGATGCGGGGTTCCTGGCCCGGATGCGCGACGGCGCGGTCGTGGTGAACGCCGCGCGGGGGCCGGTCATCGACACCGGCGCGCTGCTGGCCGAACTGAACCGGAAGCGGCTGCGCGCCGCGCTCGATGTCACCGACCCGGAGCCGCTGCCGGCCGGCCATCCGCTGTGGGACGCACCCGGTGTGCTGATCACGCCGCACGTCGGCGGCAGCACGGAGGGCGCCATGGGCCGGGCCTGGAAGGTGGCCGCCCGCCAGGTCGCCGCCTACGTGGCCGGCCAGGACCCGCCCAACCTGGTACCGGCCTAACCCGTTCCCAGCTCCCAGCGCAGTTCCAATGCGCCTGCGATGCGCTGACCAGGACAAAAACCTCGGCTTCAACGAGTCTCCTGAATGCCACCGGCCGGAGGCCTCAAGCGGAATCCGGACAGCGCTGACGGCGAGACTGCTATGACCTGCGGATCCTTGCAGGACTCTGGTGGGTTCAGCATGCTGGGCCAGTTGAGGTCAACGAGAGCCGGCGGCAACTGCAAGGCATTTGCCCAGGTCACGCCATCGACGTCGCCTCCGACAGGCGCCGGACTCAACTCAATTACCGCACCGGGATCGAGGCTACCGCGGGCGCTAGCCTGGCGGTTATGCGTTCTGTGACCTGGGCAGCGGTGGCCGACGTGGGCTGTGTCCTGCTGTTCGTGGTGATCGGCCGGGCCAGCCACAGCAAGGGCGAAACGCTCACCGGCCTGGCCAGCACGGCGTGGCCCTTTCTGGCCGGGCTCGCGGCCGGCTGGCTGGCGGGGCGCGCGTGGCGGCAGCCGATCGCGGTCGCGCCGGCCGGGGTCGCGGCCTGGCTCGGCGCGGTGGCCGTCGGCATGGTGCTGCGCGTGGCCGCCGGGCAGGGCACCGCGTTCGCCTTCATCCTGGTGGCGCTGGCGTTCCTGGGCCTGTTCCTGATGGGCTGGCGCCTGGCCGTCCGGCTGGTGACCCGGTTCCGGCCGTCCTCCCCCGCCCGGACCGCGACCCGCTGACGGCCGCCCGCCCCGCCCGGACCGCCACCCGCTGCACCCCCGCTCGTCTCGGTGTTCCAGAAGGAGCGCTGCCCGCCTGAGCCTCCGCTGGGCGGCGGGGTACGCGAAGCCCCGGGCGGTCCGTTCGCCCGGGGCTTCGCTCTGCGCGCTCGGCCGCTGTCTCGCGGGCATGGGACGGCAGTTCGGCGCCGACCTCGATGGCGAAGTCCAGGTACGCCTGGTGGCCGGGCATCTCCTTCAGGCATTTGGTGATGAGCGTGGCGGCCGCTCATGCCCGTGGCGTGCGACCGCAGCGGCCTGCCGCTTTCCGCTACGCGGCGCCGGATGTCGTCGTCGCGGACAATCTCCTCCGAGACGATCCGGTCCAGTTCGACCCAGGACATCCTCACGCCCTGGTACCCCCTCACAGGCCACCCGCCCAGTGCCGGTAGGCGGCGATCCACTGCGCGCCTTTCGGCGGCGGCTCGGGCAGCGGCAGGTCGAGGACGGAGATCGCCTGGTGGTGGCCGTCGCGGACGCAGTCGGCGACGATGCCGGACTCCGTCTGGGTGACTTTCTGGACCGTCACCGTCACGCCCAGGACCGTGGTCTCGAAGGGGACCTCCAGGTTGTCCTCGATCATCACGGCGAAGCCGCCCAGTTGCTCGTCATCGCCGTACGCGTCGACCGTGGCCTCTTCGACCAGCGCGTCCAGTTCTTCGTCGCTCAGTTCCGGCATGAGGGAAAGCGTACGCGGCGAGCGTTACCCGTGCAGGCCGCTCGGTGCCGGGATAGTGTGCCTGCGTGAATCTTCCGGAAAGCCTGCCATCGTCCGGTACTCCCGACCTCGCCGCGCTGGCCGCGAAGTCCGCTGTGCTCCGGCGTGCGGCCTCATTGGCTGGCTGGGCCGGGGGCGGGAAGAGGACCCTGACCGCCAAAGGCGTGCTGCGCAAGCAGGACGTGCCAGCCGCGGCCGCGATCATCGGGGTCAAGGCTCCGCAGGCGGTCCGGAGCGCGGCCGACCTACCGGAACTTCACGTCGCCTGGTGCGCCGCGATCGGCATGGGCCTGCTCACCGTGGAAGGCGGTAAGGCATCCGGCGGGCCAGAGCTCAAGAGCTGGCCTCCGGACGACGGCACGGGGCTGCTGGAAGCATGGCTGAAGGGCTTCTTCGCGGTTTCGGCTGTTCTGGGCGGCGGGGACCGGGACCTGGGCAGGGACTTCCTCGTCCTCGTTCTGGCGCTGCTGAAAGTGCTGCAGGACGAGGACGCGCCCGCCGGGCGCGGGCTGCTGCGGGAAGTCCTTGAAGAAGCCGACGAGATCTGTGACGAGCACGACCTCGATGCCGATGTGCACGGCGCGCTGTCCGGACTTTCCTCGCACGGGATGCCGAAGATCGAGGGGCTGATGGCGCTGCTCGCCGATTTCGGCATTATCGCCAAGGCGGGACCCGCTGCGTCAAAGGCGCCTGCCGTCACGCCGCTGGGCGAGTGGGTGGCAAGCTGCCTGGCGGAGGTGTGCCCAGTTCCGCTCGACGCGGGGCTGACGGCCGAAGAGCTCATAGAGGGGGCAGCGAACGTCTCCGCGGGCGAGCGGGAGATGCTCGCCGATAGCTGGCTGGACGCACGCGACCCCGCGGATGCGGTCCGGGAAATCCTGTCCGCCGCCGAGGAAATGCCGTCCCGGCTGCGCGTGGTGGCGCTCGAACTCGCGGAAATGACCGGGGAAGACGGGTGGCCTGCCTGGCGCGAGATCGCGGGCGACGAGGCCCGGCCGCACGCGGCGCGGCACGCCCGCGTGTTCCTGTTCTCGATGGGGCAGGGGCCGGAGCCTGCGCGCGCGGACTGGCAGTGGGTGGGCACCGAGGCCGCCGCGGCGGCGCTCCATGAGGCTGGGCCCGACGAGGCCCTGTGCTGCATCTGGGACACGATTGACGGCGACGACGACATCGCGAAACGACTCGCCGAGGTGCGCGCGAGCGGCCATCCCGAGGCAGAGTACGTGGCCAGTTCGGTGGAGGCATTTGCCGCGTCGGGCGCGCCGCTCACGATCCGGCAGGGCGTCCAGCTGAAGGTCGCGCTCAAGTACGCGAAGCCGCCGGTCTGGCGCAGCGTACAGCTTCCGCTCACGGCGACGCTCGGCGACCTGCACGCGGCGATCCAGGTCCTGTTCGGCTGGGACGGGGATCACCTGCACGTGTTCCACGCGGGCGGCGTGCGCTACAGCGACCCGTTCTACGAGCTGGAAGGGACCGAGGACGAAGAGGACGCCCGGCTCCGCGACGCTTTTCCCCCGGGCGGCCCGAAGATCACGTACGTGTACGACTTCGGTGCCAACTGGGTCCACGAGATCACCCGGCAGAAGATGATCACGCTCGAACCCGGCCAGGACTATCCGGTGTGCGTCGCGTTCGGCGGCAACTCCCCGGTAGAGTACCCGTCCGGGGACGAGCCGGAGGAACCGGAGCCGTTCGACCAGGCCACGGTCAACACCGCACTCGCCGGGATTCTCCGCTCCTGATTATCCGATCACCGTCAGACCAGCCCGATGAAGCCGCAAGGAAAACAGCGCCCGCAGCCTGGTTCAACAGCTAGCCCGAGATGGCCCTTTCGTTACCTAACGTGACCGGCCGATGCTTGAGTCCGCGCGCGTAGCCGCCGATCTGTGCCGTTGTGTCAGGTTATGGCAGCGGGAAAAAGCAGTGCGGGAATGATTATTCGTCGCTGGTCGCTGGTCGCTGGTCGCGGGGGCGGCGGCAGCGTACAAGTCCCCAAACCCCGGCAGCCTCGGCGACTCAGCATTGAGATCACCGTGAACCTTGGATGGTGGGCCTGCGCACCGCGAGAATTGGCGGATACGGCGAGCGCCCAGCTGCTGCCGGCTCCACTGCGGTGTACCGCCGCACGGTTGCATCGGCCTGCGGACTCCAGCGTCCTGGGTGCGGTGCCTTCTGGCACCGCACCCCGGTATGACGGGCCGGTGATCGAACCGGGGCGAAGACCTGGCGGCGGATGGGCCTGGACCTGCGGGCGGGGATGTGGCCATCAGCCGCGGGGCGGGCCCGGCTGCCCGGCTTCTACCGGATGACGACGGCGATGATGCTCAAGCCACTCAGCTGAATTGTCTTGAGCGCGGTGTTGGTGGCCGTCCGGATCGGGGTCAGCACGCCACCGGCGGCGTAGGCGGTCTTCCCGTCCGGGGTGATCACGATGCCCCGGGGCTGGACCGGGCTGCTGACCTTGACGGCCCTGAGCGCCGTGCTGGTCGCGGTCCGGATCGGGACCACCCCTAGCGCACTGGTGACATAGGCGGTCTTGCCGTCCGGGGTGATCGCGATGTCCCCCGGAGACTTCCCGACCTGGATCGGCTTGAGCGCGGTGTTGGTGGCGGTGCGGATCGGCGTCACCGTGCCCGACATGTTGCCGAGCACGTAGACGGTCTTGCCGTTCGGGGTGATCGCTATCGCGCCTG
>CAWEFP010000011.1:0-67608 GCA_963808295.1 uncultured Actinomycetes bacterium | reverse complement strand
TGGCGGCCGCGCTTACGCGACTTGATCATGCGGTGCAGAGGTCCGCAAGCTCCTCGTCGCCGATGCTGTCGAAGTCCTCGAGCATCCTGGCGAGCACCTCGCGAGAGAGCGCGATATCGCCAGCTTCATCCTGTGTATCCAAGATCGTCTGAGCGATCAGGTGCGGCTCGATCGCGAGGATGTCGAGGCCGTCGATCGGCTCGTCCTCGAGCAGGGCCTGGCCGAACGAGACGAGCGGGCTCGATGCCGGCCTGCGGTTCGACGCGACCTTGACCCAGTTGCGCTGGATGTCGGCCGAGTCGATCGCGTCGCTGATTGACCGGGCCAGCGCCATCGCAGCCGACTCATCGTCGGCCATGCCAGCCAGTCCCTCGACGCTCAACCTGCCGTCCAGGGCCATCATGGCGGCCATCTTGCGAGCCATCAGGGCCATCGCCCGTTGCTGCATGGTGTCGCGGTAGTGCAGGTAGTAGACGCGACAGTCCTTGCTCTGGCCGATCCGCCATGCACGGCGAGCTGCCTGCTGCATCGTGAAGGGATTGTAGCCCGTCTCGTAGAACGCGATCGCATTGAAGTTGTGGCTGCCCGGCTTCTTCCCGAAGAAGTCGAGCCCGGTCTGCACCAACTGAGGATGCGAGATCACGATGTCGTTCTTCTTGCCTTCCTTCTCGATCCAGTCGAGACGGTCCCTGGTCTTGACCGACCGCGACCGCATGATCGCCACCCGGAACCCGGCCTCGGCGAGGATCTGCTTGAGCCGCGGCTGAATGTCGCGCTTGCCCGTCATCTGGCAGTAGACCCAGACCTGGTTGCCGGCCTGAACCTCGCGGCGGCAGATGTCGAGCAGCGCCTGCTCCTTCGGATAGACCACGTCCTGGGGCAACGACCGAGGCTGTACGACGCCCTCCCAGTCGCTCGCGGTCTTGCTGCCCGTCTTCCAGTAGCCGACCGCGAGATGGCCCTCCTTGCCCGTGGGAGCCGTCCAGTCCCACGGCCGGTCGGGATACTCGAGGAGCGTGACCAGCATCGCCCCGAGCAGCTTCATGCTGCCACGCTGGAGCAGGTCGCGGCAGGTGCCGACCAGGATCTCCTCGACCCGCTTGTATTCCCGTGCCTGCTCGGGCGCCATCGAGACCCGGCAGTCGACGTGGAACCGGTGGTCATCGTCGTCGTAGTCGGGCTGAGGCGGCCCACCCACGTACTCCCGGAGCCTCGGCAGGTTGTCCGCCATGTCCTCCAGGGCCAGGAAGATCGCCTTGTCGATCAGGTGCCGGCCGAAGAGAGCCGGCATCACACCGGGCACCGGGCGCCTCCGCTCGGACCGGCCCGAGCGATCTCGCCGCATCGAGCGGTTGGACGTCGTGAGCGTCAGCTCGCCGGCCGATTCCTTGGTGGTGACGATCCGCTCGATCCGGCCGTACCGCTCCGTGAACGCCAGATCCTTGGCCCACTCGAACCCCTCCTCCCGGAGCCGCTCGCCCGACATGCGGAACAGGAGCGGGAACAGGTGGTTCGCGTAGCCGCCGATCAGCGTGCCGGTCATACCCAGGCAGTATCGAGTCGACGAGATGAGCTTGCCGCACGCCGTCGCCTGCCCGGACGAGTCGCTCTTCTGCTCGTGCAGCTCGTCGATGATCAAGTACGTGAATGCCTTGGGCATCTTGTTCGCGATGAACACCGCCGGCGGCCAGCGCTTCGGCTTGTCGGTGAACTGCCAGAGCGGCTCCTTGCACGCACAGACACGCCAGCGCTTGCCGTGTGTTTCGATGACGCGGCCGGCGGGAATCTCGGCCAGTTGCTTCCGGTGTTGCGAACGATCCAGGCCGCACTCCTTGCGGTCCAGCTCGGCGATCTCGCGGCCGAACTTGCCGTCGCAGGTCATCAGCTTCGACGAGCCAGGCACGTTGACGGGCGCACCGTTCTTGTCCACGACCGGCTTCCCGCATGACGGGCAGACCCACTTCCGAGCGACCACCCGCTTCTTGCCGCCGTTCTCATCGTCGACCTCGGCGAGGAACCGGCGCGACGAGCCGTTCTCCAGAGGCTTGCCGCGGTGGCCGGGCTCGTGCTTGACGTCCGTCAACGGCGTGCCGTCCGATGCCTCGCCGACCTTGACGACCGTGCGACTCCCGCCGAGCCGGCCGACGACCGAGCCGAACCCCCGCCGCTTGTTCCCGAGGCCGCTACGGGCCGGCAGGAACTTCGCCTGGTCGCGGCCGAGAATATACCACTCCGCTCCCTGCGGCCTCTTCCAGCGACCGCCAGGGCCCTTCATGCGGTCGTACAGCCGGGTCATGTCGGAGATCAGGTGCTTGCAGCCCTTGCCCGCCACATCGAACATCGTCACCTTGACGCCGGGGATCGTCTCCTCCAGCTCCGCTTTCCATTTCTTGCAGAGGTGGTCGGGGCAGAGCACGATCGCCCGGTAGTTGCCGTTGCGGCCGCCCTTGCGGACCGACCGCTGGGCATGCTGGTGGATGGTCAGCATTCCCATCAGCGTTTTGCCCGTTCCGCACTCCGAGACGATCATGCCGCGGCGGGTCTCGTCGAGCATCTTGATGGCCGCCGCGATGACGTGGGCCTGCGGCTCGAACGGCTGGCGGGTTGCATCGGAGAAGTCGGGCAGCGGGTCCTGCCCCGGCGTGTGCAGGGGCTGGAGCAGCTCGGTTGCCTTCTTCACGTGGAAGTGCGAGTACTCGCGGAAGTAGTCGTCGATGGTCATCTGGTCGAGATTGTTCATTGGAACTCCAGGGAAAGGGTGAAGGGGAGAACTGGATGGACGAAAAAACCCCGTGGTGTTCGCGAGGAGCACCACGGGGCCTTGAAACGCTTGCTCGGCTGTGTTTACTGCTCAGTCCCGGTGCTCGATGTGATCGGGATGATGAAAGCAGTCGGAATTGATCGCGATATCACGAGTTGGCGTTAGGGAGATCAAACGGACAAAAGGCAACGGTCATTGGTGGCCGTTGGTTGAGGGATACGTCATCTGCCCAGAAGACGCAGGCGCCGAAATGACCCGGGACGATTCAATATCTCTTCGCCGAGCGATGATTCGGTCGATATGACAACGCACAGGCCACGGGCATCCGTCTTTGGTCGACGCCACTACGCCGATAGCTCGCCGACTGCACCACCTAAAATCGTCCCTGAATCATTGGATTCCAGCACCGGTCTTGACTCTGAGAACGGCGATCTCTTTCTCAATCTGAATCATGATGCCTTCGGAGAGACGTTCGCGGTACGGCCCTCCCTGCCTAGAAGAGTGCTCGATCTCAAGCTCATCGGCTTGCCTGAGATACTCCAAGAACTTGCGGACCCTCACGATCCGAAAACTCAGGAACGTTGACGGCGCATAATCTTCCTTCTTCTTCTCGGACAAGGTCGCTAGTTCCTTCGCCGCGCTTGGTCCTTTAAGGGCGTATCGACGAGGACCAGATCCAGATAAGCAAACGATCGCACCAAGAAGGACCAGTAGTACGCGCCTGTCGCCGTGATACGAAGTGCATCCGTATTACGCACTTCCATTGCCCGAGGCGGTTCTGATTCGAGGAGACCCTCCAAGACGAGGCGCTGACAATGTTCAACAAAGTCGTCTGCCACACCAAATGATTCGCGATATTCTCGTAGTAGGTCTGATGTTGCAATGTAACCTTCACCGTGAACTGACTGAACATGCTGGCTGGATGCAAGCCTGGCGAGCGCTCGTGACGCGGTCCAATGTGATGCATTTGGAGCAGTGGACAGAGAAAAAACGTTGAGAACTCGAGAGGCGCTCGATCTATAGTAGCGGCGTGTTCCCAGAATCGCCGATTTCGCAAACTCGTGAAATGGCATTCGGTAAGGGTCCCTCTGCCTTGACTCAATCCTCAAGATCTTATCCGTATCCGTGTTACCGGAGCTCATAAAATCGGCAAACATTCTAGCACAAGCGCATATCGCCCGACGACACGTACACGAGAAAGCGAATTATGTTCCCATTTTTCTCTCGTACTGGATTCGATCAAGGCTTTAACCACCTTCTCGGTCCTTCGCCTCTCACTTAGGAAACTCTGTCTTCTATTGCCATAGACTCATAACGGTTCAGGCCGTAAGTCAGTCTCTTTTTGATAACGGCGATAAGTTCCGGGGAGCCGATATGAAACGTTCGCGTTCCGAAAGCATTAAAGACCCCGCGTTTGTAAGCCGCAAAGAACTTTTCCTCTCGCAGCGATACAACGGCGAGCGTGGAATATTGGTTCGAGAGTTTCTGTGCGAACAGAAAAATGGCCTTCTGGAATTCCTCTCCTTGCTGGTCTCGTGTTGTCCAAAATAAAAATCAGCGTCTTTCCACTCGCTTTGATATGACGAAGAATGGCATGCAAGTAGCCATCGCGATCCTTAACGAGTAGGTCTACGCGTTTATTCACCTCGGACCGGAATTCTGGAGAATCAGGATCGACGCCGTACAAGAGAGTTGTTGTAAGTTCACTGATCTCTGGCGCAAAGAGCTTCCGCAGGTTTTCACCAGTCTGCACCACGAAGCGAGGATACTTTTGTGTCAGAAGTTCGCGAATTTGCGTATACGTATATACTTCAATTTGGGCGATTTGAGCGAGAACGTAGGCATCCAGATCGAGGCCAGTGGCTTCATCGAGTCCAGTGCCAATAGCTGAATAGTCGATGTGCAGCCACGCACAGTGATCTCGGATATGCGCGTGGTTGTCAACGGTAGCGAAGCGGCGAAGAAAGGAGGTCTTTCCGGACCGAACGCACCCCGGCCGGGTCGCACCTCCAGCGGGCGCGCGAACTGGCCCAGCTGATCGCCCGGCAGGCGCCTCTCGGCGTCCTGGGCACGCTGGCCAGCGCGCGCGCAGGACGCAGCCACGGCCCAGACGCGGCGCGCGAGCACCTCCTCTCTCTGCTGCCGGGCATCCTGCACAGCCACGACGCCACTGAGGGGTTGCGCAGCTTCACCGAGCGACGTGAGGGCCGCTTCACCGGCCACTGACCCGGGCGCCTCCGGGCCGGGCCGCCCCGCAGCCACATCAGCCCTCCAGCCCGGGCAACCGGAAGGACCCAGACCGGCGGCGTAGTGGCTGTCCCGCCCGGCGCCCGCCCGCCGCGCTGCGTATCCCCGGTAGCACGCATCCGAAGCCCGGTCACGCGCGGCCACCACCGCGGCGAGTCCACGTTCCGGAGCCGCCCATAGCGGATCTCGCACGGTGACCGCGGCCAGCGATCGTGACCTGGTGTGATGACCGCTCTGGAGCGTAAGCGACCTGATCGCCGATTATTTGGCGCCTTGAATCCGAGTCGTGAATCACCTGGCTGAACATAACGTCCGGTTCAGTGCGTTAGGTGCTGCTTGCGCTCAGGTCGCGGCGGTGGACCGCGCAGCGCGCCTGCCAGGCGCAAGTCCGCTGGCCGGTGATCGAGCGGGTTACCGTCTCCGCCTGCGCGGCGACCAGCGTTGCCCGCTGCTGCTCGCCGACATGCGCCAAGATCGCCTCCACCTGGCCAGTTCGGGCGGGGTGAAGGCGGCTGCCGCCGCCCGCGCCGTCGTGATCAAGTTGTCGTCCTGGTCGGACGCGCAGAACACCAGCTGCCTGCTGGACACTCTCCGGTCCTGTGCCGCAGTCGCCGCGCACCTCTCAGTCGGCCGCGTCGAGGAAGCGGCGCCGTAGACCCGCTGGCCGGGGTGACCCTGCTCACGTGCTGGCCTCGTCCAGCGCGTTGGTCTCGTCGTTGACGATGAGGAGGCCGTCGCCCGTCGTGATGATGCCGAACAGGTCACCGGCGCCGTTCTTGATCAGCGTCTTGGTGGCGAGTTCCTGCCGACCGGGGTGATCTTGACCGCGTTGCCGATGTTGCCGTTGACCACGACGAGGTTAGGGTTGGGCGCCAGGGTCATGCCGAGCGGGGCATCGAGCGCTTCCACATCCTGGAGGGCGAGCTCGACCTGCTCGCCTTCGAGCCCACGTCCCGCTCCGATCGCGACTGGACGACGTGGGAATCGGCCAGTGGCGCCACGGTGCCGCGGTGCGGGCCGGGCAGCCTCATGTACGTCCCGGCAGGCTGCCCGCACGCGTTCACCAACCCGGGCAGCGCGCCGGCCAGGATGCTGTTGCTGGTCACCCCGTCCGGGCACGAGCACTACCTCACCGAGCTTGGGGCGCTGGTCTCCCGCGGCGGGCCGCCGGACCAGAATCAGCCGTCGACGCGGCGTCGGCTAGGCCTGGTCGGCGTCAGCAGCGCGTGGCGGGCGGCCCGGGCGGCGCGTCTGCCGGACGTGACCGGGCAGGCGGCCGGCCTCGGCCAGCGCGCGGCGGAGCAGGTACTCGATCTGGGCGTTGGTGCTGCGCAGGTCATCGCTGGCCCAGCGGGCCAGGGCGTCATGGACGGCGGGGTCGAGCCGGAGCAGGATGCTCTTGCGCTCTGCCATTATCGAAGCCCTGCCTACTGGTAGAGGGAGCCGGTGTTCACTATCGGCTGAGTCGCCTGCTCACCGCACAGCACCACGAGCAGGTTGGAGACCATCGCGGCCTTGCGCTCCTCGTCGAGTTCCACGATGCCGTCCTGCGCAAGACGCCCAGCGCCATCTGGACCATGCCCACCGCGCCTTCGACGATGCGCGTCCGCGCGCCGATGACCGCGCTCGGCCTGCTGCACGTCGCAGCATCGCCTGGGCGATCTCGGGAGCGTAGGACAGCCTGGTCAGCCGGGTTTCGATGACTGCACGCCGGCCGGCGCGACCCGGCTGGCGAGCTCGGCCGACAGCTTCGCGGTGATCTCCTCGGCGTTGTCCCGCAGCGACAGCCGTTCCATGCCCCGGTTGTCGTACGGATAGCTGGACGCGGTGTGCCGGACCGCCGTCTCGATCTGGATCGTGACGAACCTGGTCACCTCGTCCACCGAGTAGATCGCGTTCGCCGTGTCTGCGACTTGCCACACAACCACGGCCGCGATCTCGATCGGGTTGCCGTCGGCGTCGTTGACTTTAAGCTGAGCCGATTCCTGGTTCCGGATCCGGGTGGAGACCACGATCCGCTCGGTGAACGGGTTCACCCATTTCAGCCCGGTGTCGTGGACCGTCCCGCAGTACCGGCCGAACAGCTGGATGACCCGCGGGTGTCCCGGGCTGACCGGGGTCACGCCGCACACAAGCAGGATGCCGGCCAGCAGCACCAGCGCGGATAGCAGGCCCACGATGAATGCCACGCCGCCGGTCTGGTGCGTCGTGACGACGATCAGCCCGGCGCCGCCGAGGAGCGCGGCGACGCCCAGGAACGCCATCGGCACGCCCGGCAGGAACCAGGCCGACCGCTCGCTGACCGGCTGTCCCGATGCTGTCATCTGAATCATTTCCAAAGACCCTTGACTGATACTAGACTTCTATCATACTGATATCAATATGCTAAGCAGGGGGGTCTGTAATGGCAGTGCAGAGCCAGGACCGGAAGACGGACGCCATGGCAGTGTCCGTCAAGGGCCTGGGCAGGACGTTCGGCGATAAGGTCGCGTTCGCCGACGTGAGCTTCGAGATCGGGCACGGCGAGGTGTTCGGCTTCCTCGGGCCGAACGGCGCCGGCAAGACCACGACCGTGCGGACGCTCGGCACGCTGATCGCGCCGACATCCGGATCGGCGGTCGTGGCCGGGCTGCCGCTCACCCCGGCGAACGGCGCGAAGATCAGGAGCCGGATCGCGATCGTCCCCGAGTCACCCGGCCTGTACCAGCGGCTGAGCGTCCGGGAGAACCTGGAATGCTTCGCCGACCTGTACGGGACGGCCAACCGGCGCGAGCGCATCACCCAGGCGCTGACGGCGGTGAACCTGGAAGACCGGGCCGACGACGTGAGCGGCGCGCTGTCCAAAGGGCTGCGGCAGCGGGTCGCGCTGGCCAGAGCGCTGCTGGCCGACCCGGTCGTGCTGTTCCTCGACGAGCCCACAGCCGGACTCGACCCGGTCGCGGCCCAGGAGGTGCTCTCGCTCATCGAGGGTTTGCGGCGCGACGGCGTGACGATCTTCCTCACCACGCACCGGCTGGACGAGGCCGAACGGCTGTGCGACCGGGTGGCGATCCTGAACACGACGCTGCGCATGACCGGTCGGCCCGCCGAGCTGCGCGACCGGCTGTTCGCCAAGACGCTGGCCGTGCGGGTCATGTCCCCGCTGGACGCCCCCGACGCCGTGTTCACTGGTGTGCCCGGCGTTGAGGGGTGGCGTTTTGCTGACGGCGAGTACCTGCTCACCGTCTCGGATGTCACCGTGGCCGCCCCTGCGGTCACCAGGGCGCTGGTGTCGGCCGGCGCCGACCTGCTGTCGATCGGCGAGTCCCGGCACTCGCTGCAGGACGTGTACCTGGAACTGATCGGAGACCAGTCATGAGCAGGCGGCGAGTACTGGCGATCTTCCGCAAGGACATGCGGGAGTTCCGCAGGAACAAGCTGATCATCTACACGATGTCGCTCAGCCCGATCGGTTTCCTGGTCGCTCCGCTGATCTTCCTGTTCGCGGTCCCCGCCTCGGACGCGAGCACGCTGTACCAGTACCCGGTCCTGCTGTTCACGCTGGCCATGGCGGCGGTGGTACCGGTCACGGTCGGCGCGTACTCGATCACGGGCGAACGCGAGCAGGGCACGCTAGAGCCGGTGCTCGGCACGCCGATCCAGGCCAGGGAGTTCCTGCTCGGCAAGGCCCTGGCGGTGTTCGTGCCCGGAGCCGCGGAATCCTACCTGCTATTCGGCGTCATCGACGGCCTGGTCTGGGTGTCCAGGCCGGCGGCCGTGTCCGCGGCGGCGCTGCGCCCGCTCGTCCTGCTGGCCCAGCTCATCTTCACCCCGCTGCTCGCCTGGATGGCGGTCTGGGTGAGCATGACGATCTCCGCCCGGGTCAGCGACGTCCGGGTCGCGCAGCAATTGGGCACGGTGATCATGATGCCGATCATCGCGCTGTCGGTCCTGTTCGGCTTCCACTTCCTGCACGTCACGGTCCTGCTCGGCCTCACGGTGGGGGCGGTGCTGGTCGTGCTGGACGCGGCCGGGCTGCGGGTGGTATCCGCAGCGTTCGACCGGGAACGCCTGGTGCTGGGCACCCGCTAGACGATCAATTCCAAGGGGTGTGGTCCGGCGGGTCGCGCCTGGTTTGAGGTGAAGGGTGTCCGGAATAGGCATTGCTACCCGAACCCCGAACCCCGGACCCGGAGGCCCTCGTGGACGCTGACCTGGACACCCTCGCAACTGCACTGTACGCCCGGATCGATGACCTGCTGAAGGCGGAACCGGTGGCATGCGCCCACCGATACATCTTGCCCACGATTCGGCCCGAGGGCGATACCTGATCGACGACTACAGCGTCACATACGCGCACTCGATCGACAGTCACAGCAGGTTCGCGAGCAGGCCGTCCATCCGAACGGGATCGGCGCTGCTGCTCGACGGCTCAGCGGCCACTGGGCGAGTCCTCAGGCATGTCACCACGGAACTGTTGTCGATAAGCGAAGCCCTAGCCCACGGCTTCCAGGTAAGCGGCCTTTACCGCACCCGCGCCGCCATCCAGCCCGCAACTGAGCCACTGACGGTGGCCCACTACAGCGGCCACATGCAAACCGCCGACGATGGCACGCGCTGGCAGCTGCAACTTGACGATGGCTTCATTACACCCGGTGAGGTCAGGCCAGACACCCGACCCGAGTTTGATGCAGGCCCTAGTGCGGAAGGCTGTCCGGTCCGCGTTGTAGCGCCGCAGTGGCCGTCCGGCGAGCGTCTCCGCGGTGACTGGCTAGCTCGTAGCGGCCGTACCGAAAAGGTTGTTTCAGTACAGAACGGCGGGACTGTGCGCGTTCTGCCCAACCTTCTCTATCACTTAGCGTGACGCCATCTGGTGATGCAACCTGTTGCCAACCGAGTCGGGGCAGTACGGCATCGCCGTTCTGGGCGGTCAGCGTGGAACTGACGGCGAGGCTCCCGGCGATACGGATTTGGGCGATCTGAGCGGGCCCTGGCAGAGCAGTATGAGTGGGTGTCCGAGACGTCTGGTTGGGTCACGCTGGCGTGGCCAATCCGGGCGCAGCGACCGGCCTGCGGTACCCCTGCGTGGTGATCACGTGATGTGGGGCGGTACCTGAGGTAGAAAGCACCGCTTGCGAATCACTGCATGCCGAGGAGTTCCAGGTCCGAGCGGACGCCGTCGGGAGCGCTCGTTTGCCACCTCCGACGATGCGTAGGTACCGCGGCCCATATCACCGCGCCGTTGGCGCGCATAGTCTCCTCCAGCCAGGCCTTGTCCTCACTGGCAGGCTCCCGCGCCCGGGCGGGTCGTAGCTCCGGGGCCCGCCGGACACGCAGTAGTGCAGGCGCTCGCCGCCGGCCCCAAGCTCGCAGCAGGGCCATCGCCGGGCCCGGTGATGGAGCCGTCCACGGAGGAGATAGTGATGCCTGCGAGTACCTTGCCCACCGGGTCTTTCCTTCCAGCAGGCGGGCCGCTGCGGCAGCGCCAGGCCGCCCAGCCCCGGATGATGGGTTGAGCGTGGGGCCGGGTTGCACCGCGACCTCGGGTGCGCCGCCGCCAGGCTGACTCTGGCCGGCTCATCGGGAGCCTGAGCCGTCGCATTGTCCCTATGCGGGGCAGGCAGCGGTTCCGGGTAGCAGGTAGCGATGGCGCAGGCCCGGACGTCATCATGGATCATGGTAGCTGGCCGGAGGGACGGCATGCGGACGTTGTGGCGGGACGAGGACGGCGCGTGGCGGACTGCGCTGCGCGGCCGGCAGGTGCTTGCCGATCCGCGGATCAACAAGGGAACGGCGTTCGGCGACAGCGAGCGCCGCGACCTTGGCCTGACCGGGCTGATCCCTGCCGCCCACTTCACCTTGGACGACCAGGTCGCGCGGGTCTACGCGCAGTACCGGCGCCAGCCCGACGACCTGGCCCGTAACGTCACCCTGAACGCGCTGCACGACCGCAACGAGGTCCTGTTTTACCGGCTGCTGACTGGCCACCTGAGTGAGATGCTGCCGATCGTCTACACGCCGACGGTCGGGCAGGCGATCGAGCACTACAGCCATGAGTACCGGCGGCCCCGCGGGATCTACCTGTCCGTGGACCACCCGGAATTGATAGAGGCCTCGCTGCTGGCCTCCGGTCTCGGGCCGGACGAGGCCGACCTGATCGTGGCGACCGACGCAGGCGCCATTTTGGGAATCGGGGACTGGGGGGTCGGCGGCATCCACATCGCGGTGGGGAAGCTCGCCGTCTACACCGCCGCGGGCGGGATCGATCCTGCCCGCACGATCCCGGTCATGCTGGATGTGGGGACCGACCGGCAAAGCTTGCTCGACGACCCGCTTTATATCGGTAACCGTCATCCCCGGGTGCCCGCGGCTGAGTACGACGCCTTCCTCGACGAGTTCGTCCGTGCGGTCGGCAAGCTGTTCCCGCTGGCGCTGCTGCACTGGGAGGATCTCGGGGTTGCGAATGCCAGGCGGCTGCTCGAGCGGTACCGGGATGAACGGCTGACTTTCAATGACGACATCCAGGGCACGGGCGCGGTGAACCTGGCCGCCGTGCTCGCCGCGACCAGAGCGACCGGGGTGCCGCTGACCGGCCACCGGATCGTGATCTTCGGAATGGGGACGGCCGGGGCAGGCATCGCCGACCAGCTGACCGCGGCCATGGTGGCCGAGGGAGTGCCGGAGGCGCAGGCCAGGCGGCGGTTCTGGGCGGTCGACCGTCAGGGCCTGCTGACGCGGGACATGACAGCGCTCAGCGACCTGCAACGCCGGTACGCCCGCGACCCGGCAGAGGTAGCGGACTGGCGCCGCGATGGTCGCCTGGGAAAGAACGCGGTTGCAGGAGAGCGCGCGGTGCCAGGAGGCCATATGGAGCCAGGCGTGGCGGGCGGCTTCGGTCTGGCCGAGGTGGTCGTCCGGGTGCACCCCACGGTGCTGATCGGGACCTCGACGAGGGCAGGGGCGTTCACCGAGGCGGTCGTCCGCGACATGGCGGGCCACACCGAGCGGCCGGTGATCCTCCCGATGTCCAACCCGACCGTTTTGTCCGAGGCGGCACCGGCCGACCTCATCAGGTGGACCGGTGGCCGTGCGCTGGTCGCCGCCGGGAGCCCGTTTGGTGCCGTGGACCACGGCGGCATCCGCTACGAGATCGGCCAGGCCAACAACGCTCTGATCTTCCCGGGCCTGGGCCTGGGCGTGATCGCCGCCCGGGCGCGGCGCGTGACCGACGCGATGTTGCTGGCAGCCGCCCGCGCGGTCGCAGACCTGGTGGACATCTCGACCCCGGGCGCTCCGCTGCTGCCGCAGGTGGCGCACCTGCGGGAAACGTCGGTCGCGGTGGCCGCCGCGGTCGCCAGGGCCGCCGAGGCGGAAGGCGTGGCGTCTGCCACGCTGGACGCCGACCTCGCCGGCCAGGTGAGGGCGCTGATGTGGGAGCCCCGCTACCGCCCGGTCAGGCCAGCCTGAGGCCGGCGGCCCCGTGCCGCGCAGCACTGCTTCGCCTGAGCTGCCTCATCCCGGGAGTGGCACCGGCGCGAGACAGCGGCGGGACAACGGCCGCACAGCAACAGCAGGCCGGCACAGGCTTGATCACTCCCTCGTCCGTCTTGATTGTGACGGCGTGCCAGAAAGGCCTGTTCTGCACGACCAGGACCGGGCTACCCGAACCACCGCCATCGTCCACGACGAGCACCTGTGCGCCTGGCACGGGTACTGGATCGGGCCACCTGACCCCAGCCGCGACGACCACTCACGCCATTGGCGACGCGGCTGCGCGAGTTGCCCGCCGCACAGCGCAGGCTGCGCCGCACCGCACGCAGGCACTGCTGCGGGAGATGCGCGAAACCGCCTACCAGTTCCGCGCACCCTTCATCGTCGACTGCTCCAAGTTCGCCGCCGCATTCGGCCGCTTCGATCCAACTCCACATCGCACGGCCGTCGAGAAGACCGTGAAGTGGTACCGCTCATACAGGTCTTCTGGCAGCCCCCCGTAATCGGCAGGGAGGATCTGGCCTGCTGAGGGTTCATTGCAACGCTGCATCGCAATCACCCGCCTCACTCCTTCATGGTTCCGTGCCCGTGATCCCGGTAGCCTCGATCCCCGGCCCGTTCGGTAACTGCTGGCCGCCACGCCCACGGAAACGCCTGGCGGCCACCTGACTCCGTAGACGGTCACCTGACTCCGTAGAAGAGGCGGTGCCAGAATCGCCGACTGCCCACGAGTCCTGCCCGCAAGCGGAACGGTGGCGTCCAGCCCGACTTGTGGATGCACTGGCCCGTCCCGCCCGGGAGGAGACAGTCGCCCGCGCAGCTACCCCAGCAGTGCCGGCAGTGGCGGGGAGCGGCCTTTCCCACTCCCCCATCATCATGCGCCGGGGCGGCGCCGCCCAATA
Organism: uncultured Actinomycetes bacterium; assembly: GCA_963808295.1. Classification (GTDB taxonomy): domain Bacteria; phylum Actinomycetota; class Actinomycetes; order Streptosporangiales; family Streptosporangiaceae; genus Bog-532. Next base: position 54,228 of record CAWEFP010000011.1, on the reverse strand, counting down.
GGGTCGAGTCGCGACGCTCGCGGCCGGTCAGGCGCCCGGGGCCCGCAGCCGAGGAGGCGCCGAGCGCATGCGTTTCGCGATCAAGACACGACCGGAGCACACGACCTGGGCGCAGATCCGCGATGTGTGGGTGGCGGCCGACACGATCCCCTGTTCGAGTCGGCCTGGCGCTAATCGGGCACTGTGACCGCATCGGGCGTGATCCGAGCGAGATCACTTGCTCGGTGAACGTCCGGATCGACCCTGACTACGGTATCGAGCCCGCCGTGTCGCTCGCCACCGCCTACCGTGACGCCGGACGTCGACCTGGCCATCATGAACCTGCCGCACGGGGTCAAGCCGGACTTCCTCGCCCCGCTCGCGGACGCGCTGGCGCCGCTGGCCTGAGCCCGCCGCCGCGGCCGCGGTCCCGTCCTGCGGGGCCGGCCGCGCGGCGCCGCCGCGGTCAGTTCTGGCTGGGCGGGTCCGGCTGGGCGGCCTGGGTCTTGCCGCCGCCGATCCCGGTCTCCTTGAAGTAATCGCTGATCAGCTCGCGCTGGCGCTGCATGAGCTCGTCGAAGTGCTTGCCGACGTTGTCGTCCCCGATGGCCTCGACGGTGAGGTAGAGGTCCTTGATCTTCTCGAGCTTCTCCCGGGAGCCCTCGCGGTCCGGTTCCGCATCGGTGCCCGCACCGGCCGGGCCCGCACCGTCGGCGCCGGGGCCGGCCGCGCCGCCGGTGGCCGCCCCGGCCCCGGAAAGGCCGCCGTAGGACGTCATCTCGGCGGGCAGCGGGCCCATCGGGGGCAGGTCACTGAGCTTGGGCTGAGCGGGATGAGGCTCGAATGGCCCGCGGAACGGCTCGGTCTCGGCCCCGGTGTTCGGATCGTCGGGGGCCACGTACGGTTCCGGCTCCGCCGCGTCGTCGTACGCCGGCGACGGCTCAGGTTCGGCCGCGTCCTTCGCGGCGGGCCCGCCGTCGCCGTAGCTCGGCCCCCCGCCCGGGAGCGTGGCGGGCTCATCGGTGTACCCGGCCAGCTCGCCGGCGTACGGTCGCCGGGGCCCTCGCGGCGGTCGGGGCCGTCGGTGTCCTCGCCGGGACCGGAGAGCGCCGGTTGGCTGGCGGCGCCGTACGAGGGCGGCTCGCCGGGCGAACTGTAGCCGGGGGCTCCTGGGCCTCGGCATAGCCGGGGGCTCCTGGGCCTCGGCGTAGCCGGAGGGCTCCTGGGCCTCGGCGTAGCCGGGGGCTCCCGGGCCTCGGCTAGCCGGGGCTCCCGGGCCTCGGCGTAGCCGGAGGCTCCGCCTCGGCATAGCCGGGGGCCCCGGTGCCTCGGCGTAGCGAAAAAGGCGCCTCGGGGGCACTGGGATCGCGGTAAACCGCCGGGCCCCGTCGCTGGCGCTCGACATAAGCCGGGCCGCCCGGCTCCGGGTACGCCGCTGCGCCGCCCGGCTCCCGATACGCTGCCGGCATCGGGCTCCGCATAGTTCCAGCGCGGGCGGGCTCGCCGTACGCCGTCTCGCGCTCGGTCCTCGTCTGGCTGACTGGCTGGCCGCGCGTACTGTCTGGCCGGGTGTACTCGTCTGGCCGGCACGTCCTCGTCTGTAGCTGGCCGGCAGTCCTCGTCGGTAGCATAGCCGAACGCCGTCGCCGGAGGCATAGCCGGCTCCCCGTAGGCGGCCGTCGCCGGATGGCGGCGAAGGCTACCCGCGCCGGCGCGGTCATACCGCCGGCCCGACGCGGGGCGCTGAACCGAGCGGCGTCGCGGTACTCATGACCGCCAGCCCGGTGGCCGGCGGCGCGGCCGCGGCCGGGCTGGAACGCCTCCCCCGGCGCAGCTGACCGGCCGTCCGTCGAGTAGCCGACGTGCCCTCGCCGGAGTCATCCCCATTCCAGGGGCCGTCGCCGTCGGGCGGTTACCCGGCGCGGCGGTACCCGGAACGGCGGGGCGTACCCAGGCTCGCCGCGGGATTCCGGCACGGGCCCGTACTCGGGAGCAGCCCGGTGGCCCCGGCGCCTGCCCGTAACCGGGCGGAACGCCCCCGCCCGGCGCCTGCCCGTAACCGGGCGGAACGCCCCGTCGCCCGGCGCCTGCCCGTAACCCGGCGGAACGCCCTCACCCGGCGCACGCCGGTAGCCGGGGGCAGCCCCGTGGCCGGGTCCACGCCGGTAATTGGGCGGAACGCCCTGGCCGCCGGGACGCTGATAGCCGGCGGGAGCCCCGTAGCCGGGCGGGGGCGCGCCCGCGCCGTAGCCTGGTTCCCCGGCGGGCGAGGCGTAACGGTACTCACCGCCGGTACCGCCGTGCGCCGCAGGATCCGGTGTACCGTCGTGGCCGACCGCGGGCATGGGGCCGGTCGCGAGCAGGCCACCCCAGGGTGCGTCCGGACCGGGGGCATCAGCACCGCCCGAGCCGGAATGAAACTCCTCGCCCTCGTTGATGCCGATAGGCGTAGCCACCGTCGGCGTAGCCCGGGTCGTGCGGTACCGGGCCGTGCTGGCCCGGGTAGGCCGCACCCGGGTAGCGCCGGCCCCGGCGGGCCCGGCGAGGGCCCGGGCGGCGGGTAGTAACCGGGCGGCGGGCCCGGGTAGTAGCCCCCCTGCGGCGCGTACTGGCCCGTCCCCGGGGGCGCCGCGTACTGTCGCGGGCCGCCGGGCCCAGGTCCGGGTGCGTACCCGGGTTGCTGGCCCGGAGGAGGTCCCGGCCCGTACCCGGGCGTGTACCGGTCCCCGGCCGCGTACCCGGGCCCAGCCGCGTAGCCAGGCCCAGGCCCATAGCCCGGGGCCGCGTAGGGCGGCGGGTCGCCGTACCCGGGCGGCAGTTCCTCGTCGGGGTCCACCTCGGAGTCGGGCCCCGGCGGGTAGGCGGCACCCGTCTCGTAGCCGGGGGAGTGCGCGGGGACGTGGTTGCCGCCGGGACCGTGGGCGGCGGGCGGCGGCCCGTACGCCAGCCGGGGATCGTATGGCGGCGACGGTGGGTAGGCGTACCCGGCGCCCGGACCGTACTGCGGCCCGTAGGAACCGCCATCGTACGAACCGGGATCGTAGCGGCCGGGCCCGTCGGAACCGGGAGCGTAGGAACCGCCATCGTAGCGGCCAGGATCGTAGCCGCCGGGCCCGTAAGGGGCCCGCCCGCCGTCGGGCCCGCCAGTGTACGCGCCCTGGTTCCCCGGGTCCGGCCGGGGCCCGCCGACCAGGCCGCGCGGTGAGATCACCGACGTGGGCTGCAGGACCTCGTCCTTACGCAATCGTGACGCGTGCGGGCGCCCGGGTGACCGCGGCGCCCCGGAACGCGCTTCCCCGCCGTCTCGGGGGTAGGGGCCGGGACCGGACGCGTGGGCCGCCGCGACGCGGCTCGGCGGGATACGGGTCGGCGGGATACGGGTCGGCGCGGATACCGCTCGCCGTCGTACGGCTCACCCTCGTAGGCGTCCCCGTCGTAGCCATCCCCGGAGGAATGCTGGTCCCCCTTGCGCCGGCCCGGCCGGAACCGGCTCATGGCAGGCCCGCCCCGCGCATGCGCGATATGGCCCCCGCGACCGCCAGGGTCACGGGGACCCGTTCTCTCCGGGCGGAGACGGAGCCAGGACGCACCCACTTACGATCGCATTGTCAGGATTACAGCCGCAAGCCAAATCCGCAGGTCCGCCCCGTGAAGGCGATCACGAGGCGTAGCCCTCGGAACCGGATAACGCTATCGCCCGGTCCGGGCGGCGCCAGACCTGCGGCATGACATCGGCGGCGAACAGTTCCAGGTGCTCCAGGTCGCTGAGGTCGAGGACCTGCAGGTAGATGGTCTCGGCGCCGGCCCGCGCGTAGGTGCCGATGTTGTCGGCGATCCGCGCGGGCGTCCCGGCCAGGTTGCCGCGCGCGCAGGTCCTCCGGCCGCCGCCTGACTGATCCCCCATGGCATGGCCGCTGCGCGCCGCGCCACCTCGGCGTCGTCCTTGCCGCAGCACACCGTCTTGGCCACCGAGAACCTGATCGAGGATGGTCCCGCCCGGCCTCGGTACAGGCGTCCCGGACCCGGCCGATGCCGCCGATGGTCCGGCGGGCTCTTGAACGCGATGTTGAACTCGTCCGCGTACCGGGCCGCCAGGCGCGGGGTGCGCCGCGGGCCGGCGCCGCCCAGGATGACGGGGGCTTGGGCCGCTGGGCGGGCTTGGGCAGCGCGGTGAGTCCACCAGCTGGTAGTAGGTCCGTCGAAGGAGAACATCCGCCCCTCGGCGTCTGCAGAGCCCGGTGATGACCGCGAGCTGCTCCTCGAACCGGTCGATCGCTCCTTCAGGCCGGAAATGGTATCCCGTATGCGGTGTGCTCTGCCTCGAACCACCCCGGCCAGCCGAGCTCGACCGCTCCGGTCTCCCGCCGGAGCACGCCGGCGTGCGCGTCAGACCGGCCGGTGAACGTGCTCGCGCTGCCGGGGGCGCCGGACGTGAACGGGCTGGCCGGGGCGGGCGTCAGCCGGATCTCGGTCGGCGGTGCGTTCGCCTTTGCGGCGTTCGGCGCGCTGGCCGACGCCGCGAGGGAGTTCCGCGAGCGGGGCAGCTACGGATTCCTCGCGGGCGCGCAGACCGGCCGTGATGCCGTGCGGGCCGCCTTCTCCGGCTAGCTTCCCGACACCAGCGTGGCCAGGCACTCGACGTGGTGGGTCATGGGGAACGCGTCGAACGCGCGCAGGCCCGCCAGCCGCCAGCGGTGCGCCGCGAAGATGGCGATGTCCCGGGCGAGGGTGGCCGGGTCACAGGAGACGTAGGCGACCCGCCGCTCACCGGCCGCGTCCTGTCCGCCACCAGCGGCGGGACGGGCCCCGCCCGGGGCGGGACGGGCCAGGTACTCGATGACTTCCCTCGCCGCCCCGGCCCGGGGCGGGTCGAGCACGGCCAGCCGGGCGGCGGGCAGCCCGCGCGCCACGACGCCGGCCGCGTCGCCCCGGTGCACGGTCGCCCACGGTGTCGCGCGCAGGTTGCGGCGCGCGTCGCGGACGGCGGCCGCGCTGGCTTCGACGCCGGTCACCGTCCCGCCCGGGCCAACGGCGTCCGCCAGCACCCCGGTGAACATGCCCGCCCCGCAATACAGGTCGAGCACCGTGTCGCCGACCCGCGGCGCCAGCGCGTCCAGCACGGCGCGGGCCAGGGTGTCCGCCGCGGCCGGGTGCACCTGCCAGAACCCGCCGGCGCTCACCCGCCACGATCGCCCGGCCGCGCGCTGGCGCAGGTGCGAGTGCCCGCGCAGCACCGTGGTCCCGCCCGCGCGGGGCGCCGCGGGCCGGCCGTCGGCCCGCCCCCGCTGGGCAGACGCGCCGGGCACGCGGGGCTCCCGGGGCCGGTGGTGGCCGGCCACCGCGAGCACCGATTCCGCCGTGGTCTGTGTCAATGCCGCCGAACGGCCCTGCCCCGAGACGATCACCGCCCGCTCGCCGTTATCCGTCGCCACGACCGCCTCCACCGAGGTCACCCGCGGCCAGGGGTGTTCCAGCACGCCGAGGTCGCTGATGCCTGGGTGCGCGATCAGGCAGTCCGCGACGTCGATGACCTCGTGGGACCGGTGGGCCCGCAGGCCGGCCACGCCGTCGTGGCGGACCGCGAACTTGACCCTGGTCCGCCAGCCGAGACCCGGGGTGGCGGCCCCGTCTTCGGCTCCGTCCTCTTTGGCTCCGTCCTCTCCGTCGGGGGGCAGCGCCTCCACGGTGACCGGCCAGTCGATCCCGGCGATGCGCCGGAGCTGCTGGCGTACCACCGACGCCTTCAGCTCCCGCTGGGCGGGCAGCGACGCGTGCTGCCAGTCGCAGCCGCCGCACCCGCCGGGCCGCGCGTACGGGCACGGCGGCTCCACCCGGTCCGCGGACGGGGTCAGGATCTCGACCGCGTCGGCCCGCGCGAAGCGCGACGTGACCTCGGTGATCCTGGCCCGGACGCGCTCACCCGGCAGGGCGTGCCGGACGAACACCACCGGGCCCGAGCCGTCCAGGCGGGCCACGCACCAGCCGCCGTGCGCCGCCTCGCCGGCCACCACCTCGACGACGTCTCCCGGGGTGAGCCGGACGCCGGAGCGGTCCCTCATCTCCCCGGGCCAGCCGCGCGCCGGAGCTGTCCGCGGCGCCCGATATAGTGACCGAAGTCACATCTTCAGATCGCATCCCGTTCTTCCGGTTTGACACTTATCCTTCCCCCGCCGATGCCGACCGACGCGACCATGATGTCGCAGGTGCGGCGGCCTCGGGCTGGCCCGGAGCCCCGCGTCGCGGTATTCACGCCGGGCACGTGTCGCAATCACCGCCGCGAGGGCATAACTTTGGCGATGCGCTTCAACCTGGAAGGACGACCGTGCATATCGTGATCATGGGTTGCGGACGGGTCGGGTCGACGCTCGCCCATATCCTCGAGGACCGCGGCAACTCGGTCGCCATCATCGACAGGGATCCCGAGGCATTCCGGAAACTCCGCTCCTCCTTCAAGGGTAGCCGGGTCACCGGGATGGGCTTCGACCGAGAAGTGCTCATCCAGGCCGGCATTGAGGAAGCCGACGCCTTCGCGGCGGTCAGCAGCGGCGACAACTCCAACATCATCTCGGCGCGCGTCGCGCGAGAATCGTTCGGCATCGACCGGGTCGCCGCACGGATCTACGATCCCCGCCGCGCCGAGGTCTACCAGCGCCTTGGCATCCCCACGGTCGCGACGGTCCGCTGGACGGCCGACCAGATGCTGCGGAAGCTGCTGCCCGAGGGCGCGGAACCGCTCTGGCGCGATCCGACCGGCAAGGTCGTGCTGGCCGAGGTGGCCTTCTCAGACCGGTGGCTCGGCGAGAAGATCAAAGGGATCGAGGTGACCACGGGCACCCGCATCGCCTTCATCGACCGGCTCGGCGAGGCCATGATCCCGGTCCCGGCCACGGTGCTGCAGGAAGGCGACGTGCTGCACGTGATCGCGCACGAAGACGAGCTGGACCGGATTTCCGAACTGTTCTCCACCGGGCCCGAGGGAGGCCGCTGATGCGTGTCGCGATAGCCGGGGCCGGTGCGGTCGGCCGGTCCATCGCCCGGGAACTGCTCGAGAACGGGCACGAGGTGCTGCTGATCGACCAGTCAGCCAAGTCGATCAAGGCGGACAGCCTGCCCGGTGCCGAGTGGCTGCTCGCGGACGCCTGCGAGATCAGCTCGCTGGACGAGGCCGCGCTGCACCGCTGCAACGTGGTGATCGCGGCCACCGGGGACGACAAGGTCAACCTGGTCGTGTCGCTGCTGGCCAAGACCGAGTACGGGGTGCCCCGCGTCGTCGCGCGGATCAACCACCCGAACAACGAGTGGCTGTTCAACGAGTCGTGGGGTGTGGACGTGGCGGTCTCGACCCCCCGGCTGCTGTCGGCACTGGTGGAGGAGGCGGTCAGCGTCGGTGACCTGGTCCGGCTGATGACGTTCCGGCAGAGCGAGGCGAGCCTGGTCGAGCTGACCATGCCCCCCGACGCGCCGCTCGTCGGCCAGCGGTTCGGGGACATCGACTGGCCCGGCGACACGGCGCTGGTGGCGATCCTGCGCGAGGGCCGGGTCATCGTCCCGCAGCAGGACGATCCGCTGGAGGCCGGCGACGAGCTGCTGTTCGTCGCGAGCCAGGACGTCGAGGACCAGCTCGCCTCGCTGCTGTCCAGCCGGTAACGGGCGGGCCCGCGGCCCAGCCGGTAACGGCCGACTCGGGGCCGGGCGCGGGTGGTGCGGCCGAACGCGCGCTCAGCTGGCGGCGCGAAGCCCCGGGTCCCGGGATCCGTCGGACCCGGGGAAGCTGCAGCTCGTAGCGCGGGTTGAATATGGTCGCCCGGCCGCGGCGGACGCCCAGCCGGCCCTCGGCGACGACCGTGCTGCCCGGCTCGATGCCGGGAATGCTCATCCGGCCGAGCCAGATGAGCTCAACTCGGCCGGGGCCCTCGTGCAGCTCGGCTTCCAGCGCGGGCATCCCGCCGATCGGGTCGTGCCTGATCACCTGGACCGTGCCCGTTACCCGGACACGCGGCCGCTCGGCTTGGCTGTCGGCAGGGATAACTGTCCCCATGCAAGCATGCTAGCCAGGGCATGTTAACGGCATGTTGCCGTGCGTTAATTCGGCGCGGTGTTCGGCGGGCGCGGTGTATCCCGTGTGAGAGCCGATGCCGCCCGGGGTGGACCTCAGCGCGTTTCGATGAACTCCGGCCCCCGCTCGAAGGGGTTGAGGTCCGTCCGGAACCGGTTTTCCTCCTCCGGTTCCGCGCCCGGGCCGCCCGCCTGCTGCTCGGCCGCCTGCTGCTGCTCGAGCGCCTGCTGTACCTCGGGCGGGAGCCGCAGCTCCAGCATGTCCCGCGGCGGCATCGGGTGGTCCCCCCGCACGACCACGATGTCGCTCAGCAGGTCCTCGAACGGCTCGACGGGCTCGGCGCCGGTGGCCGCGCCGCCGATGATCAGGCCGCGCAGTAGCCACCTCGGGCCGTCGACCCCGATGAACCGGACGGGACGGGTCCCGGCGGACGCGTTCCGCGGGTTCCACCGGGACGTGCGCAAACACCTCGGTCCCGAAGGGGCCCTCGATTTCCTGCGCGGCGGTGCCGGCCGCGGAAAGCTCTTCGGCGATCTCCTGCCGGACGTCCGGCCACAGCCCGCCGCTGCGCGGCGCCGCGAAGGCGTGCACCCGCAGCTCGCTCGTGCCGTCCTTCACCGTGACCCAGATGAACCGCTGTCCGTCGGTGGCCAGCTCGATCTGCTGCATCGGCGCGACCGGGACGAGGAGGCTGCCGAAATTGGCGCGGTCCCGCTCCGGATAGGCCTCGTCGGCGTCCCACGGGCCACCGCGCAGGCCGGGCGGCCCAGCATCCGACGGGCCAGTACCGGACCGGCCGGCGCCGGGCGGCTCGCCGGCACCGACGGCGTCCTCGTCCCATTCACCCGTCTCATCAGGGCCTTCCCAGCCGCCGTCGGCGTCCCCGGCGGCATCCGCCCCGGGGTAGCCCGGACTGGCCTGGTCCGCGTCCTCGCGCCGACGCCGACGGAACACTACGCACGCTCCTTCTTCAATGCCTCAACGGGTTCCCCCGATGGGCCCTGGGGAGTTCCCTCCACCTGCCCTGGGGAGTTCCCCGCGACATGCCTTCGTAACTGATTCACGGTACTCGGGACGCCGACCGCATGGCCGCCGGTGGAGCCGAAGCCACCGTCTCCGCGGGCGGATCCGGGCAGCGAGCCGACCTCGTGAAACTGCACCCGTTCCACCCGCTGGACCACGAGCTGCGCGATCCGGTCGCCGCGCCGGAAGCTGACCGGCTGCGAACGGTCGGTGTTCAGCAGCGTGACCTTTATCTCGCCGCGGTAGCCCGCGTCCACCGTGCCGGGCGCGTTCACGATCGTGACCCCGTGCCGCGCGGCGAGGCCGGAGCGGGGATGCACGAAGGCCGCGTAACCGGCCGGCAGCGCGATCGCTATCCCGGTCGGGACCAGGGCGCGCTCACCGGGTGCGAGATCAACATCCTCGGCCGCGAACAGATCCGCGCCGGCGTCGCCTGGATGGGCGAAGGCGGGCAGCGGGAGACCCGGATCCAGGCGCTGGATCAGCACGTCGACGCCATCGGCGGGTATGTTCATGCGGTTCCACCCTCAGACGGACGGACGGCCGCGGCACGATGCGGCCAGCTCTTTACGCCCAGTGACCTTATCGCGGTCCTGGGGTGGGCGGACCCGGATCAGCACGGACTGCGGCCGCACCGGCCTCCGGGTAACGGCGCCGCAGCTCCGGCACCGCCCGGGTGATCGCCGCGGACACCGGGACAGCCACCACGGCGCCCGGGATCCCGGCCACGATGCCGCCCACCGCGAGCACGAGGATGATCGCGAGCGGGTGCAGCCGGATGATGCGCCCGACGACCAGCGGCTGCAGCAGATGGCTTTCCAGCTGGTTCTCGGCGACGAAGACGCCGAGCAGGATGACCGCGGCGATCCAGCCCTTGGCCGCCAGCGTGATCAGAATGATCACGGTCCCGGCGAACAAGATCCCGACCAGCGGGATGAACGCGGCAAGGAAGACCAGCACGGCCATCGGCGCGACCAGCGGCACTCCCATGACCGTCAGCGTGGAGCCGATGACGATGGCGTGAATCGCCGCGACCAGCACCGTGCCGCGGACGTAGTACACGACGGCGTGCCAGGCCGCGCGCCCGGCCCCGTTGGCCCGCGGGTTGCCTTCCTGGCCGATGACACGGGTCAGCCATGCCCAGATCCGTGCGCCGTCTTTGAGCAGGAAGAACGTCACGAAGAGCATGAGGACGATGCCGCCGAGCACCTCGAAGACGATCTGCCCGCCGGTCAGCACCGTGCCTGCCACGAGCGACTTGTGCTGGCCCAGGTAGGTCAGCAGCTTGTTCGAGGAGGTCTGCAGGCCGGTGGTCTTCAGGTGCAGCGGCGGGCCCGCCAGCCAGGTCTCGATCTGCCGTGAGGTGTGCCTGACCTGGGTCACCAGGCCCTTGTACTCCGCCCGCACCCGGATCGTGACCAGGGTGATCGTGCCGGCCAGCACGATGACCGCGCCGAGCAGGGTGCACCAGGCAGCGGCCAGCATCGGCAGGCCCGCGCGGTGCAGCCGCGCGGTGAGCGGCTGCAGCAGCGCGGTCAGCAGCAGCGCGGCCGCGCACGGGATCAGCACCAGCGCCAGCAGGCCGGCCACGCGGTAGGCGAAGTACAAGGCGATGCCGATGAACAGCAGCCGCCACGCCCAGCCCCCGGCCACCTGCAGCCAGTGCGGCACCACCGCCCCGGTGCCGGCCGCCCGGTGCCGGCCGGGGCCTCGGTCACCGGCTCCTCCGGCGGGTAGGGGCCGATCGCGCCGTTCGCCCGGGCGGGGCCGTGCGGTGGCGGGGTCTGCCCGGCCGCGCCCTGGCGTTCCCCGGCGCCCTGGCGTTTCCCGCCCTGGCGTTCCCCGCCCTGGCGTTCCCCGCCCTGGCGTTCCCCGGCGCCCTGGCGTTCCCCGGGGGTTCGGCGTTCCTCCGCGGTTCGGCCTTCCTCCGCGGTACGGATTCCGTCGCGGGCAGCCGTCAGCAACTGCCGCGCCCTCTGGCCGATACCCGGCCCGGACCACCCCGCCATAAGGCCATCTAACCAACTACGGTTGACGGCATGCGTGATTACCGCGAACGGCTCACCGTGCCGGTGGCATGGTGGATCCTGGCCATCCCGGTCATCGTTCTGCTCGGCGCGTACGGCGCTTACGCGAACCTCAGCGGCCCCGTCGTGGTGATCATTTACGCTGCCCTCACCGCCGGCTGCGCCGCCGCGCTGCTGGTGTGGGGATCCGGGCTGGTCGAGGTCGGTGATGGCGAGCTCCGGGCGGCTGGCGCCGCGCTGCCGCTGTCCCGTGTCACCGAAGTACGGGCCCTGGACGCCAGGCAGGCCGAGGCGATGCGCGGCCCCCGGGCCGATCCCGCCGCGCACACGCTGATCCGGCCGTACCTGAAGACCGCGGTGTATATCGCGGTGCACGACCCGGCCGGCCAGGTTCCGTACTGGCTGATCGGGACGCGCCGGCCGGGCGAGCTGGCCGCCGTGATCGAGCGTGGCCGACCGAAGGGTGCTCCCGCGGCCACCCAGGGTTCGGCAGGCTGAGCCGGGTATCGGCAGGCGTGCCCGTGTGGGCGCCCGGCCGCACGTGGAATGATCGGACGATGGGGTTTGGAGGAAGCACTGGCATGTCGGACCAGCGCACAGATGTGGCCACCCGTATCGCCGGGGGGATCGCCGCCTTCGCCGCGGCGTGGGTCGCCCGTAAGCTCATCGCGCTCGTGTGGACGCGGGCGACGGGCAAGGAGCCTCCCGTGCACCCGGATGACCTGGAGGTTGAACTCAAAGAGGCGCTCGGCTGGGCCGTGGTGACCGGCGTGGCGATGGAAGCGGCACGGCTGCTCGCGACGAGGGCCGCCACCAAGCAGGTGCGCGCCTACCAGGCCGGTCAGTCCGGCGACTGATCCCGCCGCCCTGGCCGGGGCGGCGGGATGTTCACCAGGACCGGCGCGAGCGGGAGCGCGGCGGCGGACCGCTCGGGCGCTCCCGGCATCGGGCCTCTTTCTTATCCCGCGGACAGGCGCAGCAACTGACGGGTAGCTGCCGTCAGGCGGCGCACTCCCGGCACACAAACTGGCCGTTGCGCTCCTCAGCGAGCTGGCTGCGGTGGTGCACCAGGAAGCAGCGCGAGCAGGTGAACTCGTCCGCCTGCCGCGGGATCACGCGGAAGGACAGCTCTTCGTTCGACAAGTCCGCGCCGGGCAGCTCAAGTGACTCAGCCACCTCGTCCGGGTCAATGTCGATCGTGCTCGACGATTGATCCATCCGGCGGGCCTGAAGCTCCTGCAGGCTGTCCTCGGTGAGGTCGTCGTCTGTCTTCCGCGGGCTGTCGTAATCAGTGGCCATGGTGGTTCTTTCCCCCTCCATACGTTGTGCGCCTCTTCATCGCGCGGGTGTAACGCTCTGGAGGCCGTAGTTGTGCCCAATTCCGGCGGGGAATTCTGTCATGTTTGCGCGCCGGGCACACGCAGCGCGGGGAGTGTCGTGCCGTGGAGGGTGTGACGTGCACCGCACCTCCGTTTCCGCGTGTCCCGGCGACCGGATCCGCCGGGGCCAGGGTGACCCGCGGACGGCGCCGACTGCCGCCGGACGCGAAGTGTACCGGCATCTTGTCCCGTTCAAGCCATCGTTCCGCCGTGGGGATAACGCGTCGCCGGAAGAGTATGCCCACGTGTCGCGGATCTCATTCACGTCCGCCGATTTCGGCTGCGAACCGGGTTTAGCGGCGAGCGCCGGGGGGGTAGGACTCGCCACACAAATCGGGATTTTTGCCGGAGGGAGTCGCATGGGCGAGTTCGCAGCCACACTGCAGCACCGTCTGAGGGAAGCCCACGCCTCCCTGCGGGCGGCGCTGGCCGCCGGGGACGCTGACCTCACCGATACCCAGCTTGACGAGATCGAGCACCTGAGGCAGATCGCCGCGGCGCACGGCATCTCCGAACCCGCCCGCGCGTGACCCTTGACACGCGCCCGCGCCTGACCCTTGACCCGCGATGGCACCTTTAGGTGTACCCGGGTACACGCGACGGCACCTTTACGTGTAAAGGTGCCGGGCGTTTTGCGTGTAGGGGCGGGCCCCAGCGGCGTGGCTAGGCGTCGCGTTCGGGGTTGAGGGCGGCGAGGACGGCGGTGAGTTCCTCGTACAGGCCGGGGCCGGCGGCGACGGTCATGGAGGTGCTGACGGGGCGCCCGGCCAGGCCGGTCACCCGCGCGCCCGCCTCCGCCGCGATCAGCGCGCCGGCCGCGTAGTCCCAGTAGTTCAGGCCCCGCTCGTAGAACGCGTCCAGCCGACCGGCCGCCACCATGCACAGGTCGACCGACGCCGACCCGCCGCGGCGGATGTCCCGGATCTGCGGGAGCAGCGCGGCCACGATCTCGCCCTGGACGCGCCGGCGCCCCGGCAGGTAGCCGAACCCGGTACCCACCAGGGCCTGGCCGAGCGGGACCCCGCGGGTACAGCGCAGCCGCAGAGCACCGGCCGACCCGCCCGCCCCCGGGAGGCCAGCCGCCCCCGGTTGCCCGCCCGCCTCCGGTGGCCCGCCCGCCCCGGGGGACCCCGCCGTCGCGGGAACGCCGCCCGCCGCGGCAAGCGCACCCATCCCCGGGCACCCCGCCGTCGCGGGAAGGCCGCCCGCCCCCGGTTGCCCGCCCGCCCCCGCGGATCCCGCCCCCGCGGACCCCACCGCCGCGGGAACTTCGGTGGCGCTGCCTCGCTCCGCGGTGCTGTGCAGCCAGGCGCCCTGGCCCCGGACGGCCAGGAAGGTCTCGCCGTGCAGCGGAACGGCTACCACGCCGGCCACGATCGTGCCCGCGACCTCCGCGGCGATGCTGACCGCCCAGTCCGCCAGCCCGTAGAGGTAGTTGACGGTGCCGTCGAGCGGGTCGACGATCCACCGTACGGCGGCGGGCGAGGACGGGTCCCGGGCCTCCTGCGGGCCGGGAGCGCCGTGGGTTTCGCCCCCCTCTTCGCCGAGGATCGCGTCGCCGGGGCGCGCGGCCCGGATCCGCTCGGTGATGAGCGCCTCGGCGCGGCGGTCCATTTCCGTCACCACATCGGTCAGGCTGGACTTGGTATCGACGACCTCGGGGCGGGCCTGTGCGCCCTGATCGGCGAGCAGCCGGCCCGCGGCCGCGGCGGCGTCGGCCGCGAGAGCCAGCAGTCCCCCTGCGTCCGGGGCGTTCACGGCGCGCCCGCCCCGCGCGGCCGGGGCGCCGTCCCGCCCGGCTGCGGCACCGTCCCGCCCGGCTGGGCCCCTCCCGCCTGGGCTCCGCCTGGGCCGGGGCGCGGCACAGCAGCCCGGCGGGCAGACGTCCATGGCGGGACCCAGCCGGCCGAGCGCCGCGCGCGGCGCATCCGCCGGGGCGAGGCGCTCGCGCACCAGATCGATGATCATCCCCCGGAACTGGGGGTGGTACCAGGGGGTGGCCGCGCGGGCGACCGGCAGGCCGAGCGCCGCGGCCGTCTCCACCGCCTCGGTGTCGAGGTCGTGCCGCACCTCCATGTGGTCGGACACGAACCCGACCGGGATGATCACGGCCGCCGGGGCGCCTGCCTTGGCCAAGTCGCCGAGGTGATCCAGGATGTCGGGTTCCAGCCACGGCTGGGACGGCGGCCCGCTCCGGCTCTGGTACACCAGATCCCAGGGATGAGCCCCGCCATCGGCCCGTTCGGCGATGAGCGAGGCCGCCTCGGTGAGTTCGGCCACGTACCGGCCGCCCGGCCCCGGCGCCCCGTTGCCCGGCGGCCCGCTGTGCGCGGCCATGGCCAGCGGCACGCTGTGCGCGGTGAAGACCAGGTGCGCGCCGTCCCGGACGTCGGCCGGCAGGGTGGCCAGCGCCGCGCGCGCGTGCTCCGCGAACGGCTCGACGAAGCCGGGGTGGTTGAAGTAGCGGCGGATCTTGTCGATGCGGGGCGCGCCCGGGCCGGCCTGCTCGCGGGCCCGGTCGATGTCGTCCAGGTACTGCCGGCAGCTGGAGAAGGAACTGTAGGCCGAGGTCGCGAAGGCGAGTGCCGACCGCACGCCGTCGGCGGCCATCGCGGCCACCGTTCCGGTCAGGTAGGGGTCCCAGTTGCGGTTGCCCCAGTAGATGGGCAGGTCCAGGCCCGCGCCGGCGAAGTCGGTGCGCAGCGCGGTGATGAGATCCCGGCACTGCTGGTTGATCGGGCTCACGCCGCCGGCGGCGTAATAGTGCTCCGCGACGGCCTCCAGGCGCTCCGGCGGGATGCCACGGCCGCGGGTGACGTTCCGCAGGAAGGGCATCACATCGTCCGGCCCCTCCGGGCCGCCGAACGAGACGAGCAGGAACGCGTCGTAATCGGGCATGGTCACCATCCAACCAGGCAGCCGCGGCCGGCCGCGCCTCAGGCGCCCGCGGCGTATTCCCTGGCGATGGCCAGGACCTCGTTGACGTACCAGTCCGCGTGGTTGTAGGCGAAGATCGCGCTGGACAGCGCCGAACCGCCCTGGGCCGCGCCGTCCGCGCATAGCATCGCGGCCGCGCTCGGCACCGCGTCGAACGGGTTCATGATGTTGGGGGCGCCGGTGTCCCCGAAGCCGTCGATTCCCCAGATTTTCCAGGTGGACGGGAGGAACTGCATCGGCCCGAGCGCCCCGGCGCTGGACGGCCCGACGTTGGCGCCGTCACCGCTTTCGACCTCGCCGATCGCCGCCAGCACGGTCCAGGACAGCCCTGGGCAGTAACGGGCCGCCGATTCCTGGTACAGCTGCAGGTAGGTGGTGGGCCGCCCGGTGGGCACCGAGGTGTCCACCGGCAGCGGGCCGGGCGGGCCGACCGTCGCCGGCTGGAGGATGACGACGTGGCTCTGCGCCCCGGTCACCGCGCGGGCCTGCGCCACCAGCGTGGCCAGGTTGTCCGCGGGCGCATTGATCAGCACCGCCAGGTCCGGCACCAGCCCGAGCCGCGCCGCGACGGAACTGTTCACCACCGCGTCCACGCCGGGAATGCCGAGGCCGGCCGCCCCGCCGAAGGTGAGCTGCGCCTGGGTCGCCGCGGTCACCGGGTAGGAGCGGCCCCGCACCAGGCCCAGCGTGCGCTGCGCCGCGGTCGCCGCGACGAACTGGCCGCGGTTCAGCGCCTGCCAGAGGGCCTGGTCACCGGCGGCCGCCACCGGCGTCCAGGAGCGGAACGACCCGGGATCGACCCCGATCACGTTGGCCGGCTTCCCGCCGATCCTGATCGCGCCGCCGCTGACCACCAGGACACCGCGGACGCCGCCGAGCTTGCGGATCTTCGGCACGTCGGCGCCGGGGATCCCGGTCTGGATGACGGCGAGGACATCCGGCACGACGAGCTGGCGGGGCAGCTGCGTGCTGGCCGTGGTCCGGACCGTGGGAGTGCTGGCCGCGCCCTGGGCGTTCGGCGGCCGGGCCGACGCGCCGAACGGCACGCCGATGCCGGCGGCGCCCTTCACGCCGACCGCGCCGGTGAGGCCGGTCACGCTGGTCAGGCTGCCCGCGCCGGTACGGGCGGCGGGGCTGGTCATGCGGGCATGACCGGTGCCCACGCCCGCCACGGCGCCGAACGAGACCGCGCCGAACGAGGCCACGGCGGCGATCACTGACAGCCTGCGCGAGATCACCCTCCCCACAATTTGACAACCTTATCTGCACATCCCACGGGACGCAGCCCCGCCGCCCCCGCCGCCCCCGCCGCGGAAGTCAGTAGCAGATGTTGGTGTGAATCTTCGGGGCGGGGACGGGGTCGACCAGGGCCTCGCGGGTCCGCGCGTCCGGCGGGCGGTGCAGGACCACGTAGCCGTCGTCGCTGAAGACCAGCCGGTACCCGTGCGCCCGCAGGAAGGACACCTCCTGGGCCTGCTGGGCCGGGCTGCAGAACGGGAAGTCCAGGCCCCTGGTGTCGGCGACCACCCACGGCGCCCACCGCGGGGTGCCGTCCAGCAGCAGCACGGTATCCCGCCCGGACAGGTGCGGGCCGATGTTGTCGGCCGCCTCGACTTCGACGCCGGATGGTACCTGGGCGACGGCTCGCTCGGCGGCGTGCATGCGCGCGTTGACCAGGTAGAAATTCGGGTGCAGGAGCGGGCCGAAGGGCGAGAACGGGACGTAGGCGACGGCCGCGACGCAGACCGCCGCCGCCCAGAGGGTGGCCGGACGCCAGCCGTGCCCGGGCCCGCCTGGTCCGGGCCGGGACAGCGTGAGACGAAGGTCCAGGGCCAGCCAGGGCGGCCAGTGGCGCTGGATTCTAGCGGCCCCGTCGACGGCGGCGAGAACCAGGATCATCACGATGAACGCGTTGTACTGGAACTTGGCCTGCCACCACAGCGGGTACCCGGACGCCAGCATCCGTTCGGCCAGCAACGGCACCGCCGCGAGGGTCAGCGGGGACGCCAGCGGCAGGAAGCCGAGCGGCACCAGCAGCCCGATCATCGTGCGCACCTTCACCCCCGGTGTCACCAGGACGTGCAGCGCGTGCAGGGGGTGGGTGACGATGCCGGCGGCGGCGCTCCCGGCGGTGCGGCCGAACTCGCCGTACGCCCAGTAGAAGCTGGCCGAGCCGCCGAACGCGGGGATCAGCACCCGGCTGGCCAGCCAGGTCGCCGCGACGCCGCCCACCGCGAAGGCGAGCCCGGTCCAGCGGCGCCCGGTCACCAGCAGGCAGAGGCCGTACCCGGCGATGAGCAGGCCCATGTCCTCTTTGACCAGGAGCAGCGCCGCCGCCGCGAGGATCGCGGGCAGGCGGCGCCCGGCCTGGAACCGTTCGGCCATCACGGCCGTCAGCACCGGGACGAACGCCACCTCGTGGAAGTCGAACGTGACCGCCGCCATGACCGGCAGCGACAGCGCGTACGCCGCGGCGACGAGGTAAGCGCACCGGGCCCCGAGCTGGCGGCGGGTGAACGCCCACAGCGGCGGGATCGCGAGGGCGAACAGCACCGCCTGCGCGACCAGCAGCGTGCGCGGGCCCGTCGTGGATCCAGTACAGCGGCGCGAGCACGGCCAGGATCGGCGACCAGTGGTCGGACAGCAGCACGAAGTGCGCCGTCCCGCCGTCCGCCACGCCCCGGGCGATCGAGACCGGCGCGCTGAAGTGCGCGTAGCCGCGGACTCCCTGGTCGAAGATGACCAGGTCAAACGTGCTGGCCAGGAAGCGCCGGAACCGGATCAGCGCGTCAGCGGCGTACATCAGGGCCGCGGCCGCGGTCAGCGCGGCCACCCGGATCCTGGTTGTCCGCGAGTTCGCGGCGGGCGCGGCGTCCTGGCCGGCCCCGTGCCGCCCGGACGAGCTCTGGCTCCGTCAGCCTGCGCCGGACTGCTCACCGCTCGAAGGGTAGCAGCGGGTTGCCGCCCGGCACCTCGGCCGAGTGCCACCGGGGCGGGAACCGGACGGCTAGTCTCTTACCATGACTCACGAGGGAAGCCGCGGCCCGGGATCACCGGGAACCGAGGCGAACCGGCCCCGCCCCCGGCCGCCGACTCAGCCGCCGGGGGGCACCCAGGCGGCGCACGGGCCGGGCCGTCAGCCCTCCCACGGGGGCGGTGTTCCTGCTCGTGACCGGGAACTGCGCGCCCAGGGGCGGGCCACCGTCAAGCGCCTGCTCGAAGCCGGGATGATCGAGTTCGAGGAACGCGGGTTCCACGGCGTCCGGGTCGACGACGTCGTCCGCCGGGCCGGCATCTCGCACGGCACCTTCTACCTTTACTTCTCCAACAAAGAGGACCTGTTCAAGGCCCTGCTGCTGGACGCGCTGCGCGACATGGAGACCGTCGCCGGCGACTTCCCCATCGTCACCCGGGACGACGCGGGCAAGACCGTGCTGCGGCGCTGGGTGCGGAAATTCTTTGACGTCTACGCCGCGCACGCGACCGTTATCCGCATTCTCAGCCAGGCCGATCTGGTCCCGGAGGAAGTGTACGGAGACGGCCTGCAGATGCTGTTCAGCATCTCCGAGGCGATGACCACGGGCATGACCGCGGCCACCCGCAGCACCGGGCAGCTGCCCGAGCACGCGGAGCTGACCGCGGTGGCCTGCCTGATGATGCTGGAGCGGGTCAACTACCTGCTCAGCGCGGAAGTGAAACTCCCCGTCGACGAGATGGCGAACCGCATCGCCGACATCATGTTCGCGGCGTTTGCCCCGGCCCGATAGCATCCGGCCGCAGCGGGCACAATCTACACGTGCGATTTATCGGCGAAACGGTCCCGGACCAGGACCTGACCTACAGCGACGTCTTCATGGTGCCGAACCGTTCGGCGGTGGCCTCCCGGCTCGATGTGGACCTGTCGACGCACGACGGCAGCGGCGCCACCATCCCCCTCATCGCCGCCAACATGACCGCGGTCTCCGGCCGGCGGATGGCCGAGACGGTGGCGCGCCGCGGCGGCCTGGCCGTGCTGCCGCAGGACATCCCCGTGGACGTCGTCGCGGGCGTGGTCGCCTGGGTGAAGTCCCGCGACCGGCTGCACGACACGCCGATCACGCTCGGCCCGTCGGACACCACCGGCGAGGCCCTCAGCCTGCTGCCCAAGCGCGCGCACGGCGCCGTCATCGTCATCGAGGACGGCAAGCCGGTCGGGGTGGTCACCGAGGCCGACTGCCAGGGCGTGGACCGCTTCACCCAGCTTCGCCAGGTCATGTCGGCGAAGCCGGTGACCGTGCCCGCCGGGACCGACCCGGAGCACGCGTTCAGCCTGCTGCACGAGGGCCGGCACCGGCTGGCCCCGGTCGTCGACGAAACGGGGCGCTGTGTCGGCATCCTGACCCGGACCGGGGCGCTGCGCGCCACGCTGTACCGCCCGGCGGTGGACAGTTCGGGGCGGCTGCGGGTGGCCGCCGCGATCGGCGTGAACGGCGACCCCGGCTCGAAGGCGAAACTGCTGCTGGACGCCGGCGCCGACCTGATCGTGGTCGACACCGCTCACGGCCACCAGGAGAAGATGATCTCCGCGCTGCACCGGGTCCGGGAGACCTGCCCCGGCGCGCTCGTCGTGGCCGGCAACGTTGTCACCGCGGCCGGTGTCACCGACCTGGTCGAGGCGGGCGCGGACATCGTCAAGGTCGGGGTCGGGCCCGGCGCGATGTGCACCACCCGGATGATGACCGGGGTCGGCCGGCCGCAGTTCAGCGCGGTGCTGGAATGCGCGGCGCAGGCCCGGCGGCTGGGCGCGCACGTATGGGCCGACGGCGGCGTCCGGCACCCGCGGGACGTGGCGCTGGCGCTGGCGGCGGGCGCATCCAGCGTCATGATCGGGTCCTGGTTCGCCGGGACGTATGAGTCCCCGGGCGATACGTTCCGCGACGCGGACGGCCGGCTGTACAAGGAGAGCTTCGGGATGGCGTCCGCCCGTGCCGTCCGGCAGCGCAGCGCCGGGGATTCACCGTTCGAACGGGCCCGCAAGGAACTGTTCGAGGAGGGCATCTCCACGGCGCGGATGTACCTCGACCCGGCGCGCCCGGGCGTGGAGGACCTGATCGACTCGATCGTGGCCGGGCTGCGCAGCGCCTGCACCTACGCCGGCGCCCACGACCTCGCGGAACTGCGGGAGCGGGCGGTCATCGGCCTGCAGAGCGCGTCCGGCTACAGCGAGGGCAAGCCGCTGCCCGCCGGCTGGTTACGGGCCGGCCGCCCCCGGGGCCTGGCCCACGGACCAGCGCCGGCCTGTAGCCCGGCACCGGCCTGTACCCCGGCACCGGGCGAGGGCTTTGCGATCCCGGGCCTGGCCTATGGCCGGGCACCGGAGCAGTCTTCGGCGTCCAGGGTCGCGTCGTCCAGGGTCCGCGTCCAGGGGTCGCGTCCAGGGTCGCGTCGTCCAGGGCGCCTCGTCCAGGGTCGCGTCCCCGTCCAGGGCGTCCCCGTCCAGGGCGACCCACGTCCAGGGCGTCCGCGCGGATCGCCGCGGCCGGGGAGGTCCCCGCCGCCGCGGCGGCGCCGACGGCCTCGGCGGCTTCCTCGGCGGCGGCCTCGTCCGGATCTTCGGCCGGCGGCAGGTCCAGCAGTGCGGGGTCCACCGACCCGGCGGCGTTCCCGGCGACGGCCCCGCCCGCGACACCGGCCCGTTCCTGGGCTTCGGGCGCGCCCGCGGCCGCCGCGACCCAGCCGCCGATCCGGTCGACCAGCGCGGGACGGCACCCGGACTCGGCGTGCCCGAATCCCGGCACCACCCACAGTTCCTTCGGGTCCAGCGCGGCTTCGTAGAGCTCGTGGGCGTGATCCACCGGGAAGTACGGGTCCTGGTCGCCGTGCACGATCAGCAGCGGAATGGGTGAGATCTGCGCGGCGGCCTGATCGGGCGGCATGGGGGTCGGATTCCACCCGACCGGGCTGATCCGCGTCTTCGTCAGCATCCTGGTCGCCATCCGGCCGACGCGATGCTCCACGGCGAAGTGCACGCGGCGCATCCGTTCCGTCCCCCGGTAGTACCAGTGCCCCGGGCCGCTCACCGAAACGGCCGCGTCGAGCCCGCCGATCAGCCCCGCGTACCGGACGACGATCGACGCGCCCATGGAGAACCCGACGGCCGCGATCCGCTCGTAGCCAAGCTCGCGGGCGTAGCCGACCGCGACGTCCAGGTCCCGGATCTCGCGGTCGCCCATGGTGGACAGCCCGCCGGAGCGCCCGTGCCCGCGGAAGTCGAAGCTCACCACGCCCGCGATCCGGTTGAGCTGGGTCGAGATGCGCCACACCGCGGGCCGCTGCCAGGACAGCGTGAAGCCGTGCGCCAGCACGATGGCAAGGTCACTTTCCTGCGGGAGATGCACGGCGTCGATCGGCACGCCGTCGTCGGTTACCAGGGTCTTTGCCGTCGTCACTGGTGTAGCCATATATCCCATTGTGCGGCCGGAACGCGGCCGGGGCACACCGGGGACCGCCGTCCGCACCGGCCGGCGGGACACCGGGGCCCCGTCGGCGAACGGCCGTACAACGCCCGGACGGCGGATTCGTCACAACTCGGGCACGTTCGGCTGATGAGGTTTCAGTTCCTTGCTGTGAGGAATCTCGCGAGTACACGTCTCGACCTTTTTGCGGCCGGCGCCACGCACATGGGGGGCAACGGTGAGCACATGGAAGGCGCGCGCGTCCGCCGCGTCCATCACGGGCGCGTGCGTCTTCGCGGTGGCGTCCAGCGCCGGCGCCGTATTCGTCGGCGACTGGTGGGGCCAGCACCACGGGCCGGTGGTGATCCAGTTCGTCACCGGGCCCGCCAGCGCGTCCGGAACGGGCACGTCACACGCCGCCCCGGCCGGCCAGGCCGCCACGCGGACCCGCACGTCGCCGGCCACCAGCACGGCCGCGGTCCCGGCCGAACCGGACAGCGACATCGGCGCGATCTACCCCGCGGCCCCGCACGTTTCCCGTGTCCCGCGGCCGACGCAGCGGCACACGATCGCGCCGACCGCGACCGCCATTCCCCGGCGACCGCGACCGCCAGTTCCCCGGCGGCGACCTCAAGTTCCGCGCCGCCCGATCCCGCACCGGGTCCGGCACCGTCCGATTCCGCGCATCCCCGGGTCCCGCACCGTCCGGTTCCGCACCGTCCGGTTCCGCACCGTCCGGTTCCGCACCGTCCGGTTCCGCACCGCCCGGTTCCGCACCGCCGGTCCCACGACATGGGGTTCCGCGCCTCCGGCCACCGGCACGCCGGACCCCACCGATCCGCCATCGTCCCCGGCGCTTCCACCCGCGTTTCCCCTGGGCTGAGAAGAGCCGCGGCCGTCGCGGCTGACCCGGGGGTCAGCAGGCGCCGTCGTTGTTCCACGCGCCCGACGCGCTGCCTGGCACCTCGTCGTGGTTCCACTGGTTGGCGGTCCACCGGCTGCCGTTTGCAGGACACGACGTTGCCGCTGCCCGGGGCCAGAGGTGCCCCACCTCGCCCCCCTGCCCCATCGCCCCGCAGAACTTCGCCTCAGAGGCGCTCGGGCCGGTTCGGTACGTGTCAAGTCAATTGAGACACAGGGTTCTGCTGCTCCCTAAGCTGCCTCCTTGGACGGATGCTGCGTTATGTCCGGTTCGGTGGCCGGCTTGTTGATCCACGCCGCGCTGGGCATCTTGGGTGCCCTGGGGCGGCGGGTGAAGCGCCGCTGGTTCGCGGCGTAGGCGGCGTTCAGCACGGCCTGGCGGTTGTCCTGGATCGCGGCCGCGGTGCCGATATGCACCGAGTACGGGGTGTGCAGCCCTATCCCGGAATGCCGGTGCTCATGGTTGTAATAGGTGAAGAACACGCCGCAGAACGCGCGGGCGTCCTGCAATGAACCGAACGTGCCGGGGAACGCCGGGCAGTACTTCAGCGTCTTGAACTGCGCCTCGCTGTACGGGTTGTCATTGCTGACCTTCGGCCGGGAATGCGATTTAAGGATCGCCAGGTCCGACAGCAGCGCCGACACCGGCTTGGACGTCATCGAGGTACCCCGGTCCGCGTGGATGGCATGCGGGGCGATGCCGCCGTTGAGGCGGACCGCCTCGGTGATGAAGTCTTTCGCCAGCTCACCCAGCTCGGTGGCATGCACCTCGAAATGCACAGCGCAGCGGGAGAAAATATCAATCATCACATACAGGTGGTAATACACGCCCCGCTGCGGGCCGGCCAGCTTGGTAATGTCCCATGACCACACCTGGTTCGGCCCGGTGGCTATCAGCTCGGGTTTCTTGCGGGCCGGATGGGCGGCCTGCGCGCGGCGCTCGCGGACCTGCCCCGCTTCCCGGAGCAGCCGGTACATGGTGGCGACCGAGGCCAGGTAGATGCCCTCATCGATGAGCAGGGCCCAGACCTGGCGCGGGGCCTTGTCCTGGAACCGGGGACTATCCAGGACGGCAAGCAGCTCCTCACGCTCACCGGCGGACAGCGCGTTCGGCGCCGCCGGCCGCCGCTCCCGGCACCCGGACCGGATGCCGCCGCGCCTGCGGTAAACGGTGGCACGTGATTTCCCGGTGAGCTCGCACGCCTTTTTCACGCCGGTCACCGGTTCCAGCAGATCGAAGGTGTCCTCGCTTACCTGGCGGACGGCTCCGGCGAATCCGCGCTCTCGGAGAGCATCTCCAAAAGCGCAAACGCTTTTCCCATGATATCCAGCGCAGCGCGGGTCTGGCCGAGTTTCACCTCCGCCTTCGCCAGCCGCTTCCGCAGCCGCTCATTCTCCGCCTCTGCGCCCGGCCGGCCCTTATGCGCCACCGCGGGAACAGCAGCTCCGGAAACCGCGGCGGCTGACGATTTCAGCGCCCCGGAATCCCGCGCCTTGCGCCAGTAGCTGATATGCGAGTCATACAGGCCCTCGCCGCGCAGCAGCGCGCCTTTCGCGCCCGGCCCGGTCGCCGCGTCGTACTTCTCGATCACCGCCAGCTTGTACGCGGCGGTGAAGGTGCGCCGTTTCGGCTGGGACGACCGCGGGCCGTCCGCCCCGGCCACCCGGCGCCCGGCCGGGGTGTCCTGCATGTCTGAGCTAGTCATGGTCACTGTCTGCTGATCCCGTCTAGCCCTCAAGTTCCACCAGTAACGGTTGCCCCTGGTGTCTCACCTGATCCTGACACAGAGGGGTTTGGGCAGCGTTCTCAGTGATATCCCGGTACAGGCGAAACCGAAAACACCCGTTGTCGCCGACTCGTCATCGAGTGGACCATGGGAGAACCCCGAACCGCGCCCCCTTCGGCCCCGAGGTTCAAGGTTCCTCCACACCCCTCCTGACTCCTGCCCCACCCAAAAAGATGGTGACCGCCGCCGCACAAATAACCGGGAAAGTGCAAGCAAGACCACACCGATGACAGCCATATTTACTGACCGGGAAGGAGCACGGTTTTCAGGCACAGGTACATACAAATGACCGTGAAAGTCGATAGCGGTTCAGTCATTGACTCAAAGCTGCCGCGACCGATACCGACTCATGCCACCACGCGGCCAAAAAGGGCACGGGGTTGACATAAATGAGCGCCAGACTGACATCGCGAACACAGCTCAAAGATCGGGCAACCGTGCGCATTCGCGTTTGAGGTTCCGCCCTTTCTGTCAGCTTTTTAGCAGAGAGAGTAGCGATGTTCTTGCGGGATGACCGTTGACAAGTGTTCGCAAAGTGCTGTGGTTGACATACCGGTAGCTGCGTGGCGGCTGGAAGTCAGCCGATTCTCGCATGTCATCAAGGGTCAGCGGGCTGATGAGGCGACTGGCGCCGCTGAGCAGAAGGACATACGCGGTGGAGATTCTGCTGAGGTACAGCTCGAATTCCTCCTGGGTCACCCCCATCTCCAGGTGGTACTGGTCCCACAGATCCGTCGGGGTTCCTTCGCAGACCTGCTCAGCTAATTGGCGGCGAAGAGGCAGCGGCCGCGCCGAACGGCGGATATGCGTAGCGCTTGGCGCCCATCAGCGTCGGTAACACTCTGTGACAACATACTGGTGTCCACCTGCAAGCGCGCCCGGAGTCTTGCGGACTGCTCTCGGTCGGTGGTCGGCGACACGACGAGCGTCACCACGTCATCGTGAACGTCGCCCCGGGATTTCGGTCAGGCCCAATCGATGGCCCCCCATGTCCATCTGGAACGACGTTCATAGCGAATGACGGGCAACACGCAGGTACGCGCGGGGCACAATTGGTTAGTGACGTATTACTGTAGGTGTGTGGCGCCGCGCTTTGCGCGGCGGGTGAATGCTTGCCACACTTGCTGGCTGAAAGCCAGCTCCGGACCGCCCGGATGTTTTGAGTCGCGGACGGCGATCGCCTGCCCGGCCTGGACGGTTACTTCGACGCAGTTGCCACTGTTGCCGGTGTAGCTGCTTGTGCGCCACTGCGGACGCTGCTGGTTCATCGGGTGCTCCTGATGTCGCTACATGTCCTGCGCGATGCTGGCGATCAGGGCTGCTGATGCTTCCGGTGGCAGGGCCAGGGCGCGCAGGTGTTCGAAGATGGCACGGTAGCGGCCTAGATCGGTCTCCTGCTCCAGGAACAGATCGCCCGCCATGGTCTCAATGTAGACGACATCGGAGGCGACCGGTTCGCCGAACTGCATGATCACGAACGAGCCCATCATGCCGGGATGACCGCCCACGTCATAGGGGATGACCTGGAGCGTGATGTTTGGCAGTTCGGCGGCCTCGGCGAGCCGGGCGAGCTGGGCTTTCATGACCGCCGGGCCGCCGACCCGGCGGTGCAGCACGGCCTCGTCCACGATCGCCCACAGCCGCAGCGGCTTATCCCGGGCAAGGACGCCCCCCTGGCGGCTGATGCGGGCCTGCACCAGCCCGTCTATTTCTTCCTTGCCCGCGGTGGGCAGCCCGGCCCGCAGCGAGGCCCGCGCGTACGCCTCGGTCTGCAGCAGGCCGGGGATGAACAGTGACTCATAGTTGAGCAGGGCGTCGGCTTCGCCTTCGAAGCTGATGTAGGTGGTGTATTCCTCGGGCAGGCCAGGGCTGGGCATCTGCAGCCAGGTCTGTTCCCCGGCCTGGCGGGACAAGCTGATCAGGTCCGGGCGCACGGCGTCCGGGACCTGGTACAGGTCGAGCAGTGCCATCAGGGTGCGTCCTTGCGGGCGGGCGCGGGCGCTTTCCCGGACCGGGCGGGACGGGGTCTGCCCCCGGCACCGCGGGGGTGCCGGGGGCAGGCGAAGGGCGGAGCGGGACCTTCGGACGGGAACCTTTAACGAGGCGGGACTCGGTCAGGTGTCTTCGGTCCTCGCCCTGGCCCTTTCCGGTTCCAGTGCCTTGTCACTGGGCGTGGCCGCGGTGAACGATTCCGAGGCACGGCCCGCCGAGACGCTGATCAGGTCCTCGGACGGGTACGCCTCTTCGCCGTGCACCGCCACGTCGCCGATCTCCAGCTGGTCGTCGGGTATCCGGAGCTTCATGAACAGCCCGAGCACCCGCAGGATGACGAAGGTGACGACGCCGTCCCAGATGATGATCGTCAGGGCGGCCCCGGCCTGGATGGCCAGCTGCTTGGGGTGCCCGTAGAACATGCCCGCGCCGCTGAACGAGGCGGTCTTGCCGAGCCCGATGTACTCGATCATTTTCGGATCCGCGAGCAACCCGACGAGCAAGCCGCCGAACAGGCCGGCGATGCCGTGCGTGTAGACCACGCCGAGCGCATCATCGACCTTGTTGAACGGCCACACGTACCTGGGCAGGTAGGTCCAGGCCACCCAGACGATGGCCGAGCACACCAGGCCGATCACGATGGCCCCGAAGCCGTTGACGAAACCGGCGGCGGGCGTGATGCCGACCAGGCCGCAGATCATGCCGTTGAGGCCGCCGAGGAACGTCGGCTTCTTCTCCTTGCTCAGGAGCATGTCCATGATGATCCAGGTCATCATGGCGACAGCGGTGGCCACGTTGGTGTTGACGACCGCGGCTGCCGCGTCAGCGCCCGCGAAGTACGGGTCACCACCGTTGAAGCCGTTCCAGCCGAGCCACAGGATTCCGGCGCCGACCGCGACGAACATCAGGTTGTTCGGCACCGCGCGTTCCCGGTCACGCGCCAGGCGCGGCCCGATGACGGCGGCCGCCACGAACCCGGACGTGCCCGCTGCGAGGTGGATGACGTAACCACCACTGAAGTCGAGGGCGCCCTTGCCGGCCCAGTAGCCGCCACCCCAGAGCAGGAACGCGTTGACCGCGTAGGCGAAGGTGATCCACAGCGGCACGAAGAACAGCCAGACCTTGAAGCTGATCCGGCCGATCACGCTGCCGATGAACAGGACCGGCGTGATCGCGGCGAACACGAACTGGAAGTAGACGAGCGAGGCTTCCGGGAACCGGAATTTGGGCATCAGCCCGTCCAGCAGGGGGACGTCAGCCTGGCCCTCCAGCGCGTTGTGCCCGAGGACCGTCCCCGGTATCCCGACGAACGTCTTGATCCACGGGTGACCGAAGCCCATCTTGAAGGCCCACAGCACCCACACGACGAGGACCAGGCAGAACGTGCTGAACACCATCAGCACGGTGTTCATGGCCCACTTCTTCTGCACGAGGCCGCCGTAGATGGCGGCCAGCGCGGGAATGCTCATCAAGCCGACGAGCGTGGCGGCTGTCAACTGCCAGGAGTTGTCTCCGGCGTTCAGCCAAGTCGGATAGGGAACCACTGCTCTGCGCCTCCAGGGGGGCTACCTTGGAAGGGCCATTCGGGTTTCCAGGGGTCTCCCCCAGGGGCCTATACGGACCCACCCCGGCCGCTCCGATGTTTTTCACGGAACGCCTCCATGTCTCCCATGATCGGGTTTCCGGTTCATTTCCCGTTTGTTACGTGGCCGGTAACGCATCAGGCCAGCAGGGGACCGATGTTTCAAACTTGTATCGGAGCCCCGTGGGGTCTCTGCTGAATCGCCCCATACGCCCCATTCCGTACCATGGCTGGACCGGCCCGCCGGCCTGGCGGCCGGCCCCCGGCCCCGGTGACGCATCCCACGTCAGGCCCGGTAAGAGCAGGAATTTCGGCCGATAGGGGCCCGGCAGCAGCGGTACGCGCGGCCGCGGCGGGCGGTGACGGAAACGGGACGTACCCCATGTCACCTTCCCGTAACGGTCATAGCGCTAGGCCTTGTACACAACGGGCGGACCGTCGGGCGGGCCCGGGGTGAGTACGGCGCCGACGATCTACGACGTGGCGCGGGCGGCTGGGTGTCGATCGCACGGTGTCGCGAGTTCACCGTCGCGGTGGGGCGTTCCTCCCGGGACCTGCCCCTGTCCGTGCGGGTGACCAGCGCGTGATCAGTTCGGGTTGTAGGGCGCGTATCGCAGGTCCGGGGCGGGACGGGCGGTCAGCGTGCGGAGCATCGTGGTTTCCCGCTGCAGCATGGTCCGTTCGGCATTCAACCGGCTCAGCGAGTCGGGCTCGGCCAGCAGCGCCTGGCGGTCCGGGAGGTCGATGATCATGGTGGCCGCGACCAGGTAGGACAGCAGGACGGGCTCCTCCGGCAGGTCGGTGACGGTCACCTGGGCCAGGCCGCGGGCCGCGAGCGCCGCCAGGTAGTCGCGGAACGCGGCGGCGACCAGGCTGGCCGCGCGGCCCGCGGCGGCGCTGTCGCCGGCGTCCTCGTCCAGGAATTCGACATCGCCCTGCAGGTAGGGGCGCGACTCGTCGACGGCCTCCAGGCGGAACCGCTGGGTGCCCACGGTGACCAGGTTGAACCGGCCGTCGTCGTGCTCCTCGGTCTCCCGCAGCGTCGCGGTGCAGCCCACCTCGTACAGGGACGAGACGCCCTCGACCCCGGTCTCGCGGCCCTTCCTGATGGCGATGACCCCGAACCGCCTCGGCTCCGGGCCGTCCAGCAGCTCGTGGACGAGCTGCCGGTACCGGTCCTCGAAGATGTGCAGCGGCAGCAGCATGCCGGGGAACAGAACGGTGCCGAGCGGGAACAACGGCAGCCTTTCGCTCATGCCGTGACCCTATGCCGGTCTCGCCGCCAGGGCCACACCCGGGCATCCGGGCAGGCCGGCCGGGGTCCGCACGTGGCCGTACGGGTGGGGGCCGGTAACCGGCCAGAAACATGCGGCCACGAGAATGGGACAATGCAGACACGGCGGGTCCGGATCGGGTGCACCTTCACGTACGTGGCCGAGATCGACACGCCGGTTGTCTTCCACATCGAGCCGCGCAGCACCCCGGACATCACGCTGGCCGGCGAGATGCTTCGGTCGCAGCCGTCGATGGCGCCGCGGGACTACACCGACCTGTACGGCAACCCGTGCATCCGGGCCATCCTCCCGTCCGGCCGGTCCCACTTCAGCTACGGCGCCCTGGCCACCGTCCCGGACGCCACCGAGGACGCCGACGAGGACGCGCCGGAGGTCCCGCCCGACCAGCTGCCGGATGACACGCTCCTCTACACCCTGCCCAGCCGGTACTGCCTGCCGGACCTGCTCGGCGACGAGGCGTGGTCCCGGTTCGGCGGGCTGGCGCCCGGCTACCGCCGGGTCCAGGCGATCTGCGGCTACGTGAACTCCCACCTCACGTTCGCCTACGGCAGCACGACCGCGACCTCGACCGCGGCGGACGTCTTCGCCTCCGGCCGGGGGGTCTGCCGTGACTTCACTCACCTGGCGATCTCGTTCTGCCGCGCGCTGAACATCCCGGCCCGGTACGTCTTCGGGTACCTGCCGGACATGGACGTCCCGCCGGACCCGGCGCCGATGGACTTCGCGGCGTGGATGGAGGTCTGGCTGGGGGAACGCTGGTGGACCTTTGACCCGCGCAACAACCGGCGGCGCAAGGGCCGCATCGTGATCGGCCGGGGCCGCGACGCCTCCGACGTGGCCATGGCCACCACCTTCGGCGGCCCCCTGCTGGAGGAAATGCTGGTCGTAGCCGAGGAGGCCCCCGGCTGAGGGTGGTACCCCCGCGGCATTTGTGTTCAGTTTCCCAAGGCTCGCACAGCAGAAACCGCACACGGAGCGGGTCAGGGGTTACGGAGCGGGTCAGGGGTTACGGAGCGGGTCAGGGGTTACGGAGCGGGTCAGGGGTTACCGGGGTGGGGGACGGCGCCGCCGGGGGCCGGGCTGCGCTGTGCCCCCTGGGTCCGCTGTGTCTCCTGGGTGCCCGGGGTGCCGTGCGGGGCCGGGCGGTCCTGGCGGAGCACGGCCAGCAGTTCCTCGTACGGGCCGATGAGGTAGGCCTGGTCGCCCGCCCGGAACCGGGTGCCCCGCCGGGGCGGGTGCTCCAGCAGCCGCTCGTCCGCCGCGCGCCTGATGGCCAGCACCCGCGTCCGGGCCGACAGGTCGCGCATGGCCAGCCCGTGCAGGCCGCCGCCCGGGGTCACCGTCAGCCGCGCGACCAGCAGCGGCTGGTCGTCGGCGTAGAAGGTGCTCAGCACGTCCAGGCCGAGCGCCGCGCCGACGAACCACGGCGCGGCCAGCGCGGCGGTGGAGCGGACGGCGGAAAACCCGAAATTATGCCGAACGGACCGGGCGAAGGGCGAGTCGAACATGCGGAGTACCACCGGCACGGTGTTCGAGCGGTCGCCCAGCTGATCGCGGACCGCCAGGCCGGTCTCCAGGTTGGCCAGGTCATCGCTGGTCACCACGGCCACCGCGGCGGCGTTCGGCAGGCTGGCGGCCTCCAGCGTCTGCGGCAGGGTCGCGTCGGCGATGATGACCGGCACGCCGAGCGCGCGGACGGGCCCCAGGCGGCGGTTGCCCTCGTCCTTGTCCACGGCCACCACGTCACGGCCGGTGGCCACCAGCCGCTGGATCACCCGGGTGCCGACGGTGCCCAGGCCGATGACGATCACGTGCCCGCTCAGCCCGGTGATCCGCTGCCGGCCGAACGATTCCTCCAGTCGGCGGCTGACGATCATGTTGGTGAGCATGGCGAAGAAGACGGCCACGAACAGCGCGCCGAGCAGCATCAGGCAGATCGCCCCGACGATCAGCCCGGCCGGCTGGCCGCGGAAGGAGAAGTCGCCGTAGCCGACGGTGGTCACGGTCTCGACGGTGAAATAGGCCGCGTTGAGCACCGAGATCGGCCCCGATCCAGGCTGCTGCCGGTAGGTCAGATGCAAGATCGTGGTGGCGGCGATCAGCACGGTGACCAGCGCGGCCAGGGCGGTGGCCATCCGGCGGTCCGCGGCCGCGCGCAGCACCGACAGCGTGACGTGCCGGAGCCGCCGCCCGGGGCTGAACGGCCGGGCGTGCGCCGGGTAGCGGACCTGGGCGCCGATCCCGGCCGCGCGCAGTTCCTCGGGCGTGGCGAACAGCGTGACGTGGTCGCCCTGGTCCACGGTGTGGTCCCGGCCGGGGCAGATCACGACGTCGCTGCCGGCCGCGGGCAGCACCGCCACCGGGGCCAGCGCCCCGTACAGCTCCCGCAGAGTGGCGTGGCGCGGGGCGGTCGTCCGCGCGGCCAGGAACCGCTCACCGTCCAGGGCGATCTCCTGCGCGCCGGACTGCAGGCACGCCTCGGCGATGGCCGGCGCGGACAGCCCGGCCACGTCCAGCACCCCCACGTCGATCTGCGCGAGGGCCCGGCCCACGGCGGGGTTGCCGAGCTGCACGACCACCCGCACGTCCGCGCGCAGCTCACGGGTCAGCAGCGCCGTCTCCAGCGTCAGCAGATCGTCTTCGAGGGCGCAGATGACCGCGATCGCCCCGGCCAGGCCCGCTTCGGCCAGCGTGGCGGCCGTCCGGGAGCTGGCCGCGAGGTGCGGGACGCCCCACCCGCCGAGCTGGCGGGCCAGCGCCGGATCGGGGTGGTCGTCGACGACCACGGCCGGCACGCCGGACAGGTTCAGTTCCTCGACGATGCGCAGGCCGACAAAGCGCAGGCCGCACACGATCACGTGGCCCCGCCAGTCCGCGTATCCGCCCGTCACAGGGGCATCATCCAGGTTCTCTATGACGCCGATGTTAGCGGCGCGTATGCGGCGGATGAGGATTCCGGCCGCGCGGTGACGCCCCGGCCCCGGCTCGGTGACCGTGCAGCTCGCTGTCGCGCTGGGTGCCGAGGTCAGCGCGACCTGCTCCCCCGCCGACCTGGACTTCGTCTCCCGTCTCGGGGCCAGGACCGTCATCGACTACACGACCCCGAGCTCCGAACAGCTGCACCTCGACCGGGATGATCCGCTGCACCTTCGCCGCGATGCCGGCCCGGCGGTCGTGCTGGCGGCCAAGGCAGCCACCGTGGCCGCCCTCGTCTTCCCCGTGGCGCTGCTGTGCAACGTCGCCGGCTTCGAGCTCGGCCAGCGGATCTTCGCCGGCCTGCACATCCAGGTGGTCATCGTCGGGTCCGAGACGGGCGGCCGATGGCTCGGCGGGATTGACCGCCGCGGCCATCCGCTACCTGCAGGAAGGCCACGCCCGGGGCAAGGTCGTCGTCAGCGTCTGACACCGGCTCAGCCGAGGGGCAGTAGCGTGCAGGGGATCAAAAGGCGTGCCCGCCCAGGGCAACCCGCTACCGCGGATCGTCCTGGGCGGGCGCGCCCTGCGCCAGCCGCCCGCAGTGACGCGAGGAGAACGCAATGACCCAAACGCAGCCCGGCCCGGCGAGCGCCGCGGGCCTCGACCGCGATCCGGGCGGCTCGTCCGGCGGCGTGCTGGGCAGCCGGCCGCCGGTGGACCAGACCTTTCACGGCGGCGATCCCGACACGGTGGCCGCGCCCGCCATCTGCGGGACCACCCCGACCAAGTGCCAGGCCCGCACGCGGCTCTACCGGGACGGAATACTCGAGCTCGAGGGTTTCCCGGTGGCCGAGATCAGTGATCACCTGGCCGATGAGGCGGTCACCATCTGGCTCGACCTGCGTGACCCCGACCGCGAGGACCTGGCGGTGCTGAGCGAGGAATTCGGGCTGCACCCGCTGGCGATCGAGGACGCCGTGCATGAGCACCAGCGCCCCAAGCTCGACCGCTACCGCAGCCACCTGTTCCTGACCGCCTACGGCGCGCGGCTGGACACCGGCACGGGTGAACTGGCCACCAGCGAGCTCGCCGCCTTCGTCACCGGGCGGGCGCTGATCACCGTCCGCAAGGATGACGGGCTGGACATCGGCGCCGTCGTGGACCGCTGGGACGCCAGCCCGGATCTGGCCAAGTTCGGCGTCGGCTACCTGCTGTACGGCCTGCTGGACTACGTCGTGGACGGTCACTTCGAGGCGGTGCAGAGCCTGGACGACGCCGTCGAGGACGCTGGAGGACCAGCTGTTCGACCGCGCTCCGCAGGACCTCACCGTCCAGCGGCGCAGCTTCGAACTGCGCAAGAGCCTGGTGCTGCTGCGCCGGATCGTCATCCCCATGCGCGAGGTGGTGAACGCCCTCATGCGGCGCGACCTGCATGTCGTGGGGGACGACCTGATGCCCTACTACCAGGACGTCTACGACCACGTGCTGCGCGCCACCGAGTGGACCGAGAGCCTGCGGGATCTGGTGACGAGCATCCTGGAGACCAACCTGACCATCCAGGGCAACCGGATGAACGTCATCACCAAGCAGGTGACCAGCTGGGCCGCGATCATCGCGGTCCCGACGTTCATCACCGGCTTCTACGGGATGAACGTGCCCTATCCGGGTTTCAGCCGCCAGGTCGGCCTCGCCGCCTCGATCGCCATCATGATCGTCTCCGGGCTCGTCCTCTACGTCGTCTTCAAGCGCAAGGACTGGCTGTAGGCCGGTGCCACCAGTATCGGCGCCCGCCAGAGACGCCCGAATTCGGCCCACCGGGCGGGAGAAACGCCGCGCGCACCGTACATGCTGGCGCCCTGCTGCCTGGGCCATTAGCCTGTACGGGTGAACGCCGCCAGCAAGGGGGCTGGCCTGGGGGGTTCCGGCCGGCCGCGGGGTGCGGGCAGGCCCGGAGGAGATTCCCGCCGTGGGCCGGCGCTCCAGCAGCCCGAATGGCCCGACCCGGATCGGCTCGCGACGGTGACGCGCAGCCTGGAGCAACTGCCGCCGCTGGTGTCGGCCCGGGAATGTGACCAGCTGAAGGACCGGCTGGCCGCGGTGGCCCGCGGTGAGGCCTTCCTGCTCCAGGGCGGCGACTGCGCGGAGACGTTCGCCGGCCTGACCGCCGACAGCATCCGGGGCAGGCTCAGGACGCTGCTGCAGATGTCGGTCGTGCTGACCTACGCCGCCAGCGTGCCGGTGGTGAAGGTGGGCCGGATGGCGGGCCAGTTCGCCAAGCCCCGGTCGGCGCCGACCGAGGTCAGGAACGGCGTGGAGCTTCCCGTCTACCGGGGCGACGCGGTCAACGCGATCGAGTTCACGGCCGCGGCCAGGACGCCCGACCCCGGCCGGCTGCTCGATGCGTATCACTGCGCGGCGGTCACCCTGAACCTGTGCCGGGCCTTCGCCAGCGGCGGGTACGCCGACCTGGGCCAGGTGCACGCCTGGAACCAGGACTTTGTTGCGCGCAGCCCGGCCGGGCAGCGCTACGAGCGCCTGGCCGAGGAGATCGACCGGGCCATCGCGTTCATGCACGCCTGCGGGGCCGATCCGGAACAGTTCCGCGCCGTGGAGTTCTACGCCAGCCACGAGGCTCTGCTGCTCGACTACGAGCGGGCGCTGACCAGCACCGACTCACGGAGCGGGCGTTCGTACGACCTGTCGGCTCACCTGCTGTGGATCGGTGAGCGCACCCGCGCTCTCGATGGCGCTCATATCGAGTTCGCGCGCCAGATCCGCAACCCGGTCGCCGTCAAGATCGGTCCGGCGGTCACCGCGCAGGACGTGCTCGCCCTGGTCGACGCGCTCGACCCGGACCGCGAACCTGGCCGGCTCACCCTGGTCACCCGGATGGGCTCGGGGCGGGTGCGGGACGCCCTACCGCCGCTGGTGGAGAAGCTCGCGGCCAGCGGCGCCGTGGTCGCCTGGGTATGCGATCCGATGCACGGCAACACCACCGAGGCGGCGAGCGGGCACAAGACACGCCACTTCGATGACGTGCTGGACGAGGTCACGGGCTTCTTCGAGGTGCACCGCGCGCTGGGCACCCACCCCGGCGGCATTCATATCGAGTTCACCGGCGACGACGTCACCGAATGCATGGGCGGCGGGCAGCACATTGCGGAAAGCGACCTGCGCCGCCGGTACGAGACCGCCTGCGACCCCAGGCTCAACCGCAGCCAGTCTCTCGACCTGGCGTTTCTGGTCGCCGACAGGTACGGCCAGCACACCCGCACCGGGCGCCGCAGCTAGAACGAGCGGGCCGGTCCGCGGCGGCCGGGGGGATGCCGGGGGGATGCCGGGGGGATAAGGAAGGCCTGAGCGTCCGCTCAGCATGCCTGCAGATGAGCGTCCTATGGTGACACGGGAACATGGCGAGATCAGCGGCGCAGGAGGGGCTGGAACCGTGCCGGCGAAGGAGACCATCTTGTACCGGGGCGCACGATATGAGCTCGGGCGCGGGCCCGGCTTCTACGGAATCTGGCCGGCCCGGGCGCCGCGGCCACCGTCGATCGAGTGGTGGCCGGACACGCCCGAGGGCTGGAACGGCGCGTGGTCCCGGTTCACGGGGCTCGAGGCGCCGGGCACGATCGTCCCGGTCAGCCAGCACGGCGCGGCCCCCGGCGATATGAGCGCCGGCGCGGCCCTCGCCGCCGGGGATGCCCGCGCGGTCATCGCGGCGGCGCTGCTCGCCATCGGTGTCGGCTGCGGGATCGCCGGGCTCTTCCCGGCCTATCTCGGCGGCGCGAGCCTCGCCCGGCAGCCGGCCCAGCTCGTGCCACATTCGATCTACCTCGCCGTCTGGAGCACGAGCGCGCTGCTCGTCCTGCTCGGCGGCAGCCGCCAGCGGGCGGGAGCGCTCCTCGGGCTGGGGACTTCCGTCGTCACCTTCGGCCTGTTCTTCGCCGATGCCGGTGCGGCGATCGCCGGAGGTGCGCACGTCATGGGGGCCGGCCTCGTGCTCGGGCTGGCCGGCTGGCTCGCCTGTGCCGCCGGGTCCGCGACGGCTGCGCGATTCCGGCCGGGCGAGGCGCTGGGCCGGCTGCCCCGGCCGGGCGAGGCGCTCGGCTGGCCGCACCGGCCCGAGCGGGCCCGCGTTCTGCGGCTGGCGCTCGCCACCGCCGCGGCGCTCGGCGCGGCGGTCACGTTCGCTCCGTCGTGGGACAGCTATACCCTGCGGACCGCGGGCGGGGCCGTCCAGTCCCTGACGGCGGGTAACGCCTTCGCGAACCCGGCCCCGGTGATCGCCGGGAACGTCGCCGTCATGGTCGCGCTCGTCGTGGTGGCGGCCGCCGCCGCGTGGTGGCGGCCGGCCCGCCTGGGGACGGCGCTGCTCGCCGGCGCGATCATCCCGATGGCGGCCGAGGCGATCTCGGCGCTGGTCCAGGCCGGCGAGGCCGTCGCACCGGCCCAGTTCGGGATCTCGGCCGCGCAGGCCGCCCAGGCTGGCCTGACGATCAGCTCAGGGCTCACCCCCGTGTTCTGGATCTACTGCGCTTTTGTCCTGTCACTGACCGTGACCTGCGCATGGATGCGAATGCGACCGCAGCCGGAGCCGCTGCCTCGTAGTGGTCCCTGACCGGGACCGGCGCCGCCCAGATCAGCTGCCGTGGAGTGGCGTCGCAGCCAACCCGGAACCAGGAAATGACCCGGCCGGCGCGCGGCCGACCGCGTTGCCGTGCCCGTCATCGTAGGGCCATGCGGTCGGAATCGTCCAGGTATTCGCGCGCCTAGACGCCGGGCAGATCGGCCAGGCGCGCCAGGGACGCCCGGTGGGCATCGGACGTGCCGAACGCGATCGACGCGGCCTTGGCGCGCTTCAGGTACAGGTGCGCCGGGTGCTCCCAGGTGAACCCGATGCCGCCGTGCATCTGCACGCACTCCTCGGCCGCCCGCACGGCGAGGTCGCCGCAGTAGGACTTGGCCAGCGCGACGGCGATGGGCGCGTCGCTGTCGCCGTCGGCCAGGCAGGCCGCGGCGTAGCGGGCCGCGGCCCGCGCCTGGGTGAGCCCCACCCACAGGTCGGCCAGCCGGTGCTTCAGGGCCTGGAACGAACCGACCGGGCGCGCGAACTGCCGCCGTTCCTTGACGTACGCGACGGTCATCTCCAGGCACTTCTCGGCCACCCCGAGCTGCTCGGAGGCGAGCGCGGCCGCCCCCGCGGACAGTGCCGCCTGGACGGCGCGGTCGGCCTCAGCGCCGGGCGCCATCGGCCGGGCCGGGGCGTCCTCGAACTCGATGTCGCACAGCTGGCGGGTCATGTCCAGCGAGACGACGGGGGTGCACCGCACGCCCTCGGCGTTCGCGCCGACCACATACAGGCCATGCGGCACGGCGTCGGCCGGGACCACCAGCAGGTCGGCGGACAGCGCGTCGGCCACGCCCCGGACCCGGCCGCGCAGCCGGGTGACACCGGCCCGGCCGTCGCTGGACTTCGGCCCGGAGACGCGCGCGGTCAGCGGGAACGCCGCTCCCGGCGGGGTTTCGAAGCCCACGGTCAGGGCGGCGGTGACGTCTCCCCGCGCGAGTTCACGGACCGTGGCGTCATCACCGGCGGCCAGCAGCGCCGTCGTCGCGACCACGGCGCTGCCGAGGTAGGGAACCGGCGCCACGGCGCGGCCCAGTTCCTCGGCGACGGTGGCCGCCTCACGGAACGACGCCGCTGGCGCCGTCCTGCCCCTCCGGGACGAGCAGCCCGGCGCAGCCCAGATCGGCGGCGATCGTCTTCCACAGCCCGGTGTCATAGGGTGCCCGGCCGCCGAGCCGGGCCAGCTGGTCCTCGGCCGGCACCGGGCCGTGAGCAGCGAGCGAAGGCTCTCAGCCAGGGCACGTTCGGCTTCGCTGTACAGCAGATCCGGAGTGCGCGGGCCGGCCATGCCCGCCGCCTCAGCCTGGGCGGCAGCGCTCATCGCGGTAGGTCCTTCCATGGCACGTCCTTGTCCACCCGCGGCTCCGGCGGCAGCCCGAGCACGCGTTCGGCGACGATGTTGCGCAGGATCTCCGAGGTGCCGCCCTCGATCGAGTTGCCCTTGGCCCGCAGGTAGCGGTAGCCGGGACCGCGGCCGAAGAAGTCCGCGTGGGCGGGCCGGCGCATCGTCCAGTCGTCGTAGCGCAGGCCGTCGGCGCCCGCCAGCTCCACCTCGAACCCGGAGATCTCCTGGTTGAGGCGGGCGAAAACGATCTTCGCGGCGGAGCCTTCCGGCCCGGGGTGGCCCGCGGCGAGCTGCTGGCGCATCCGCAGCCCCGCCAGCCGGGCGATCTCCGCCTCGGCCCACAGCCGCAGCAGCCGGTCGTGCAGGCCCGGGGTGCGCTGCTCGGGGTGCTCCCGCCAGGCGCGGGCGGCCCCGCCGATCATCCCGCCCTCGCGTGGCATGGCGTACCCGCCGATGGCGACGCGCTCGTTCATCAGCGTGCCCTGGGCGACCTTCCAGCCGTCCCCGACGCCGCCGATCCGGTCCGCGTCCGGGATGCGCACGTCGGTGAGGAAGACCTCGTTGAACTCGGCCTCGCCGGTGAGCTGGCGCAGCGGGCGGACATCGACCCCCGGCGCGGTCATGTCGCAGGCGAAATAGCTCAGCCCCTGGTGCTTCGGCACGTCGGGGTCGGTCCGGGCGACCAGGATGGCCCAGCGGGCCTTGTGCGCCAGCGAGGTCCACACCTTCTGGCCGGAGACCACCCAGTCCCCGCCCGGGTCGCGGACCGCGCGGGTCGCGAGGGAGGCGAGGTCACTTCCGGCGCCGGGCTCGCTGAACAGCTGGCACCAGATCTCCTCCCCCGTCCACAGCGGCCGCAGCCAGCGCTCGCGCTGCTTGTCCGAGCCGAACGCGAGAATGGTCGGGGCCGCCATGCCGAGCCCGATGACGTTGGGGCCCGGGTTGTTGTCGGGCGCGCCGGCCGCCGCGAACTCGGTGTCCGCGACGGCCTGCAGCGCCCGGGGCGCGCCGAGCCCGCCCAGCCCGGACGGGTAGTGCACCCAGGCCAGACCGGCGTCGAAACGGGCGCGCAGGAAGTCCGGCCTGGGCATCTCCACCGGGTCTGTCGTGGCCAGGAACTGGTGGACGCGATCGCGAATGTCCCCGGCCGTGAGGTCAGACCCTCTTAGCACAGGGGCCCGCCGGCCACGTAGAGGACCTGGCCGGAGACGAAGCCCGCGTCCTCGCCGACGAGGAAGGAGACAGCGTTCGCCACGTCAGCCGGCTGGCCGACCCGGTTGACCGGTATCTGCTTCTTGTAGGTCTCCACCAGATCCTCGAACGACATCTTCAGGCTGGTGGCCATGGCCGCGGTCATGTCGGTGGCGATGAAGTGCGGCCCGACCGCGTTCGCGGTGATCCCGAACTTGCCCAGTTCCTTGGCGAGCGTCTTGGTGAAGCCCTCCACCCCGGCCTTGGTGGCGGAGTAGTTGGCCTGCCCGCGGTTGCCGAGCGCCGACGACGACGAGATGTTGACGATCCGCCCCCACTTCTGCCCGCTCATGTATTTCTGCACCGCCCGGGTCATCAGGAACGGGCCGCGCAGGTTGACGCTGACCACCGTGTCCCATTGCTCGTCAGTCATCTTGAACAGCATGGCGTCGCGGGTGATCCCGGCGTTGTTCACCAGCACCGTCGGCTCGCCGAGCTCGGCGGCCACCCGCTCGACCGCGGCGTTCGCCTGATCGGTCTTGCTGACATCCGCGCCTACCGCGAGCGCCTTCCCGCCGGCGTTCTCGATCTCCTTCACCGTTCCCGCGCAGTCGGCCTCGTTCAGGTCGAGGACCGCCACAGCCATCCCGTCCGCGGCCAGCCGGATGGCTATCCCGGCCCCGATCCCGCGCGCGGCTCCGGTCACGATGGCAACTCGCTGCGTCTCCTGTGACATATATGTACCTTTCGTCTGGCCGGAAAGTCCTTTCGGTTCGGTCCGGGCCGTTCATCATCTACTGGCCAGTATCTTGCCCCGCGATACCTGCCTTCAATAGAGGGTTCGGCACCCTCCGTGTGGAGGCCAGTGCACTCCGTATCTGGGAGTTCACCAGCTCTTTCCAGCTTCGGTTACCGCCCGTTCCGGCGGAAGACGTAGACGTCCCCGGTGTCGAAGATCACGCTGTACCGGACGCCCGGATGCTGGCTGGCCACAAAGGCGGGAATGTTGGCCGGCTCGGGTGAGTAGCCGCTGTCGGTCCCGTCGAACACGATGTAGGCCGTGCTGGGGTTGCCGGCGTTGCCGATCCAGAACGTGTCGGTCCGCGCGGCCAGCGGGGCGAGCAGGTCGAGCGTGGTGGTGACGGACGCGCCGTCGGGCACCGTGGCCATGGCCGCGTCCGCATCGGTCACGTCCGCGTCGATCCGGTAGGTGGACGGGTTCCACAGGGTGCCGACCGGGAACTGGAAGACGAGGGCGACCGCGATGGCCAGCATCGCGGCCGCGCCGTGCCGGTCGATCGCCGCGGTCACCGCTTCCCGCCAGCTAGCGTGGCCCGCCACAGGTGGACCTGATGATGCCGAACGGAACTCGCGGGACCGGACCCGCACGATCGCGTCTACCGCGGCGAGGAAAAGAATCGGCATGACGGTCGCGTTGTAGTGCCACTGGGTGCCCCAGAAATTGCTGCTGGTGCCGAGGAAGCGGAGCACGATCGACGGCAGCGCGACCAGGGCGAGCGGCGACCACAGCGCGATGAACGCCGTCGGCAGCAGCAGCATCAGCGTGGTCCCGAGCTTGACCGGCCAGGACGTGAAGAACTGGCGCACCGTGCCCGCGGCGGAGAAGTGCCCGCCCGGGCCCAGCGTGCCGCCGTCGCTCCAGTACTGGTAGTGATGCGCCGCGTTGAAGTGCGGGATGATCACGGTGATCGCCAGCACCGACCAGAGGACGCCCCACACGATGAGCAGCTGGCCACCGAAGACGTGACCGCGGCCGGATGCCCGGGCGCGGCCGGATGCCCCGGCGGGGTCGGGGGCGGCGGCCGGGTTGTCCGCGGGACGGGCGGGGCCGTCGCGCCACTGGCTGACGACGATCATGAGGACGCCGATCGCGGCGACCGTGAAGCCCTGGTCCTCCTTGACGAAGACCAGCGGCAGCGCCCAGGCCACCGCCGCCCGGGTCCGCCCGCGGACCAGCGCCGACAGCGAGA
The DNA here is from genome assembly GCA_963808295.1 of uncultured Actinomycetes bacterium. GTDB lineage: Bacteria > Actinomycetota > Actinomycetes > Streptosporangiales > Streptosporangiaceae > Bog-532. The sequence goes on along the minus strand of CAWEFP010000011.1, from coordinate 12,746 downwards.
ACGCGAGCAGCGGCACCGCGAACGCGATCTCGTGGAAGTCGAAGTTGATCATCTGCTGCAGGCCCCAGGAGAACCCGTACGCCGCGCCGACGGCGCCGCCCGCGCGGCGGCCCAGCTTGTCCGCCGCGGCCCAGGTCACCGGGAGCACGGACACCGCGGTCAGGAAGGCCTGCGTGACGAGCAGCGTGATCGGGGACGGCCGGACGAGGAAGAACGGCGCGATCAGCGCGATGATCGGTGAGAAGTGGTCGCCGAGCAGGTTCACGCCGGCGCCGCGGACGTCGGCGACGGGCGCCCGCAGGTGCGCGTACTGCTTGACCAGTTCGGTGAAGATGCCCAGGTCCCACGACGAGGGATTGAGCTGCAGGTAACGGAACAGCGAGATCGCAGGTAGACCGCGAAAACGAGGAGCGCGATCAGCCACGGCGCCCAGTACGGGCCCCGGGCCCGCCCGGCCCGGGACCTACCGGGAGGCGCCTCCGACCGGGCCTCGCCGGGGTCCGCGTCCAGCTGGGCCTGGCCCGGGGCCGCGTCCGGCCGGGCCTCGCCCGGGTCCGCGTCCGGCCGGGCCTCGCCAGGGTCCGCGTCCAGCTGGATCTGGCCCGGGGCCGCGTCCGGCCGGGGCGGCGCGGGGGCCACGTCTGGCCGGGGCAGAACAGGGAGCGCGTCCGGCCCGTAGTGGGCCGCCGGGCGGGGCGAGGCGGGGGGCGCGTCTGGCCGGGAGTAGCCCGCGGACTCAGCGGGGCCGACACGTGTCGCGCCGGGCGCTTCCGTGCCGTCGCTCTCCAGCCCGCGTGGCCCATCTTCCGGCATCGCAGGCAGCCTACACGCTGCGCCGCAGCCCGATCGGGAAGGCACGGGCGCGCCCGCCAGTGCGGCGGTCAGGTGAGGAGCAGGCGGCGGATGCGGCGGCTGGCCACGTACAGCCCGGCCAGGCCGAGCACGGCCAGGTAGGCCACGTTGACGAGCATGGCCGGGCCGACGACGCCGAGGGAGAACCCGCGCAGCAGCGCCACCGCCTGATACAGCGGGGTGCACTCCACGACGATCTGCAGCGCCCTCGGGTAGACGTTCAGCGGGTAGAAGGTGGTGGAGAACAGGAACATCGGCAGCGTGGCGAGGATGACGAAGTCGAAATCCTTCCAGCTGCGCATGTAGGTGGTGGCCGCCATCCCGACCCCGGCGAACGCGAAGCCGATGAGCACCGACGCGGGGACCGCGACCAGCAGCCAGGCCGAATGCACGAGTCCCATGGCCGCCATCACCAGCAGGAACGCGATCGCGTACAGCAGGCCGCGGCTCAGCGCCCAGGTGATCTCGCCCAGCGCGATGTCCCCGGGGCCCAGCGGGGTGGCCAGCGCCGCCTCGTAGACCTTGGCGTATTTGAGCTTGTGGAACACGTTGAAGGTGGAGTCGTAGACCGCGCCGTTCATCGAGGAGGTGGCCAGCAGCGCGGGCGCCACGAACTCCGTGTAGCCCACCGGCCGCCCGCCGGGCCCGGTCACCGGCCCGACCAGGGCGCCCAGGCCGATCCGGATCGACAGCAGGTAGAACAGCGGTTCCAGCACCCCGGTGATCAGGAGAATCCACAGGTGGCGGTAGGCGCGGGCGTTCCGCTCGACCAGCGGCAGCCCGGCGTGGCCGGCGCCCCGGCCGTCCGCCAGGGTACGGCTGAGCAGCCCGGGAAGCGGGAGCCGGACGGTTCGTTCGGTCACCGGCACGCCCCCCGGGCGGGGAGACGGCGCGGCAAGGTCCGTTCAGTCACCGGCGCCTCCTACTCATGCAGCCGCCCCCGGTAGGTCCGCAGGGCCACGGCGTACCCGGCCGCGGTGAGCGCGAGCAGGTACCCGACGTGCACGGCCGCGCCGCCCAGGTCGGTGGTGCCGAGGCTGAGCGTGCGGCACAGTTCCACGCCGTGCCACAGCGGGGTCACGTAGGCGACCGGCTGCAGCCACCCGGGCAGCTGGGTGACCGGGAAGAACGTGCCGGAGAACAGGAACAGCGGGATCATCAGGAACCGCATGAGCACGCTGAAGCTCGTGTCCCGGGTCCGGGTCACCGCCCACGCCATCAGCGCCGGCGCGAAGGCCAGCCCGGTCAGCACGGCCACCGGCAGGGCCGCGACGGCCAGCGGCGAGCGGGCCGCGCCGAACGCCGCGATCAGGGCGAGGAACACCCCGCAGTTCATGGTCAGCCGCAAGATGACGAACAGTAGGTGGCCGCGGAACACGTCACCCGGGCGCAGCGGGGTGGCCACCGCGGCGAAGTAGTTCTGCACCCACTTGACCGAGCCGAGGACCGGGTACAGCCCCTCGCCGAACGCGGTCTGCATGGCGGTGGCGGCCAGCAGACCGGGCGCGATGAAGGCCAGGTAGCTGACGCCCAGGCTGCCGCCGGCATGCCGGTTCACCAGCGATCCCAGGCCCGCGCCCATCGCGCCGAGGTAGAGCAGCGGGCCCAGCACGCTGGAGATCACCGAGCCGCGCCAGGTCCGCCGGTAGTCGGTCAGCCAGAACCGGAACTCGCGCACCGCGAAGGACCACCGCGCTCCCCCGGCGGTGACCGGCGCGGCGGCCGCCGCCGGTGTGGCCTCAGCGGTCATCGGCCGTCCGGCTTCCGTCGTCTCCGGCCGTCATCAGTCGTCCAGGTGCCGGCCGGTCAGCCGGAGGAACACGTCCTCCAGCGTGCTGCGCCGGGCCAGTGAGGTGAGCGGTTCGAGGCCGAGCCCGCGCACCGTCACGAGGGCCTCGTCCCCGTTCCTGGTGTAGACGAGGACCCGGTCGGCGAGCACTTCCAGCCGCTCGGCGGGCCCGGCGGGCAGCGCGGCGAGCTTCTCCGCCGCCTGCTCGTGGTCGCCGGGGTCGAAGCGGAGCTCGAGGACCTCGGGGGTGGAGTACCGCCCGATCAGCGCGCGCGGCGAGCCCTCGGCCGCGATCCGGCCGCCGTCCATCACCACGAGCCGGTCGCAGAGCTGCTCGGCCTCGTCCATGTAGTGCGTGGTCAGGATGAGGGTGACGCCGCGCTGCTTCAGCCGGAACAGCCGGTCCCACACGATGTGCCGGGCCTGCGGGTCCAGCCCCGTGGTGGGCTCGTCCAGCAGCAGGATGTCCGGCTCGTTGATCAGCGAGCGGGCGATGACGAGGCGGCGTTTCATGCCCCCGGACAGCGGCTCGACCTGATCCTCGGCGCGGTCACTGAGCTGGACGAAGTCCAGCAGCATGGCGCTGCGCTCCCGGATCAGGGCCCGGGGCAGCCCGAAGTAGCGGCCGTAGACGAGCAGGTTCTCCCGTACGGTCAGCTCGATATCGAGGGTGTTCTCCTGCGGGACCACACCCAGGCGGGCCCGGATCGCCGGGCCGTTCGTCACCGGATCCAGTCCCAGGATGGTCAGCTCGCCGCTGGTCGGCGGGGACACGCAGCCGATCATGCGCATGGTCGAGGACTTGCCCGCGCCGTTGGGGCCGAGGAAGCCGAACGCCTCGCCCCGGGAGATACTAAAATCGATGCCGTCGACCGCGGTGAAGTTCCCGAATCGCTTGGTGAGGCCGCGGGCCTGGACGAGTACCTCGGCTACCTCGGCGTGTGACACCTTCGTGACGTTACCTCGGGGGCCGGACAATTTAACAACACGTTTTCCGCCTCCGATGTGTGTAACCGGGCATAGGCAGGTAACCTCAGCAAACGTTCCCGTATGCGTATGGCGATGAGCGAAGGGACTCTCGACCAGGTGAAATACATCCGTGACATGTATGCACGCTTCACGGTCCTGATTCACGAGATCGCCAAGTTCGGCGTCGTCGGCGGCATCGGCTTCGTCGTCCAGCTCGGCGTCACCGACGGTGTGCACCTGGGGCTCGGCCTGGGAGCCCTCACCTCCGTGGTCGTCGGCTACCTCATCGCCACGGTCGTCACCTTCCTCGGGAACCGCCACTGGGCCTTCAAGCACCGCCAGGGCAAGGGCCTCGGGCACGAGACAACGATGTTCTTCCTGCTCAACATCGTCGGGCTGGGGATACAGGAAGCCGTCGTCGCGTTCGTCCACTACGGGCTGCACATGACCGACCCGCTCTCCTACAACGTCGCCAACATCGTGGGGATCGGGCTCGGCACGCTGTTCCGGCTCTGGTCCTACCGCAAGTGGGTCTTCCTCGAGGTGAACGAGGAGCCGGCCGAGGTGGCGCCGACGGTCCTGCCCGCCGAGATGCCGCCCCCGCCGGCCGCGCACGTCAACGGGGCGCACGCGGGCGGGGCCTACCCGAACGGGGCGCACGCGGCGGGGCATACGGCAGCGGGGCGCACGCGGACGGGGCCTACCCCAGCGGGGCGCACGCGGGCGGGGTGCGCGCGGCGCACCCCAACGGGGCGCACGCCGCCGGGCGGCACCGGGCGGGCGAGACGCGGCAGCCTGAGCCCGACGCCGAGGAGATATACCCCCAGCCGTCCATCGGCTGACCCTGCCCGCGATGCCGGATGAGCCGGAGGCCGTAGCGGGGAACGCGGGACGGGAGCCGGACACACCCCGCCTCGCCACCGGGGCGGAACGGGCCCTGATCGCCTCGCTGCGGCTGGCGGTCATCCCCGTGGCGTTCCTGATCCTCGCGGGTCTGGGAGCCTTCGCCTACGCGATCGCCGTGTTCGTGGACGCGCTCCGCAGCATCGTCGCGCATCCCTACCCGGTGGGCCACCAGATCGGCCTGTTCCTGCTGGACATCGACCTGTTCCTGATCGGGGCCACGCTGCTGATCTCGGCCATCGGGTTCTACGAGCTGTTCGTGCGGGAGATTCCGCGGGACAAGGCCACGACGATGCCGGCCTGGCTGGCCATGCGCGATCTGAACGACCTCAAGGGCCGGGTCATCTCGATGATCGTGCTGGTCCTGTCCGTGAGCTTCGCCGAGGAAGCGGTGGACCTCTCAGCAGGCCTGCAGCTGCTGGAGTTCGGCGGCGCGACCGCCGCGGTCATCATCGCCCTGACCGTGTTCCTGCAGCTGACCAGCCACTGAGCAGCCACTCGGCAGAGGGCCGGACGGGCTCCATGCTGCGTGCGGCCCGTGCCTTCCGGCCCGCCCCGCAGAAGTTCCGTTCGGCTGGGTGGTGAACGTTACGGTGCTCAGCCTGCGCAGCCGGTTCCCTTGGGCACCAGGTTCAGCGACTGGCCCAGCACCGCGTCGCCCTGGGCCTGGGTCAGGTCGCCGACGGCCACCAGGCGCGCGACGACGTGCTCCTCGCGGGTCCGGGCGTTCTGCGGGTTGGTGCGCGGGTCGTCAACGGTGGGGGCGTTGACCACGCCCGCCAGCACCGCGGCCTGCGGCCAGGTCAGCTGGGCCGGCTCGGTGCCGAAGTACCCGCAGCTGGCCGCGCGGAGCCCGTAGTAGTTGTCGCCGTAGTAGGCGACCTCCGCGTACATCTGCAGGATCTGCTGCTTGCTGTAGGTCGTGTTCAGCTTGATGGCCAGCACGACCTGCTCGGCCTCGACGGTGATCCCGGAACGTCCCGTAGTGTAGAGGTTCTTGGCGAGCTGCTGCTCCAGCGTGCTGCCGCCCTGGTCGGAATGCCCGGTGATCTTGCCGGCCAGCAGCCGCGCGACGGCGAACAGGTCGACGCCGAAGTTGGAGTAGAACCGGTGGTCTTCGGTCGCGACGAGGGCCTCGGTGAACTTCTGCGGCGGCTGGACGCCCGGGTAGCTGATGCCGTGCTGGACGGCCTGCTCCTGGACCAGGGCGGGCGCCTGGCTGACCGACGGGGTGATCAGCCACAGGCCGCCGACGACGATGATCAGCAGGACGACGAAGACGGCGAGGGTCTTGACCAGGCGGGCCGGCCAGCGGCGGCGCTTGAGGGGGCGCGTGGTGCGGGGGTTCCGGGAGTTGCGGGAGGTGCGGGGCGGGCCCTGGGTGCGGGGCCTGCGGGGGCGCTGGGCGTAGGGCTGGGTGGTGTCGTCGGGCCCGGGACCGTACCAGCCGGACATGGGATCGCGTTCGGACGCCCTCACCTGACCCCATTCCTCCTCGGCGGCAGCGCCGCAGGCTGCGGCGCCGGGTCACGGTAAAACGAATTCACTGTAGTACCTGGTTCCGGTGTGGCAGGTGCTTCGGCGGGCGTGTCGGCGTGTCAGGTCTGCCGCCCGGCTGCGGGGTGGCGGCTTGCCCGTCCGGGCGGATGCACGGTGGCTACGGGAACGGCGCGGCTGCGCTAAGGTATGAAGGCCCGCCGGGTTCGGCGGGTGTGCGCCTGGCGCACCGGGACGTGGCCCAGCTTGGTAGGGCACTTGACTGGGGGTCAAGGGGTCGCGGGTTCAAATCCCGCCGTCCCGACTGGTCAGAGGGGTTTCGTGCCCCTCTTTTCGATCTTCGGGAGCCAACCGGGGAGCCAATGGAATTGTTGGTTTCCCGTCGGCCTCGGCTACGCGGGCTGCGCGGCCTTGGCCTTGAGAATCCGGTTCATGGCCGTCGCGCCCTTGGTGAGCGCGGGCCTTATTTCGTGACGGTACACCGTCTCGGTGACGGCCGTGCTGCTGTGCCCGACCAGGTCGCTGATGTCCTCCAGCCGGACATCGTGGGCGCTCAGGATGGACACGAACGAGTGCCGCAGTTCGCGGGGCGTCCATGCCCCGCCGAGCCTGGCGGCCCTGGTGATCTTCTGGAACTCCTTCCGTACGTGCCAGCGGTCCAGCGGCGTGCCGTCCTCGCGGCAGAACACGAGATCGTGCTCCTGCCACATCTCCCCCGCCGCGAGCCGTTCGGCGGCCTGGCGGGTGTGATGCGCGCGGAGCGCCTGTACCGCCCGGGTGGGCAGTTTCAGGACGCGGCGGCTCTTGCGGGTCTTGGTGTCGCCCTTGACCCGCACGGAGCGGTAGACGGCCACCGTGCCGGCCTTGAGGTCCACCTCGTCCCACGTGATCGCCCGCGCCTCCTCGGTGCGGACCCCGGACAGCAGGGACAGCACCACGTAGGCCGCGAGCCGGTGGGTGCCGGACTCGACGGTCTCCAGGAGCGTGACGGCCTGGCTGAGCGTCATCGCCTTGGACGGCCGTCCTTCCTGCCCTTCGGGCACATCGACCAGGCTCGCCACGTTGCGGCGGACCTTGTCGCGGGCCTGGGCCTGGCGGATCGCGCGCTCAAGAATCTGATGGATCAGGCGGAGCGTCCGCGTTGTCAGCTCCTCGGCGCGCTCGTCCAGCCAGTCGTCGAGCTGGTCGGCCGTCAGTTCCTTGAGCTTGATGCCGCCAATCTGCGGGATCACGTTGTGGTCCGCGAGCGAGCGGTAATTGTCGATGGTTCCTTTGGACCTGCCCTTGAGTCCTTTCTGCAGGAAGTCGGTCACGGCGTCTTTCACGGTGTACCCCGCGTCCGTCGTGACGCCTGCCTCCAGGTCGGCGACGGCCTCGCGGAGCTTGTCTTTGACCTGGGTCTTCGCCTTGCCCTTGCGCTTGACGCGACGGCGCCTGCCCTTCCCGTCAGAGCCGAGGTCGATGGCTCCGGTGAAGCCGTCCCCCTCGGGGTAGATCGTGGCGTCGTACTTTCCGATCATGATCTTGGCCATCGGCTCCCTCCTTCTGCCTGCCAGGCGGTTGGCGTCCTGGCTGGCGCGCGCCCTGGCCTGCGTTCGAGGCGTACCACCGCGTTCGTGGTGGCCAGGGCTGGCGATCGTTCATCGCTGGTCGTCCTCGCTTTCGTGCCGGGCGAGGTATTCCTCTACGGCTTTCCTGATGACCCAGGACACGTCGCGGTCCTGGCTCTCGGCGTACCTGGCGAGCCGTGCCTTGAATTCGGCGGTGACTCGCACGGGCGGGAGTGTGGTGTCCCGCATCGGTTCTGACCGTCCTTTGCTGCTGGCTGACATGTCGGCAACTCGGGAGGGAGCACGGCGTGGCCGTGCGGCGATTGCTTCGCTGTTGAGTTGGCAAGCGGCGAACGTTCTGGGGCCTTCCCTGCCAGGGCGCGCCCGCTGACGTGTAGAACAATGTAGCACACGGTTATACGGTTTCGTCAATGGATTTCGTCCCGGTCGCGGGCTTCGAGCGAGGCGATGAACTCCGCGAGCTGGTCATCAGTGATGCGGCGTAGTTTTCCGATCTTGATGCTGCGGAGCTGCTCGGTGCGGAGAAGGTAATACACCTTGTCCCGGCCGATGTGGAGCGTTCGCTACCTGCTCGACGGTGTATGCCTGCAGCTGGCCTCACCTCCACTCGTAGTCACGCTGCGTCGTGGTCTCAGCGTTTGTCTCAGGGCGCGAGTACGTGCGTTTACGTGCAGACGCGCGTGAGACGTGAGATGAGACGAATCGTGAGACGAGTACCAGATAGTGACCACGGCATTCGGCCGGGGTGGCAGGCTCAGTCATGGGGCGGCTCCTTGCCGTCTGGGCACGCCAGCGTCCACGGCTGACCTGGATGGCACGTCCGGCCCGGGCGTGATCGGCCAGACGCCGGTACAGCCCTTCGGGCGGCTCATGCCGGTGATCCGGAGTAGCTCGGCTATGTCGGCGCCCTCCTCCGGCGCCAGGCACAGCGCCAGCCACAAGGCTTCGTCGACCGTCGCCGTCTCCTCACCCGGGCCTAGCTCCGGGTCACTGACGCCAGGCGGCGAGGCGTCGCTGACGCGACTGGTTTCATCGGCGTCGGCTGCCGCGGTGATCGCCTGCTGTGATGTCTGGTCCAGTTCGGGCCGCTGGCCGGCGTAGTGGGCGGCAGTGTTGGCGACGGCCTGATCGGTGACCAGGTAGGCGCGGGCCCGGCGTGGTGCGGTGTGCTCGGGTGCGGAGATGAGGAACTTGCCCGGGGCGTCCAGGGTGTGTGCCTGCCAGCCGGCGGCGAGCATGCCCTGTCCGAGGATGAGGTCGACGTCCTTGCGTTCCCGGACCCGGAAGCAGATCCGCACGTCCATCTGGGAGCGCACCGCGCCATGTCCCATGGCCTTCTGCGTCGGCCGCTGGGTAGCCGCGATCAGGTTGACGGCCACCGCGCGCCCGCGCCGGGCGATCGAGTCGGCATGCCTGACGGCCCCCGGGGCGTCGTCGGCGAGTTCGGCGTACTCGTCGATGAGGATGACCAGCGCGGGCATCCCGGGATTCGGCTCCCAGACGCGCTGCTTTGTTCGGCGAGCATCGCGGCTCTCGCTTCGAGAACGGCGACTGCGTTGGCCAGGAGCGCACGCGCCTCGTCGGGTGTGGTCGCCAGCCGGTCGAGGCAGGAGATCCACGGGCTCAGTTCCATGCCCCTCTTGAGGTCGATGCCCCAGAGCACCACGTCGCGGCAGGCGGACAGGTTGCCGATCAGGACGTTGAGGCCGCCGCTCTTGCCTGCGCCGGTCGCCCCGCCGAACAGGACGTGGCGGCGAAGGAACGAGACGCGGCACGGGACCGCATCCTCGAACGGGCCGAGGTCGATGGCCTCGGTGATGGATGTCACCGACGGGCCGGGCCATGGAATCGTGTCGGCGTGCGGGTCGGCGTCGAGCACGCGCAGCTCGCATCGGTTGGCGTAATTGTCGGGCGTCGGGTGCACGCGGACGGCACCCCGGAAGGTACCGAGACCGGATTCGATGGCGGGTATCTTCGCGATCACGTCGTGGATGGTCTGGCCACGGGCCAGACGGAACCGGGCTCGCCAGCCCCACAGGTCCACCACGGCCGACATGACCTGCGATCCGGCCAGCCCGACGGCCCGCGCGATTTCCGGCCAGGATTCGAGGATCCGTTCAAGACGGACCTTGGCGCGGCGCCGGCGACTGGCCCACCAGGGCACGGCACAAGCCAACGTCAGGATGATGACGAGAGCGGGCATTGGTGGTGTGGCCGGGCCAAGTGCGGTCGCAGCCGTGAGCCATCCGCCTACCACTGCACTGACGGCGGCAGCGTAGAGGCGCTCGGCGGCGCGATCGAGGATGGGCCATTCCTTGCGCAGCCGCCGCGGCGCTGGCACGGCCAGAGCCGTTATGTCAGTGAGCGTGGCGGCCAGCACCCACGGCCACCATCCCGGGTGGAACGCGGTGCATCGCTGCCGCGGCGGCGACGGTGACCGCGGCCACCGCAATGGGGGCGAGTTCGGAGCGGTATCGCCACAGCGCACGGACGATGATCGCGCCTGCCGTCTCGGGTAGAGGCTCGTCAGGGCGGAGGGACATCGTCGGCTGGAAGCCGTCGCGGCGGAGCTGGCGGGCGCGACGGCGAAGCTGGCGTCGTGGCGCCCGGCTGGTCATGGCCGCTCCCGGTGATCGGGCGGGAGCTGGCCCTGGGCTTCGAGTTCGTCGCGAAGGTAGTACAGCGCGTCGTCCTCACCGTCCGCCTGGGCGCCCAGAGTGGCGCGGGCTGCGGCGATCAGGTTGTGGAAGTCGGCCAGGGTACGGGCCAGGCGGACGCGGAGCCGGCCGACCTCGGCGTACAGCAGCGGAATGAGGTCCAGCGCCCTGGTGAGCGTGCCCATGGCTGAGACAGCGGCGTCGTGCCGGCTGGCAACCTCGTCAAGATCAGCGTCCGTGTGGTTCCTGGGTTCGGTCGTGATGATCACCTCCTCAGGTGGCTGGGTCAGCCCTGGCCCGACAGGGCACGGATGATCGCGGTCACGGTGGTGCGGATCTCGGGCGCGAAACTGCTGGCGGCCAGAAAGAAGCCGAACAGCGCACAGATCACGCCGTGCCAGACCTTCAGCCCGGCGTACCGGTGCAGGAGCCACACCGCGACGGCGAGCACCAGGACAAGTGACAGCGAGATGGCCAACGCGCCTCACCGTCCCCCGGGGCCAGCCGGGTCTCCGCTGGCCGCGATGATCGCGGTGAAGCGGCCGGTAGCCTTGCGGAGCTGGCCGAGAATGAGGTCCTTGACGTCCTCCGTCAGAGGTGTGCCGGGCCGGACGACGAGATCCTCCAGCGCGGGAACCAGCGGCGCGTACTTGCGAGCCAGCCGGACGGCCTTCTCCCCGATCGTGTAGATCACCCCGACGCCGTTGTCGGTGAAATCGGACACCTTGATGACCCGCGCCCAGGGGCATGCGGACAGGCTGCAGGTAACATGGTCCCGGTACTGGCTGTCCGCATCGCTTCCGGGTGTGCAGACGGGATTGGTCACCGCGGCCACGAGTTCGGCGACCGGCGCCCCGCAGGCTGCCGCCAGCCGGCCAAGCGCGCCCGGCCGCCCGGCCGCGGACAGTTCCCCGGCATGGTCCTCAACGGTGTCGTGCAGCAGAGCGGCGCAGATCACGTCCGGGTCCCGGACGCCGTAGTGGACCATGATCCGCAGAGCCACGCGCAGCAGATGGTTCACGTACGGCTCACGCTGACGGTGATCAGAGGCGTGCAGACGGGCCGCGAGCCGGAATGCCCGGTTCACCTGTCGCCTGGCCGCCGGGTCGGCGAGCCCCGTACTCTCCAGCGTGAGCCGTTCCCGCAGCCCCTGCTCGCCGTACAGGGCGGTGATGGTGTGCAGGGGCATGACCGAGAGCATCGGTTCCTTCGTGGTCCAGTCGGCCGGGTGGGTCATCGGCCGTCTTCTTCCGTGCCGTGACCGGCCAGGCCGGAATCACGGTCTGCGTCGGCGCCCTCGGGCACGTCTGGGCGGCGGACGTACACGCCGAGCAGGCATCGAGCCACGGCGGCCGTTGGCCGCCGCGCCTGCCTGGCCATTTCGGTGTTCGGCGGCTCCTGGTGGATGCCGACAACCACCAGGGCGAGCAGGAGGGCGGCGATCAAGGCGGCCGCTGCGGCCACGAAGAGCAGAGCGGCAAGCATCAGTTTTCCACTCCCTTGCTGCCCGGGTTCAGAAGCGACATGGCTCGAAGCGGCGGGCACCTTCGCGGGCCTGCCGGGCGGCCAGGTGGCGGGACGTGCGGCGGGCCGTCCGCGTGGTCTTACGTCGCCACAGCACGCGGGCATGGCATTTGCGGCACAGGCTGTACGGATGCTCGGTGACCGCACCGTATGGGCAGCGGCGGCGCCGGTCGTCGGCGAGCGCGGCAAGAAGATCAGGGTGCATCAAAACTCCTTCCACTCGGCGCCGTCGTCCGGTGTTCCCGATCGCCGGCGGTGCGTCGTACGCACCGCAGAATGCGCCCGGGAAGCAGGAAGCAGTGACTACACAGCGGGACGGTGAGTGGACGTACCGGGACGTCCCTATTAAGGTGAAGCCGTCCTTTTTACGTCCTGCGGGCATGGGTGGAATGCCGAACGAGAGGCTGCGAGCGCTTCTGCTGGAACGAGGGGTAACCCCCGCCAAGCTCGCCGAAGCCGTGCAGGTCGACCCCAAGACCATCGAGCGCTGGATCGTCGCCGGGCGCGTGCCCTACCGGCGGCACCGTTACTCGGTCGCCGCGTTCTTTGGTGTGGACGAGTCGTACATCTGGCCCGGTGCTCTCGACCAGGAGCAGGTCGCGGCCGCGGCCCAAAGCGAGATCGTCGCCGTCTATCCGCACCGCTGGGCAGTTCCGCGGGAGACCTGGGAACATTTCTTCGCCAAAGCCGAACAAGACATAGGCGCCCTGGTCTACTCGGGCATGTTCATGGCGGAAGATGTCGGCGTCCCACCGGCTGTTCGCCGACCGAGCGCGTAAACGGCGCGCCGGTGCGGATTATGCTCGGCGACCCAGACAGCCCGCACGTGGCCGAACGGGGCGCAAGCGAGGGAATCGACGAGGGAATGGCGGCGAAGGTCCGTAACTCCATCGTCCTGTTCCGGCCGTTGGCAAGCAATCGAGAACGTAGAGATCCGGCTGCACGGCACCACTTTGTACAACTCGATCTACCGCGCCGACGATC
>CAWEFP010000010.1:0-106794 GCA_963808295.1 uncultured Actinomycetes bacterium | reverse complement strand
GCCCGGGGGCGCAGAACGCCTGGCTGCGGCGGCTGGCCGGCTACTGCGCGCGGCACCGCCGCCTGGCGGTCATGGCCCTGGTGGCTCGCTGGTGGCTACCCTCGTCCAGGCGGGCATCCCGCTGATCATGGCGTGGATCGTCGACAGCGCGATCCTCGACCACCACGAGCCGATCTGGCTGGGGGCCACGGTGCTCATCGTGGCCGGGCTGCTCAGCTTCGGCGGCGTCTACACCCGGCGGTACCGGGGCGGCCAACTGTCGCTCGATGTCCAGCACGACCTGCGCACCGAGCTCTTCGAATCGCTGGAGCGGCTGGACGGGGCCCGCCAGGACCAGCTGCACACCGGCCAGATCGTCAGCCGCTCCATCTCCGACCTGAACATGGTCCAGAGCCTGCTCGGCCAGGTGCCCATGCTGCTCGGCAACGCCCTGCTCTTCGTGCTGTCCATCGCCATCATGGCCTACCTGTCACCGGTACTCACGGTGGTGGCGCTGGCGATCGCGCCCGCGCTCTGGCTGATCGCGATTGCCTCGCGGCGCAGGCTCTTCCCCGCCAGCTGGGACGCGCAGCAGAAGGAGGCGGAGGTCGCCGGCGTCGTCGACGGCGCGGTGACCGGCGTGCGCGTGGTCAAGGGCTTCGGTCAGGAGGAGCAGGAGATCGACCGGCTGGAGGGTGTCGCCACGCGGCTGTACTCCGCCCGCGTGCGCGTCGTCCGGCGACGGCCCGTTACAACCCCGCGCTGGCGGCCGTCCCCATGTTCGGCCAGGTCGGGGTCCTCGCGCTGGGCGGCTGGCTGGCCCTGCACGGCTCGATCAAAATCGGGGTCTTCCTCGCCTTTTCCCTCTACATCGGGCAGATGGTCTCGCCCGTGCGCGCGCTGACCACCCTGATCACGATCGGCCAGGAGGCGCGGGCCAGCGTGATCCGGGTCTACGAAGTGATCGACGCGCAGCCGGTGGTCACCGAGAAGCCCGGCGCGGTGGACCTGCCGGCGGGAACGCCCGACGTGGAGCTGGACGACGTTGCCTTCGGCTACCTGCCGTCTCAGCCGGTGCTGCGGGGCCTGTCCCTGCATGTGCGGCCGGGCGAGACGCTCGCGGTGGTCGGAACGTCAGGATCGGGCAAGTCCACGATCTCCCTGCTGCTGCCCCGCTTCTATGACGTCAGGGGCGGCGTGATCCGGGTCGGCGGCCAGGACGTCCGCGACCTGCCCCTGGAGTCGCTGCGCGCCTCGATCGGCCTGGTGATGGAGGACAGCTTCCTGTTCTCCGACACCATCCGCGCCAACATCTCCTACGGCCGGCCCGATGCCACGCACGAGCAGATCGTCGCGGCGGCCAGGGCGGCGGAGGCCGACGAGTTCATCACCAGCCTGCCGGACGGCTACGACACCGTCATCGGCGAGCAGGGCCTCACCCTGTCCGGCGGCCAGCGCCAGCGGGTGTCGCTGGCCAGGGCGCTGATCACCAACCCGGCGATCCTGGTCCTGGACGACGCCACCTCCGCCATCGATGCGGGGATCGAGGCACAGATCCACGCCACCCTGCACAAGGTGATGGCCGGGCGCACCACCCTGCTGATCGCGCACCGCCGCTCGACGCTCCAGCTGGCCGGCCGGATCGCCGTCCTGGATGAGGGACGGCTGGTCGACGAGGGCACGCACGAGGAACTGACCGCGCGCTGTCCCCTGTACCGGCTGCTGCTGGCCGGCCCGGGCGAGGACGCCGAGGGCGTCGACGCCGGTGAGCTCGCCTACCACGAGAACGCCGGCCGGGGCGATCCCGCCGCCGGACGGGACCCTGCCTCCGGCACCGTGACCCCCGCCCTGTGGGATGCGGCAGTGGACCCGGCCGGGTGCACCGTCGCGGCGGGCGTGAACGGCAGCCAACTGGCCCGGGTGTCAGGCTCCGCGATCGGCCGCGGCATGGGCGCTGCCGCGCGCGGCGGCCGGGGCCGCAGTGGCGCTGGCGGGGGCATGCTCGCGGGGATACCACCGACGCCCGAGCTGCTCGCCAAGGTGGACGCGCTGCCGCCGGCCAGCGAACTGCCCCGGGTCAGCCGCGCGGCGGCCCGCGCTGCCGACCCGCACTTCACACTGCGCAGGCTGCTGCGGCCGATCGCGCTGGCGCTCTTCGTCGGGCTGGTCCTCGACGGCCTCGACGCCATAGCCAGCGTCGCGATGCCCACGCTGGTACGCGGCGGCGTCGACAACGGCGTCCTGACCAGGGAATTCCATCCCATCATCGTGGTCTCGCTGGTTGGGCTGGCGATCGTCTGCGCCGACTGGGTCATCAACATCATCCAAACGAACGTGGTGGGACGCAACGGCGAGCGGATGCTGTACACGCTGCGCGTTAAGATCTTCTCCCACCTGCAGCGGCTCGGCCTCGACTTCTACGAGCACGAAATGTCCGGCCGGATCATGACCCGCATGACGACGGACGTGGACGCGCTGGACACGTTCCTCCAGACCGGGCTGATCACCATGGTCAACGCGGTCCTGACGTTCGCCGGCGTGCTGGTCGCGCTGCTGCTCATCAACTTCCGGCTGGGTGTCACGCTGCTGACGATCATCCCGGTCCTGGTGGCGGCCACGCTGGTGTTCCGCGCGAAGTCCTCGCGGGCTTACACCGATGCCCGCGAGAAGGTCAGCATGGTCAACGCCGACCTGCAGGAGAACGTGGCCGGCCTGCGGACCGCGCAGGCGTACCGGCGCGAAGGGCGCAACCAGGAGCATTTCGCCGCCCTGAGCGACAGCTACCGCCGTTCCCGGCTACGTGCGCAGCGCTACATCGCCCTGTACTTCCCGTTCGTGCAGCTGCTGTCTACCGTCGCCGGGGCACTCATCCTGTTCGTGGCCGCGGGCGAGGTGCACAGCAAGGCGCTGACGGCTGGCGGCCTGATCGCCTATCTGCTCTACATCGACCTGCTCTTCTCCCCCGTGCAGCAGCTGTCCCAGGTCTTCGACGGCTATAACCAGGCCGCCGTCGGCTTGCGGCGGATCAAGGATCTGCTGCGGCGGACGACCAGCACGCCAGAGGCCGCGCACCCGCAGACCGCCGGCCGCCCCCGCGGCCAGATCGAGTTCCGTGATGTGCGGTTCAGGTACTCCGGGCAGTCACAGGACGCGCTGTCAGGCGTGAATCTGGTCGTCCGGCCCGGCGAGACCGTGGCCCTGGTCGGCCAGACCGGCGCGGGCAAGTCCACGATGGTCAAGCTGGTCGCGCGGTACTACGACGTCACGTCGGGCAGCCTGCTCATCGATGGCACCGACATCCGGGAGCTCGACCTGTCCGGGTACCGGCAGCAACTGGGCGTGGTACCGCAGGAGCCCTACCTGTTTGCCGGGACGGTCCGGGACGCGATCGCCTACGGCCGCCCGGATGCCACCGACGCCGAAGTCGAGGCGGCGGCACGCGAAGTGGGGGCGATCGAGATGATCGCCCGGCTGCCCGGCGGCTTCCGGCACGAGGTGGCGGAGCGGGGACGCAACCTGGCCGCAGGCCAGCGTCAGCTGATCGCCCTGGCCCGCGCCTACCTGGTGGATCCGGCCATCCTGCTGCTCGACGAGGCCACCGCTGCGCTCGACCTGGCGTCGGAGGCGGCGGTGAACAGCGCGACGGAGCGGCTGACGGCCAAGCGCACCACCCTCGTGGTCGCGCACCGGCTGACGACCGCCTCGCGGGCCGACCGCATCGTGGTGATGGAGTCAGGCAGGATCGCTGAGGCCGGCCGCCACGAAGAGCTGCTGGAGCGCGGCGGCAGCTACGCGGCCCTGTGGGCCGCGTTCGCCGGGGACGCCGAGCTCGTTGCCTGACCAGCTCCGGCCCGCCATCCCGGGAACCTGGAAATGAGCTGTGCGGAAATCGGCGCTAAGTAATTGCCGGGATCAGGTCCGGGGCCAGGCAGCAAACCGCTCCCGCAGTCGGACGACGTCCTGCTGACTGAGCTGGTATCGGGTGAATAGCTGGTCCGGCATCCGATCCAGCTGTCGGCCCGCGTCGGCGAAGTCCCGGTCCTCAAGGCCCGGATCCAGCCGTTTGGCAAGGGCGATCAGCTGATCGACGCTGTAGTGCTCCAGGGCGGCTGCAGTATCGAGGTAATCGCGCGGCTCGACCCGGCTGGCCAGCGCGCAGACCTTCGACCCGATCACGTCCTCCAGGTGCAGCACCGGGAGGTCCAGCACCGGGCCGACGTCCATCGCCACCGGCCTGCGGCCCCGGTCGAAGTAGGCCATCTGCAGCATCATCTGCGCGCCGTCCGGGGCGGTGACGATCCACTCGGCCAGCCCGTCGCCCATGCCGTAGAAGACGTCGGCGAGGCCGTCGGCCACGTCCCGGCGCTCGGCCCGGTAGCCGGCGGCGCGTAGCGCGTCCCCGACGGCCCCGGCGGCCGCCCGGACGCCGTTGTCCTCGTTGGTGAACAGGTCCACGTCCTCGGTGGGCCTGCTGATGATCCCGTGCGCGATCAGCGCGTTGCCGCCGCCCAGCGCGAAGCCGTGCTGGCCCGCCGCGCGCAGCGCGACGGCGGCCACGTCACGGTGGAACTCATCGACCGGCACGGAACGTGGCCGGGGGCTATGCGGCCGGGGACGAGGCGGCCTCGCCTGGGGCGGCCGCGGGCGAGGCGGCGTGCAGCTCCGGGTACCGCTCCTCCCATGCCTGCCGGACGCCCCTGGGCAGGAACAGGTCCGGCCAGAGCGCGACGAGGGTGTCCCCGTTCAGGTACTCGGTCAGATCCCCGGGCCGGGACGCCTCGCGCAGCACGGTCTGGTACATCCAGCGCAGCGTGGCCGGGTCGTCCAGGTCGAACGTGCGGTCGGGGTACCAGAACAGCCACAGCGGCAGCTCAACCGTCCCCGACACGGGACCGCGCAGGTCCGCCAGGTCGCCGGCGACCAGCACGCCGCGCCCCGGGCGCGCCCGATACGGCGCCTGGGTCGGAGCGGCTGGCACGGCAGTCATAGGTACATGATAGCCGTTCCGCCCGGCAAACTGAAGCCGGAATCGAAACTATGATCGACAGGTCAGGCTGAAGCCGGGTCAGGGCGGCGCCGTGGTCAGGGCGGCGCCGGCGGGCAGGCCTGAGCCGGGGTCAGCTCGAGGCCGGGGCCAGCTCGCCCGCCAGGGCACCGATACCCTCCTCGCCCGCCAGGGCCCGGGTACCCTGCACGACGCGCCACGAGGCGTGACCGAGCACGGCCGCCAGGTGGCGTTCCATCACGCCGAGCGCGTCGGCGACCGTGATCCGCCGGCCCGTCTCCGCGGTCAGCGACGTCACGCCGGCGTCGGTGATCCCGCACGGCACGATGCGGCCGAACCAGGACAGGTCGCAGTCGCAGTTCAGCGCGAAGCCGTGCATGGTCACCCCGCGCGCCACCCGCGCCCCGATCGCGCCGACCTTGCGGTCCGGCCCGCCGCCGGTGACCCACGCGCCGCTGCGCCCGCCGACCCGCTGCGCCGTGACGCCGAAGTCGGCGCACGTCCTGATCAGCGCCTCTTCCAGGGCCCGGATGTAGCCGACCACGTTGACCGGCTCGCGGAGCCGGATGATCGGGTACCCGACCAGCTGCCCGGGGCCGTGCCAGGTGATCCGGCCGCCCCGGTCGACGTCGACCACGGGCGCGCCGGGGTCACCGGTCGGGCGGTCGGACGGCGCGGTTCGCTTGCCGGCCGTGTAGACCGGCTCGTGCTCCAGCATCAGGCAGGTGTCGGCGATCTCGCCGTCGGCCCGGCGCCGGTGCACGGCGCGCTGCAGCTCCCAGCCCGCCAGGTAAGGGACCGCTTCCGCGCCGAAGCCGGCGTGCGCGCAGACCAGCTCATCGTTCACGCTGCCAGCGTACGTCGCCCCGCCCGCCGCCGTCCCCGCCCGCCGCCGTCCCCCCGCCGCAGCCGTGGAAACCGGCGGGGCACTCAGGAATATTTAAACAGCACAATCTTTAATAGAAAGTGTGATAGACGAGGACGAGCTCCGCCGGATGAGCCCGGACGAGCGGCGGCACCTGGCCCGGCTGCTCGCAGCCATCGACGAGCCGCACGTGCTCCGGGACGCGCACTTCCAGCGCCGCAAGCGCCTGTCCCTGCTGCTGTTCATGGGGGCCTGCGTGGTCCTGGCCGGGTGGATCGCCGTGCTCATGCTGACGCTGCCCAAGCACTACGCCGCGGGTCACTGGCGCGGCGCCTGGGTTGGCTTCGACTTCGCGCTGCTGGCCGCGTTCGCGGCGACGGCGTGGGCGTCCTGGCGCGAACGCCAAGCGCTGATCATCTGCCTGGCCGTCACCGGGACGCTGCTGGTCTGCGACGCCTGGTTCGACCTGATCCTCGATCTCGGCACCCGCGAGATCTGGATGAGCGTCGCCTCGGCGGCGATCGCCGAGCTGCCGCTGGCCCTCGTGATGTTCACCGCGGCGCGCCGCCTGGTCCGGATGAGCGTCGGCGTGGTCATGCAGCTGGAGGGCATCACGGGCCCGGTCCCCGCGCTGCGGCGGATCCCGCTGTTCGCCGAGGGCCTCGCCGCCTGCCTGCCCGCCCGCTACCGGCAGGCCGGGCAGGAGCGGGCCCGCAGGGAACCGGTCGGCTGACCGGCGGGCTGTCACACGGGCGCGGGCTGTCCCGTCTCAACGGCGAAGAACTCGCGGCCGGAAGGGAGCCATCATGCGAGTGTTTGTCGCCGGCGGGACCGGGGTCATCGGGCGCAGCCTCGTCCCGATGCTGATCGCAGCCGGCCATCAGGTCACCGCCAGCACCCGCTCGACGGGGAAGGCCGGGCTGCTGCGGTCGCTGCTGATGACCCAGATCCGCGGCCCGGCCAACGCCAAGGCCGGCCGGGAGCTCGGCTGGGCCCCCCGGTACGTGAGCAGGCGCGACGGTTTCGCCGCCGGTCTCGGTGGTGACGATCATCATTCCGAACGGGCCGTGGCCGGGGTCAACGCCGACGGGAGGGCCTGACGCCGTGGATGCCAGCCACGAGGAACTCCGGCCGCTGATGTTCTCGATCGCCTACCGGATGACCGGCAGCGTCGGCGACGCGGAGGACATCGTCCAGGACACGTTCATCCGCGCCTACCGCGCCGAGGCGGCCGGCACCCTGGTCGAATCGCCGCAGGCGTTCCTGGCCACCACGACCACGCGGCTGGCGATCGACCACCTGCGGTCGGCGCGGGTGCGGCGCGAGTCCTACGTCGGGACGTGGCTGCCGGAGCCGCTGGTCGCGGACTCCGGCCCCGGCCCCGCCGAACGCGCCGAGATGTCGGACTCCCTGTCGCTGGCGTTCCTGGTGCTGCTGGAGAGCCTGTCGCCGGTCGAGCGGGCCGTGTTCCTGCTGCGGGAGGTGTTCGGCTACGGATACGACGAGATCGCCCGGGCGGTGGAGAAGAGCGAGCCCAACTGCCGCCAGATCTTCGCCCGGGCACGGCGCCGGATCGATGCGGGCCGGCCGCGCTTCGAGGCCACGCGGCAGCAGGGCGACGAGCTGACCGACCGGTTCCTGGCCGCGATCGGCGGCGGCGACATGGAGGCGTTTATCGGCATGCTCGCGCCCAACGTGGTCTTCTACGGCGACGGCGGCGGCAAGGGTCCGGCCATCACCGCGCCCATCTACGGCCGCGAGCGGGTGGCGCGGCTGCTGCGCGGCCTGTCCCGGCGGGTCCGGCCGCTCGTGGCGTCGGTCCGGCCCGTGCAGGTCAACGGGCAGCCGGGCGTCCTCTCGTTCGACCGGGAGGGGAAGCTGATCGGCGTCCTGGCCTTCGACCTCCTCGGCGGGCAGGTGCACGCGATCCGATCGGTGGTCAACCCGGACAAGCTCCGGCACCTCGGCGCGACCTCGGACGCCCTTCTCCGGGGGGATCGGTAGCCTCAGCACATGGCAGCAGACTTCACCGAGGAAAGCGCCGCGGACGCCGTCATCGAGAGCTTCGCCGGCACGCCGGACGAACGGCTCGCCGCGGTGCTCACCAGCCTGGTCCGGCACCTGCACGGCTTCGTCAGGGAGGTCGAGCCGACCATCGCCGAATGGGAGCAGGCGATCGGCTTCCTCACCGCCACCGGGCACACGTGCACCGACGTGCGGCAGGAGTTCATCCTGCTCTCCGACGTGCTCGGCGTCTCGATGCTGGTGGAGACGATCAACGAGCGCGGCGCGGCCGGCGTGACCGAGTCCACCGTGCTCGGGCCGTTCCACCTGGTCGAATCCCCGGTCCGGGCCCTGGGGGAGTCGATCGACCTGGTGGGCGAGGGTGAGCCGTGCGTGCTGACCGGCCGGGTGGTGGCCGCGGACGGCACGCCGCTGCCAGGCGCGGTGCTGGACGTGTGGCAGGCCGACGGCAAGGGCTTCTACGACGTGCAGGTGCCCG
Source organism: uncultured Actinomycetes bacterium (assembly GCA_963808295.1). Classification (GTDB taxonomy): domain Bacteria; phylum Actinomycetota; class Actinomycetes; order Streptosporangiales; family Streptosporangiaceae; genus Bog-532. Next base: position 98,442 of record CAWEFP010000010.1, on the reverse strand, counting down.
ACGCGCAGCCGCCCGGCAACGGCCGCGGCCTGTTCACTGCGGACAACGAGGCCCGGTTCTGGTTCCGCACGATCGTGCCCAGCCACTACCCGATCCCCACCGACGGGCCGGTCGGCGCGCTGCTGCTGGCCACCCGGCGGCACCCGTACCGGCCCGCGCACATCCACTTCATCGTGACCGCCGCCGGGTACCGCCCGCTGACCACGCACATCTTCGTGGCCGGCAGCGACTACATCGACTCCGACGCGGTGTTTGCCGTGAAGAAGTCCCTGATCACCGAGTTCGAGCGGGTCGACGACCCCGCCGAAGCCGCCCGGTACGGGGTCACCAGCCCGTTCCGGCACGCCGACGTCCAGATCGCGCTGCAGCCCGCCTGAGCTGACCCGATCCGACGTGGCCCGCCCGTCCCGGATGCGCCGCCCGGCCGCGGCGCCTGCGCGATCCTCGTGTCACTGTCCCTGCTCACGGTGGCGGCCTGCACCGGCGGCTCCCCCCCGGCGCCGTCAGCGGGCCCGTCGCCGGTGATGTCGAACTACGAACGGGCCACCGGCAACACGATCTTCGTCACTCAACGCTACATGGCGGCTGGGGACACGTTCAGGAGCATGACGCCGTGACGGCCAAGGAACGTCACTTGGCGCTATCATCGGCATGTGCCGATGAGTGAAGTGGTGGGCGAAACCGTCGCGGTCACCTTCTTCCTGCTCGCCCCCTACATCGCCATCGACGCCGTCCACTCCCTTGGCGAGCACCGTCCCTGACCCCATCGCGGGAGACTACCCCAGGGCGAGCAGTCTCAGCCCTACAAGATCAAGATTTGTGGTGCAGCCTTGAGGAACTTTGTGGTGCAGCCTTAAGGAACTGAGACGCCTGCTGGCCGGGTATCCCGGGCGCACAAGGCGGGAGATGCTACCGCTAAATGGGGCGTCGTGACGATTTATCGCGAGCCTGATCGGCTTTGCGGTGGAGCATGAGGTAAACGACCTTATGGGCTGGACACCACCGCCCATCACCATCGTCCGGCAAATGTCACCATCTCAGATGGACGAGCCGAGCCACCAGATCCTTCAGCAACTTGAGCAGATGCGCCAGCAAGAGCACGCTAGCCAGTGCTGGCTGTCAGCTGGAGCCGTTGCTCAACCTTCTGATCCGTAGAAATTTGCGGGAGCAGCCGTCACCGGCCCATATGCCAGTTTGACCTGCTGGAATGCCGATCATCGTTTGGCAGTAAACGGCGGCGTTGAGCGCTGTTGTGCGGCCAAAATGCGGCCAGCCGGGGCCTGATACCCGCGTGAGGCTGGCTGAGGGGTAACTGTCAACGCGCAGTTGATACCAGCTCTGCCGCACGCCAGGGCGAAGGCTCACGGCTCCCGGGGCGGCGGGGTAGGTTGTCAGCCTCGTGAGCTGCAGAAACGTGGGAGCGCCTGGTCGTATGGACCACAAATGGGCCGGTTCGTGAACGGCTGGCTGGGCTGCCGGGGCGGCAGCGATGTAACATAAAATCTACCTCCAATTTACGAAACAATACGTGCTCGCTGCGCTTAAGCAATCTTGAGTGGCCGTGGGACTGCGGCCGAATTGCAGAATATGCTGACCCGAGCTACGGTGGAAATGCGGGAACCTCGGACCAGGAGAATCCTGGCTGAGCCGGTCAGAGATCTTGCAGGTCCGGCTGCGTGACCTGGAGATAGGCACCTATTACCAGACCCGTACCAAGGAAGGAAGATCAATAATGGCCGAGATATTGGCTGAGGCCGGTCGGATAACCGGGCTCGGCCCGGAGATCGGCGGCAAGATAATTTTCGGCTTGCAGCCTGCTTACGCAAAGCACACTGGCCAGAAGCCGATGAGATTTGTCGCGTCGGCCAGTCAGCTGACGGACCTGGACGATGATGATCTGGTTATCGTGCGGTTCAGCCGCACTGATCACAGCACTATGGCGGAGCCGCTGCCGGTGGCCTCGCTTTCCCTGGCGTAAGGGCTGGTAAATGGACGCGGCAACGCCCCTTGAGGGTGACTCGCGTTCATGGCCCGAGCAGGACGATTCCAGTTAATTTGAGCGGGGAGCCGCGCACGTGCTCACCCTGACGGGCTGTCACATGCCGGGCACCGTAGCACGTGCAGCTACGCACCTGCGCCGAGACCTTGCAGGAGACAAAAATCATGAGCACCCTCACGCGTGCCGCCGTTTATACTGCCCGGATAGCCGCCATCACCGCCGCAGCCCCCGTGCTGGCCGGCGCTGCCGCTTCAGCCGCGACCGCGGAGCTGGCCGGCTGGGAACTCCGGCAGCTCGCCAGTTCACCGCTGTCCGCCCAGGCCAGGCGGCTTAAGGCCGAATTCCGCGAGCTGGCCGCCGCCAACGGCGCCGGCGCAAACACGCCAGCGCGGCAGCAGGGGCACACTGGGGACGGCCGCGACAGGCACCGCCCCGATCGCCCGCCCGCGCGCTCCGGTCAGGCCCGTGCCCAGCTGGCTGCCGTGAACTCGTCACGCTAGGCACGCCGGACATACCGCATGCTGACGGAGATCATCCCCCTTGACGCACCGGCCGGGGACGTTCGACAACCCGCCCGGGGATCGCTCAAGCCGCTACAGGCAGGGGCGACAGCTCCCGGCCGGTCGCAAGCGTCAGGTCCGGGCCGGTGCCCGCATACGGTGCCCGGTCCGGGGACATGAGGGCCCACCCTGCATTTCCACGCATCCGGGTTGAGGCAGATCGAGATCTTCTTCCCGGAGCTCGTTACCCTTTTCGCGCCGGCCGGCCAATGACACGGTGCCACCGCCGCCGCAGCCGGTATCCGCATTCAACGTCATCAGCAGATAGTTTCGTTAGAAGGCTCTTTTCTCATGGGAACATCCTGGCGTTCCTCGGCCGTGACATGGCGGTCGACCTCGGCACCGCGAACACCCTGGTGTACGTGCGCAGGCGGGGGATTGTGCTCAACGAACCCTCGGTGGTGGCACTCAACACGAATACCGGCAACATCGTCGCGGTCGGCGTCCAAGCCAAACGGATGATCGGCCGGACGCCCGGCAACATCGTGGCGATCCGGCCGCTCAAGGACGGTGTTATCGCCGACTTCGATATCACTGAGCGGATGCTGCGCTACTTCATCCAGAAGGTCCACCGCCGCCACCTTGCCAAGCCGCGGCTGGTGGTGGCCGTGCCCAGCGGGATCACCGGCGTGGAGCAAAGCGCGGTGAAGGAAGCCGGGCACCAGGCCGGTGCCCGGCGCGTCTACATCATCGAAGAGCCGATAGCGGCCGCGATCGGCGCCGGGCTGCCGGTGTACGAGGCCACCGGAAACATGGTCGTCGACGTCGGCGGGGGGACCACCGAGGTGGCGGTGATCTCGCTCGGCGGTATTGTGACCTCCGAGTCGATCCGGGTCGGCGGCGACGAAATGGACCAGGCGATCATCGCGTTCGCCAAGAAGGAGTATTCGCTCATGCTGGGCGAGCGGACCGCCGAGGAGATCAAGATGGCGATCGGGTCGGCCTACCCGTCGCCGGATGAACCGCATACCGAGATCCGCGGCCGCGACCTGGTCAGCGGCCTGCCGAAGACCATCGTGATTGGTGCCGAGGAGGTTCGGCACGCGATCCAGGGACCCGTCAGCACCGTGGTGGACATCGTCAAGACCACGCTCGACAAGTGCCCGCCCGAGCTTGCCGGCGACGTCATGGAGCGCGGTATCGCGCTCACCGGCGGTGGTGCGCTGTTGCGCGGCCTCGATGAGCGGCTGCGCGAAGAGACGGGGATGCCGATCCAGCTGGCCGACAATCCGCTGGAATCAGTCGTGCTCGGCGCGGGCAAATGCGTCGAGGACTTCGACGCCCTCAACCAGGTGCTGGTACCGGAGAGGCGCCGGTAGCGGTTGAGCGAGGGGATAATAAATAACCCCAGAGTTCCCTGAGGTCTCAATAACTTCTATAGCCCCTGGACCTGGGCTTTCCCCGCTTCAGCAGGGCCGGTCTCACTGTTGAGGAAGTTTCAGGGAACATGAAGGAACATCGCCTGAACTGACTATCTTGCAGCCCCGGTGAGCCCATGCAGTCGCGTGCCCGGAGTCGGCAGCGCCTGCCCCGTTTTCCTCCCTGACCCCGATAGCTGCCGGTCCTGCGGGCGGACGGGCAGGTCAAGGGCACCCTCGTCCCGGACCGGGTACCCCTGGATCCTGAGCTGGCGAACGGCGGCGTCCAGGTAGACCGTCGTCCAGCAGGTATCCGGGGTTGCCTGAGTTGATCTTGCTGTCTGCGCAGGTAGACCGTTTGCGGGCGGGCCCGCAAGAGAAGCTCTGGTCTGAGCATTCAGCACGGGCCGAAGCTGCCCACACGGGCCGAAGCTGCCCACACAGGCCGAAGCTGCCCACACAGGCCGACGTGGAAGCCGCCTACGAGGACTGGGGCGACGCGAGCCTTCACAACTAGACTTATCCGCACTGGGCAGCTAGCGTGGCCGCTTCTTGAGCAACCTGATCTGCCGTCCTCTTAAGGTCGCTGGCCTGCTGCTGAGTCCGGGCGATTGCGCTATCACGGTTACTGACTGCTTTGTTCGCTGCTGCGAGCGCTGCTGCCGGGTTCGTTGCTGGTGACGCCCCAAGATTCCGCAATTCGCTCACAACCGTCCGGACGGCGTTGAGATCGCCGTTGACGGGATTGGCGTACAGCGAGTTAATGTCGCCCTGCAGTGTGTCAGCATCACTGTTAACAATGTCTGAGTCACCCTGGGTGATGTACGCATCCCCGGCCCGCACAGTGCAGGAATCATGCTGCACCTTGACGTATTCGCCTTGTTCGTAGGCAAGCTCGCCTTGCATTTTATGAATGTCCGCGGCAAGTGATGTGTTGTTCTCCAGGGCGGCCCGGTCCTGGGTCAGCTTGGAGATGTCACTCCGCAGCATCTGCTGAAGCCCGGAGATCTGCTGGTTCCGCTTCTGTGCTGCTTGCTGGGATGCCTGAGCCTTTATTACGGCCTGCTGCTGTTTCGCAAGCTGCTCCGCGAGCGGACCTGGTTGCTGCTGCCCCGTCCAGCCCTCCGCGGTAAGCATCTGGCACGCGTCCCGGCCGGTCAGCTGTTCCCCGGTATCCTGCACGACCGCCTCGTACTGGTTCTTGAACAGGTCGCAGGTGATCCTCAGAGTGCCAGCCTGCGGGACCGCAGTCGTGTAGCGCCACACCGCACCGTTAAGAGACAGATCTTGGATCAGCGCGGCGTCACATGCACCCTTGTCCGCAGGCGCGACCGTGATCCTGGCATCCTGGGAGTAGATCCTGCAATCGTTCGGGGATCGTTGTCCTGGCTGCCCCGAGTGTGTGCTGCCACAGCCGGCAACGGCAAGAGTAAAGGCGCATGCCGTAATGGCCGTAATGATCGTGAGTTTCACTGGATCAACCCTATACCCGGGACTCCTCATGCAGAGAGATCGTTATTGCGGGTCTGGGCAGGGTTTTACCTCGTAGCGCAGCATGAAGCCGGTGCCGGGGCAGCGGATCGGTGGCGGCTAAACCCGGCCAGCACTACGACGGCAGCTGCGCCTGGAGCGTCCAAAGTGATGATTGATGCCAATTACAAAAAGGGGGGACTACATGGCCCGAAAGACAGCTGCGGAATTGCTGGGCACGGGACTTCCCGTATGTCCCACCGCGCCCCGAACAGGCCCGATGGGTTCAGCGCGTCCAGCCGGGCGTGCAGCACCGCGATCCGCTCGCTGGCATCCTCACCGCGGGTAGTCTGCCCGGCGGCCTCGCCGCGGATGCCGAACGTGAGGCGGGAAGAAGTACTGCGGTATCTGCACTGCCGCCCGGCGGCCACCTCGCCGAAGGCGTCCAGTGCCCGCAGGTAGCGCTTGAGGCCGGGCTCGGATTCGATGTCGATTCCCTCTACCGTCAGGTACATCCATCCGAGGGCAAGCCAGCTCGGCCTATCGCCGTCGCAGGCCTACCGGCTGCATGACAAGGCCCTGGCCCATCTGGCCGGGCTTCTAGACGAAGGGGAGGCCTGACGTGGACGTTGAAAAGCGTCTGCTTGGCTTCGGGAGCGAGTTTTGGGATCTGGCCCACATTTCGCCTTCGCAGAGGTAGTCCAGGTACGCGGCGAGCTCGGGACGGTCGGCGGTCTTGCCCGGCACCTTGCCGGCGAACACCCGGATGCAGCCGGCCTCGGTCAGGGCGCGGGTCTGCCGGTCCAGGATCTGCCCGGCCGTGGACACCCGGGCGTACCCGATCAGCGCGCCTGCAACCGTGCACAAAGCTGTCCCGCTGTTTGCTCGATGTCCCTGCCGGGCCTCAGCCGGCCCACTGAGACGACAGGAACAACAACCCCACCACGGCGGCGAGCGGCGCGCTCACGCCGAAGTACACGTACCGGATCCAGGGCCGGCGCGCTTCAATCCCGGCGAGTGCGATCCAGACCGGGAACAGTACCAGGAGCGTACGCGGGCAGGCCTGGTACCAGGTCTGCGTGCCGAGACAGAGGACAGCGAGCCCGCAGTACACGGCCTCGGGCCAGCGGCGCCGCCACAGGAACGCGAGCGTGGCCAGGAGGATCGCGGCCATCGCGGCCAGCTCCAGCTGGAACTCGAAGGCGTAGGCGGCGCTGAACGGGTGCCGGAACGCCGCCCACCAGGTGGTCTTCAGCGCCTGGACCGGTGTGGCCAGGTGCAGGTCCCAGCCGGCCTGCTGCGCCTTGGCCCAGGCGTCCCAGCTGCCGGTGCGCGCCGTCAGGTAGATCTGGTAGGCCGCGGGTCCGGCGAGGGCGCAGCAGGCTTTCCCGGCGTTCGCCAGACGCTGCCCGCGCGGGCCGGTCAGTGCCATCACCGCCAGCGCCGGGATCATGAACATGGCGTCCGGGCGCACCAGCCCGGACAGTCCCGCCAGCAGCGCGGCGCGCCACCACCGGCCGCGGCCCGCAGCGTGCCAGGCCGGGATCGCCAGCGCCAGGAACAAGCACTCGGTGTACCCGGCCATCAGAAAGATCACGGCGGGTGCGGTCAGGAGGTAGAGCACGGCACGGCGCCCCCCGGCGAGCCGGGACACCGAGACGACGGCGAAGCAGCCCGCGACCCCAGAGACGGCCAGCTCAGACAGCACCCAGCTGCGCAGGATCAGGTGCACCACCGCCAGAATCGCCGGGTACCCGGGAAAGAACACGATGGTGTTCGCCGTTGAGTGCGGCGAGAAGTAGCCGTACTGGGCGATGTTCCGCAGCAGGGCCGCATCCCAGTGCTCGAACACCCCGGTCAGCGGCGCGTGGCCGGGCGCGGCGCGGTACACCCACGCGGCAGCCCAGCCGAGGACAAAAAGGGCCAGGTGCGCGGCGGCCCACATGCCGAGCGCGGCACGGTCATCGGGGCTGAGGTCCGGGCGCCACCAGCGCCCCCAGGCCAGCCGGTCCCGGACCGGCAGCGCGGGTGGCGCCGGTATGCGTTCGGCCTTGCCGCTGGTGCCCCGCTGCAGCATCGTCCCCTCCGGGGACCGACTTTGACCCAACGGGGGACGATCGTTTGCCCTGCTATGACGGGCCGCAGCAACCCTGCGGGAGCTGGCCAAGCGCCCGAACTTACGGTGACAGCTGTCCCACGTACGGACCCATTGCGTGTTCGCGATGTTGCGCATTGCAGAATGCAGGCTTTATCACGCCCCTGTCCTCGCCGGCGGGCGGACTGGCGGGCGGAACAGCTCGTTAGTCACCTCGGGAGCCAGCAGGACGCGCAGGCCCCCGGGGCAACGCTGGTGGCCCGGGGGCCTGGGGACCTTCCGGCCTACCTCCTTATGGACGACCTCGGACGGTCCTGGTCACACCCACTAGGTTGTCGATCTGGAACCGGTTGAACCCGTTGATGAACACGAAGCGGTTGAACTGTGTCCGGTTTCGGCAGTACACGGTCGCGAGAGCCTGCTCACCCTGCCGTGGCACCAGGCGCAGGGTCAGGGAGTAACGCCCGTTGAACTGGACCGGAGCGAACCGGACCTCGTTGCGCGTGCTGTAACGCACCGACTGCGCGGGCTGGTAGCGGGTGACACCGGACGGCAGGTAGCGTGTCCCGCATAGGGCGGTGCCGCTGACCGACACGGAGTGCGGCTGGGACGGCGAGACGGTCTGGGCCGGGGCCGCGGGTGCGGTCAGGGCCACCCCGCCGACAGAGAGCGCCAGGCCAGCGCCTCCGAGCGCCACCCTTCTCTTGAGCGTTGAGAACATTGATCTCTCCCTCTTCTGGGTACTTTGCTCAGCGTATATTCCCGGACATTTTGTGAGACGCGGCAGAAGACCAAAAGGGTTACACGCAAAAAAAAAGACCCGCTATCATGCCTTTTAAGGTGTTTGATCACTCGTCGCGGTTATCGGCCTTAGAGTCCACTCTCGGCTTGTGTTACAGTCGCGGGTTTCCGGTACGTGGTTGCGCTGCCGCTCTGCGTGGTGTGCTGCTCACCGGTTCGCGGTTACAATGCGTTGCCTCTTTGGCCAGGGCCTTGTCCCGGTCCTGGTCGCTGAAATCGGGGGCCCACCACCGGATCGCCGGGGCCGGGTAGCACAGCGGGCCCGGTTCGGGTGGCAGCAGCGGCTCGATCGCCGCCGTCAGCTCTGCGAGCCGCGCGGTAACCCCATCGAGGGACGCGAGGATCTCGCGTGACCGGTGACGGTCTGCCGGAGCTCACCGACGGACTCACCGAGCTCGGTCAGCGCCTCGCTCACGTCCCGGTAATGGTCGTTTTCGCGGCCGTACAGGGCACCGAACTGCCGGGCCAGCTCAGTCATCTGCTGCAGCACGGGTGCCGGTAACGACGGACCCGTCAGCACCGCTACAGGCCTTGCCCCACATGCCGGAGCGGATCGACCCGTTCGTCACCACCTTGTCGGCCGGCGCCGAGACCGGCTCCGGCGGGGGGGGGCAAGGAGCCACCTAATACCTATTGGAGGTGAGCCGGGCCCCCACCGAAAGCCATCTATGAGCGAACCCCGTCCTGACCAGGCGCGTACCCCTCCCGCATGGCGCGACCAACCCAAGATCACTACGCTGCGGTAACTAACGCTTACGAGCCTGCACCCGGCTGGGAGCCTGCACTGCACTTCGGTTCCCGAGCCCGCACTGCACCCGGCTACCAGCCAAGACTCTCGGCCGGGTAATCCTGCGGGATAACCGACTCAAGCGACACGAATGGAAAACTACTATCTGCGGACCCCGCCAGACTGTCGCCCATAGGTATGGTCAAACCTGACTGCAGCGCGATGCCCGAAGACATGATTTCGTATAGACATGATAACGGAGCGTGGTTGAATGCGGCAGAGGATCACGCCCTGGCCCTGGCTACGTCGGCCCATTCGCCGGGATGGACGTTGAGATGACGCCATGCATGGCGCTGGAGGATTGGTGGATCTGAAGCTGGGGCACTACACCAAGGACGGCATCGAGGTCATTGACGTCGGGGGCAAGATCGATATCTACACGGCACCGCGGCTCCGTGAGCTGCTCATCAATCTGGTCAACCAGAATAACTACCAGTCCAAGATACCTCATCGTCAACCTGGAGAGGGTTGAGTTCCGGCCCCATCCAGCGCAAAGATCGAAACGTTACCTTCACGTTATTTGACCAAACCTGATGTCCCTTGACAAGCGAGCCATAGCCGTGGCAATGCTTAACTCAACGGCGTAACTGCAAACGCTCGGGAGGCGATAGTAAAAGCGGACTTTAGCGTGGCGGCGGGGTCGCATCGATTCAGACACGAGACGTGCCGCGGCCTTGGCCCGGGCGGCAAACTCGGCCTCGCGAAAGAGCTGAAGACAAGAATTCGAGGGCAAAGGGGAGGAAGTTATGAACATCAAGAACAAGCTCCGGCGGGCTTCGGGCATTGCAGCCGCAGCCGCCATGATTGGCGGGCTCGGCCTGACCGGCGTGGCGTCGGCCAGCACCGCCCAGCCGACGGCGGTCACGTCGGTGTCACACCACGTCGAGCCCGGAACAGTGGGGCAGCACCAGCAGCCCAACTACTGGTGGTACGGCTGGGGCTGGGGCTGGTACTGGGGTTGGCATTACGGCTGGTACGACGGCTGGTACGGGTGGCACTATTACGAGTCGTGGGGCTGCTACCACGGCTGGCACTGGTACTAAGCCTCGGTCCACCCCGTAAATAGGGGCCCATCCTGTCGACCCTAAAGGTGCCCTCTGGGCTGGGGCGATGACGGCTGGGGCGAGGATCAGCGCGGTGACCCTGGACCGGGTCACCGCGCTGATCGGTCGGCTGTTCCATGTGTGCGCTATACGCCGCGCGGCCCGCAAAGCTCGCGCGCAGCCGCGCGGTCGCTTCGGGCACGCAGCCATAGACCAAGGCCCTTGGGCCTGCGAGCTGGGTCTCGGACCTGGTCAGCGACGTGTGCGACCTCGACCCCCAGGAAACTCGGAAGTGGGTCGGCGTCGGGGTCATGCTTGCCACCGGGTTCGCCACCTCGATAGCACTCGCCGACGTCGCCGGGCTTTTTGATCCGGGCAACATCGCGGATGTTGTCACCGCAACAGCAGCTGATCTCTGCTGATCCCCAGGGCGTGCTCTTCGTGTTGTAAATCGAACGATTCCCAGACACCGGGCACCGTTTCACAAACGGGCGATTGTGAGACGGCGAGCGAAGTCGCGCGATCACGGCCGGCTCGCCCATCCTGGCGTATTGGATGCCGGTGCGGGGATGACGGCCCGCGGCACCGTCTGCGCATCCGCCCCTGTCAGGCTGTGGCCAGGCGGTCGCGGATCACGTCCGCGACGGCGCTCGCGCCCCGGGTAGTCAGCAGGATCGTGTAGTGGTTGACGCCGGGCACCAGCACGTCGGTCAGCTGGGGGATGCGGCCGCGGGCGGCGGCTACCACAGGGTCCGGGTACAGCGGCGGCTCCTGGTTGAACATCCCGAGGGGGGCCCGCACCAGGACAACGGGCTGGGCCAGATGGCCGAGCGCCCGCTCCACGTCACCGGAGCGCAGTTGGCTGGCGGAATCCTCCAGGACCGCCTCCTCGCGGACGCTGGAGGACAGCTCCGGGGCGTCTTCGGCCAGATCGTAGGAATACGACCGCTCGATGTAGTCATTCCAGTCCCCGGCCAGGGCCGGGTGCGGCCTCCAGTACTCCAGGTAAGCCTGGCGGGAGGGGAAGGTCATCCGCAGCCGGTCCAGCGAGGGGCCTATCACCGCACGCACCGCCTCCTCAACTGGCAGGTCGGCCAGGCTGCCAAGGTCCAGTGGCAGCCCGCCGTCGACCAGGACGAGGTCCCGGAGCCGGCCAGGGTGACGGTCGGCGGCCACCACCACTGCGAAGCCCCCCATGGAATGACCCACGGCCAGGGCGTCTGCGGCGCCGGCGTGGTCGAGGACGGCCATCAGATCGTCGGCGTGCCGTGCCATCCCATATGGGCCGCCCGCTGTGCTGCGCCCCCGGCCGCGCAGATCCGGTGCCAGCAGGGTCACGGCGTCACCCAGCTGATCGGCCAGCGCTTCGAAGTTCATGTGCGTCCCGGTCAGGCCGTGGGCGGCGATGACAACGGCCGGGCCGCTGCCCCACTGGCCGACGTGAAGCTGCCCCCCCGGCACCTGGATATCGAAGGCCTTGTACGCCACGGTCGCGCCCTCCCGCCTGAGTCTGCCCAGGCACCAGCATGCCCCAGCCGGTCGGCTGTGCCAATGGCGGACACCGCCGCATCCACCGGGACAGGCCTGGCAACCACAATTCGGTGCTGTTCCTGCCCGATACCCAGCGCCCGGCCTGACGCCGCGCTCCGGAAAGGGCCCGGCTTTACCTTGTTGTAAAGAGTTCTTCATCGCAGGGGGTCGCCGGGGGCTGACCGTGGGAGGACGGACCGCGCTGGCGGTCTTGAGGTGAACCCCGTACGGGCAAGGAGGCGGGCATGGTGACGTCGCCGGTCCAAGAGGAAGTCCACTGCCCCGACGGCCGGGTCACGCTTGGCCAGCAACGACGAGATCTGCGCCTGGCCGACATCTACCGCCGCGGCGGTGCCTACTGGTACAACGGTGGCTGGAACTGGCGGGCGATGGTCGCCCCCGGGGTGGGCGCGCTGCTGGCCGTCGGCGGGGCATGGTCGGCACCGGGCCAGGGCCCGTTCCCGGAAGGCGGCCTGATCCCGGCTCTGAAGCCGCTGTACAAACTACAACTGGGCGGTGGGTTTCGCGGTGGCACTGGTTCTTTACTGGGGGCTGACGGTGGCCTCGGCGCGGCGGCAGCCGGCCGGGCACGCATCGCTGGCCGGGCAGCCGGGCGGCCCCGCTGACGCACCGGCAGGCTGACGAGTTGCGGGCCGCCGCGCGGGCGTGGATCGCGGACGATCCCGACGCGGCGGACAGCGCCGAGCTCAGCGCGCTGCTGCGGGCCGGCGACGTCGGCGAGCTCGCGGCCCGGTTCGCGCAGCCGCTGACCTTCGGCACGGCGGGTATCCGGGGCCCGCTCGGGGCCGGCCCGGCCCGGATGAACCGGGCCACCGTCCGCCGGGTCGCGGTCGGCCTGGCCCGGTACCTGCGGGCCGCCGGGCCGGACCTGGCCGGCCTGCCCGTCGTCATCGGGTTCGACGCGCGGCGCGGCTCGCGGCCGTTCGCGGCCGATGCCGCTGCGGTGCTGACCGGCTCGGGCCTGCGGGTGCTGCGGTTCGGCGGCCCGGTCCCCACCCCCGTGCTGGCCTTCGCCGTCCGGCAGCTGCGCGCCGCGGCCGGGGTGATGGTCACGGCCAGCCATAACCCGCGGGAGGACAACGGCGTCAAGGTGTACTGGGCCGATGGCGCCCAGATCATCCCGCCGGCCGACGCGGGCATCGCCGCCGCCGCGGACCAGGCCGGCCCGCTGCGCGCGGTGCCGCTCGGCGGCCCCGGCCAGCAGCTCGGCCCGGACCTGATCGACGCCTACCTCGGCGCGGTGGTGCCGGCCGCGCTGCCCGCTGACCGGCCGCCGACCGGGAACATTTCTGCCGGACGGTCCCGCCGTGCGGACGCCGTTCCCGGTGCGGACGCCGCCGCCCGCCGGGCGCTCCGCGTGGCCTACACCCCGCTGCACGGGGTCGGCCTGAGCACCCTGCTGCGGGCCTTCGGCCGGGCCGGGTTCGCCGAGCCGGCCGTGGTGGCCGCGCAGGCCGTGCCGGACGGGGCGTTCCCGACCCTGCCCCGGCCCAACCCCGAGGAACCGGGCGTCCTCGACCTGCTCATCGAGGAGGGCGACCGGAGCGGCGCGGACCTGCTGCTGGCCAACGACCCGGACGCGGACCGGCTCGCCGCGGTGATCCCCGGCCCCGGCGGCGGCTGGCGCGTGCTGACGGGGGACGAGATCGGCGCACTGCTCGCGGACCACCTGCTCCGGCACGAAGGCGACCCGGGCCGCCGCCTGCTCGTCACCACGGTGGTCTCCTCGGGCCTGCTGGGCCGGATGGCGGCCGCGGCCGGCGCCCGGTACGCGGAGACCCTCACCGGCTTCAAATGGATCATGCGGGCCGCGGACGGGGAACCGGGTAGCCAGTTCCTGTTCGGCTACGAGGAGGCCCTCGGCTACGCGGTGACCGACCTGGTACGGGACAAGGACGGGATGTCCGCCGCCGTCACGCTGGCCGACGCCGCCGCCGAGGCCAAGAGCGAGGGCGGCTCGCTGGCCACCCGGCTGGACGACCTGGCCCGCCGGTTCGGCCTGTTCGCCACCGGGCAGTTCTCCGTCGGGCTGGCCGCGGTATGGGCGAGGGCGAGGGCAGATGGACGCGGGCGAGGGCGAGGGCATGGACGCGGGCGAGGGCGTGGACGCTGGCGCGGCGCTGCTGGAGGCCGCCCGGGCCAAGCCCCCCGTCTCGCTGCTCGGCCAGCTGGTCGACGTCGTCGACGACCTCGGGCTGGGCCTGCGCACCCGGGAGGACGGCAGCAAGGACCCGCTCACGCTGCCCCGCTCCGATGTGATCATCTGGCGGTGTGCCGACGGGACCAGGGTGGCGGTGCGGCCCAGCGGCACCGAGCCTAAGGTGAAGATCTACCTGCAGGTGGTCCTGCCCGCCGGCGGCCGCGGTGACCTGGCGCCGCTGCGGGCCCAGGCGGCCCGGCGGCTGGCCGAACTGCGCGAGGAGGTAACGGAGGTGCTGAACCTGTGACCGCGACCCCGGCGCTGACCAGGAACCAGCTGGCAGCGATGATCGACCACACGCTCCTGGCCCCGGAGGCCACCCCGAAGGACATCGACGCGCTGTGCGCCGAGGCGAAAAAGCTCGGCGTGTACGCGGTGTGCATATCCCCGACGCTGACCGCCCGGGCCGTCCTGGAGGTGGCCGGCAGCCCCGTCCTGGTGGCGGCGGTGGCCGGCTTCCCGTCCGGGGCGCACACCGCCTGGCTGAAGGCCGGGGAGGCCGGCCTGGCCGCCGCGGCCGGCGCCCGCGAAATCGACATGGTCATCAACCTGGGGCTGGCCAGGCAGGAGCGCTGGAAAGAGGTGGAGGATGAGATTGCCTCGGTCCGGGCCCAGGCGCCCAGCCCCACCGTGCTCAAGGTGATCATCGAGACGGCCGTCCTGGACGAGGGCGGCATCATCATGGCCTGCCGCACCGCCGAGGCGGCCGGCGCCGACTTCGTGAAGACATCCACCGGCTTCCACCCGGCCGGCGGGGCGAGCACCGCCGCGGTGGCGCTGATGGCCGCCACGGTGGGGCGCCGCCTCGGCGTGAAGGCTTCCGGCGGGATCCGTTCGGCCGCCCACGCGATCGCCATGGTCGAGGCCGGCGCGACCAGGCTGGGCCTGTCCCGGACCGCCGCCATCCTCGCCGAATTGCCCGCCTAGCGCCGCCCCCCGACCCTGCACCGCCCGGACCGCACCCGATAGGAGACCCGATGCCGAAGGTACGCGCCGCGCTCGTCCAGCAGAAATGGGCCGGCGACAAGGATTCGATGATCAAGAACGCCGTCGCCGCGCTGCGCGAGGCGGCCAGCCAGGGCGCGCAGGTCGCGTGCCTGCAGGAGCTGTTCTACGGCCCCTACTTCTGCCAGGTGCAGGACCCGCAGTGGTACGGGTGGACCGAGGAGGTCCCGGACGGCCCGACCGTGCGGCTCATGCAGGACCTCGCGCGCGAGCTCGGCATGGTCCTCATCGTACCCGTGTACGAGCAGGAGCAGGTAGGGGTGTACTACAACACCGCCGCGGTCATCGACGCCGACGGCCGCTTCCTCGGCAAGCACCGCAAGAACCACATCCCGCACGTCACCGGGTTCTGGGAGAAGTTCTACTTCCGCCCCGGCAACCTCGGCTACCCGGTGTTCGACACCGCCGTCGGCCGGATCGGTGTCTATATCTGCTACGAGCGGCACTTCCCGGAGGGCTGGCGCGCGCTCGGCCTGGCCGGCGCGAAGATCGTGTTCAACCCGTCGGCGACCAGCCGCGGCCTGTCGGAGTACCTGTGGCAGCTGGAGCAGACCGCGGCCGCCGTGGCCAACGAGTACTTCGTCGGCGCCATCAACCGCGTCGGCGTCGAGCCGCAGGGGGATGACGACTTCTACGGGACGTCGTACTTCGCCGACCCGCGCGGGCAGATCATCGGCGGGACCGCCTCCGACAGCCAGGAGGAGGTCCTGGTCCGCGACCTCGACATGGACCTGCTGGAAGAGGTCCGGCACCAGTGGCAGTTCTACCGCGACCGGCGGCCGGACACGTACGGCCCGCTCACCGCACCTTAACCGGCACCGGCCCTGAGGCCCGACGGCCCTGAGGAGGCAGCGTTGCGTACTCTCATCCGCGGCGGCACCGTGGTCACCGCGACCGGGGCGCTCCCCGCCGACGTGCTCGTCGACGGGGAGACCGTCGCCGCGCTCCTGGATCCCGCCCACACCGGCGCGCTGAGCGGCGCGGTGGACCGCACGCTCGACGCCTCCGGCCAGTACGTCATGCCGGGCGGCATCGACGTGCATACCCATCTGGAGATGCCGTTCGGCGGGACGTTCTCCGCCGACGATTTCGAGACCGGCACCCGCGCGGCCGCGTGGGGCGGGACCACCACGATCATCGACTTCGCCGTGCAGAAGAAGGGCACCTCCCTGCAGGAGACCCTGGACACCTGGCACGGCAAGGCGTACGGCAAGGCCAGCATCGACTACGGCTTCCACATGATCGTCTCGGACGTCAATCCGCAGACCCTCAAGGAGATGGACGTCCTCGTCGGCGAGGGCGTGACCAGCTTCAAGATGTTCATGGCCTACCCGGGCGTGTTCTACGCGACCGACGGGGAGATCCTGCAGGCCATGCAGAAGGCGGCCGGCAACGGGGCCACGATCATGATGCACGCGGAGAACGGCATCGCGATCGACGCGCTGGTGGCGCAGGCGCTGGAGGCCGGCCACACCGATCCCGGCTGGCACGGGCGCACCCGGCCGCCGGAGCTCGAAGGCGAGGCGACGTCGCGCGCGATCCGGCTGGCCCAGGTCGCGGGCGCGCCGCTGTACATCGTGCACCTGTCGGCCCGGCAGGCCCTGGACGCGGTCACCGAGGCCCGGGACCGCGGCGCGCCGGTCTTCGCCGAGACCTGCCCGCAGTACCTGTACCTGTCCCAGGACGACCTGGACGCCCCCGGGTTCGAGGGCGCCAAGTACGTCGCCTCCCCGCCGGTCCGGACGAAGGACCACTGGGCGCACATATGGCGCGGGCTGCGCACCAACGACCTGTCCGTGGTGTCCACCGACCACTGCCCGTTCTGCTTCAAGGAGCAGAAGGAACTGGGCCGCGGCGACTTCTCCAAGATCCCGAACGGAATCCCGGGCATCGAGCACCGCATCGACCTGCTGCACCAGGGCGTCGTGGACGGCGAGCTGTCCCCGGCCCGGTGGGTCGAGGTCAACTCGACCACCCCGGCGCGGATGTTCGGGCTGTACCCGCGCAAGGGCACGATCGCCCCGGGCTCGGACGCCGACATCGTGCTGTACAACCCGGCGGCCAGGCACGTTCTGTCCGCCGCGTCGCATCACATGGCGGTGGACTATTCGGCGTACGAGGGCCGCGAGGTACAGGGCCAGGTCGCCACGGTGATGTCCCGCGGAGAGATCATCCTGTCCGGCGGCGAGTGGCACGGGCAGCCGGGCCGGGGCCGGTTCCTGCCCCGCGGCACCTGCCAGTACCTGCGGTAGCCAGCAGCCCGGGGGAGCCAGTCATCCCGGGGAGGGGCACGATGGATATCGGCCTCGTCCTGCAGAACGACCCGCCGGCCCAGCGTGTCATCGAACTGGCCCGGCGGGCCGACGCCAGCGGCTTCAGCCACGTGTGGACGTTCGACTCGCACGTGCTGTGGCAGGAGCCGTTCGTCATCTACTCCCAGATCCTGGCCCGGACCTCCCGGGTCATGGTCGGGCCGTTGGTGACCAACCCGCTGTCCCGCGACCCGTCGGTGACCGCGTCGCTGTTCGCCACGCTCAACGACACGTTCGGGAACCGGACCGTCTGCGGCATCGGGCGTGGTGACTCCGCCCTGCGCGTGCTCGGCCGGCGCCCGGCGTCGCTGGCGGTGCTGTCGCGGGCCATGCGGGACATCCGGGATCTGGCCGAGGGCCGTTCGGTCGACTTCGACGGCACCCCCGTCCGCATCCCGTGGGTGCGCGACGGCCGGCTGGAGATCTGGATGGCCGGGTACGGGCCGAAGGCGCTGCGGATGTGCGGCGCGGAGGCCGACGGCTTCATCCTGCAGTGCGCCGACCCGGACATCGCCCGCTGGACGATCGGCTCCGTCCGCGCGGCCGCGGCCGAGGCCGGGCGGGACCCGTCCGAGGTGACCATCTGCGTCGCCGCGCCCGCGTACGTCGGCACGGACCTGGCCCACATGCGCGAGCAGACCCGCTGGTTCGGCGGCATGGTCGGCAACCACGTCGCGGACCTGGTCGCCCGGTACGGCGACTCCGGCGAGACGATCCCGCGCGCGCTGACCGACTACATCAGGGCCCGGGACGGCTACGACTACTCCCACCACGGCAAGGCCGGCAACCCGTCCACGGCGTTCGTCCCGGACGAGGTGGTGGACCGGTTCTGCCTGCTCGGCCCGCCCGAGGCGCACGTCCAGCGGCTCCAGGAACTGGCCGAGATCGGCGCCGGCAACTTCAGCGTTTACCTGATGCACGACGACGCCGACGCCACCCTGGAGTCCTACGCCAAGCGCGTGATCGGTTCGGTCTGACCCGCCCGTCACGGGACCCCGCCGGCGGGTCACGAGCGCGCCGGACCGCACCCTCACCCGCCATGCCCCGAGTATCCCGCACCCGCCGCCGCGCATTCGGGCCGGAAACACCGGTTAAACCCACAAGCCAAGTCTCGGTGCCCAGCATCAAATCGGCGAAGGCCAGGCCTCCGCCGATTTGATGTTCTCTTCTGATCGAGCATTACTCAACGGTCGAGGACGTAGCTGCCTGGTGCGGGATCCAGCGGCAAGAATTCCGCGCTGCCCAGCGTGCGCGGGGCGTCTTTCATGCCGCCGCTGCGGTCCGCTAGCCAAGAGGTGTAGTCAGTCCACCAGCTGCCTTGCATCGTCTCGGCCTGGGCCAGCCAGTCGCGGTGGTCGGGCGGGTTGCTGGGCGCGAGCCGGTAGGTCGACTTGGGGTTCGTCGGCGGGTTGACCATGGCGGCGACGTGGCCGCTTGTGGACAGCACGAACCGGACGCTGCCGCCGAGCAGCCGGGTGGCGCGGTAGGCCGCCGGCCAGGGCACGATATGGTCGTCGATGCCGGCCACGACGTAGCCGTCGACGCCGATCCTGGACAAATCGACCGGCGAGCCGAGCATGCTGGCGGCGCCCGGCTTGGCCAGCGCGTTGGCCATGGCGATCTCGATGAAGCTGCGATGCAGCCCGGCGGGCATCCTCGTGGTGTCGGCGTTCCAGAACAGGATGTCGAACGGCGGCGGCGTCTTGCCCTGCAGGTAGTTGTTCACCCAGTAGTTCCAGACCAGGTCATCGGGCCGCAGCCAGGCGAAGATCTCGGCGAGGGTGCGCCCGTCCATGTAGCCGCGGACGCGGGAGGAGAGGATGGATATCGCGGCGGTGCTCTGGTCCATCAGCGCGACGGTCGTGCCCGCCTGCGACTGGTCAAGGACGGTTACGCCCAGGCACAGGCTGGCGACCTGATCGAGTGCCCTCGTCGCGGCCAGGTGCGCGCTGACCATCGACGAGAGGATGCCGCCGGCGCACAGGCCGCAGATGTTGACCTTGGCCGCCTCGGTGATGCTGCGTATCGCGCTGAGCGCGTCCACGACGGCGCCCCCGTAGGTGTTCAGATCCCAGTGCCTGGCCCCTCGGCCGGGGTTCCGCCAGGAGAGCACGAATACCTGATACCCCTGGGAGACGAAGAACTCGAGCATGCTGCGGCCGGGCGCCAGATCGGTGATGTAGTACTTGTTGATCATCGGCGGGACCATGAGCAGCGGGTACTGGTGCACGGTGGGCGTGGCGGGCTGGTACTGGATGAGCTCGTAGACATCGGTGCGGGCCACCACCGCTCCGGGCGTCGCCGCGATGTCCTTGCCGATGGTGAACGCGTCGGGCTCCACCATCGCCGGGATGCGGGGAGGAGAGGACATGTCGGAAACGAGGGCACGGAAACCCCGGACGAGGCTCAGGCCGCCGCTGTCGATGGCCGTCTTCCACGCGACCGGGCTGAGGAACGGGTTGTTGCTGGGCGCGGATGCGGCAATGACATTGGTCAGCACGAACTTCAGGCGCTCGTCGTCCCGCCAGTCCAGCTCGGCGTCAGCGAGCAGGTTCTCGGCGGTCCGCGCGAGGGCCAGGTATGTCTGAACGGTCCGCTTCAGCAGCGGGTTCTCGGTCCAGGCGGGATCGGCGAACCGGCGGTCGCGGCGCGCCGGGGCGACCGCCGAGCTTCCTGCCGCGATTCTGGTGAACTCGGCAGCCAGCGACCCGGTGCGCCGGGCCACGGTCCCCGGACGGCGGGCCAGGTGGGACACGTAGCGCACGGCGCTGGAATCCGGCCGGAACCGGCGCAGCGTGCCGAGGGCAGCGTCGGGAACGAACAGATCCAGCGCGCCGGCCGCATCCAGTTCGCCCGCCGCGTCGACGGCGCCGGACGCTGCTGCCTCATCCACTGGGCGGCCGGCGCTGTCATCTTGTGAACGGGCGGGGCTGTCATCTTGTGAACGGGCGGGTTGGGCGGTCATCACAGCTCCTTCGGTGGATGCACTTCGCGGCGCAAAATCTTGCCGGTGGGGCCTTTCGGCAGCCCGGGGACGAGCCAGACGTGCCGCGGGTACTTGTACGGCGCCATCTGCTCCCTGGCGAACGCGCGCAGTTCCGCCGTCGTGGCGGTCGCGCCGGGCCTGAGCGTCACGGCGGCACCGACCTCCTCGCCGAGCTCGTCATGCGGGATACCGATCACGGCAACCTCGGCGACCGCTGGGTGCTCGTACAGGACCTCCTCGACCTCGCGCGGGTAGACGTTGAACCCGCCGCGGATGATCAGGTCCTTTTTCCGGTCGACGATGTAGAAGTAGCCGTCCTCGTCGGCTCTGCCGAGGTCACCGGTGCGGAACCAGCCATCGCTGATCGCCTCGGCCGTCGCCTCCGGCTTGCCCCAGTACCCCTTCATGATGTTGTGACCGGCGATCACGACCTCGCCAACCTCGCCGGCCGGCAGTTCGGTGCCGCCGGGGTCGACCACGCGCATCTGCACACCGGCGATCGGCGTGCCGATCGAGCCGGGCTTGCGTGCCTTGTCCGGGTGGTTGAACGACGCGACCGGGGAGGTCTCCGACAGCCCGTAACCTTCCAGGATCACGCACCCGAACGCCTGCTCGAACCCGCCCATGATCTCCACGGGCATCGCCGCACCACCGGATACGCACACCCTCAGCGACGAGGTGTCTGCCTGCGCGCCGGCCGGATCGTGCAGCATCGCCGCGTACATGGTCGGCACGCCCTCGAAGATCGTCACCTTGTCCCGGCCGATGATCTCCAGTGCCTTGCCCGGGTCAAACCTGGGCAACAGCGTCAGGGTGCTGCCGCTGATGATCGTGGCGTTCAGGGCGCAGGTCAGCCCGAAGCTGTGGAACAGCGGCAGGCAGCCCATGATCACGTCGCCGGGGCCTGCGTGGAGCAGCGTGGTGGCCATCAGCCAGGCGTTGCGGCGCAGGCTCGCGTGGGTAAGCTCGGCGCCCTTGGCCCTGCCGGTGGTTCCCGAGGTGTAAAGAATCACCGCGTCGTCGTCGTCGGCCCGCTCCACGCCCCCGGGAACCGGGGCGAAGTCGGCGAGCAGCGCGGACACGCTGGGCTCGGAAATCTCGATGACCTGTGCGCCCGTCTCCGCGGCGGCCTTGCCGCTTCGTCCGCCGCGGTGTGCCATGCGAGCAGGACCGTTGCGCCCGAATCGCGGAGATAGTAGGCGACCTCGCGGCTCTTCAGCAGCGGGTTTACCGGCACGACCACGGCGCCGAGTCCCAGCGCACCGTAGAAGGCGACCGGGAAGGCCGGCACGTTGGGCAGCATGACGGCGACCCGGTCGCCCGGCCCGATCCCGAGAGACGACAGCAGGGAGGTCATGCGGCCTGCCGCGTCCCATAGCCGGGAGTAACTCAGCACGAGGCCGTCCAGGCGGACGGCTGGGCGCTCGCCATGATCGGCCGCCGCGTGCTGGAGCACCGAACTCAGATTTGTCATCGCATCCTCCAGCAGGACGGCACCGATGCCACCCATCTTGATCACCCCAGACCGGCACAAGCGCCAGCCTGCGAAGCGCGCTGACCTGGCGTGAGGTCACCGAATGCCTCGCCGCCTGCCATTTGGCGGTGGCTGGGGCGGTTAGGGGAAGTATGCACAGCTCGCAGTCGGCAACGCACTGTCTGCGAGGACAGAAATCACGCGGCCGGGTTGTGCACCCGCGGCCGGGTGCGGGCCCGGCAGGCGTGTGACCTGGTCAGGTCCTGCCCGCCGGTAGTGTTCAGGCCATGCGCCGTGCCACCACAGGGCCGGCCGGCCACTCCGTGGTGGCCCGGCTCGCCGCCGAGCTGACCGACGAGCTCGGCGCTCTTACCGAGCAGCTGGTGGCCATGCTGCTGCAGGCCGACCAGTCTTACCTTGCCGTCGATATCGAGGACCTGCGCGGCAGCATCCGGGAAAACCTGGCCAGCTTCGTTGAGGATCTGGCCAGCCAGCGGCCGCCGAGCACCTCCTCCTCGCGCGATACCGCCCGGCGCCGGGCCGACCAGGGCGTGCCGCTGGGCTCGGTGCTGCACGCCTACCGGCTGGGCTTTCAGGTCATCTGGGGTGCGCTCGCCGACCGGGCGCTGCGCAAGGGCCCGGAATGGCTGGACGGCTTGGTGCGCGGGTCGGCCACGGTCTGGGCCTGGGTGGACACCAGCTCCGAGGCCGTCAACGCCGAGTACCGCGACGCCCTGATCGAGTCCGCCCGGAAGGATGAGCAGCAACGGACGCTGCTGCTCGATGCCCTGTTCGAGGGGCGGCTGGGCGAGTGGAAGATGCTCGGCGGCAGCCTGCCCGCGATCGGCCTGCCGGAACGGGGCCCCTACCTGGCCGTGTCCGCCGAAACACCGGGAGCAGGCAGTGAGAACCTGCCCGGGGCGGCCCAGTTCCTCCGGCGCCGCGGCGTGCCGTCGGCCTGGCGCCTGCGCGCGGACGAGCAGGTGGGCCTGATCGCCGTCAGCCAGGACCGGAACCCGCGTGTCATCAGGGATCTGCTCGCCGAGGCGGCGACCAGCAGGGTCGGGATCAGCGCCGAGTATGACGACGCCCTCGACACCAGCCGGGCCCTCGGGATCGCAGCCGTCGCCAGAAGGTGCCTGCCGCCCGGCAGCACCGGCGTCGCCGGCATCGACGATGACTGGGTGGCGGCCCTGGTAGCGGGTGCACCGGAGATCTCCGCCAGGGTGGTTCACCGGCTGCTCGGCCAGGTCGTTGCTCTCGCCCCAGCAGAGCGGGACATCCTGCTGACCACGCTGCGGACCTGGCTCGAGTGCGGCGGGAACGCCTCCGCCGCCGCACGGCAGCTCTACTGCCACCGCAACACCGTACGGAACCGGCTGCACCGCCTGGAAGCGCTCAGCGGCCAGTCGCTCGGCGACCCCCGCGGCGTGGCAGCCCTGTCCATCGCTGCTCAGGGAGCCAGGCTCCTTGAGCAGAACCCGCGAGCACGCGGCTTGTAAAACATATGGCGCTGCTACCAAGTTGCCCGCCAGTGCGCCGGCCTTCGGGCCGGTGGTGAAGGCGGGCGGATATGAGCCCGTCAGGCGGGATGGTCCTGCCGTTCGATGTACTGGCGCAGGACGGAGATAGGGGCGCCGCCGGCCGTCCCGGCGAAGTAGGACCCGGACCATAGCCGTTTCGCCCGCCAGTAGTGCCGCTGCAGGTCCGGGAACTCTTGCCGCAGCCTGCGGGACGACACGCCCTTGAGGCTGTTGACCAGCCGGGAGATCGCCACGGTGGGCGGGAAGTTGACCAGCAGGTGGACGTGCTGGGGTTCCCCGTTGAACTCGGCCAGCTCGCACCCGAAGTCCGCGCATACGTCTCGCATGATCTCTTCCATGCGCTCCAGGTGCGCGGCGGTGAACACGGGGTGCCGGTACTTGGTGACGAAAACCAAGTGGGCGTGCAGAATGAAGACACAGTGCCTGCCAGTGCGGGGCCATGGGCACGCAGAATGAAGACACAGTGCCTGCCAGTGCGGATGTCACCGTATTCGGCCATGAAGCCAAGTATGCTGTATGTGTGCAGCTCCGGTACAACTACCGCCTCTACCCCACGCCGGGCCAGCGTTCCGCGCTGGCGAGGGCGTTCGGGTGCGCGCGGGTGGTGTTCAACGACGGGCTGCGCGCCCGGCAGGAGGCGCATGCGGCCGGGCGGCCGTACGTCAGCGACGCTGAGCTGTCGGCCCGGCTGACCGCGGCGAAGGCCACCCCGGAGCGGGCCTGGCTCGCGGACGTGTCCGCCGTGATCCTCCAGCAATCCCTGGCGGACCTGAACACGGCGTACCGGAATTTCTTCGCGTCGGTCACCGGGAAGCGGAAAGGCCCGAAGATCGGGCCGCCCCGCTTCAAGTCCCGCAAGGATCACCGGCAGGCGGTCCGGTTCACGGCCAGCGCCCGGTTCCGGGTGCTGGCCAACAGGAAGCTGCGGCTGCCGAGGATCGGGGACATCGTGGTCCGATGGTCCCGTGATCTGCCGTCCGAGCCGTCCAGCGTGACCGTGATCCGGGATTCTGCGGGCCGGTACTTCGCCAGCTTCGTCATCGAGGCCGGGCTCGTCACCTTGCCCGCGACTGAGCCGGTGGTCGGCATCGACCTGGGACTCACCCACTTCGCGGTGCTGTCCGATGGCCGGAAGATCGCCTCCCCGCGGTTCCTGCGGCGGGCGGAGAAGAAGCTCAGGCGGGCGCAGCGGTCGCTGTCCCGCAAAGAGAAAGGCAGCAGGAACCGGGCCAGGGCCAGGGCCAGGGTCGCCCGCGCTCACGCGCGGGTGACGGATGCGCGGCGCGAGTTCCACCACGAGCTTTCCACGAGGCTGATCCGCGACAGCCAAGCGGTCGCGTGGAAGACCTGGCGGTCAAGGGACTCGCCCGGACCCGGATGGCCAAGTCCGTCCACGACGCCGGATGGTCGGCGTTCGTGGCCATGCTGGAATACAAGGCCCGGCTGTACGGCCGGGAGTTCCGCCGGATCGGCCGGTTCGTCCCCACGTCCCAGGTGTGCTCGGCGTGCGGGGTCAAGGACGGCCCCAAGCCGCTGCACGTCCGCACCTGGCAGTGCCGGGCATGCGGAGCGTGGCTGGACCGGGACATCAACGCGGCGGTCAACGTCGCCAGGGCCGCCGGACTGGCGGTGACAGCCTGCGGAGCGCAGGTAAGACCGGGGCCTGCCCCGGCGCAGCGCGGCGAAGCAGGAACCCACCCGGAGTCACGCCGGGAAGCGGCGTGACAGGCGGGAATCTCCGCCCTTCAGGGCGGAGTGGAAGTCAAACATCATCAGGTGGGTTGCGCATACTCTAGGCTCGTTCATCAGGCTTACGAAGTGCACTTAGGCAAACTGCCGAACGGCATGATCGGGGAGTAACCGTGCTGGCCTCGTCTTCTATACGGCCTTCACTGGCGTGTCCCGTCCTCCCAGGTACCGCGCAGAACTATCTGGCATGAATTAGGCCAGAGCCAGGGCGATGGCGTGCAGGGCCAGGCCCACGCCAGCCCCCACCACCGTGCCGTTGATGCGGATGAACTGCAGATCGCGCCCTAGTAGCAGCTCCAGCTGGCTCGACGTCTGTTCGGCATCCCACCGCTGGATAGTCCCCGTGACAAGGCCAGCGAGCTCGTCGTGGAACTGATCGGCCAGTGCCCTGGCTCCTGACTCGACCACACGCTCGAGGCTCTCTTGGAGGAGGCGGTCTGATCCAAGGCGCCGGCCTGCCGCCGCCAGCGCATCGGCCAGCCGGCGGCGCAGCTCAGATTCCGGGTCGGCCGCCTGGGTCCGCAGTGTCTCCTTCACATTCTTCCACAGCGACGAGGACCAGTCCCGCAGCCCGGCGCTGCCAAGAACATCGCGCTTGAAGCGCTCCCCGCGCTCGCGCAGCTCCGGGGATGTCTCGAGGCGGTCGGGGAGCCCGGCGATCCATTCCTCGAACTGATGCCGGGCACTGTCGCCGGGATCGGCGGCCATCGCCACCAGCCGGTGGCGCAGGCGGGTGTACAGACGGTCGAAGACCCGCCGGTAAACCGCGTCGGGCACCCAGCGGGGTGACCCGGCCTCAAACTGCTCACGAAGCTCCGCGTAATGATCGGCGAGATAGCGATCGGCGCCGGACACGATGGCGTTAACCAACTCGGCGCGGCGGCCTCCCGCGATGATGACCCGCAGGGCCCGCCCAGCAAGCGGCGCCACCTCGACGGCGCCTACCGCCCGGGTCAGTTCGTCGGTGAGCACGCGCTGGACATCCTCATCGCGGAGAGCCTCGGCCACCGTGACCACCAGATCCGCGGCACGGGCGGCGAAGCCGACGGCATTGGCCCGGTCGGCCAGCCAGGCGGCCAGGCGGGGAACGAGCCGGGTGGAGCGGATCCGCTCGGCAAGAACATCAGCGTTGAGGAAGTTCTCCTGCACGAACTGACCGAGAGTGGCGGCGAACTGGTCCTTGCGCCCGACGATCAGCGCGGTGTGCGGTATCGGTAGGCCCAGGGGACGGCGGAACAGAGCCGTTACGGCGAACCAGTCTGCAACGCCTCCGACCAGGGCCGCCTCGGCGCCGGCCTGCACGTAGTCAAGAAGAGTCCCGTGGACGCCGGCCACAGTCACGGCCACGAACAGAACCGTTACCCCTGCGAGGAGAGCGGTAGCCCGTCGGCGCGCGGCGGCCAGGCGGCGCGCCCGCAATTCCGTCGACTCGCGCTCGAGCGTGGATACCGGTGGAGCGGACATCGTCGCGGCAGGTTCCATCTGGCAGCCCCCGGTCAGTCCGCGGCGCAGGGCGGAAATCTGCGGCCGCGTCAGGCGAGTAGTTCCATCGGCAAGTCAGCCTCAGTCTCGCAGGACCTGCATGATCACTCGCATCAGGAGCATGCCTGGAAAGGACGGCGGTCCCCGCGCAGGACCGCCGACCCGGCCAACGCCCGGCCGCGCACACCGCGGGGCCGGGCGCCGGGAACGATCGGGCGGGGTTACAGGCCGAGTTCGGCTTCGAAGCTGCCTTCCTCCAGGCGGTCCTTGACCGCGCTGAGGAACCGGGCGGCGTCCGCGCCGTCGACCAGCCGGTGGTCGTAGGTGAGGGCCAGGTACACCATCGAGCGGACCGCGATGACCTCGCCGAGGGCGGGGTCCTCGACCACCACCGGGCGCTTGACGACGGTCCCGGTGCCGAGTATGCCCACCTGCGGCTGGCTGATGATCGGCGTGTCGAACAGCGCGCCGCGGCTGCCCGTGTTGGTCAGGGTGAACGTGCCGCCGGACAGCTCGTCGGGGTTGACATGGCCGGACCGGGTCCGCGCCGCCAGGTCGGCGATCTTGCGGGCCAGGCCGCCGAGGTTGAGGTCACCGGCGTTGTGGATGACCGGCACCATCAGGCCGCGCTCGGTGTCCACGGCGATGCCGAGGTGCTCGGCGTCGTGGTAGGTCACCTGGGAGCTGGCCATGTCGATCACGGCGTTGACCATGGGGTAGACCTTGAGCGCCTCCACCGCGGCGAGTGCGAAGAACGGCAGGAAGCTCAGCTTGACGCCCTCGCGGGCCTCGAAGTCCGGCTTGGCCCGCTCCCGGAGCCGGGCGATCGCGGTCACGTCCGCCTCGACCACGGTGGTGAGCTGGGCCGACGTCTGCAGGGACTCGACCATCCGCTGGGCGATCACCTGGCGCGGCCGGGACATCCGCTGGGTGGTGCCGCGCAGCGCGGACGGGACGATGGCCCGGCGGGACGGTGCCTCCGGCTGGGCCACGCCATCGCCGGCCGCGGGGCCCGCGGGCACGGCCGCCGCAGCAGTGGCCGGTGCGGGGGCGGCAGCGGGTGGCGCCGCGGCCTGCCGGGTCGCCTCGGCCTCGCGCCGGGCGCGGGCCGTGTCGAGCACGTCCTGCTTGCGGATCCGGCCGCCGACGCCGGTGCCGGCCACCGACTCCAGGTCCACGCCGTGCTCGGCGGCCAGCTTGCGGACCAGCGGCGTCACGTAGGGACCGTCGCCGCCGGCCGGGAGCGGGGTCGGCGCCGCGAACTGGCCGCCCTGGTCCTGCTGGTACCCCTGCGGAGCCTGCGCACCCGGCGCGGCGGAGGCCGCGGCCGGCTGCGGGGCCGGCGCGGACGGCGCCGGCGCAGCCTGCGGGGACCCGTACGACGGCTGGGACCCGTACGACGGCTGGGACCCGTACGACGGCTGGGACCCGTACGACGGCTGGGACCCGTACGACGGCGGCGCCGGCTGGGACGGGGCCGACGGCTGGGCCGGTGGCGACCAGGCCGGCGCGGGCGGGGCCGGGGGAGCCGCGCTGCCGGGGTAACCGTCCGGCTGGCTTCCCGCCGAGCCCGCCGAGCCTCCCGGGCCCCCGGCGCCCGCCGAGACGCCCAGGCCACCTGAGCCGTTGGTGGCCGGGCCCCCGCCGGGGCCGCCATCGGGTGACGGCGACGGTGCGGCCTCCTGCTCCGGCTCGGCTGCGGGGGCGGCCGCGGACCCGGCCGGCCCGCCCGGCGCGGCGGATCCGTCGGCCGAAGCGTCCGCGCTTTCCTCGATCACCGCGAGCTGCGCGCCCACTTCCACGGTCTCGTCCTCGCCCACGGCGATCTCGCGCAGGACACCCGACGCCGGTGAGGGGATCTCGGTGTCGACCTTGTTGGTGGACACCTCAAGCAGCGGCTCATCCGCCTCCACACGCTCGCCTTCCTTCTTCAGCCAGCGCGTGACGGTGCCCTCAGTGACGCTCTCGCCGAGCTGGGGCATGGATACCGAGACCGACATTGTTCCCGTGACTCCTTCGTTGTCCGCCGCTCACGTAAGCGCGCGGAGAGGTTGTCCGCTCATGTGCCCGGGGCCGCGGGGTGACCGCCGTCCGGTGGCCGCCCGGCACATGTCCGTGCTCAGGCATGTACGTGCAGGGGCTTGCCGGCCAGCGCCAGCATCGCCTCGCCGATGATCTCTGACTGGGTGGGGTGCGGGTGGATCAGCTGCGCCACGTCGGATGGCTCGGCGTCCCAGTTGTAGATGAGCTGGCCCTCGGCGATCAGCTCGCCGACGCGGCTGCCGACGAGGTGGACGCCGAGGACCTCGCCCGGCGTGCCGTCCTCCCGCTTGGCCGCGATGACCTTCGCCGCGCCCTGGGTCTGCAAGATCACGCTCTTGCCGTTCCCGCCGAGCGGGTAGGAAAACTCGGTGATCTCGATGCCGCGTTCCACCGCCGCCGCCGAGGTGATCCCGACCGAAGCCACCTCCGGGTCGGAGTAGGTGATGCGCGGCACCCCGTCGTAGTCGATCGGCGTGACGTCCAGGCCGCCGATCCGCTCGGCGACCATGATGCCCTCGGCGAAACCGACGTGCGCGAGCTGCGGCGTGGCGATCAGGTCCCCGACGGCGGAGATGGTCGGGACGCTGGTCCGGCAGAACTCGTCGACCTTGACGTAGCCGCGCTCCATCTCCACGCCGGCTTCCTCGTAGCCCAGGCCGGAAGAGACCGGGCCGCGGCCGACCGCCACCAGGAGCAGGTCCGCGTCGAGCGTCTTGCCGCCGGCCAGGGTCACGGTCACGCCGGTGTCGGTGTGCTTCACGCTCTCGAACCGCGCGCCCAGCTCGAAGCCGATGCCGCGGCGGCGGAACGCGCGCTGCAGCAGCTTCGCGCTCGACTCGTCCTCCAGCGGCAGCAGCTGGGGGAGCATCTCCACGATCGTGACCTCGGCCCCGAAGGAGCGCCACACGCTCGCGAACTCGACCCCGATGACGCCGCCGCCCAGGATGACCACCGAGGCGGGCACCCGCCCGTACCGCAGCGCGTCGTCGCTGGAGATCACGCGGTCGCCGTCGAGGTCCAGGCCGGGCAGGCTCCGCGGCACCGACCCGGTGGCCAGCACGATGTGCCCGCCCTGGTAGACCGCGTTGCCCACCTGGACCTGGGTCGGCGAGATGAGCCGCCCGTCGCCCTCGATGGTGTCGATCTTGCGGCTGGCGATCGTCGACTGCAGGCCCTTCCAGAGCCGGTCGACGACCTTGTCCTTGTACGCCAGCACGCCCGCGATGTCGATGCCCTCGTAGCGGGACCGGACGCCGAAGGTTTCGCTCTCCCGCGCCTGGTCGGCGATCTCCGCGGAGTGCAGCAGCGCCTTGGTGGGGATACATCCCTTGTGCAGGCAGGTCCCGCCGACCTTGTCCTTCTCGATCAGTGCCACGCGCATGCCCAGTTCGGCGGCGCGCAGCGCGCATGCGTAACCTCCGCTGCCGCCGCCCAGCACGACGATGTCGTAGGCGCCGCTGCCCTCTGCCACGGAACGCTCCCCTATCTGTCATTCACAGTTGCTTCCATCATTTCACCCCGGAGGGACCGCGCGGAGGCGGGTTTCCGCAGCGCGATGAGGCCCTTCCGGAGTGAGTCTGCCCACCGTGTGCGGCCTTACCCCGGCGCAGGCCGGCCACCGCGCGCCCGCCCGGTCCCGCCGCCCGGA
The DNA here is from genome assembly GCA_963808295.1 of uncultured Actinomycetes bacterium. Taxonomy (GTDB): domain Bacteria; phylum Actinomycetota; class Actinomycetes; order Streptosporangiales; family Streptosporangiaceae; genus Bog-532. The sequence continues at coordinate 68,335 of CAWEFP010000010.1, read as the reverse complement.
ACAGCGTGCCGGGAAATGCGTTCATTCCGCCGGGAGCTTGCCCGCCGCGACGTCCTCGGCGATCTGCACCAGGGCCCTGGTCGCCGCGCCGGTACCGCCCCGCGGGGTGTAGCCGAACGGGTCGGACTCGTTGAAGGACGGCCCGGCGATGTCGATGTGCGCCCACGGCACGCCGTCCGGGACGAACTCGCGCAGGAACAGGCCCGCCACGAGCATCCCGCCGTTCCGGTCGCCCGACACGTTGGCCAGGTCGGCGACGGCGGAGTCCAGGCCCTTGCGCAGTTCGGCGGGCAGTGGCATCGCCCAGGCGGGCTCACCGGCCCGGTCCGACGCCGCCGCGACGCCGGCCGCCAGCGCGTCGTCGTTGGCCATCACGCCGGCCACCAGCGGGCCGAGCGCGACGAGCTGCGCGCCGGTCAGCGTCGCGATGTCGACGATCAGGTCGGGGGAGTCGGCCGCGGCGCGGGCCAGCGCATCGGCGAGCACGAGCCGTCCCTCGGCGTCGGTGTTGAGCACCTCGACCGTCTTGCCGCCGTGGATGGTGACCACGTCCGACGGGCGCTGCGCGGACCCGCTCGGCATGTTCTCCGCCAGCGGCAGGTAGCCGACCACGTTGACCACCGGCCGGAGCGCCGAAATGGCCTGCAGCGCGCCCAGCACCGCCGCGGCCCCGCCCATGTCGGATTTCATCCATTCCATCGACTTTGGCGGCTTGAGCGACAGTCCGCCGGAATCGAACGTGATGCCCTTGCCCGCCAGCACGAGCGTGCGGGTGGCGCCGGGATGGGTGTATTCGAGCCGGACGAGCCGCGGCGGGTGCACCGACCCCTGGCCGACGCCGAGGATGCCGCCGTAGCCGCCGGCCGCGAGCGCGTTCTCGTCCAGGACCTCGATGGCCAGCCCGCAGGCGGCGGCGACCCGCTGCGCCTCGGCCGCAAAGGTGACCGGGACCAGATCCGAGGGGCCGGTGTTGACCATGTCGCGCACCAGGGTCACGGCGTCGGCGAGCACCTGCGCGCGGTCCGCGAGCGCCTGGGCCGCGGGCCCGCTGACGCTGGTCAGCAGGGTCAGTACCGCCTCAGGGGTGGCGCCCGTCGTCCGGTAGCGCCGGAACGCGTACCCGCCGAGCAGCGCGCCGAGCGCGACGGCGGCCACCTCGCCGGCGTCCCGGGCCGGCAGGGCCAGCCCGATGTGCCGCTTCCCGTTGCCCGGCACACTGCCGCCGCCGTCATCCAGCCGGGCGGCCGGGCGGCCGGCGGTCAGCACCCGGACGGCCGCACCGGCCGCGCGCCGCAGCGTTTCCGGATCGAAACGGCTGTCCCCGCCGTCCGGGCCGGCGCCCAGCCCGACCGCGACGATGACGGGCACCGGCAGCCGCCCAGCGGCGGGGATCTTGGTGATCTCCTCCGCCCGGCCGGTCGCGTCCAGGGCCGTCAGCAGGTCCACCAGAGTGCCGCCGAGCGCGTCGTCGACCTCGCGGGATCCCGGCGCGGGCCGTGGCCCGTCCGCCGCCTGGATCACGCCGACGATGAGGGCGTCCGCCTCGAGGGCGCGGGCCGGCGTCTCGCTGGTATGAATCATCATCGTCACCCTGCCGATGCTAGTGCCTGACCGGTGCGCGCCTGCCATGTCCGCTCCGGCGTCATGCCTGCTCCAGCCGCATTTGACGGCTATTTCCTGGTGGCTGCGCCGGGACGGTATGACAGGGGCTAGCGTGCTGCGTGCGCTGGAGGGGGCAGATGCCGGTAGAGCGATGCCTGGAACCAGCGGGACGACTGGCGCATTACTAGAAATAGACCCTATTTCACCGGGCCCCGTCTGGTTCAACTCCGCGCACGAATACCCACATCAATCCCCGGAACTACGCGGGCCGTTCGCCGCCCGGGACGGCCATCGCGACGGTGCCGGTCGAGCACGACGGCCGTGATGTGACGGCCGAGTTCAAGATGAGGAGCTCACCGCGCAGGCAGCGGCGAGCCGTCGCCGTCCGGCTGTCCTGGCTCAGCAGCCACTGACCGATGGCCTTAAGTTGCCTGGTATGGCGGCTGGTGATATTCCCGTGCCGGGTACCCTGCCCACGGTCATCGGCGTGCGCGGGGCCCGGCACAACAACCTGCGGGACGTCGACGTCGACGTGCCGCTGTGGCGGACGGTCGCGGTGGTCGGCGTGTCCGGTTCGGGCAAGACGTCGCTGGCCATCGGCACGCTGTACGCCGAGGGCATGCAGCGGTTCCTGGAGGGCCTGAGCACCTACAGCCGCCGGCGGCTGACCCAGGCGCAGCGGCCGGACGTGGACCGGATCGACCACCTGCCGCCCGCGCTGGCGCTGCGGCAGCGCCCGCCGATACCGGGACCGCGCAGCACGGTCGGCACCATGTCCGAGGTGCTCAACGTGCTGCGCCTGATGATGTCGCGGCTGGGCTCGCACCTGTGCCCGAACGGCCACCGCGTCGGGCCGTCGATCGCCACGCAGGGCAGGAGATCGTCTGCCCGGTGTGCGGCGCGCGTTTCGAGCATCCCAGCGCCGAATCCTTCGCCTTCAACTCCTACGGCGCGTGCCCGGCCTGCCAGGGCCTGGGCGTGCGGTCCGAAGTCGACGTCAGCACCCTGGTTCCCGACCCGGACAAGACGATCGAGGAAGGCGCGGTGCTGCCGTGGAACTCCGGCGGGCGGCGGCTGTCGATGTATGCCGCGGGCGAGCTCGGGGTCCGGCTCGACGTCCCGTACCAGTCACTGACCGAGCGCGAGCGCGACATCGTGCTGCACGGTGAACCGGTTCAGCGGCAGGTGACGCTGCGCTCGGGCCGGACCGGGCGGACCGTGCAGCTGTCGGTCAACTACGACAACGCCGTCGCCGCGGTCGAGCGCTCGCTGCGCAGCGACAACGAGCGCACCCGCCGCCTGGTGCAGCGTTTCCTCATCACCCGCGTCTGCTCGGTGTGCCACGGCACCCGGCTGCGGCCCGAGGCGCTGACCTCGCAGCTCGGCGGCCGCAACATCGCCGAGATCAGCGCGCTCGGCCTGGACGAGCTGCGCGGGTTCATGGCCGGCCTGCCCGCCGGGCTGCCGGCCGAGCTCAGCCGGATGACCACCGGCTTGCTCGCCGAGCTGAACGGCACGCTCACGCCGCTGCTCGACGTCGGACTTGGCTACCTGACCCTCGACCGGGCCGGCGCCTCGCTGTCGACCGGGGAGCGGCAGCGGATCGAGCTCACCTCGACGGTGCGGGCCAGCACCACGGGCATGCTGTACGTGCTGGACGAGCCGTCGGTCGGGCTGCACCCGAGCAACGTCCCGGGGCTGCGCAAGACGATCACCGCCCTGGCCGGGAACGGCAACTCCGTGGTCGTGGTGGAGCACGAGCGGGAGCTCATCCGCTCCGCGGACTGGGTCATCGAGCTCGGCCCCGGGGCCGGCGCCCAGGGCGGCACCGTGATCGCCCAGGGCACCCCCGGCCAGCTGGAAACCGACCCGCGCTCGATCATGGGCCCGTTCCTGGCCGGCGCCGCGGCCGTGCCGCGTGACCGCCCGGCGCGGGCCGGTCGCCGGCGGGCAGATCACCATCGAGATCGGCGACCTGTACAACCTGCACGACCTCACCGCCGCCTTCCCGGTGCACCGGCTGACCGCGCTGGCCGGGCCGTCCGGGGCGGGGAAGACCGCCCTCGTCCTGGACAGCCTCATCCCGGCCGCGCGGGCGCTGCTGAGCGGGTCGGCGCTGCCCGGGCACGTCCGCCGCCTGGACCTCGGCGGCATCCGCCAGGTCGTCCAGATCGACGCCTCGCCGATCGGCCAGAACGCGCGGTCGACACCGGCGACCTACTCCGGGGCGTTCGACCAGATCCGCCGCCTGTTCGCCGAGTCCGCGTACGCCCGGCGGCGGCGCTGGAAGCCCGGGCACTTCTCGTTCAACACCCGCGAGGGCCAGTGCCCGACCTGCCGCGGGCTCGGGCCACATTGACCTCGACGTCCAGTACCTGCCCGACATCACCGTCCAGTGCCCGACCTGCCACGGCGCGCGCTTCAACGACGCCACCCTGGCCGTCCGGGTCGACGGCCTGACCATCGCCGACGTGCTCGGCCTGAGCGTGCACGACGCCCTGGAGCGGTTCGCCGACCGGCCCCCGGTCGCCGCGGCGCTGCGGCCCGTCAGCGAGGTCGGCCTCGGCTACCTGCGGCTCGGCGAGCCCACGCCGTCCCTGTCCGGCGGCGAGTCGCAGCGGCTGCGGATCGCCTCCCGGCTGCGCAGCAGCCAGCGCGGCGCGCTGTACGTCTTCGACGAGCCGTCCACCGGCCTGCACCCGCTCGACGTGGCCACGCTGGTCGGCGTGTTCGACCGGCTGCTGGAGGCCGGGGCCACGATCATCGTCATCGACCACGACCTGGACCTGCTCGCCGCCGCCGACCACCTCATCGACATGGGCCCGGGCGGCGGCCCGGACGGCGGGCACATCCTCGCGGCGGGGACGCCCGCAGACGTCGCGCGTGACCCGGGCAGCGTGACCGGGCCGTGGCTGGCCGAGCACCTGGGCCTGCCGCAGGCCCGCCACCCCGATTTCCTGTCTCACCGGCGAGTTCCATGATCGCCTGGGCAAGGGCCTGCGCCGTTCGGATGATGCGCGGATCGGTGCGGTCAGGGGCCTTTCGGCGGGCGACCTTGGGGGTGATCAGCAAGCTCGCCGGGCGTTACGCAGCGACGGACCGGGCGCCGGGAAGCCTGCTGTCTATGGGCTGTCTGGTGAGCGAACCCGGGCCCGCAGGAACTTCCCGATCTGCTCGGTGGCCTGGGCTGCCTCGGGGGTGCCGAGCATGATCGGGTAGACGTGGGGCAGGCCCTCGCCGGTCTGCAGGGTGACGTCGACCCCGGCTTCGGCTGCTGCTTCTGCCAGGCGTTCGGAATCGCTGAGCAGCAGGTCGGCCGTGCCTACCTGCACAAGCAGCGGCGGGAGCCCGGCCAGTGCGGCGAACAGCGGCGACGCCAGGGGCGTCTTAGGGTCAGCCCCGGCCAGGTAGCCGGAGGCGAACTGACGGAGCATGGCGGGGGTGGAGATCGGATCCTGCTCGGCGCGCTCGGTCATCGAGGCCCCCGAGCTGGTCAGATCCACCGTCGGGGACATCAGTACGGCGGCCGCGGGCAATGCCTCCCCGGCGTCACGCAGGGCCACGAGCAGGGCGACGGCGAGCCCTCCGCCGGCCGAGCCGCCGGCCACCGCTATTGATCGTGCGCTCAGGTCCTGGCCGGTGCGCAGCCAGCGCCATGCGGCCAGGACGTCGTCGATGGCGGCGGGGAAGGGATGCTCGGGGGCCAGCCGATATTCGGGGAACAGCACCCGCATCCCGCTGGCCCGTCCCAGCCGGGCGGCCAGCTCGCCGTCGCTGCGAAGCGACCCGAGCTCGTAACCTCCGCCGTGCAGGAACAGGAGCACCCGGCCGGTGTCGGTTCCCGGGGCGGCAAGCCAGTGGGCTGGCACCCCGCCAGCGGTCACCTCCGCACCAGCACGTCGTCAGGCACCGGATGAAGGCGGCCAGCGGGGGCGAAGGCGGCGCGGCGCTGTTCCAGCGTCGGCGGGGCCTGGCTGGCACTGGCCTTCTGCTGGTCCCTGAAGGCGTCCATCAGGTCCTGCATGGCCTGGCTCGGCATGTCGGCATCTCCTTTGGCATGGGCTGCCTGTCTGATACGGCGTGGATGGCGCTTCGGCGGCCGGGCCAGGATGCCGGCGCTTCGGCCGGTTGCTCCTGACAATCGCCCTTGCAACCCCTGACGACCGCGTTGCGGCACCTCTGCCGCCGAGAACTACGGGGCCAGACGACCCAGCCGCCGTACGCCTCGCGTAACCAGATATTCCATCAGGGCCTTCCGAGGTCGTGGCCGGGCATCAGTCGTTCGGGAAGAAGCCTCGCCGACCCGTACTCCGCGGTCGTGTATTCATGAGGAGATCAGTTGCCGGCCGCCGTCGATGTCGTAGGTGGCGCCGGTCAGGGCGGTGTTGGCCATGATGTGAACGGCGAGCGCGGCGACGTCGGCCGGGCCGACCACGCGCCCGATGGGGAGCGTCGCGCGGAGCTGGTCGCGGCGAGCTTCGAGGCCGTCGCCGAGCAGCGACGCGGACAGCGGCGTGTCGACGAACCCGGCCGCGATCAGGTTGACCCGGATCGGCGCCACTTCGACCGCGAGGTTGGCGATCAGGGCGGGCAGCGCGGCGGTGGCCGCGGCAATGAGCGACAGGCCGGGTCCGCGTGCCCGCCCGCCGGTGCCGCCCATGAACAGCAGCGTGCCACCCGGCCGTACCTTGCCGACGGCCTGCTGCCCGACGGCAACAGCCAGCCATTGGATGCTCATCGGGACAGGCTCGCTGTCTGAGCGGCCATTGGCCGGGCCGGCGGCGGCATGTCCGCGATCTGCATGCGGAGCGCCGTCAATGCTGCGTCGTAGATGCCCGAGAAGCTCGGGAAGGGCTGGATCGTGTCGCTCAGCACCTCGACCGGGATGTGTGCGCGGATCGCAAGCGTCGCCTGCTGCATCCACTCACCGGCTTCGGGCCCGAGCGCGTACGCGCCGGTCAGCCGCTTGCCGTCGCTGAGCAGCGTCAGGAAGCCGCTGGATTCGGCGTAGGCGTGTGTGTAGGTGGCCGTCTTCGGCACCTCTGACACCGGCGCGGTGGCGCTGTACTGCGCTTCGGTCGCGCCCACCGCGGCGGCCTGCGGATCGGTGTAGGTGACACGGGGAACGGCTTCGTAGTTCGCCGGACGCGCTTCGCCGGCGATGTTCGCCGCGACAACGTCGCCCTCATACTCGCCGACGTGGGTGAGCGGCCAGATGCCGTTGACGTCGCCGATCGCCCACAGGCGCTCGCCTGCGCGCAGGTACTCATCTACCGGGATCCCGTGCGGGCCGGCCTCGACGCCGACCGTCTCCAGGCCGATCCCCCCGACGCGCGGGCGCCGGCCGGTTGCCACCAGCAGCCGGTCGCCGCGCAGATCCGTGCCGCCATCGAAAGCCAGGACATACTCCTCCCCTTCCCGCCGGGCCGCGGTGGTGTGCATCCCGAGCATCAGCTCGATCCCGTCCCGGCGCAGGGCCTCGCCGAGCGCCTGGCCCAGCGGGGCAGGCTCGCGTGGCAGCACGCGGTCGGCGCCCTCGATGAGCACCGCCTCACCGCCGAGACGCCGCACGACCTGCGCAAGCTCGACACCCGCCGACCCTCCGCCCAGCACGAGCAGGCGTCGCGGGACCGCTTTCATGCTCGTCGCCTCGCGGGTGCCCCAGATGCCCTCGAGCTCACGCAGGCCCGGGATCGCAGGCACGACCGGATCTGAGCCGGTCGCCACGACGATGTGCTCCGCGGTGTGGCGGACGCCGTCAACGTCGACCACGCCGGTGCCGGCCAGCCGGCCTGTGCCCCGCAGCAGGGCGATGCCCCGGCCCGCCAGCCAGCGCTCCTGGCCGGCGTCGGAATAGCCCGACACCATGAAGTCCCGCCAGGCCAGCACGGCCGCCACGTCGACCTGCGCGCTAGCGGCGGCCTCGCGTGCGCCCTGCACCGCCTCGCCCGGGCGCAGCAGCGACTTCGACGGAATACAGGCCCAGTAGGAGCATTCGCCGCCGACCAGCTCTCGCTCAACGACGGCGACGCGCAGCCCGCGCGCAGCCAGCGCCGCGGCACAGTGCTCCCCGGGCGCCCCGCCGCCGAACACGATCACGTCATAGTCGCTCATGTCGGCAGCTCCGTCCTGGCCTGCTCCGCCACCATGTACCGGGCGTACCAGTCGGGCCAGTCCGCATCTGCCTCGCCGATGCGCTTCTCGTGCTCGCCGTGCGCAGTGGAGGCGCGCCGCATCGCGCTCGCCAGGTCGCTTGCCGAGCCGAACGAAGTCACGGCAGGGTCGACGCGCCCGGGCAGCCGGGTCGTGACCTCCTGCAACAACCAGCTGTTGCCATCGGGGTCGCTAAACGAGACGAACGAGCCGTAGCTGGCATCATCGGGCGCAGGACCGCTGACGCGACCATTCGCGCCGTCGTGATGAAACCGAGCGCCGGGCGCCCCTTCGTGGAACACCTCGCTAGCCTCGACACCGCGGGCGACGAGCTCGGCGCGCGCAGCCCCGATGTCGGAGACGACCAGGTACAGGTCCTGGGCAGAGCCGGGCGCGGCCGACGTGATGCCCGTGCCGAATTGGATCGAGCACCCGGAGCCCGGAGGCGTCAGCTGGACGATGCGGAAGTTGTCACCAGCGGCGCGGTCGGCATCGAGTCTCCAGCCAAGGCTTCCGTAGAACTCCTTCGCACGGTCGGCATCCGAGACAGGGATGACAACCACCTCGAGCTTCTCATCCACGATGCCGGCTCCTCTTCCTTAATGTCAGTGGCCTGTGCCACCGGGGCTGGTCCTGACATCCACCCTGCCGCCACACATCGCCGAAGTCCACAAGCCTCATCAGATCGCTCGGGAAACTCTTGTGGCGGGCAGTGACCGCTTCGATGAAGGCTCGAGGATCGCAGGCCGCAGGGGGCGCCGCTCATCGACCGGCCACTGGCTGCAATAGGTGCGGAACACCACCGTTGATCGCGACCTCCAGGTCCCAGATGATCGCGAGTTCCCCGCGCGGCACGGTCTTGATGATCTGGTCGCTGGCCTGGATGTGTCCCTCGCGCAGGGCGCGCATGTAGAAGCCGGGGCGGTGATGGACCGGCGGTTCGCCTTCCCGGCCGGCGCTGTCGCGGGTGGTCATCCGGGTGGGCCCGGACCACGGCGCGGGAGTAGTCCCCGGTTTGCAGCAGCGCGGGCACGAGCTGGGCCTGGAAGGTGCGGATCGAGGACGCTTCGGCTTCCAGGCCGATTGACGCGGACAAATAAGAACCAGGCCCGGCCAGTCGTCGGCACGGTGTCACCCAGGTGGCGGGCAGGTTAAGTGCTGGTCACAATCTGGACCTAACCAAAGTTAGCTACACAATCTAACGGCTGTTACTATCGAGGCGTCATGGAAGTTCATGCGCCCAGCCAGCCGGGATCCTCACTGGCCCTCCGCCTCTTCGGCGTACACCCGCGCGGCGTAGGCCTCCAGCGACTGCTCGCACTCGTCCAGGGCCTTCTCGCAGCCCGGCCGGCCCTCCGCGCCGAACACGTCCCGGTCCCGGACCCGCGCGAGCCAGTTCCGCAGCTTGACCAGGTTGACCTCGTTCTCCTCCAGTTCGGCGTAGGTGAAGTGGTTCGCCGTGTACTCCTTCTTCACCTGCTGCAGGAAGTCCTCGCACTTGTCCACGATCTCCTCGTACTCGTCGTTGCGTGCCGCCTGGAACGCCGCCCGCACCTCCTGCTCACCGGCCAGCACGTCGCACGACATCAGCACCGCCGTGCCGGACATGTCGAGGATCTCGCGCCGCAGCTTGCGCAGGGACCGCTCGGCGTTGCCGGTCGCGGGCAGCGCCGCGCACGAGTTCTGCAGGTAGATGGCGCCCAGGCTCTTGATCCGGCGCCACACCGTGGAACGCAGCCGGGTCGGCTCGGACGGGACGCGGTAGATCAGGACGAGCCAGCCCGCCGGGCCCGGCGGGCTGGCGGGGGAGTCGTCAGCATCGGTCACGCGGCCATTGTCTACCCGCCGGCGCGTAACGTCGGTAGGGCCCGTACCTGCCTGGAGGTTCTGTGAACGAGCTTGCCCTCGCCCTCACCGTCTTCGTGGCGTGCGCGGTGGAGGCGATCGAGGCCCTGACCATCGTGCTTGCGGCCGGCGCTGACCCGGGAGTGGCGGTCCACCTTCCAGGGCATGGCCGCGGCGCTGGCCGTGCTCGCCATCGTGGTCGCGGCGCTCGGGCCGGCCCTCACCCTCGTCCCGCTGGGCGCGCTCCGCCTGGTGGTCGGCGCGCTGCTGGCGATCTTCGGCCTGCAGTGGCTGCGCAAGGCGATCCTGCGCGCCACCGGGTACAAGGCGCTGCACGACGAGGCGAGCGCCTACCTGCGTGAGGTGGCGGCGGCCGAGGCCGCCGAGCGGCAGTCCCGGCGCGGCGTCCGCGACTGGTACGCGTTCACGCTGTCGTTCAAGGGCGTGCTGCTGGAGGGCCTGGAGGTCGTCTTCATCGTGATCACCTTCGGGACCAACCAGGGCAACATCGGCCTGGCGGTCATCGGCGCCGCCGCCGCGGTGCTGGTCATCGCGGGCGTCGGGATCGCGGCCCGGGCCCCGCTGGCCCGGGTGCCGGAGAACGCGATGAAGTTCTCGGTGGGCATCATGCTCACCTCGTTCGGCATCTTCTGGGGCGCCGAGGGCACCGGGGTGGACTGGCCGGGCCACGACGCGGCGCTGCTCGGGGTCATCCCCGCGGTCGCGGTGGTCTCGCTCGGCTACGTGGCGCTGCTGCGCCGCGGCCGGACCGCCGGGCCGCCCAGGCCGTGCCGGTTCCCAGCCGGGACCGTCCGGAGGGAGTGACACGTTGAGCAAGTTCCGTTCGGTATGGGATTTTGGCTACGACTTCGTGGTCGGCGACGACTGGCGCGGTGCGGTCGTCACCGTCGCGGCCCTGATCGCCACCGCGCTGCTCGTGCACCTGGCGCACGTGAACGCCTGGTGGCTGCTGCCGCTGTGCGTGTTCGCCGCGCTCGGCTGGTCGCTGCGCCGCGCCACCGCCCGGTGAAAGCCCGGTTCAGGCAGAGTTTTCCGCAGCATAAGCGACGCACCGGCTGGCGCCTTTGATGCTTCCTGGCTGGGCGGCGCTATCGGTGCCAAACTGCGAGCGCCAGCATCTTTCCGGAGCTTCTTCCGGCACGGCCGCATTGCACCACCTCCACTGCCGTGCCGGTCCGTTGGCCGCTGTCAGGCTTGTCACACTGCTCGCCTCCCCGCACGGGAGGTGTCAGCGGCGCACTCTCACGTCTTCTTCCAGGGGAAGACCGGCAGGACGATGCGGCCCCAGCTCGCGTTGGTTACCCCGGCGGCGCTGTGGTACCAGGCCAGGAACGCGGTTACCAGGCCGAGCCAGCCGCCGACCTTGATGACCGTCGCGTTTGGCGGCGCGGCCAGCTGCCCGATGGTCAGCACGAGGAACGTCGCGAACAGGACGGCGAAGACGGCCGTGAGCATCTTGGTGGTGCCGAAGCTGGCCAGCACCATGTAGGCGGTGAAGATCGTCCAGGCGAGCAGGAAGAGCCCCAATGCCTCGTGCGCCCTCGCGGCGGGCAACCCCGGGAGGACGTAGCGCAGAAACCACGCGAGCGCGATCCAGAACGCGCCGTAGGAGGCGAAGGCCAGCGCGCCGAACGTGTTGTTCTTGCGGAACTCCCACATCCCGGCCAGGACCTGGACGGCCCCGCCGTAGAAAAACGCCACCGGCAGCAGCACGCCGAGCAGGGCGAGGGTGCCGATGATGTTGGCGTTGAACACGCTCAGCACGAACGTGGTCATGGCGAACGCGGCCAGGCCAAGCGGCCCGGGATCGGCGATCGCGGGTGGGCCCTTTTCTTCGGGCTTGTCGGGCTTGGCCGGGACCGCTTCTGGACGGATCGAAGTGGTCATGACGAGAACCCCTCTCAGGAGACCGTAAGGAAATTGCCCGCAGTCTGAGCCCGCGATCGGGTCGGTGGTACTAACGAAGGTCCTTTTGTCGGCGGGATCTTCGTCCAGCCGTCCTCCGGTCCTGAGCTGGACGGCGAGCGGCAGCGGTACACGCGGGAATGCCGATAGCGGTGCGGATGCGGGCAATGCCGTCTGGTCACTATTGGCTATTCCCGGGCGTCTGTCATCTGGGCATACTTGGTCGAGTGCAGGGATCTCCCGGCGCATTCCCGCCTCGCTATGGGCTGGAGGGGGCTGCGGCGAACGCCGACCTTCCTGACCGGTGGCTCATACCCGTCAGCAGTTCTGAAGTGCTGGGTCTGCTTGCCACGGTTCAGGTCGGCCGGATCGCCTACCACTATCAGGCTTTGCCTGGCATTCAGGTGGTCAGCCATGTGATCGACCGCGGTGACGTCATCATCCGGAGTCACGGCCGGCCGCCCGTCATCTCGCCGACGCGGGCCGGCAGCGTTGTTCTCGCCTATGAGGCGGATGTTCTCGACCCGAAGACGTTCGCCGGCTGGCGGGTTACCGTCACCGGTAATGCCGACCCGATCCGTGACCCGGCTGAAGTTGCCCGTTATCACCGAGCGCTGCCGCCGTGGCCGGTCAGCAACGGCACCGGCCAGCTCATCCGCCTTCATCCTGGCCTCATGAGCGGGTACCGCTTTCCCGGGTCTGGCGGCGAGCGGACTGCCGGGTAGCGGCTGCCCCCCGGTCGCCCGCCGTGCACGCCGGTACAGAGATCGCGGGACAGCCGCCCCGATCGTGCCGGAACGGGTCCGGCGGTCAGCTCATCGCGGTGACCAGGAGGCAGGCGGCGGTGGCCGTCTCGACCAGGGCGCCGAGCACGTCGCCGGTGATCCCGCCCAGCCGCCGGACGGCGTGCCGGGCCAGGGCCAGGGCGGCCAGCAGCCCCGCGGCCTCCGCAACCGGCAGGATCCACTCGACCGGCACCGCGGCGACGGCGGCGGCGAGGTAGATCCCGCCGATGGTGACCGCCAGCACCCCGGCCGTGATCAGTGCCGGAACGGCCGGGGGCACGGTGCCGGCCACCAGCGCGCCCAGCCCGCCCGGCCGCGCGGCGGGCACCCCGCGCCGGCATGCCCAGGTGAGCGCGAGCCGGCCGGTGACCACCGCCACGATCACCGCGGCCGGCCCGCGCCCCGCCGCGTCCGCCTGGGTGAGCCCGGTCACCTGCAGCAGCAGCGTCAGGACCAGCGTGATCACGCCGAACGGCCCGATGTCGGAGCGGCGCATGATGTCGAGTGCTTCGGCGGCGGGCTTCCGGCTGCCCAGCCCGTCGGCCAGGTCCGCCAGCCCGTCAAGGTGCAGGGCGCGGGTGAGCACGGCCAGCGTGCCGACCGACAGCGCGGCCGCGACCAGCGGCCCGGTGTGCAGCAGGTGGCCGGACACGTACAGCACGGCGGCGGCGGGCACGCCGAGCAGCAGGCCGACCGCCGGCGCCCAGGCCATCGCCTCCCCGGCGGTCTCCCGGGTGGGGGCCGCCGGTGCGGGGGACGGCGTGGCCTGCGGCGGGGGCGCGGCGGCCTGCCACGGCGGGCCGGGTGCGGTGGCCGGGCCGCCCGCCGGTCCGGGTTCGGCAGCCGGGGCGCCCGGCCGCCCGGGAAACCGCCCGGCGCCCGCGCCGAAGACGCCCGGCCGCCCGCCGCCGCCACCGCCACCGAAGATCCCCGGCCGCACGGTTTTCTCTGCGGGCGAACCGGCCGCCTCACGGCTGCGGCCAGCCGCAGGCAGCACGCTGAGCAGGGTTATCGAGAGCCTGAGGGCATCGCGGCGCATGGCGGTTCAGACTAGGCCCCCCGATCCGGCCGGGCAGGCCCTTCCGCAGCTCGTAACAGACACGTACTATCTCAAACTATGGCGGAATGGTGGTCAATCGAGGTCTTCCATGCCGACCAGTCGGCGCGGCGGTGGAAGGATTCCTACGAGCGCGCGCTGATCGAGGCGGCCCTGGCGAACGGTGCGCTGGACTGGGCGTGGCACGAGCACCGCACGGGCGTGGTCCTGGAGCTGGCGTTCCGTGATGACGCCGGGTGGGAGGCCTTCCGCGCGCTGCCCGCCGTGGCCGCCGCCCTGGACTCGGCGCCCGACCCGGTGAACGGGCTCATCGTCTACCGTGGCCGCGGCGGCGCATCCGGTTCCCGCTGGCCCCGGCGGCGCGGGCCCAAGCCGAGCGCCGGGGCGATGGCGCTGACCGAGCCCGCGGAAGAGCGGCGGGTCGACGTCACGGGGACGGAACCACCCGAACGGGTTCCCGCGGGCGCCCCGGCGCCGCCGGGATTCTGACCGGCGGCGGGGTTGTCCTGGCGGCGGCCAGGTGCGGCTGGGGAGGCCGCGCTGCCCTGGCGGCGGCCGGGCGTGGCCGGCGCGTGCGCGCTGCCCTGGCGCCCACCCCGCCGGGCCGGCCCGCTCGCGTCATTTTGGCACCGGATTGTGACCTGGTGCAGGCGTGCCGTTGCCCTCCCCGGGCGAATTCACCGCCCCGCACGGTGCAGGATGGAACACATGAGGGAAACACGTGTCTCGGCGGACGACCTGCGCGCCGCGATCGAGCGCACCGGTTACTACCCCGGACTGGTTACCGATGCCGTCTGGTCGTCGCTCGGCCCCGAGCCCGTCCACGCCTACGTGGTCCAGCACGACGCGATCTTCGATCCGGGCATGGAGGTGCGCCGGCACATCACGGTCCTGGCGCTCACCCCGACGCGGCTGATCTACTCCCACACCGACGAGCATCCCGCGGAGGAGCCCGACACCCGGCCGCAGGCGGAAACCAGCAGCGAGGCCGTCCGTTTCTCCCGCATCTCATCGGTCGCGGTCACCCGGGTGGTGCCCGACCCCGGGTCCTACGTGCCCGGCGTGACGATGCCGAGCGAGGTCGTGCTGACCATCGGCTGGAACGTGCTGTCGCACGTGGAACTGGAACCCGCCCACTGCGGCGATGAGAACTGCGAAGCCGACCACGGCTACATGGGCACGATCACCGCCGACGACCTGACGCTGCGGTTCAGCGAGGCGGCCGACGGCGAGGACGGCGTCCGCCAGGTGCTCGCGTTCGCGACCGCGCTCTCCGACGCGACCGCGGGGACGGGCCACCAACGGGGCGAGAGCAGGACCGGCCACTAACGGGGCGGAGCGGGGCCGGCCGCGAACGGCGCACACGGGGCCGGGCCCGCCCGGTCCGACAGGAAGCGCGCAAATAAGGCACAGAAGGGCACATTGGTGCACATAGTGCGCTTGAGGTGCGTTGCCGTTACGCTCCTTTAAATGGCAGCATGTTCCGGCAGGACGAGCCAGGTGCTCATGCGATCGGCTGGTTTCGGCAAAAGCAGCAGGCAAAGGACCATTTCCGCATGACGCCCGAGCCGAGAAACGCCCCCATCGTGCCGTCCTACGGCTCGCGGACACTCGCCGAACTCGGGGCATCCGTACTGTCTTCGGTGGGCGGCTCCGCCCCCAACGTCCTGGGCCTGCCCCGGGTCCGCCGGGCCTGCCTGCTCATCGTGGACGGGCTCGGCTGGGAACTGCTGCGCGCTCATCCCGCGGCGGCGCCGTTCCTGTCCGAGCTGGCCATGAACGCCCGGCCGCTGACCGCCGGCTTCCCCGCCACCACCGTGACCAGCCTGACCACGCTGGGTACCGGCGCCGCGCCCGGCCAGCACGGTGTGCTCGGCTACCAGGTCGTCATCCCGGGGGAGAACCGGCTGCTGAACGGACTGCGCTGGGACGAGCGCGTCGATCCGGAGCAGTGGCAGCCGCGGCCGACGATCTACCAGCGCGCGGTCGACGCCGACATCGCGGCGTACCACGTGGCCGCGCGGCCGTTCCGCCGGTCGGGGCTGACCCGCGCCGCGATGCGCGGCGCGCAGTACCGCCCCGCGGACAGCATGGGCGCCCTCGCGGGCGAGGCGGCGCTCGCGCTCACCGAGTCCGACAACGCCATCGTGACCGTCTACCACGGCGACCTCGACGCCACCGGGCACATCTTCGGCGTCGAATCCGATGCGTGGTACTACCAGCTCGCCCACGTGGACAAGCTCGCCGAGCAGATCGCCGGCGCGCTGCCCGGCGACGCCGCCCTGTACGTGACGGCCGATCACGGGATGGTCGACGTGCCGCCCGAGGACCGGATCGACGTCGACGCCCGGCCGGAGCTGCGTGCGGGCGTCGCGCTGCTGGGCGGTGAGGGACGCGCCCGGCACGTGTACGCCCTGCCCGGGGCCGCCGCCGACGTCCTGGCGGCCTGGCGCGAGACCCTGGGCCACCGGGCGTGGGTCGCCTCCCGCGACGAGGCCATCAAGGAAGGCTGGTTCGGCCCGGTAGAAGCGGGCATGGCGGCGCGCATCGGCGACGTGGTCGCGGCTCCCTCCGGGACCTGGGCGATCGTGGCCACCCAGGCCGAGCCGAGGGAATCGGCGCTCGTCGGCATGCACGGCTCGCTGGCCCCCGCCGACCAGTTCATCCCCATGCTCACCCTCCCGGTCAACTGACCTCATTTTCCCGAACGGACCTGCTGCAGACCCTGCACTGGAGCGAACCAGCTTCGAGTGACCGGCCGGGCCAGCTCGCGCCGTCCGTCGCCGTCCTTGGTTGCGGCGGCCGCGATCAGTCCTGATACTGGAGACTCGCTCGTGGTTGAGTGAAATATCCCAGATCTGGGACTTCGGGGTATCCGTCGGTTGGCCAACCTGCGAGCGGGGGGAGGCGTGGTGAGCGATGATGGTATTCCCGGAGGTGCCGGCGGCTCCGTAGTCGGTTTCGCTGCGGGCTCGCGGATTGCGGGTTACCGGCTGGAGGGGCAGATCGGCCGGGGTGGGATGGCCGTCGTGTTCCGGGCGCGTGATGAGCGGCTGGGCCGGCTGGTGGCGCTGAAGATCCTGGCGCCGGCGTTGGCCGGGGATGCGGCGTTCCAGCAGCGCTTCATCAGGGAGTCGCGAGCGGCCGCGGCCATCGATGATCCTCACATCGTCCCGGTTTTCTCGGCTGGCGAGGAGGACGGGGTGCTGTTCATCGCGATGCGTTACGTGCCTGGTGGGGATGCCCAGTCGCTGGTGCATCGGGAGGGACCGCTGCCGGCGGCCCGCGCGGCGGCGATCGTCTCGCCGGTGGCCTCGGCGCTGGACGCCGCGCACGGTGCCGGTTTGCTGCACCGTGACGTGAAGCCGTCGAACATGCTGGTGGATGTGCTGCCAGGCCGCCTGATCACGTTTACCTGTCGGATTTTGGGCTGAGCAAAGCCGTGGCGTCCTCGGCCGGGATGACGAGGACAGGACAGGTTATGGGGACGCTGGATTACATGTCCCCTGAGCAGATCGAGGGCAAGCCGGCAGACGGCCGGGCAGACGAGTACGCGCTGGCCTGTTCGGCCTTCGAACTGCTGACCGGGGCACCCCCGTTCCGCCGTGACGAGCCAACGGCAGTGATGTACGCCCAATTGTCGGAGCCCCCGCCACAGCTGACGTCCCGGCGGCCCGACCTTCCTCGCGCCGTCGACGGCGTTCTGGCGAAGGCCCTGGCTAAGGCACCAGCGGACCGATATGCCAGCTGCCGGGAGTTCGCTAACGCGCTGCGCGAGGCGTTCGGCTTCCAGCCTTACGATTCCGGTCCTGGCATCGCGCTGGCGGCAACTCACCCGCCAACCGAGACTGCCTGGCCAGCTGCCCGGGGCGCCGTGCAGCGCGGTGGCCCCGGTGCTGACACCGCAGGAACGCTGAGCCGGGTGCCTGCCGTAGGCAGCCTGCCGACCGGCGAAACAAACGTCCCCGCCGCATTCGCCGCGACCACAGACCCCGGCCAGATCCCCGCTCGCGGTGACGGCGGCGACAGGGCCCAGCCGCCCCGGCGGCGCCGTCGCATCGCCGTGATCGCACTCGCAGCGGCCGTCATCCTGTCAGTGGCAGGCCTAGCGGCCGGACTCCTCCAGGCGGGCACCCCCAGCCACGGGTCCGCCACCTTGCAAATCGCCGCGAAATCGGCCCTGCCGCCGGTGACCGGTGATGTGTATGTCGTCTACCGCGGGAGCGAGCAGGCAGACGCTCAGATCTACGGTCAGATCAAGAAAGCGGCAAGCGGCGAGGTCGCCCAGCTGTATGCGCAGCAGTTCCCCTATAAGCAATCACCAGCCGAGGCCGGCTCGGTCATCTTGCGGCCAACAGGTACGACGGCCAGGTATCAGTTCCAGGTGACTCCGACCCTGGCCACGCGCTACCAGGTGGAGCTGTTCCAGAGCAGCACCGCGTCGGCGCCCGTCGCGAGTTCGGCCATCACCACCATCTATGTCACCCTCGGCGGAACAAGCGGAAACGGCCAGAGCTGCAGCCGCCCGGTCTGTCATGAATCATTGCCAACGACTAATTTCGTGCCGCCCTCAGCGCTGAGCACCGAAATGTCCAAGCAGTGGTACCCGTACTTCGGCCTCAATCTGGCGCCCACGAAACAGCCTGCCCCCCCGGAATGGCTGTCGCTGGGAGCCGGCAGTCCCCACATCACAGCACCGCACCGCGTTTCCGCGGACGAATTCGGCGCAACCGTCACCTTCTCGTTCCAGATTGGAAATGACGCCTATCACTGGGACTGGTCCACTTGCTCGAAGGATACTGAGGCAAAGGATGGGATTGGGCTGCCTGGCCACCACGGCTGCGGAGACGAACGTGTTCTCGACTCAGCCGCCTACCTGGGCTAATACGCTAGCACCGGTAGTGCGATCGGGTCGTTGATCTCCGCGCCAGCGACCGGCCTTCCAGCGACCGGCGGGGCCAGCTCGCGCCTCGGCCAAGATCGTCCGGCTCCGCGAGGAAGTTCCGCTAGTGGCTCACGCAGTGGTCTCGGGGCTCGGCGTCGTCGCGCCATCGGGGACGTGACCGTTTCCTCCGGCCGGCTCGGCGGGCGCGGGGTTCTGGGCTGTTTGTGCCTTGTGACGGCGCTGCAGAACCAGCGCGGAGGCCGCGGCGGATGCGAGCAGGGTGGCGGCCGCCATCCACGGCGGGTTGAGACGGTGACCCAGCCGGGCATCGAGCGACCAATCGCCAGGCCCGGTAAGTGCCAGGGCGGCGGCGGACAGGCCGAGCAGGGCGGGGTACTCGTAGCCGCCGCCGGTGGCGAAGAAGCCGCTGGGCGCGTGAACGGCCGCGGCCGGGATCATTGTGCCCGCGGCCGCCGCGCCGGCTGCCGGGGTGGCCAGACCCAGCACGATGAGCGCCCCTCCACCGGCCTCACCCAGCCCCGCTGCGACGGCGCTCGGCCGGCCGGGCCGGAATCCCATCCGCTCGAACGCTTCCGCGGTGCCCGTGAGCCCGGCACCGCCCAGCCATCCGAACAGCTTCTGCACACCGTGCGCGATGAGCACCCCGCCGACGCCGGCACGCAGGGTGAGCAGGCCCACGTTCTGGATGTTGTCCATGGCTCTCCTCATCGCGCCGCGGGACGCGAAGCCACGATGCCCCGTCCTCGTCCCTGGGCTCCCCGAACGATCTCCCACGCCAACCTTAGCCTTAACGGTGAGGCTCTCTCCGCCGGGCGGGCATGACGGTGGGGCATTCCGGTTACCTCCCGCCAGTTACTCACGTAAGAATTCAGCGGCGATCTGATCTTCACCCGGCCGATGACCGGACCGCCGTAAGTCCCAGGGGTGCCAAAGGTCCTGCGGTATTCGCGGCTGAACTGGGAGGGGCTCTCGTAGCCGACGCGGTAGCCGATTCACCGGCATTTCCGCGCCGCGACGTCGATGACGCCGATCCAGTTCCAGAAGCCGATCCGCCTGCGCGAGGCCCGCGTCCTGCTCATGAACCGGTCGGCGAACGTGGCCGAGAGGCGGCGCCCGGCCAGGGCGAGCGTACGATCCGCCGCGCCAAGATCAGCCGTGCCACCGGGGAAGCCGTTTCGCCCCGGCCGGGCTGGCCCTCCTGGGCGGACTGGCCGCTCGGGGTGGCGGGGCCAGTTCGCGGCGCCCGGTGCGGGCCAGCCAGGTGAGCGCGCCGGCGATCAGCCCGAGGCTGGCCGGCTGCGGGCCGGCCACGGCCAGCACGCCGGCGCAGACCGCGGCGGCCAGCGCCGCGCGCAGGGCCAGCACGGCCGGGCGCCCCCGGCGCAGGCGGCCTGCCCGGCGTGGCCGGCTCGCCAGGTCGGCGTAGGCCTCGCGCCGGCCGGTGACCGTGCGCAGCGTGGTGTAGGCGTCGGCCGCCGCGGCGAACCGGGCCGGGTCACCGCCGTCGGCGCGGTCCGGGTGGGTGGCGGCGGCGATCCTGCGCCACGCCGCGCGGGCGTCGTCGTCGGTCAGGTCCGGCCGGGCCGGCAGCCCCAGCGTCCCGAACGGGTCAGTCACCGCGCCGCCGGCCCGAACGCCTCGTCCAGGAACACGCCCACGTCGGCCAGCGGCGCCCTGGCCTGGGCCGGAGCGGCGGCGGGGACCGGGACCGTGTCGCCGGCGGCCCGCGGCCGCGGTACCTCCGGCGGCCGGGCGCGAACGGGGCCGGGGGCCAGCGCCGCGGGCGCGGCGACCAGCCGTTTCACCTGCACGTAGGTCACCCCGCCCTGATACACGTAGGCGGCCTGCCCGACCCCGAGTGCCCGCACGATGTCCGGGTCGACCACCGGCATCTGCCGGACCCGCGACTGCCCTCGTCGCTCCAGGCCGGGGCGGCGATCGAGCCGCCGGGTGCGTGTCGACTATCGCACTCGACCCGGCCAGCCCGGCCACGGCGTCCGGGCGCGGCGTGCGCAGCAGCCAGACGCCGCCCTCGGCGGTCGCCGCGACCCGGTACCGCTCGTCGTCGTCGGCCGGCGAGCCCCTGCCAGGACTGCGCAGAGACCTGCACGGCCAGCCCGAGGGAGCGGGCCCGCTCGTACAGCGCCCAGATCGGCAGCCGCCGGGAGACCGCGCGGAACTCATCCACCGCAGCAGCACGTCTCGCGCTCGCCGCCGGGCCCGCTGACGTAGCTGGCGAGCAGGTCGACCAGCGCCCGGGCCTGCGCCTCGGCCACCGAGGTCTCCGCCGTGCCCTCCAGGATGCAGTACCACGCGTCCGCGTCGGCGAAGCTGCCCGCCGTCGAAGCCGGTGCCGAGCCGCCGCCACAGCGCTGCGGAACCGCAGCGCCACGTCGGGGATGCCGTGAGCACGCGGAACGCAGCGCCGCGAGCGCGTCCGCCGTCCCCGGCCGCCGTACGCGGCGGCCAGCCAGTCGGCGTCCAGCCGGGCCAGGAAGTCCGCCGAATTCGCCGGCGGCGCGGGCGGCGCCTGCACGGCCAGCGCGACGATCGCCTCCATCACGTCGGCGTAGTAGGCCGCGCGCGCCGCGCCCGTGCTCGATCAGGTCGAGCAGCGTGGTGATCAGCCGCCCCGGCGGCAGGTCCCACAGCGAAAGCCGCGCGTCGTCCGGCCAGATCGCCGTGGCCCGCGCGCCCGCGTCCCGCAGCACCCGGCGGGTCCGGTCGGCGATGCGGCGCGAGTCGGCGCCGCCCTTGCAGTCGAGGATGACCAGCAGCGGCCGCCGCCCGGTCCCGGCCGCCTGCCGGCGTCAGCGCCGTGGCCATGAACCCGGCCCACAGCCGCAGCAGCAAGGTCGTCTTCCCGGTGCCGGTCGTTCCGATCACGACCTGGTGCGAGCGCAGCCGCTCGTAAGGCAGCGCCGTGACGGCCCGGGCCCGGTGCCGGACGGCCCGGATCGTGCCGCCGATCACCACGTCCCCGTTCCGGTGCGTGAGCGGGACCGATCCGGGCGCGGCGATGCGGGCCCGGGCGCTGCGGGCCTGGCGCCGCCACTGGCGCCGGTCGAAGCTGATGGCCGAACTCGGGGACAGGCCGCCCGTGCCCGTCCCCATCTGGTAGATCCGGACGGCCCAGGCCAGGCCGCCGATGAGCAGACCCAGCGGTATCGCGGCCGGGGCGATGGCCACCGCGGCCGCCGCGCACGTGCCCGGACGCGCCCAGCTGCCACATGTCCAGCCACGCCTGGTACGGCGCGCCGGCCACCCGGTACCAGGCCGGGGCACCGGGCGCGCCGGGCCCGCCGGGGGCACTCCGCGAGCCGGGCGCGGACAGCGCGACGGCGGCCAGCCACACCGCCAGCATCGGCAGGCACCAGAGCGCGGCACCGTAGAGCCGCCGGGGCGGCCAGCCGCACACCCAGGCGGTCACCGCCGCGCCGGCCGCGACAGCCGAGACGGGCGCCGCCGCGATGATCACCGTGGCCACCGCGGCCACCTTGACCAGCCGCCACAGCACGCGGGCCGCGGCGCGCAGCAGCAGTAAGGCCAGGTACTGGCGGATCAGCATGCCCGGTCCCCGCCGGCCGGGGGCGGCCCGCCCGCGCGCGCGTCCGGGCTCGCGCCCAGGGCCGCCTGCGGCGGCAGATCCCGGATCTCCAGCCGGGCCGCCAGCGGGCCGAGCGCCTCCCGGGCCCGCAGCACCGTGGGCCGCGCCGCCGCCGAACACACATACAGGGCCCGTGCGTGCCGCGGCGCCCGCCCGGGAACGGCGGCGTCCGCCGCCGGGCAGCCGTAGTCGCCGGTCCGGGACAGCAGTTCGCGCATGATCGCGGTCGTCCGGGTGACGGTCTTGCGGGTCAGCTCCGCCTCGATCGCCCAGCATTCCCCGGCCCACGGTACGGGGGCGCCGTCCGGCCAGTGCACCTCGCCGTCCGGCAGGTGCTCCCGCAGCCCGGCCCGGCTGCCCGCCCGCGTCCGCAGCCGGCGTTCGCCGCGCCAGAACGCCCCGGCCTGCTGGTACCCCGCCGTGGCCGCCAGAGCCAGCCGCACCGTGGTCACCGCCCTGATGTGCGCGAGGCGGGAGAGCCCGGGCGGGATGGGCGCGTAGCGCAGGCCGCACGCGGCCAGCCCGGCGCGGGTCAGCCAGACCCAGGAGGCCCCGGGACCCAGCCGGCCCGCTTCCGCGTAGCCGAGCCGCCGCCAGCGGGTCACGGCGGCGCGGGCCCGCGGGACGCTACCGCCGAGGACTGTGGCCAGCAGGTCGAGTTGCAGGCCATACATCTCGGCGATGAAGAGCATGGCGTCGATGTCCCGGTCGCCGAGGCCGCGCGGGCCGGCGCTGGCGGGACCGCTGGGCCGCTCGCGCACCGTCATAGACGATGCCCATAATGCACCGAATCCCCCGCCCGGATCACCCAATCGCGATACTCAGAGGGGCCGGGACCAGTTCTGCCCGATCAGGTCCTGGCCGAAGCTCCGGTGCGGGGCCTCATCCATCAGCTCGAAGCCGGCCCGCTCGTAGATCCGCCGGGCCTCGGCCAGCACGCTGTTGGTCCACAGCATGATCTCCCGGTAGCCGGCGTCACGCGCGAACCGGAGGCATTCGGCGACCAGCCGCGACCCGATCCCCAGCCCGCGCGCCGCCGGCGCCACGAACAGCAGCCGGAGCTGGGCGACGGTGTCGGTCTTGCGGACGCAGAAGACCGAGCCGGCCGGCTCGCCGTCCACCTCGGCGATCCAGGCGGCCTCCCGGGCCGGGTCGCGGTGGTCCACGTAATCGGCGACGATCCGCGCCACCAGGGCCTCATACGTCCCGTCCCAGCCGTACTGGCGGGTGTAGCCCGCGGCCTGCGACTGCACCACCCAGCCCATGTCGCCGGGCCGGGGCGGGCGCAGCAGGTAGGAGCGGGGGCGCGGCGCGCCGGTGAGCGCGCTGGTGACCTCCTGCATGCCCGCGACCAGCCGCCGCCGCGCCGTCTCGGTCAGGCCCGCGAGCAGCGCGCCGATCTGCCTGGCGGCCTGGGCGTCCAGGTCGGCCTGCACGGAACGGCCCGCGTCGGTCAGCGTGATCACCTGGCAGCGCGCGTCCGTGCCCGAACGCTCCCGCGTGATGAGCCGGTCACCATCCAGCCGCGCCAGGATCCGGCTCAGGTAGCCCGCGTCGATGTCCAGGCTCCGCCGCAGCGCCGCGACCTCGGTCGTGTCGCGCTGCCCCAGCTCGAAGATCACCCGCGCCTCGGTCAGCGAATACGGCGTGCCCAGGTAGCCGTCGCGCAGCACGCCGATCACGTTGGTGTATAGCCGGTTGAACGTGCGCACCGCCGCGACCGCCTCGCCGCTGGCCGGATCCGCCACCGCCTGCCGCGTCGCTGCCACGCCGGCCTCCCGCTATTTTGCCGAACGGACCTTTGCTCAAGTCAACGATATTTCTGACTTTGGCACATAGTCAACGCCTTGGACGTTTTCTGAGGATTCGCGCCTCGACGTTCGCTGAGGATTCGCGTGGAAGGGCGGTCCGGACGGAGAATCGGCGTATGCGTCTGCCCCGGCCTCCTCAGTCCCTGAGGCAGCCCGCCCGGCTGGGATCCCTGGCGGCCGGCGCGCTGCCGCTGCTGGCGTTCCCGCCGCCGAATCTGTCGTTCCTCGCGTGGTTCGCGCTGGTGCCGGGGCTGCTGCTGATCCACCGCGCGCCGTCCGTGTGCGAGGCGGCGATCCGGGGCTGGTGGCTGGGCTGCGGCTACTTCGTGGCCGCCATGTACTGGCTGGCCCCGGAGATCGGGCCTGCGGTCCTCATCGTCGCTATCGTGTTCGGCGTCCTGATGGGACCGTTCGGCATGTCGGTCTGGCTGCTGCTGCGGCCGCCGGTCACCGTCGCGCGGGCGCTGGCCGCGCTGGTCGTCGTGCCGAGCTACTGGCTGGTCACCGAATGGCTGCGCTCCTGGCAGGCCCTTGGCGGCCCGTGGGCCGTCCTCGGCGCGAGCCAGTGGCAGCATCCGGCCGTGCTGGCGCTGGCGTCGGTGGGCGGGGTGTGGCTGGTCAGCTTCGCGCTCGTCGCGGTGAACGTGGCCATCGTGATCGTGATCGTGTCCGGCCGGCTGGCGTCCCGGCTGGCGGCCGTGGCCGGCGCCGCGGCCGTGCTGGCGGCGGGGCCGGTGGCCTTCGCGCTCACCCCGCCGGCCCCGTGGCCGGCGCCGCGACGATCGCGCTGGTGCAGCCGGGGGTGGTCGCCAACCCCGTGCTCCGCGTCGACGCCAGCCAGTCGCTCACCGCCCGGCTGAGCCAGGACGGCACCCTGGCCGGGGTCCGGCCGGACCTGATCGTCTGGGGCGAGAGCAGCGTCGCCTACGACCTGCGGGCCGACCCGGCGCTGCTGCGCAGCATCGAGAAGCTGTCGGCCGCCGACGGCGCGCAGATCCTCGTCAACCAGGACTCGGCCGCCGGCGGGCACAAGAGCAAGGTCGCGGTCCTGGTCGGGCGTACCGGGATCAACGGCACATATACCAAGACCCGGCTGGTGCCGTTCGGCGAGTACATCCCGTTCCGCACGGCGCTGTCCTGGCTGACCAGCATCAGCAAGGCGGCGTCGGTGAACATGGTCCCGGGTGACGGGGCGCACACGCTGCGGATCACCGAACCGGGCGGCCGCACGCTGACCATCGGCCCGCTCATCTGCTTCGAGTCGACGTTCCCGGACATGTCCCGGGTGGATACCGACCACGGGGCCCAGGTGATCGTCTACCAGACGGCCGACCCGACGTTCCAGGGCACGGGGGCGCTGGCCCAGCACGCGTCACTGGGGGCGCTGCGCGCCGCCGAGACCGGCCGCCCGGTCGTGCAGGCCGCGCTGACCGGTGATTCGGCCGCGTTCGACGCCCGGGGCCGGCTGGTGGCCTGGACGGGGGAGACGCAGCGCGGGGTCGCTGCGGTCCGGCTCACGCTCCCGGCCGCCACGTCCCGGACCCTGTACGATCGGCTTGGCGATTACCTGCCGTGGACCGCGGTCGGTATCGCCGCGGTTTTCGCTTTGGTTTTGCTGGCTGCGCGGATTCGCCGGAAGGGTCTTCGGGGTAAGGGTGGTGTGGCCGCCGGCGATGAGGCAGAATACGATGCAGGCACCGGGTTGCACGTACCCGGGTAGTTCCTTCGGGACGGGCGCGAGGACGCAGGGGAAGGCGAACCTCGTCGTCTGCCGGGAGGAACTGTGTCTGCACAAGGCGTGTTGCAAATTCATTCAGCGCCCCCTGCGCTGTGCCCGCACATCGAGTGGGCCGTGGCGGGGGTCCTTGGCGTACCCGTGGACCTGCCGTGGGTCAGCCAGCCTGCGGCGCCCGGAACGCTGCGGGCCGAGCTCTCCTGGGAGGGGCGCCCGGGCACGGCCGGGGCGGTCACCTCGGCGCTGGCGGGCTGGAACCGGCTGCGCTTTGAGGTCACCGAGGACGCCAGTGACGGGTGTGACGGCATACGGCACTGCTACACGCCCAGCCTTGGCACGTTCAGCGCGGTGACCGGCGGAAACGGGGACATCCTGGTCCCTGAGGGCCGGCTGCGCGCGGCCCTGGCCATGTCCGAGACGGACTCCGGGCTCCGCCTGGAGATGGACCGCCTCCTCGGCCGGGCCTGGGACGAAGAACTGGATGCGTTCCGCTGCGGCGGCGACGGCGCGCCCGTACGCTGGCTGCACGCCACCGGCTGACCCGGCCTTCACTCAGCGACGAGAACGGTTCTCAGCGACGAGGCCTCGGGGGGCGAGGACGGCCGGCGGGCTACGCCGGCATCCGCCGTGGGTCGGCCCGGCGGCAGAACGGAAGGCGTACGCCGTGGGGCCGGGGTCCGGCCGCGGATACGATCACAATCCATCCGAACATAGTAGCGACCAACATGGGCCCTGTGCGAACATAGTATCGATGGGCCACCAGGGGATAGACTGCAACAGCAGAGCGTGATCCCCCCATCACGGAGGATGAGCAAGTCTACGTGGAGAGATCGATGATCAAGGTATCGAAGCCAGTCCGCAACGGTTCCGTCCGCATTACCTTCGCCCTGCCAGCCGACGAGCCTCCGGGCGCCGTATCCCTGGTCGGCGACTTCAACAACTGGGATCCCTTCGCCCATCCGCTGCGGAAACGCGCGAACGGTACCCGGAGCACCGTGGTGACCGCCCCGTCCGGAAGCACGATCCGCTTCCGCTACCTCGCCGAAGGCGGTCACTGGTTCGACGAGGAAGGCGCCCACACCATAGACGGCCAAGGCGTCATCCTCTCCCTCTAACCCGCCCCGCCCTCGGCGCTCGCCCTCGCCGTGGCGTCGCCAGCGTTCGCCCTCGCCCCCCGGCGCCCGGGCGTTCGCTGGCGTCCCTGCGTTCGGCGCCGCTCCGGGCTCCCGTGGCCCAGCGAGCAGCCCGGGAAGTCCCTGCCGGGGACGTTCAGGCGGATCTGGGCAGCGTTCTCCGTGCCATCCCGGAACGCGGTGATACCGAAACGTGTCGTGGCTGGTAGCTGGGCACCATGCCACGCGTGGCGCGGGCCGGGGGCCTATGGGGTGCGGGCCGGATCGGTTCCCGGGCCGGGGCCGGGCCGACCTCCTCGGGTGTGTGGTTGAACAGGAAGGCGGCGTCGTAGGCGGCGGTAACCCGGTCCCCGACCTGTTCGTCCCCGCGCCCGATGGTGATGATCATGTGCGAGCCGGGGACCAGCGCGGAGATGTAGGCGGCGGTGATTTTCGCCGCGTCCGGGGCGGGCATGAAGTGCAGGATCATGGCCAGGATCACGCAGGCGGGCTTGGCGAAGTCGATCAGGCCGGTGCCGTCGATCGCGGCGAGGGTGGCGGCCGGGTCGGTGAGGTCGGCGGGCACTTCCCGGATGCGGTCATCGCCGCCGATGGCCAGGGCGCGCAGGTGGCTGATCACCACCGGGTCGTTGTCCACGTAACAGATGGCCGCGCGGGCGCTGTGCTGGCGGACGATCTCGTGCACGGCGGGGCTCAATATCTGCTACACCGCGCGGATCACTGGCGGGAATCTGTCGATGAGCGACGAGTCAACCGACATTGTTTTCGTGGATCCGGCCGCTCTGGACGAATTTCCGATGCATCAGACCCAGCGGGTGCGGCTGCGGCACTATCTTGAGCATCGCGGCCAGCCGTATCTCGGCTAAGCGCTGAACGGATCTTCCCCCACCCGCTCTTGACCTTCGCTCTTGACTTTGCGGGCAGGAGTCGGGAGGGGGTGGGGGAACCGTGAACCTCGGGGCCGCTTGGGGTGCCGGGGGCGGGGTTCAGGGTTCCCCCACGGTTTTGTCCTTGATCTTGGTCTTTGTTTTTTGCCTGGCCGGGTGCCGTCCGGTGGAGCTGCTTCCTGACCTCGGCCGCTCGGAGAGTGGGTGAGGTCAGGAAGCG
This sequence comes from uncultured Actinomycetes bacterium, assembly GCA_963808295.1. GTDB lineage: Bacteria > Actinomycetota > Actinomycetes > Streptosporangiales > Streptosporangiaceae > Bog-532. Next base: position 40,668 of record CAWEFP010000010.1, on the reverse strand, counting down.
TTCAGCGGAACGGGCTGGACGGCACCCGACCAGGCCAGCGGCGATAGCCGCTAACTCTGGGGGGCGCACAGTGAGCCGATTTCATCCCGCTTCCCTGGAGCCGTCGATCTGGGACGAGGCGCGCCGGTTCCTGGTCCGAAGCCAGGACTTTTGCCGCTGCGGACAGGACATCTGGCTCTTCCGCAGCCGGATGGGCACCCGCGCAGGATCAAGACGCAGGCATCGTCGAGCAGCAGGAGATGATCTCGATGGCTGCTACGCACGCGTACCCGGTGCGGGTGGACGCGTCGCTGGACGCGCCGCCGTCACGCTGGCTGTGGCTGGTCAAATGGATCCTGGTGATCCCGCACTACATCGTGCTGGCCGTCCTGTGGCTCTTCTTCGTCGTGCTCAGCGCGGTGGCGATGGTGGCGATCGTGGTCACCGGCCGCTACCCGCGGGCGATCTTCGAGTTCAACGTGGGCGTGCTGCGGTGGACCTGGCGGGTGCAGTACTACGCGATCGGCGCGTTCGGCACCGACCGGTACCCGCCCTTCACGCTGGCCGACGACCCCACGTATCCCGCGCACCTGGAGGTGGAGTACCCGCAGCGGCTGTCCCGCGGGCTGGCGCTGGTGAAATGGTGGCTGCTGGCCATCCCGCAGTACATCATCATCGGCGTGTTCACCGGCGGCGGGCTGGGGGTGGCAAGTTCCTGGTGGGGGTGGCGGCCGGCTACTCCCACGGCGTACTGTACATCCACGGCATGAACAGCGCCTGGGGCAGTCTGGGGCTGATCGGCATCGTGGCCGTGATCGCCGCGGTGGTCCTGCTGGTGACCGGGCGGTACCCGGAGCGGATCTTCGACTTCGTGCTCGGCCTGAACCGGTGGGTGCTGCGGGTGGCCGGCTACGCCGGGCTGATGACCGACCGGTACCCGCCGTTCCGGCTGGACATGGGCGGCCCGGATCCGGGCACCCTGACCCTGCCGCCGACGGCGGGGCCCTCTTCCAGCAAGGGAGGGCAGCGGCTGGACATGATCGCGTTCCTCGGTATCCTCGCCATCGGATGCATACTGATCATCTTCGGATTCCTGCCCATCGGGGCCCCGATCGCCGCCTGTGGCGCACTCGCTCTCTTCGCAGCCTGGAAGCACCATCGGACCTGAGTCGGACGACACGCTGCTCGCACCACGAGCGCTGTAATCCAGATGACTCAGCCATCTGCCAGATGTAGCTGAGAGATCTGATCTGGGCCGGGAGGATCCTGTATCCCGGCCCAGCCAGGCCACGGAGTTTGCTCACTTGCCACTCGTTCCCAACTCGCGGCCCGTGCGCCCTTGCCGCGCGCTGGCGGCCGGCGTCGTCAACCTGCCCGCCAGTCGAACCGGGCACGCAACACACACGACACGCAAGCCTTTACCGCCTCACGTCGGCACGAACGTCAAACTCGCCCGGGCGGTGCGTCATCCCGTGAGCGTTTTCATCCTGCGATGTCGCGAGTCTGAAGGACGTGGATGGCCTTGGCCAGCTGCCCGGCGCGCCTGTTTCCGGCTCGATCCGGGTGGGCAGCCATCAGGTTGCCGCTACTTTGGCGGGTGGCGTTGTCGCTGGCTGTATCTGGTTGGCCGCAGATATCGGCTGCCTGCCTGAAACAGGATGTCGGTGGACGCGGGACTCTCCTACCGCCGATGTAGTACGTTTAGGACGTTTGGGTACGGGTTCTAAGCGTCCCTGGGTGGGTGTGTGACAGTGGGGTCTGAGGGCATGAACGAGCGATTGCGGGTCGCGATGACCGCAAAGGGCGTCGAGATCGAGATTCTTGCACGACTGGTGAGCGTGGACCCCAAAACGGTGCAGCGATGGCTGGCGGGGCGCGTGCCGCATCCGCGCCACCGCTGGAAGGTGTGCGACCTTCTGTCCCAGTCAGAGCAGGAGCTATGGCCGCAGGTCGGCTTGGGGGCCTCGGGCGCACATCACACGTCGGAGATCGTCGCGGCCTATGCTCATCGGGCGGATGCGCCGTCTCAGTTGTGGTCGGCAATGCTGGACCGCGTGCGGACCAACGTTGACCTTCTCGGCTATGCGATGCTGTTCTTTCCTGAGCAGCATCCTGGCCTGGCTCAGATCCTCAGCGAGAAATGCGCAAGCGGTCTCCGGGTGCGTGTCGCGCTGGCTGACCCGGACGGCGCGGAGGTCAAGGCTAGGGACGCTCTGGAAGGGCTTGGCGGTACGTTGCCTGCCCGGATTCGCTCGACCATGGGTCACCTGGGGCCGCTGCTGTCTAATATCGGCGTCGAGATTTGCTATCATGACATTCCGCTGTATAACGCGCTTTACCGGTTCGATGACCAGATGCTCATTACGCCATACTTGTACAAGCTGCACGGCTACCAGCATCCTTTGCTGCATGTAAAGCGGCTTGGCCCGGCGGGGCTTTTCGAGTGTTATGCTCAGCAATTCGAGGCCATCTGGAACGAATCGCGCCCGGCGCCCGTTAATGCTGCAGCCGCTTGAGGATCAAGTGATGACGCGCATTGATTATTATCACGACCTGGCTGCTCCCGAAGCGAATTCTCTGGTGGTCGGTTCGTCCGCTGTCGTGGTGGACAGCGGGAACCGGATTCTCTTGCAGCGGCGTAGCGACTCCGGTAACTGGGCGCTTCCTGGCGGCGCAATGGACATTGGGGAGACTTTCGCTGAGTCTGTGATACGCGAGGTGAAAGAGGAGACGGGTTTTGACGTCCGGATAGACCGTATTGTCGGTATCTACTCAGATCCCGGCCATGTCTTCTCATACGACGACGGGGAAGTGCGGCAAGAATTTAATATCTGTCTTGCATGCACCATTCAGCGCGGCTCGCTGCAAGTAAGCAGCGAGTCTACCGCCGTCGACTTCTTCGCGTTCGGGGATATTGCGAGTATCCAGATGCATGAGTCTATTCGTGTCCGCATCCGTGATTACCTGGACGATAAACCTCCTGTGTTCCGCTAGTCAGCCAGACGCAGTGCGCAACGAACTGAAATTGGTTACCGGCGGTATACCGTAGACATAATTGGAGAGCTTCTTACGTGGTCATTGCGAAGAAGCGGTTACCTGGCGTTGCCGGTACTTTCCCTGGTTATTGGCCGTGTGCCTGTACCGGGATGTTGTGCTCTTTCCCCGGTCATTGCCTGCGGCCAGTTACTACCGTGGTTTTGCTTGCGCTTTCCCCGGTGATATGTGCGGCGGGCAATTAGAGTGGGTGAGGTCAGGAAGTGGTTAGCCGAACGGGTTGGACGGCACCCGGCCAGGCCAGCGGCGGTAGCCGCTGTCTTCTTGGCTCGTACAGTGCCCGCGCACGGGCGGGCGGGCCGCTGTCCGGCTGGTGTGCGGCCTTTGTGTGTCCCGGCGAAGCTGCCGCGCAAACAGCGAGCCGCCCGGCGGCCTTGGCCGCCTACGGCCGGTCACCCTGGCCGCTTCTCTTCTCGGTGGTGCGCGCCTGCCCCAGTAGCCACGTCGCTGGTTCGCGTGTGGCCAAGGGAAAATTAAATGCATTTGTTCGGGAAGTTGACGGTGATCTTCTCGCCATTATGGACGGTGATGGTCTTTGGCTGGTCCCGTGATGCGGGTGCACTGATCACATACCGTCCGGGCGGCAGCAGCAGATGGTACTGGCCTCCGCTTGCGGGAATTATGTTGGAGGCGAGAGTGAGGCCGGGTTTGTGGGCATAGACCGTGATCGGGCCGGGTGAGGGATGCAGCATCCACAGTGGGAGACCGGTACAGAACGCGGCGATGCCGGTAACCGTAGCGGGTAGTGGAGCTGGTCCGCATCCAGCGCAGGGCGGCTGGCTGCACGCGCTCGCGAGAACGGCTAGAACAGCCGCCCCGATGGGGGCGGCACCATGCTTCACAACGTTGACGATAACGGGTCACGCGCCGGTTCCCGAGATCAGCAGCTGCTTCCGTGCGGCTGGGAGCGGCCGGGGACGAGTGCGGCGGTGCTCGGCCCCGGCCTGGGCGGGACGGTGGGCGCCAGCACGTGATAGACGCGTTGCCGACCCGGTTCTCGCGGCCCGGGCGTGTCACCCGATTCTCCCGGCCCGGGCGTCCCGCCTGGGCCGGGCCGCCGCGGCGCGCGGGGGGTACTGGGCACCAGCAATGCTCTCCCGGTCAACGGAACATGACTTCCCCGCCTAATACTGGAGCCTCGGGTCGTCATAATTCTTGAACTCGATGACGTTGTTAGACGGGTCGGCCAGGAAAACCGTCCGGTGCTGCTCGGCGGTTCCCTCGAAGCGCAGGGCCGGCCCGGACAGCACGCGCAGCTTGCGGTGCTCCACCAGCCGGAGCAGCCGGTCGAAGTCCTCCGCCTTCGCGAAGCTGACCCCGAAGTGGCGGGGGTAGGCGACCGGCTCGGCGGGCACGTCCGCGCACAGGTGGCAGACGAGCTGGTCGCCGAAGAAATCGAGGGTGATGCGGTCGGCGTATCGGCGGGCCAGCTTGGCCCCCAGGCCGAACACGTAGAAGTCCATTGCCTCGTCCAGGTCACGGGCGGGAATCGCGATGTGGCAGGCGTCATGTGTGTCACGCATGAGTGTCGTCTCCTCAGGTCAGGCGGCCTGATGAAGACCGCCATCAGGCCGATTTAGGATCCTGAATCTCCCATCCGGCTCTCGGTCAGCTCCCAGACTTCACGGCGTAAACCAGCACACACCACGCAGTCGACGCCCGAATTACGCGAACCCTTCCAGGACGGCGCGCAGCGATGCCATGCCCCGCGCCGTGTGGCTCTTGACCGCACCCCTGCTGATCCCCATCATCTCCGCGATCTGCGCCTCCGACAGGTCGGTGTAGTACCGCAGGACGAGCGCCTGCCGCTGCCGGTCCGGCAGCCGCTGCAGCGCGGCGACGACGACACTGCGTTCGAGCTGCGAGACGGCCTCCGGGCCCGGCACGCCCGGCACGCCCGGCGCGGGCCCCGGTGCCGTGCGTGCCGCGGCGCTGCGGTGCCGCAGTACCGACTTGGACCGGTTCACGACCGCCTGCTCCAGATACGAAAGAGCCTTGTCCCCGTCCCTCAGCCGGTGCCAGCCGTCGTGCATGGCGATGAAGCACTCCTGAACCACTTCCTCCGCCGTCGGCTCGTCCCGCACCAGCAGGACCGCGAGCCGTACGAGCGGACGGTAGTGGCTCATGTATAGCTGGGTGACTGCCTCCTCGGCGGTCATCTCCGGCTTTATCGCGGTGGCGATTTCGCCGGCGACCAGGGCCTCGGTGACCAGGCTGGACCGCATGGCGTCCGCACCGGATGCGGCTGTTGCGGCTGTTGCGGCAAAGTCAACGTGATCGGCGCCGGCCGCCGTCTGCCCATGCAGCCAGTCCCGGAACCGCGCCAGGCCGGCCTCCATGTCGTACGTGGTGGCGTAGCGCCCCGCCTGGCGGACGGTGACCTGCCGGTAGACACTTGAGAGGAGTTCATCCTCGCGACTGCTTCCGGTGTCATTTCCGGCGGTCGTCATGACCGTGGTCCTTCCTCGTCGTCGGCGAATGGATCGTAAGGCCCAAGGCTCGCTCTCAATTTGGCCCGCACGGCGAACACGTGGGCGGCCACGGTTCCGCTGGCGATGTCGAGATTGTCGACGATCTCGATGTTCTTCATGCCGAATAGCCAGCGCATCACCGCCACCGCGTGCTGCTGCGGCGGCAGCGCCAGCATTGCCTTCCAGCACCGCTCCAGCGCGACGGCAGACAGCGCTTCCGCCGGCGTGTCCGCGGGCGGGGGCTGAAGGGTGGCGTCCAGGCTCGGCAGGAGATCACGAAAGGCCGCATTCCGGCGGAACGTACTGATCGCGAGGTTGCCGATCGTGGTCCGCAGCCAGCGCAGACGCTGCGGGTCGTGCAGATCGCCGAACGTGGGCCACTGCAGGGCGGCGGCCATGAACGCGGACTGAACGAGGTCGTCAGCCAGTGCCCGGTCGCCGCGGGTCAGGACGCACGCATACCCGAACAGGCCCTCAGCGTGGGCGGCGAAACAACGGGCCAGTTCCTCGGCCTGATCCGCCGTGATCTTGCCACCGGTCACGGAAGCCTCCGGCCGAGAGCTCATGCGGTTATCGCCGCGTTCCCCGTACCCGCGACGGGACCACCCCGAAACTAACCTCACACTGCTAGGTCGCGCGAGGATGCGAAACTGTTTAGCCCGTCCTCGCGTACCGGTGGGCGGGCGATGGGTGCGGTTCCGGCTGCGCGACGCCTGAGCTGCGCGACGCCTGAGCGGGGGCGCGAGCCCCATGCCGTGGCTGGCCTGGAGCAGCCCCGCCGTCCCGCGTGACCCGGCAGCCCGGGGCCGGATAGCCTGGGCATATGAGCAGCAACCTGGCCTCTTTGACCGGTATCGACGTGCCCACCGGCCTGCTGATCGGCGGCGAATGGACCGGCGGCCACGGTGGCGGCCGCCTCGAGGTGGTCGACCCCGCCACCGAGGCCGCGCTGACGGAGGTCGCCGACGCCACCGAGGAAGACGCGCGGGAGGCGGTGAGCGCGGCCCACGCGGCCCTGCCCGGCTGGGCGGCCACGCCGCCCCGGCAGCGCGCCGAATGCCTGCGCCGCGCGTTCGAGCTGATGACGGGGCGCGGCGAGCAGATCGCCCGGCTGATGTCCGCGGAGAACGGCAAGTCGCTGCGGGACGCCCGCGCCGAGCTCAGCTACGCGGCCGAATTCTTCCGCTGGTACGCCGAGGAAGCCGTGCGGATCGACGGGAACCTGGCCACCGCGCCCGCGGGGGCCAACAAGATCCTCGTCACCCGGCAGCCGATCGGCATCTCGGTGCTGGTCACGCCCTGGAACTTCCCGGCCGCGATGGCCACCAGGAAGCTTGGCCCGGCGCTGGCCGCGGGCTGCACGGTGGTGCTGAAGCCCGCCGGGGAGACGCCGCTGACCGCGCTGGCCGTGGCCGGGCTGCTCGAAGAGGCCGGGGTGCCCGCCGGGGTCGTCAACGTCCTGCCGACCTCCCGGCCCGGCCCGGTGGTCGCCGTGATGATGGCCGACCCCCGGGTCCGCAAGCTGTCCTTCACCGGCTCCACCGAGGTGGGCCGGATCCTGCTCCGGCAGGCCGCCGACACGGTGCTGTCCTGCTCGATGGAACTGGGCGGGAACGCGCCCTTCATCGTCTTCGACGACGCCGACCTGGACGCCGCGGTCCAGGGCGCGATGATCGCGAAGATGCGCAACGGCGGCGAGGCGTGCACCGCGGCCAACCGCTTCTACGTGCACGAGGCGGTCGCGGACGAGTTCACCGCGCGCCTGGTCGACGCGTTCGGCAAGCTCACCGTGGGCCCGGGCCTGGAGGAATCCACCGATGTGGGGCCGCTGGTCAACTCCGACACCCGCAGCAAGGTCTCCGGGCTGGTGGCGGGGGCCTCCGCCGACGGCGGGCAGGTGATCCTCGGCGGCCGCTCCCCGGACCGGCGCGGGTACTTCTACGAGCCCACGGTCATCGACCAGGTACCGGCGTCCGCGCGGATCGTCGGCACCGAGATCTTCGGCCCGGTCGCGCCGATCGTCCGGTTCACCGACACCGAGCAGGTCCTGCAGTGGGCCAACGGCACCGAGTACGGCCTGGTGTGTTACGTCTACACCCGCGACCTGCGCCGCGGCCTGCGGGTCTGCGGCGCGCTGGAGACCGGCATGGTCGGCCTCAACCGCGGGCTCGTCTCCGACCCGGCCGCCCCGTTCGGCGGCGTGAAGCAGTCCGGGCTGGGCCGGGAGGGCGGCCACGACGGCCTGCTGGAGTTCATGGAGACCAAGTACATCGCCGCGGAATGGTGACCGCGCCGTGTGTCGCCACCGCTGCCGCGGGCACGTAGCCTGACCCTGTGGACCGGCGCATCTTCGGGCTTGAGAACGAGTACGGCGTGACTTGCACGTTCCGGGGGCAGCGGCGGCTGTCGCCGGATGAGGTGGCACGCTACCTGTTCCGCCGCGTGGTGTCATGGGGCCGCAGCAGCAACGTGTTCCTGCGCAACGGCGCCCGGCTGTACCTGGACGTGGGCAGCCACCCGGAGTACGCGACGCCCGAGTGCGACAACGTGACCGACCTCATCGCGCACGACAAGGCGGGGGAGCGGATCCTGGAGGGACTGCTCGTCGACGCGGACAAGCGGCTGCGCGAGGAGGGCATCGCCGGGGACATCTACCTGTTCAAGAACAACACCGACTCTGCCGGGAACTCCTACGGCTGCCATGAGAACTACCTGGTCGGGCGGCACGGCGAATTCGGCCGGCTGGCCGACATCCTGATCCCGTTCCTGGTCACCCGGCAGGTCATCTGCGGCGCCGGCAAGGTGCTGCAGACCCCGCGCGGCGCGGTGTACTGCGTCAGCCAGCGGGCCGAGCACATCTGGGAGGGGGTCTCGTCCGCGACGACCCGCTCGCGCCCGATCATCAACACCCGGGACGAGCCGCACGCGGATGCCGAGCGGTTCCGCCGGCTGCACGTCATCGTCGGCGACTCGAACATGAGCGAGACCACCATGCTGCTCAAGGTCGGCTCCACCGACCTGGTGCTGCGCATGATCGAGGCGGGCACGGTGATGCGCGACCTGACCCTGGACAACCCGATCCGGGCCATCCGCGAGGTCAGCCACGACATGACCGGGCGGAGCCGGGTCCGGCTGGCCAACGGCCGGGAGATGAGCGCGCTGGAGATCCAGCGCGAGTACCTGACCAAGGCCCTGGACTTCACCGGCCGGAACGGCGCGGACGCCACCACCCAGCGGGTGCTGACCATGTGGGAGCGCGCGCTGGACTCGATCGAGACCGGCGACCTGGACAACGTGGCCCGGGAAATCGATTGGGTAACGAAATACCAGCTCATCGAGCGCTACCGGGCCAAGCACGACCTGCCGCTGTCCTCGCCGCGGGTGGCCCAGCTCGACCTGGCCTACCACGACGTGCACCGCGGCCGCGGCCTGTACTACCTGCTGCAGCGCAAGGGCGCGGTGGACCGGGCCACCCGTGACCTGGACATCTTCGAGGCCAAGTCCGTCCCGCCGCAGACGACGCGGGCCAAGCTGCGCGGCGAGTTCATCCGCCGGGCGCAGGAGCGGCGCCGCGACTTCACCGTGGACTGGGTGCACCTGAAGCTGAACGACCAGGCCCAGCGGACGGTCCTGTGCAAGGACCCGTTCCGCTCCGTGGACGAAAGGGTCGAAAAGCTCATCGCCGGGATGTGAAACACACACCGGTCCTAAGGTGCACACGGCATAATCGGCCGCTGGGGCGCAAATCATCCATGATGCACCGCGGCCGGTCGCTGATGTCCCGGTACGTGCGCGCCGTCATCTGTAGGTAACAGGCGCACCTGTATATTCGGCCCAGCCTGCTGCGACGGAAAGGACATATGCGGTGACCGTACCGACGCCGGAAGGCGCTTTCGACCTGGACGCGGTAGTCATCGGCGGATGCGGCCACGTCGGCCTGCCGCTCGCGATCGCGCTCGCCAGCCGGGGGGCGCGGGTCGGCATCTACGACGTGAGCCAGGCGGCGGTGGATTGCGTCAACGCCGGGCGGCTGCCGTTCGCCGAGCCGGGGGCGGCGGAGCCGCTGCGCGAGGCGCGGGCCGCGGGGCGGCTGGAGGCGTCCGCCGACCCGGCCATCGTGGGCACCGCCGAGCACGTGATCGTGGTGATCGGCACCCCGGTGGACGAGCATCTCAACCCGGACCAGGCCGCCATCCCGAACGCCCTGGGCGGCTGCGCCGGCCACCTGCGCGACGGGCAGATCCTCATCCTGCGCAGCACCGTCTACCCCGGGGTGACGGCGCTGGTGGAAAAGACGGTCGCCGGGCTCGGCATCGAAATCGACGTGGCGTTCTGCCCGGAGCGCATCGCCGAGGGCAAGGCGATGACCGAGCTGTTCGAGCTGCCGCAGATCATCTCGGCCCGCACGGCGCGCGGCGTGGACCGGGCCAGCGCCCTGTTCCGCCGGCTCACCGGCCATCTCGTCGTCATGACGCCGGAGGAAGCCGAGCTGGCCAAGCTGTTCACCAACGTGTGGCGGTACATCAAGTTCGCGACGGCCAATCAGCTCTACATGATGGCCAACGACGGCGGCCTCGACTTCGAGCGCATCCGGCAGGGGCTGGGGGAGGACTACCCGCGGGCCGCCGACATGCCGGCCGCGGGCTTTGCCGCCGGGCCGTGCCTGTTCAAGGACACCATGCAGCTCGCGGCGTTCAACAACAACAACTTCGCCCTGGGCCACACCGCGATGACGATCAACGAGGGCATGCCGCTGTACCTGGTGCACCGGCTGGAGCAGCGCTTCGACCTGCCGTCCATGACGGTCGGCATTCTCGGCATGGCCTTCAAGGGCGGCTCGGACGACACCAGGTCCAGCCTGTCGTACAAGCTCAAGCGGATCCTGGCCTTCAAGGCCGGGGCGGTGCTGTGCACCGACCCGTACGTCACCACCGACCCGGCGCTGCGGCCGCTGCCGGACGTCCTGGCCCAGTCGGACCTGCTGGTGATCGCCGCGCCGCATCCGGAGTACCGCGAGCTCGTCACGGGCAAGCCGGTCGCCGACATCTGGAACATTCTCGGCAAGGGCGTCCGGGTATGACCCCCGACCTGCCCCGGGTAACGGTCGTCATCCCGGCCTACAACGAGGACGAGCAGATCGTCCCGATCCTGGACCGGCTCTTCGAGTCGGTGCGCCTGCCGTGCGAGGTCCTGGTCATCGTCGACTCCGCCACCGACACGACGATCCCGGTGGTCGAGGAGTACGCGCGAAAAGGAGCACCGCATCCGCTGCCTGGTCAACACCTACGGCCCCGGGCCCGCCAACGCGATCAGGTTCGGCATCGACGCGGCCCGGGCGGCGGTCGCGGTCGTGACCATGGCCGACGGCTGCGACGACGCGCGGCAGATCGACGAGCTGGCCCGGCTGGTGGAACGCGGCGTGGCCGTGGCCGCGGCCTCCCGCTACATGGCCGGCGGCCAGCAGGTCGGCGGCCCGGTCCTGAAGGGCACGCTGTCCCGGGCGGCCGGCCGCTCGCTGCGGATCCTGGCCCACGTCGGAACGCGGGACGCCACCAACTCGTTCAAGGCGTATTCGACGGAGTTCGTGCGGGAGGTCGGCATCGACTCCCGCGACGGCTTCGAGATCGGCATCGAGCTCACCGCCAAGGCCAAGCGGCTGGGCCGCCCGGTCGCCGAGATCCCGACGATCTGGCTGGACCGGCAGGCCGGGGTGTCCAACTTCAAGGTCGCGAAGTGGATTCCGAGCTATCTGCGCTGGTACCGGTTCGCGTTCGGGCCGCACCTTTCGCCCGAGCAGATACGCGCCCAGGCCGCCGAGCCCGGCGCGTCGTCCGACACAGAAGGGAAATAGAGGGAACTGATGGAGAAAGTTCTGGTCAGCGGATCGGCCGGGTTCATCGGCGGATACGTCGTCGGGGAACTGCTGCAGCGCGGCTACGCCGTGGTGGGGGTGGACAACTTCTCCAAGTACGGCCGGGTGAAGAAGTCCTACGACGACCATCCGCACTACCAGCTGGTCGAGGGCGACGCCCGCGACGTGGACCTGATGACGCGCCTGCTGTCCGGCTGCGACCACTTCATCGCCGGCGCGGCGATGATCGGCGGCATCTCCTACTTCCACACCTACGCCTACGACCTGCTCGCGGCCAACGAGCGGATCGTCGCCGCCTCCTGCGACGCGGCGATCGCGGCGAACCGCGACGGCCGGCTGCGCAAGGTCACCTACCTGTCCTCCTCGATGGTGTTCGAGGCCGCCAGCGACTGGCCGTCGTACGAGGGCCAGGAGCGGGAGATCCCCCCGCCGCTGTCCTCCTACGGCTTCCAGAAGCTGGCCATGGAGTACTTCGCCCACGCGGCCTGGGATCAGTACCGGCTGCCGTACACGATCGCGCGCCCGTTCAACTGCGTCGGGATCGGCGAGAGCCGGGCGCTGGGGGATGAGGAGATCCTGTCCGGCAACGTCCGGCTGGCCATGAGCCACGTCGTCCCGGACCTGGTGCAGAAGGTGCTCAAGGGCCAGGACCCGCTGCACATCCTCGGCTCCGGGGAGCAGGTCCGGCACTACACCTACGGCGGGGATCTCGCGGCCGGCATCGTGACCGCGATGGAGCACCCCGACGCCCGGTGCGAGGACTTCAACCTGTCCACCGACGAGGGCACGACCGTGCTCGAGCTGGCCGAGGCGATCTGGCGCAAGATCAAGGGGAACGGGACGCCGCTGCGGATCGTCAACGACGAGCCGTTCACCTACGACGTGCAGCGGCGGGTGCCCGCCGTGGGGAAGGCCAAGCGCATCCTCGGCTTCGAGGCGACGACCAGCCTGGACCAGATGCTGGCCGAGGTCATCCCGTGGATCAGCCGCGCGGTCGAGGCCGGCACCATCTGACCGTGTCCGGCGGAGTAGCGGTCGTCTCGCCGCCCGGGCAGTCCGAGGCACCGGGCACCCGGCCCGGCCCGGGCCGGTGGCTCTGGGCCGCCGGGCTCGCGGCCGCCGGGGTGCTGCTGTTCGTGGCCTACCTGCGGCTGTCGAACACCTACCCGGAGGACTCCGACCAGGCCAACCTCGGCCTGCAGGCGTGGGACATGCTGCACGGCAACCTGCTGCTGCACGGCTGGGTGCTGTCGGATGTGTCCTTCTACACCACCGAGCTGCCGCAGTACATGCTGCTGGAACTGATTGCCGGGCTGAACACCGGCACGTTCCACGCGGCGGCGGCGATGACCTACACCCTCGCCCTGCTGCTCGCGGCGATGCTGGCCAGGGGCCGGGCGTCCGGGCGCCGGGGCATGGCCCGGGCCCTGATCGCCGGCGGGATCATGCTCGCCCCGCAACTGGGGTTCGGGGTCTTCGTGCTGCTGCTCACCGTGGGGCACATCGGCACCTCGGTCCCGCTCCTGGTGACCTGGCTGGCGCTGGACCGGGGCCGGCCCCGCTGGCAGCTTGCGGTGCTGACCGGGATCCTGCTGACCTGGGGCGCGGTCGCCGACTCCCTGGTCCTGGCGGTGGGGTCGCTGCCGCTCGCGCTCGTCTGCGGGCTGCGCGTCCTGCAGGCCCTGTCCGTCCCGGGCCACCCCGGCAACCCGGGCGGGCCCGGCGGGCGCACCGGGCGCACCGGGCGGGTCCGGCACGCGCTGGACACGCGCCGCTTCGAGGCATGCCTGGCCGCCGCCGCGGTCGCCTCGGCCGTCGTCTCCCAGGCCCTGGTCCGGCTGATCCACGCGCTCGGCGGCTACACGCTGCACGCGGTCACGTTCACCATCGAGCCGGCCGGCAGGTGGGCCAGCCAGGTCGCGGGCACCGGGCGCGGGCTGCTGCTGCTGTTCGGCGCCGCCTACACCGGCCTGCCGCCCGGCCCCGACCGGGACATCGCGCTGCTGCACCTGGTGGGGGTGGCCCTGGTCGCGGTGGCGCTCGTCCTGGCGGCCTGGCGTTTCTTCACCACGGCGACCCTGATCGACCAGGTGCTGGCCGCCGCCATCGTGATCAACGTGGTGCTGTACGTGATCAGCAACATGCCCTCGCTGAACCCGCACGAGATGGCGGTCGTGCTGCCGTGCGGGGCGGCGCTGGCCGGGCGGATGCTGGTGCCCCTCGCCGGCCGCGCCCGTGACCGTGACCGCGCCCGTGACCCCGCCCGCGACCCTGGCCGTGACCCCGCCCGCGACCCTGGCCGTGACCCCGCCCGCGACCGGGGGCACGCCGCCGCCGGGCGGCGCCACCCGGTCACCGCGGCGGCCCGGGCGGCGGCGGCCACCGCCGGCGCGGTGGTGCTGGCCGGGTACCTGGCCGGGCTGGCCCGGGAGGCGCGCCACCCGGCCGTCCCCGCGCAGAACACCCAGCTCGCGTCGTGGCTGGCCGCCCACCACCTCAGCTACGGGCTCGGCGGCTACTGGGAAAGCAGCATCGTCACGGTGAACACCGCCGGCCGCGTCAAGGTCCGCGCGCTGATGCAGTTCACCATGCAGCGGGACCTGTGGGAGTCCACGTACGCCTGGTACGTGCCCGGCGGCCCCGGCGGCCAGTACGCCAACTTCATCGTGTTCGAGAGCCTGCCCGGCTTCTCCTACCACTGGGAGCCGCGCGCGCTGGTGCACAGGTACTTCGGCGACCCGGCGCGCACGTACCACGTCGGGCCGTGGACGGTCATGGTCTGGAACCGGAACCTGCTGCCGGACATCCCCGGGAACCCCTCGTGAGCGTCCGCGGCGACCGGGAGACGCCGGCGCCGGCCGGGCCGCCCGCCGCGGACCCTGCCGCAGACGCCGCCGCGGAGGCCGCCGCGCACGGTGCCGCGGGTGCGCCCGCGGACGCCGCCGCGAGCCCTCCCGCCGCGGGCCGCCGCCCGTGGTGGATCTGGGCGGCCCCGTTCGCGGTCCTGCTCACCGTGCTGCTCGTGCGCAACCGGTTCCTGTTCAGCACGAGGTTCCACGAGCAGGGGGACGCCGGCGCGAACTCGATCCGGATCCAGCAGGCGATGCATTTCACCCTGCTGGTCGGCAACTACTCCCGGGAGGGGTTCAGCCATCCCGGGCCGGCCTACATGTACGTGCAGGCCTTCGGCCAGTGGATCTTCCTTTCCGGCCTGCACGTGGTGCCCACCGCGTGGAACGCGCACATGCTCGCGGTCTTCGTGCTGAACAGCGCGATCCTGGCGCTGCCCGTGCTCATCGTCTACGGCTGGACCCGGTCGCTGCGCGCCGCCACCGCGTGCTTCGCGGTCGTCTGCGTCTTCGGGGCCGTGCACCCGCCCGCAGTCGACTCCGACTGGATGCCATACCTGTACGTCGCCATGTACTGCGTGTTCCTGGTTGCGGCGGCGTCGGTCGCGGCCGGGCACGTCCAGGACGCGTGGGTGCTCGCGCTGACCGGCTGGTTCCTCGTCCACGGGCACGCCTGCTTCCTGTTCATCGTCCCGGTCATCGTGGCCGCCGCCGGGGCGGCCCTGGCCGGGGCGCACTGGCGCACCCCGGCGGCGTCGCTGCGGCGGCTGGCCCGGCACCGGCGCGGCGCGTGGATCCCGGCCGTGGCCATCAGCGCCGTGTTCGCGCTGCCCATCGTGGTCAACCTGGTGCTGCACTGGCCGGGTGACTTCGGCCACTACTTCGCCTACGGCAAGTCCGGCCAGGCGGGCGGCCACAGCGTGACGCGGATCGCGTGGTACGTGCTGTGGTTCTGGTGGCCGCACGGGCACGCCTGGCTGGCCCCGGCGCTGCTGCAGGTGGCCGCGATCGGGGTGGCGCTGGGGCTGGCCCGCGGCGAACTGCGCCGGTTCCTGCTCCTGCTGCTCGGCATCAACGTCGTGTCCACGCTGGCGGTCGCCGTCTACGCCGCGGTCGGCATCGATTTCCTCAACCAGTACTACATCGCCTACTTCTACTGGTCGGCGCCGCTGCTGGCGCTGCTCGTCATCGCCGCCGGGGTCAGCCAGGCGCTCACCGCCCGCGCGGGCACCGCGCTGGCTGCGGCGGGCGCGGTCGCCGCCCTCGCCGTGTTCGCGCTGGTGCCGGGGATGCGCACGAGCACCCAGGACACCGACCCCGGCCTGCCGCACGCCGTCGCCACGCTGGCCGCGCGGGCGCCCGGGCGCGAGATCGTGCTGTCCATCCAGCATCCGGCCTGGATCGACACCACCGGTTTCTTCGTCCAGGCCGAACGCACCCACGTACGGGCCTGCCTCGACTCGCCGTACTGGACGTTCATGATGACCGCGCAGTTCAGCTGCACGCCGAAGCAGGCCGCCGGCGGCGTCCGCTACACCTTCGACTCGCCCTCGGCGCCGTCGTCCGCCCCGGTCCTCCTGCATTTCGGCCACACCGACGTCATCGCGGGACCCCGGTGACCGGGCGCGCGTCACCCGCCCGGGCGGCCGGGGACGCCGGTCCCCTCGCCGCGGCCGGCGCCGCCAACCGGGTCCGGCCGGGCGGCCCGGCGCCGCCCGCTGGGTCCGGCGGGCGGGGTGGGCCGCCGGGATCGCGCTGGCCACGGTGCTGCTGTTCGTGGCCTACCTGCGCCAGTCCCGGCTGGTCCCGGCCGGCTCGGACGGCGGGTCGATCGCGCTGCAGGCGTGGGACATGCTGCACGGCAACCTGCTGCTGCAGCACTGGACCGTGTCGGACGTATCGTTCTGGCCGACCGAGCTGGTCCAGTACGCGGCGATCGAGGCGGTGCGCGGGCTCGGCCCCGACGTGGTGCACATCGCCGGGGCGATGACCTACACGCTGGTTCTGCTGCTCGCCGCCTGGCTCGCCCGGGGCCGCGCCACCGGCCGGGAAGGCCTCGTCCGGGCGCTGGTCGCGGCGGTCATCATGCTGGCGCCCGCGCCGGACGCCGGCCCCACGTTGCTGATGAGCCCCGATCACTTCGGCAGCACCGTCCCTGTGCTGCTGGCCTGGCTGGCCGTGGACCGGCTGCCCGCCCGCTGGTACCGGCCGCTGGCGGTGGCCCTCCTGCTGGCCTGGGGACAGGTCGCCGACGGTCTCATCCTGGTCACCGGCGTGGCGCCGATGGTCATCGTGTGCGCCGCGCGTGCCTGCGTGCGGCTGCGGCGCCGCGAGCCGGGCGGCAGCCCGCCCTGGGCGGAGATCTCGCTGGCGGCCGCCGCGATCGTGTCCGCCGGGCTGGCGCGGGGGGCCGAGAGCCTCAGCACGCTCGGCGGGGGATACGCGCGGCAGCCGGTCGCCACGGCGTTCGCCGGCCTGGCCACGCTGCCGCACCATCTCAAGCTCACCGCCGAAGGGCTGCTGTCCCTGTTCGGGGCCGGCTTCTCCGGGCCGTCGTCCCGCGCCGACCTGTTCTTCGCCGCCGTGCACCTGATCGGGGTGGCTGCGGTCGCCGTGGCCTTCGTGATCGCCCTGCGCCGCCTCGGCCGCGGCGACGATCTGGCCGTCCCCGGGCTGGCCGTCGCGATCGTGCTCAACGTCGCCGCGTACGTGCCGACCCCGTTCGTGCAGGACCTGCGCAGCACGCGGGAGATCGCCGCGGTACTGCCGTTCGCGGCGGTCCTGGCCGGGCGGCTGCTGGCCGGCCCGCTGCTCCGGGCCCGGCGCAGCGTGACGCTCGCGGCCGCCGGGCTCGGCTGCGTCGCCGCGCTCGGGTACGCCGCCGCGCTCGGCTACCACGCCGCCCAGCCGCCGCAGCCCGCGCAGAACCAGTCCCTCGCCGCCTGGCTGGCGGGCCGGCGGCTGACCGACGGCCTGGCCGTGGACTACGGGGTGGCCAACAGCACCACCCTGGACAGCGGGGCCCGGATCGCGGTCCGGCAGGTCGGGCTGGCCGGCCGGACCCTGGTCCGGCCGGTGCCCCGGGAGCTGAAATCCGACTGGTACAGCCCGGGCAGCCAGTACGCCAACTTCGTCGTCGCCAGCGACGCGAGCCCCGAGGCGGGGGCCGAGCTGGCCGCCGCGGCGCACACCTTCGGGCCGCCGGCGCAGACGCTGCACCCGGCCGGCTACACCGTCCTGGTCTGGCACACGAACCTGCTGGCCGCCCTCCGGTAGGCAGTTTGCCGGCCATCGTGCCCGCCTGGGCGCGGATGTGAATACTTTACGTGATCGGACAGTGGCAATCCGCTTCGCGGCGGGCCGTCCGGCCGTTATCCTCAACTTCGTCTTGACGCCAGATGACCGGGTGGCGCCGGCCGGCCGCGGGCCTCATGCGGCCGCCGCCGTGCGCGCACCAGATGACATGCTGACCGACTCCGTTACGGAGAGCGGTCAATCACGCACGTTCAGTTTCGGCCGGTTCAGACGGGCTCGGCGGGCGGCGTGGGCGGCCGGGATCACGCTGGCCGCGGTGCTGCTGTTCCTGGCCTATCTGCGCCAGTCCCAGCGGGTCCCGGTGGGCTCCGACGCCGGGTCGATCGCGCTGCAGGCGTGGGACATGCGGCACGGCAACCTGCTGCTGCACGGCTGGGCCATGTCGGACGTGTCGTTCTGGTCGACCGAGCTCATGCAGTACGTGCTGCTGGAGGCGGTGCACGGGCTCGGCCCCGACGTGATCCACATCGGCGGGGCGATGACCTACACGCTGCTGGTCCTGCTGGCCGCGTGCGCCGCCCGGGGCCGCGCCACCGGCCGGGAGGGCGCCGTCCGGGCCCTGCTCGCGGCGGTCATCATGCTGGCCCCGGCACCCGGCGCGAGCCCCACGCTGCTGCTGACGCCGGACCACCTCGGCAGCGCCGTCCCCGTCCTGCTGGCCTGGCTGGCCGCCGAGCGACGGCCGGCCCGCCGCCGGGCCGGCTGGTACGCGCCGGTGGCGGTGGCCCTGCTGCTGGCCTGGGGGCAGGTCGCCGACGGCCTCATCCTGGTCACCGGCGTGGCCCCGATGGCCGTCGCGTGCGGCGCCCGCGCCTGGGCGACGGCGCGGCGCCGGGCGGCGCCCACCGTGCCGGATCCCGGCGCCCGCCCGGGCGCAGCCGCCTCCCCGTGGCCGGACGTCTGCCTGGTGATCGCGGCGATCGCCTCGGCCGGCCTCGCGCGCGCCGCCGGGGCGCTCATCCGGGCCGGCGGCGGCTTCGTGCTGAAGCCGGTCGCCACGCAGTTCGCCGGGCTGCCGGCCATGCCGCAGCACCTCGAGCTGACCGCCGGGGGGCTGCTGGCCATCTTCGGCGCGCGCGCGGCAGGCCCGCCGTCGCTGGCCGGCCTGGCCGTCACCGCGCTGCACCTGATCGGGCTGGCCGCGGTGGCCGTGGCCGCCGCGGCGGCGCTGCGCCGTCTCGGCGGCGGCGGCGAGCCCGCCGTCCCGGGGCTGGCCCTCGCGATCGTGTTCAACGTCGCCGCGTACCTGCCCACCCCCTACGTGCAGAACCTGCTCAGCACGCGGGAGATCTCCGCGGTGCTGCCGTTCGGCGCGGTTCTCGCGGGCCGGGTGCTGGCCGCCCCGCTGCTGCGGGCCAGGCTGACCGCCGCGCCCGCGGCGGCCGGGCTCGTCTTCGCGGTCGCGCTCGGCTGCCACGCCGCCAGGCCGGCGGTGCCCGCGCAGAACCAGAGCCTGGCCTCCTGGCTCGCCGCCCGGCACCTGACCGCCGGCCTGTCCGCCGATTACTGGGTCGCCAACAGCACGACGCTGGACGCCGGCGCGCGGATCACGGTCCGGCAGGTCTCGCTGTGGCACGGGACCCTGGTGCGCCCGCTGTCCTGGGGTTTCAAATCCGACTGGTACGACCCGGTGACCTGCTATGCGGACTTCCTGGTGGCCCGCGGCCGGGGCCCGGAGGGCTGGGGCGCCGCCGCGGCCCGCGCCTTCGGGCCGCCCGCCCGCGCGCTGCACCACGGCGGCTATACCGTCCTGGT
This sequence comes from uncultured Actinomycetes bacterium, assembly GCA_963808295.1. GTDB lineage: Bacteria > Actinomycetota > Actinomycetes > Streptosporangiales > Streptosporangiaceae > Bog-532. The sequence goes on along the minus strand of CAWEFP010000010.1, from coordinate 21,373 downwards.
GTGGCACAAGAATCTGCTGGCCGACGTTCGGTAGTCCCGCCGCCCCAGTAGGCTGGCGGCGCTCTCATCGTCCATCCTGAGGTCCTCACATATGCGACGCATCGTTGCGCTCTTCGTTATTCCCCTGATCGCAGGCCTGGCCCTGGCCGGCTGCGGTTCGTCCGCCCCGCCCTCACCCAACGCCTCGGTCACGGCCAAGGGCTCGTTCGGCGCCTCGCCATCGGTCACGATCCCCAACCAGAAGCCGGCCAGCACCCTCGCGGTCAAGACCCTGATCGATGGCAACGGGGCGACGATCAAGAAGTCGGACCTGTTCCTGTCCAACTTCACCATCTACGTGTGGAGCGGCACGACGAACAAACTGCTTGACTCGACCTACTCCAGCTCGCCGCAGGTGCTGCCGGCGTCGCTGCTGCCCGGCATCCAGAGCGCCGTGACCGGGAAGAAGGTCGGCAGCCGGGTGCTGGCCGTCATCCCGCCGAAACAGGGCTACGGCTCCAGCGGCAATTCGCAGCTCGGCGTGACCGGGACCGATACGCTGGTTTTCGTCATGGATCTCCTGCAGAAGTACCCCTCCGGCACGGTTTCGGCCTCCGGGGCGCAGGTGTCCAGCGGTGGCGGCAGCCTCCCGACGGTGACGGCGGCCCACGGCAGCGCACCCAAGGTGACGATCCCCAAGGGCGTGACCGCGCCGACGACGCTGGTCGCCAAGACCCTGATCAAGGGGTCCGGCCCGGTCGTGACCAAGGGCCAGGACGTCGTCGCCCAGTACACCGGGGTGAACTGGCGGACCGGGCAGGTCTTCGACTCCTCCTGGCAGCGCAGCCTGCCCTACAGCTTCCGGATCGGGGCCACGCCCAGCGAGGTCATCCCGGGCTGGGACAAGGGCCTCGTCGGCCAGACCGTGGGCAGCCGGGTGCTGCTGGTCATCCCGCCGTCCGACGCCTACGGCAGCGCCGGGCAGTCGCAGGCCGGCATCAAGGGCACCGACACGCTCGTGTTCGTGGTCGACATCATCAGCGCCGTGAGCTCCGGCTCGGCAGACTGACCGGAGAGATCACGATGGCGGGTCCGGCACAGGAGGTGGCGGGGGCCGCCAAGGCGCCGGAACCGGGGGTGACAGACCGGGCGGGAGCGGTTGCGCAGCGTCCCGCCCGGCGCGTGCGCTGGCTCCGGGCGGCCGCGTGCACCGCCGCCGCGATCGCACTGTTCGCCGCGTACGTCCGGCTGTCCGGCACCTATCCGGTGAACTCGGACGGGGCGAACATCGTGCTCATGTCGTGGGACATGCTGCACGGCAACCTGCTGCTGCACGCGTGGTGGATGTCGGACGTGTCCTTCTACACGACCGAGCTGCCCGAGTACATGCTGATCGACGCGATCCGCGGCCTCAGCCCGGACGTGACGCACATCGCGGCCGGGCTGACCTACACGCTGGTGCTGGTGCTCACGGTCCTGCTGGCCAGGGGCCGCGCGGCGGCCGGCGACGGCCCGGCTCGCGTCCTCATCTCCGCCGGGATCATGCTGACCCCGCAGCTGGGCGTGGGCATCTTCGTGCTGCTGCTGTCGGTCGGGCACATCGGCACCGCGGTGCCCGCCCTGGCCGTCTGGCTGATCCTGGACCGGGCGCCGCCCCGCTGGTACCTCCCGGTCATCACCGCCGTCCTGCTGGCCTGGGCGATGGTGGCCGACACCCTCGTGCTCGTGGTCGCGATCGTGCCGCTGGCCCTGGTCGCGCTGTTCCGCGCGGTGCGGCGGCCGGCCCCGGCGGGGAGCCGGCCGCGGCGGCGTCGCTGCGGTCCGCCTGGTACGAACTGTCCCTGGCCGGGGCGGCGGTCGCCGCGGTCGGCCTGTCCTGGCTGGTGCAGCAGGCGATCCACGCGGCCGGCGGCTACACCCTGCACCAGGTCCCGTTCAGCCTGGTCGCCCCGGCCCGGCTGGGGGTGCACGCCGCGACCACCGGGGACAGCCTGCTGGCGCTGTTCGGCGCCAACTTCGGCGGCCTGCACTCCGGGGCCGCCGTCGCGTTCGCCGTCCTGCATCTGGCCGGTCTCGCGCTGGTGGCCTGGGCGCTGGCCCGCACGATCTGCCGGTTCACCTCCTGCGGGCTGATCGACCAGGTCCTCGCGGTCGCGATCGTGCTCAACCTGGTGATGTACCTGTTCAGCAGCTTCTCCTCCGGCGTGCTGAACGGCCGGGAGATCGCGCTGGTGCTGCCGTTCGGGGCCGCCCTGGCCGCCCGCTCACTGGCGCCCCGGCTGCGCGGGGCCAGTCTGCGGGGAACCAGTCCGCGGGGCGCCGGGCTGCGGGGGGCCGGGCCCGCGCGGATGCTGCTGGCCGTGCTCACCGGGACCGCGCTGGCCGGGAGCATCGCCTGCCTGGGGTATGAGCTGGCGCAGCCGGTGTCCCAGCCGGCCAACGCGCGGCTCGCCGCGTGGCTGCAGGCCCGCCACCTCACGTCCGGGCTGAGCGGGTACTGGCAGGCGAGCGTGGTGACGGTCGGCACCGGCGGCCGGGTCACGATCCGCGCGGTCACCACCGCCGGCGGCGGGCTGGTGCCCTACCGCTGGGAGGCCAGGAGCCCCTGGTACGACCCGCGCACCCGGTACGCCAACTTCGTCGTGCTGCAGAACCAGCCCGGTTTCTTCAATGAATGGCAGCCCGCCGCCGCGGCGCGCGCCACGTTCGGTGCCCCGGCGCAGACCTTCCGCACCGGGCCCTACACGGTGCTGGTGTGGAAGCAGAACCTGCTGCCCGCCCTGCACGAGTGGGCCGTGCGCACCGGGACGGCCGGGACCTCCGTGACCTCCTACCGGTTCGGCCCGCCCATGCCGTCGGCCAGGGGACCGCTGCCCCTGGTGCCGGGGTCCCCGCTGCCGGGGGTCCCGGCACCAGGGGCCCTGTAACCAGATCTGCGTCCGGTAGAGGGCGACCAGGATGACCAGCGGCGCCGCGCCCGCGGCGAGCGCGCCCAGCCAGGCCGGCCGCCATCGCGGCGCGGCCAGCAGGACCAGCACGGCCATCAGGTGCACCTCGACGAAGGCCCGCAGGTCGGCGTAGCCGTCCCAGTTGGTGGGGGCCAGGCAGAAGATCACCACCACGTACGCCGCGAAGGCGGCCCGCTCGTACACACTGATCGTGGTGGCCGGCAGCGAGACCAGCGCGGCCAGCGCGAACAGCATCAGCACGACGAACTCGACGTCCCAGATGATGACCGCGCCCGGCGCCCCCGGCACCGGCGTGTTCGGGTGCGCGAAGTTGTGCGCCACCGCGGCGAACGCGGCGGACAACGGCGTGCCGGCGTTCTTCCCGCCGTCGCTGAGGATCGGGAAGACCCCCGTCGCCGCCTTCAGCACCAGTTCCCACCCGGCGAAGACGGCGGCCGGGATGAGCCAGGCCAGGTCGTCCGCCCCGGGACGGTCCCGCCGCCGCGCGATCTGGATAATCCGAACGATCCCCAGCGCGGCCGGTACGACCAGTACCGTTTCCCGGGTCAGCGCGCCGTAGCCGAACGCCGCCGCGGCCAGCAGCGGATGCCGCTTCCGGTAGGCCAGGATCCCGGCGATCAGGCACAGCGCGCCCAGCGGCTCGGTCAGGTCCCGGGCCAGGCTGTCCATCAGGCCGAAATAACCCGCGAGCAGGAGCCCCCACAGCGCGTGCCCGGCCTGCTGGGCCAGCACGCCGCCGAGGTAGCCGAGCCCGGCGAGGGCCGCGACGTTGATCGCCACGAGCACGTACGGCACCGCCGCGTGCTGGCCCAGCGACAGCAGCCACGCCAGCGCGGAATAGCCGATCCGCATGAACCGGTACGGCGCGTCCATGGTGATGCCGAACGCCGTGGTGTGCAGGTTGGCCGGGTCCAGCGCCAGCCGGTAGTAGAACTGCCCGTCGTAGCCGGTGGAATCCGGGGAAGAATTGCACCCCGCGCGGCAGCTGCCCCGGGTGGCCGTACACCGTCCCGATCCGGAGCAGGTCGGTGATGTCGCGGTGGGCCAGCAGCACGAGCCGGCCCTCGATCGCGGCCAGCGCGGCCACGAAGACGATGATCCCGGGCACGGCCGGCCGGTCCGTGACCGCCCGGAGCGCCGGCCGACGGCCCGGCGCGGTCGCCTCGCCGGACGTGGTTGACGCCAATTGCACCTGCGGCCTCCGCCCTGCCTGTCACGTCCGGGCCGGGCCCGTGGCCGGAACGCCCGAGGACGCGGACAGCGTACCGGACCGGCGGCGCGGGCGCGGGCTACCCGGGGTGACCGGCCAGCACGGGGGACGGCCGCCGGCGGGCGTCCCTGCGGGGCTGCTCACCGGCGGCGGCCCGCGCGGCTCAGCCGCGGTCGGTCAGGTCGTCGATGACGAGGCCGAGCCCGATGCCCAGCATCCACACGTCCTTGGCCAGCGGGATACCCTGCTGGGTCGGCAGCGGGGTGCCCTCCTTGCGCATGCCCGGCGTCCGCGCGTACAGGCCGAGCAGGCCGCCGGAGAACGCGGCCAGGCCCGCCCCGGCCAGCGCCGACGGGATGACGGGCAGCAGCAGCGCCGAGCCGAGCGCCATCTCCGTGCCGGCCAGCAGCTTCACGAAGTCCTTCGGCTTCAGCTTGGCCAGGAACGGGTAGGTGCCGACCGCGAATCCGTGCAACTGCTCGGCGGTCGCCTCGTCCGCGGACCACTTGCTGATCCCGGAATTGAGGATGAACGCGCCCGCCGCCATCCGCTGCGGCAGATGGCGGAGCTTAACCGGAAGTCCCATGTCTTCCTCTCGGACGGGTTTATGAGCGGGGCCTTATCGGCTGGTGACAGAGCCCCACCGGCTGGTGACAGAGCCCCACCGGCTGGTTACAGAGCCCTATCGTGGTGTTTACGCGAGGGGTCCTATTGTCGCACTCCGGCACAGCGCCGCCGCGTGCCGCCCGGCCGCGGCGGCGGCCAGGAAGTAGGCGCCGTCCTCGTCCAGCCCGCGGCCCATCGTCGACAGCGGCGCGGGACACCGGCGCAGCGCCTCGTCCAGGCCGCCGACGCCGACCCGGACCAGCGTGTGCCGCGCCCCGAGCGGCTCGGCCTGCGCGGCCACCCGCGCGCCGAACCCGCCGGGCAGGACGGGCACCACCACGTCCGAGCGCGCCAGCGCCACCCGCCCGTAGGACGTCAGGCTGTGGTGCGACACGCCGCGGTGCCGTTCCCGCGGGTCGGCCTCGCTGACCCGGAGCGCGGCCACCGGCCGCCCGGCCAGGGCGGCCACCGCGTTGACCGCCTCGCCGGCCGCCACCCCGGAGAACCCCCAGCGCGTTCCGGTGCCGAGGTTGCCGGGCCCCTGCGCCACCACGGCCACGTCAGCGCCGAGCACGTGCCGCGCGGCGAGCAGGCCGGTGTGCAGCGTCACCGCCTCCAGGTCGCCGCCGAACGCCTGCCCCACCGTGATCGTCCCGGCCAGCCAGCCGGCCTCCCGCAGCGCCGCGCAGGCCCGGGAGAACCACGCGGGCAGCGCCCCCCCGTCGGTCATGACATACACCGCGCGCACCCCGCCCGGGCCGGCCCCTCCGTCCGGCGGGCGGTGACCAGGGTCCGCGCGCAGCGCACCGGGGGGCTCCGGGGGGTCGTCCCCCCGGGCCGGACCGCGGCTGTTTCGTACAGGCCGGCCAGCACCGGCGCGACAGCGGAGTGCAGGTCGGCCACCACCACCGGCATCCCGGCGATGTCGTCGGCGGCGCGCAGCGTGTCGTGGTACGGCGAGCCCTGCTCGTCCGCCCCGAGCACCACCGCCTGCAGCGGCGTGTACCGCGCCTTGACCAGGTGGCCGGGGCCGGAACGGTCCGGCGGCAGCCGGTCCGGCAGCGCGACGACCAGCGCGTACCCGCCGGTGCCCAGGCCCAGGTCCAGGGCGGTCGTGTTCAGCAGGACGCGGTCGCCCGGCCCGGGCCGCCCGGTCAGCGCCGGGTAGGCCAGCGCCCGGACCTGCGCCGGGGGCTCCCCGCCCGGCGGGCTGACCGTCACCTCGAGTTCGAGCGCCCCCGGCCATTCCCGGCGCACCCGGGACACCGTGCCGTTCCGCCACGTGATCACGTCGGCAGGGTAGCGTCGTGCGCCGGGGGACCGGGCCCAGCGCGCCGAAGTGGGAGTAACCGGGGCGGGAATAGGCGCCCGGACCCGGCCCGGTGGGGGAGAATGGATCGCGGGCCACCGACGGCCCGCGGGGCCCGCGAGGGCCGCAGCACTCACCGGCGGGGAGGAGGGCCGATGTCGCGGCGGAAGACCGAGCGGCTGCTGAGCCTGGTCGTCTGCCTGCTGTCCACCCGGCGCTACCTCACCGCGGAGCAGATCCGCCAGGCGGTGGCCGGCTACCCGGAGCAGCCCGAGGCCTTCAAGCGGATGTTCGAGCGGGACAAGGAGGAACTGCGCGAGCTCGGCATCCCGCTGGAGACCGGGTCGCTCAGCCCGCTGGACGGCGAGGACATCGGCTACCGGGTCCAGCGGCAGGCCTACGAGCTGCCCGAGCTGCGGCTGGAGGCGGACGAGGCGGCCGTGCTCGGCCTCGCGGCCCGGGTCTGGCGGCACGCGGAGCTGGCCGGGGCGGCGGCGGGCGCGCTGCTCAAGCTGCGCGCCGCCGGGCATCGACACCGCGGACCGGGACGGCGACGCCGACGCCCGGCAGGGCATCGAGCCGCGGGTGCACACCGCCGAGCCGGCGTTCGGGCCGCTGTGGGAGGCGGTCCGCGACCGCCGGCCGGTGACCTTCGCCTACCGCGCCGCCGGGCGCAGCGAGCCGCAGACCCGCGAGCTGGAGCCGTGGGGCGTGGTCAACCGGCACGGCCGCTGGTACGTGGCAGGCCGGGACCGTGCCGGGACGCGGTCCGGGTGTTCCGGCTCGGCCGGATCGAGGGGGACGTCCGGTTTTCCGGGCCGCCGCGCAGCGTCACCGTCCCGGCGGGCACGGACGTGCGGGAGGTGGTCCGCACCTGGGATTCGGTGCCGCCACGGGAGAACATGGCCGTGCTGCAGGTCCGCCCCGGCGCCGGGTACGGGCTGCGGCGCTACGCCACCGGCCCGCCGGAGCCGGATCCGTCCCCGGCAGGCTATCCCGACGGCGGGCTGGGACACGATCAGCGTGCCGTACTCCGACGTCGGGTGGTTCGCCGACCACGTCGCTTCCTTCGGCGCGGACGTCGTGGTCGCCGATCCGCCCGACCTGCGGGACGCCGTGATCCGGAGGCTCAAGGGGGTGCTGACGTGACTACTCCCCGCCCTGAAGGACGGGGATTCCGGGGCTCACGCCCAGGGGTTCCTGTTTCACTGGCAGACTGCGCGGGGGTTGCCCCGGCCGCGTCTTATATCCGCCTCCGCAGGCAGGGGCCGCCAGCCCGGCGGCACAGCTCGATGTTCTTCGCGGCGTTGACGTCCCGCTCGATGCCGGGCGCCGCACGCGGGGCACGCCCACGTGGCGGGTGCTGACGCTCAGGGCGGCGAGCAGGTGCCCGCACGCCGAGCAGGTCTTGCTGACGATTGGGATACCAGCGGTCCACGGGCTACAACCGTGGCGGCCGTAGCGTTGGGCCTTGTACGCCAGCATCACCCCGAACCCCGCCCAGCCGGTGCAGGTGATCGCCCTGGCCAGGCAATCGGTTGTTGACCATGCCGGCCACGTTCAGGTCCTCCACCGCGATCACGTCGAACCGGCGCACCAGGTCCGTGCTGGCCTTGTGCAGGAAATCCCGCCGGGCGTCGGCCACGCGGGCGTGGGCGCGGGCCACCTTGCGCCTGGCCTTGGCCCGGTTCGCCGAACCGCGTCGGCAGCGGGCCAGCCGCCGCTGCCAGCGGTTGACCCGCTTCTCGTGCCGTTCCCAGTGCCGCGGGTGCGCGATCTTCTCGCCCGTGGACAGGGCGGCGAAGTCTTGTCAGGCCCACGTCCACGCCCACGTTCTGGCCCGCAGGGGGCAGGTGCACCGGGTCCGGGCACGTCCACGTGGAAGGTTACGAACCAGCGCCCGGCCGGGTCGCGGGTCACGGTCACCGACGTGGGATCCAGCGCAGTGACGTCCACGCCGGGCCAGGTCCACACGAAGCGGAGCGGCGCGGCCGTCTTCGCCAGCCAGAGATGACCGTCGCGCATGCGGAACGCGCTGCGGGTATAGGTGGCCGACTGGCGGCCGCGCCGGGACTTGAACCTCGGGTAGCGGGCGCGCCCGGCGAAGAACGCGCTGAACGCGGCGTGCTGGTGCCGCAGTGCCTGCTGCAGCGGGACGCTGGACACCTCGTTCAGGAACCCAAGATCGGGGTCCTTCTTCATCGCAGTCAGCGCCCGGTCCGATTCGGCGTAGCTGATGCCCTTGCCCTCGGCCCGGTAGCGGGCGTGCCGGGCCGCGAGCGTCCGGTTCCACGCCACGCGGACGCAGCCGAACGTGCGCGCCAGCATCTGCTGCTGCGCCTGGCCGGGGTAGGCCCGGCACCGGTACGCCGTCCGCACTGTTACAGGATTCCAGCCCTGACCGTAAAACCATGGGAGGCGCGCCGTACGCGCTTCCTCCCCGGCCTGAACGCCGGGGCTTCCGCGCGGAGGATTTGGTGACCCGCCGCGAGAAGGCGGTCGGCGCGGCCCGGCCCTCCGGTGCGCCCCGCGTCCCCGGCGCGGCCGCGCACACCCGCGGGCAGGCGGCCACCTCGGCGGAACGGCTGCAGCGGCTGCTCGCCCTGGTGCCCTACGTGGTCAGCCGGAAGGCGGTCGGCCTGGCCGACACCGCGGCCGCGTTCGGCCTGAGCGAGCGCGAGCTCGTCGACGACCTCAACCTGCTCTGGTGCGTGGAGCTGCGCAACCCGGACCCGTACTGCCCGATCGACCTGTCCTATGAGGGCGGCGAGATCGTGGTCAGCCAGGCCGAGTCCATCGGCCGGCCGTTGCGGCTGGCCGTCGACGAGGCCAGCGCGCTGCTCGTCGCGCTGCGGATGCTCGCCGACGTGCCGGGCCTGGAGGACCGGTCCGCGCTCAGCCGTCTGATCGCCAAGCTGGAGACGGCCGCGGGGGAGGCGGCCGGCCCAGCACCCAGGTCGCCGTGCAGGTCGACAAGCCCACCGGGGACCGTACGATCGCCCAGATCAGGGACGCGCTGGAGCGGAAGCGCCGGCTGCACCTGCGGTACTACGTGCCCGGCCGGGACGAGGCGACGCAGCGCGACGTGGACCCGATGCGGCTGCTCGTCGTCGAGGGCCGGGCGTACCTGGAGGGCTGGTGCCGCCGCGCCGAGGGCGTCCGGCTGTTCCGGCTGGACCGGATCCTCGGCATCAGGGTGCTCGACGCCGCGGCCACGGTGCCGCCGGACGCGCAGCCGGTGGACGTCGATCAGGGGCTGTTCCGGCCGTCCGCCGACGACGTGCACGTCACGATCGAGGTCTCGGCGGCCGGGCGGTGGGTGGCGGAGTACTACCCGTGCGAGTCGGCCGAGGAACTCGGCGAAGGCCGGCTCCGCATCCGGCTGCGCACCCCGGACACCCGCTGGGTGCGCCGGCTCGCGCTGCGCCTGGGTGAGGACGGCCGCGTCATCGCGCCGGACGACCTGCGCGCCCGGATCCGCGACGACGCGACGGCCGCGCTGTCCGCCTACGCGTGCGGCTGAGGCCCGCCCGGTCCGGCCTGCCGCCTGCGCTGAAGCGGACAAAAAGGAACGATCCTCCCCGTGCGGCGCCGGGCTGCCGCCGGGTGTCCACCGCCGCGCCGGGGGCCGGAATGTCACCGATCCGCATCCGGCACGCGATCTGCTGGGGCTGCTGTGCCTGTGACCTGACGTGTACACTCGCCATGAAAAGCCCTGACTGCGGGGGGGCCTCATCCCCGCCAAAGAGGACGGAAATGATAGGCGACCTATTCGACAGTCCGTGGAAGATCCTGATTGTCGCCGTCGTGCTCATCGTGCTTTTCGGCTCCACGAAACTGCCGGTCGCGGCCAGGTCGCTCGGACGGTCGATGCGTATCCTCAAGTCCGAGGTCTCTGGTCTGCACGAGGACGAGGCCGAGCCCGAGACGGCCCCTTCGGCCCAGGCCACGGCCGCCCGGCCCGCGGCACCGCAGCAGATCGCCGCGCCGGCGCTGGGCGCCGGCTGGGCCGCCGCGGCCCAGCCGGCCGCCGCGGCCCAGCCGCTGAACGCCCAGCAGCAGATCGACAGCCTGCAGCAGCAGATCCGCGAGCTGAAGGAGTCGTCCGTCAAGGAGACCGCTTCGGTGCCGGCGGACCAGAAGCCGGTCTGACCGGGACACAATTCAGGGACCGGATATGCCAAAGCTGGCTGACACGGTGACGGGTGCGCGCGTCGTCGGCAGCCGTATGCTCCAGGCGTCCAGGAAGCACGACCCTGAGGGCCGGATGCCGCTCATGGAGCACATCCGGGAGTTGCGTAACCGGCTGGTCAAGGCGGCCCTCGCGCTGGTGCTGGCGATGGTCGTCGGGTTCGTCTTCTTCGACCACATCTGGAACTTCGTCAGCCACCCGTTCTGCGCGGCGGTGATCGACCAGCACACCGGGTGCAAGGCGCAGGGTGACCGGCTCATCGTCACCGGCATCTTCGATCCGTTCATGCTGCGGGTGCAGATCGCGTTCTTCGTCGGGCTGATCATCTCCTCCCCGGTCTGGCTCTACCAGATCTGGGCCTTCATCGCCCCCGGCCTCTACCGCCGGGAGAAGCGCTGGGCCTACCTGTTCGTGGGCACCGCGGTCCCGCTGTTCACGGCCGGCGCCGTGCTCGCCTACTTCGCGATGAGCCGGGGCCTGCACTACCTGCTCGGGCTGACCCCGAACGGGGTCACGAACCTGCCCACCATCACGAACTACCTGAACTACTTCCAGGCCATGATCCTGGGCTTCGGCCTGGCCTTCGAGCTGCCGCTCGCCCTCGTCGTGCTCAACATGGCCCATATCCTCACGCACGAGCGGTTCCGCAAGTGGCGCCGGCTGATGATCTTCAGCGCGTTCCTGTTCGCGGGCATCGCGAACCCGAGCCCGGACCCGGTCAGCATGCTGATGCTGGCGCTGCCCTGCGTCGTGCTGGTCGAGGTGGCCGAGGTGATCGTGTGGGCCAACGACCGGCGCCGGGCCCGCATGCCGGACCCGTACGCGGGCCTTGCCGATGGCGAAGCCTCGCCGCTGGAGATGAGCGAGACCGGCGCCGGCCCGGACCACAGCAGCCTTAACTAGCCCCAGCACCGCAAACGGGTTACGGCGGGACGGTTGTAACCGGCTAGCGAGCCGGGCCTTCAGGCCCGGCGAGCGCCGGTTGCTGTCGGCGGGCAGTGCACGCGGGTTGCGGCGGGGCGGTTGTAACCGGCTAGCGAGCCGGGCCTTCAGGCCCGGCGAGCGCCGGTGTGTCGGCGAAGTACCACCGCGCGGGCGTGGAGCGCATCCGGGGGGGTTCCGGGGGGTCGTCCCCCCCGGGCCAGCACAGGGGGGTCGTCCCCCCCGGGCCAGCACAGGGGGGTCGTCCCCCCCGGGGTTGGCATGGCCGCCTAGGCTGGGGGCATGGCCCCTGCGCTCGACCGGGGAGACGATGACTCCGCGGAACCCCACGCAAGGACCCCCGCGCAGCGCTACGCGGAGTTCCGCGACCGGGAGTCACACCCGGAGCTCGCCAGCTTCCGCGCGCTGTACGACTTCGAGTTCGACGACTTCCAGGTCCGGGCCTGCACCGCGCTGAACGACGGCAGCGGGGTGCTGGTCGCCGCGCCGACCGGCTCGGGCAAGACCGTGGTGGGGGAATTCGCCGTGCACCTGGCCCTGCAGCGCGGCCTCAAGTGCTTCTACACCACGCCGATCAAGGCGCTGTCCAACCAGAAGTACGCCGACCTGGTCCGGCGCTACGACAGCCGCACGGTCGGCCTGCTCACCGGCGACAACAGCGTCAACGGCGAGGCACCCATCGTGGTCATGACCACCGAGGTGCTGCGGAACATGCTCTACGCCGGGTCGGGCACCCTGAAGGGCCTCGGCTACGTGGTCCTCGACGAGGTGCACTACCTCGCCGACCGGTCCCGCGGCGCGGTCTGGGAAGAGGTCATCATCCACCTGCCGGAGTCGGTCCGGCTGGTGGCGCTGTCGGCCACCGTCAGCAACGCCGAGGAGTTCGGCGACTGGCTGGACGACCTGCGCGGCGGCGTCACCGTCATCGTGGACGAGCACCGGCCCGTGCCGCTGTGGCAGCACATGATGGCCGGGAACCGGCTGTACGACCTGTTCACCGACCCGGCCGGCACCCGCGTCAACCCGGAGCTGATGCGGATGGCGCAGCGGGACCGGGCGGTGCAGCAGTCGGCCCTGGCGACGGGGCGCAGCCGCCCGGCCCGCGGTGGTCGGCGCGGTCACCCGGGCGGCCGGGCCGGCCACGCCGGCGGCCGGGTTGGCCGGAACGGCCACGGCGGGCCCCCGCCGGGCCGGGCCCGGTCCCCGTACCGGCCCGAGGTCATCGCCCGGCTCGATGCGGCGGGCCTGCTGCCGGCCATTGAGTTCATCTTCAGCCGGGCGGGCTGCGACGCCGCGGTGCAACAGTGCCTGGCCGCCGGGCTGCGGCTCACCCAGCCCGACGAGGCCGCCACGATCACCGACTTCGTCGAGCGGGGGACCGTGGACATCCCCGACGAGGACCTGGCCGTGCTCGGCTACCGGGAATGGCTCACCGGCCTGCAGCGGGGCATCGCCGCGCACCACGCAGGCCTGCTGCCCACCTTCAAGGAGGTGGTCGAGGAGCTGTTCTCGGCCGGGCTGGTCCGGGTGGTTTTCGCCACCGAGACGCTGGCCCTGGGCATCAACATGCCGGCCCGGACCGTGGTCATCGAGAAGCTCGACAAGTGGAACGGCGAGACGCACGCCGAGCTGACCCCGGGGGAGTACACCCAGCTCACCGGGCGGGCCGGGCGCCGCGGCATCGACGTTGAAGGGCACGCCGTGGTGCTATGGCAGCCCGGCATCGACCCGGAGGCGGTCGGCGGCCTCGCCGGGACCCGGACCTACCCGCTGAACTCCAGCTTCCGCCCGTCCTACAACATGGCCGTCAACCTGACCGGGCAGGTCGGCCGGGCCCGGGCCACGGCCCTGCTGGAATCGTCGTTCGCCCAGTTCCAGGCGGACCGCGGCGTGCTGGACCTGACCCGGCAAGTCCGCCGCAACAAGGAAGGCATGGCCGAGCTCGCCGGGAAGATGGCGTGCGACCAGGGTGATTTCGCCGAGTACGCGGCCCTGCGCCGGGAGCTGTCCGACCTGGAGGGCGACCTGTCGCGGAGCCGGGCCGTGGCGCGCCGCACCGAGGCGGCCCGGTCACTGGAGGCCCTCCGGCGTGGTGACATCATCCGGGTCCCCGGCGGCCGCCGCGCCGGGATGGCGGTCGTGCTCGAGCCGGGGCCGGGCTCCGGCCGCGCCGCCGACCGGGGTGCCCGCGGCCCGGAACCGCGCGGACGCGGACGCGCCCCGGACTCCCGTGACGGCCGGGGAGCGGGCTCCCGGGACGGGCGGGACTCGGGCTCCCGGGACGGGCGGGACGCGGGCTCCCCCGATCGGCGGGGCGCGGGCTCCCGCGGCAACGGGCACGGTCCGGACACGTCCGGGCTGGCCGCGCTGGGCGGCCACGGGCCGCTGGTGCTCACGGCCAACCGCCAGGTCAAGCGGCTGTCGCTGGCCGATTTCCCGGTCCCGGTGGAGGCCGTCGACCGGATCCGGATCCCCACCTCATTCAGCGTGCGCTCCCCGCAGCACCGCCGGGATCTGGCTGCCTCCGTCCGCAACCGGCTGGCCGGCCGCGACGTCGCCGGCCCGCAGCGGGTGGCCGACTGGAACGACAGCGCCCACGACCGGCTCGGGCCCGCCGGGCCCGGCTCCCCGGATCAGCAGATTACCGCGCTGCGGCGGCGGCTGCGCCGGCATCCCAGCCACGGCTGCCCCGACCGCGAGGAGCATGCCCGGTACGCCGAGCGGTACACGCGGTTGAAGCGGGAAACCGAGGGCCTGGAGCGGAAGGTCGCCAGCCGCTCGCACGTCATCGCGCGGACCTTCGACCGGGTCTGCGCCGTGCTGGAAAGCCTCGGCTACCTCACCGGCGACACCGTCACCCGCGGAGGGACGGCTGCTGGGCGGCCTGTACAGCGAACTGGACCTGCTCGCCGCCGAATGCCTGCGCCGTGGCTACTGGAACGGCCTCGACACCCAGGAGCTGACGGCGTGCGTGTCGGCGCTGTCCTTCGAGTCCCGCCAGACCGACGACGCGGCCGCGCCCCGGCTGCCGTCGGCCAAGGTCCGCGACGTGCTCGGGCGGATGGTGCGCGCCTGGGGCCAGCTCGATGAGCTGGAAAAGGAAAAGGGAGTGTCGTTCCTGCGCGAGCCCGACCTGCGCTTCGCCTGGGCCGCCCACCAGTGGGCGGGCGGCGCCCGGCTGGAGGACGTGCTCGAGTCGGCCGACCTGACCCCGGGCGACTTCGTCCGGGCGGTGAAGCAGCTCATCGATCTGCTGGACCAGATCGCGGCCGCCCCGGTGCCGGGTGCCGCCGGCCGCGACCTGCGCACCACGGCCCGCGCCGCGATCGACTCCATCCGCCGCGGCGTCATCGCCTACACCGCCGTCACCGACTAGTACTACAGGGACATTTCCATCCAGCGATACCGGCCTGGACCTGCGCCGATCCGCGTCGTGACCCCGACCGACTGAAAGGTGCCGCGACCTGGCCAAACAGCTGCGATCTGGCCCTGTAGTACTAGCCGTATTACCACCGGCATTTCCGGTTTTTTAACGGGGCGTGAGCCAATTTTCCGTTTCTGTCCATGGCTGTGAGCCGGCCATGACGTTTAGGTTGCCGGATACGAACGTCTGATCAACGGTGATCGCCACAGGAGGTCGACGATGGATGGGAAAAGAACAGCCGCGCTGCTCGTCGCCGGGGCCATCGCCCTGCTGCCGGGGTTAAGCAAGGCCATTCCGGCCGAGGCCGCGTCCTCGCCACCCGGCGGCCCGGGCTCGAACGCCACCTGGAACGAGTCGGACGTCACCGGGTTCGCCGATTCGCTCGGCGCGAACTCCAAGGTCTGGTACACCCTGGGGGACGGCGAACTGGAGAACGCGTTCTATCCGGAGACCGATAACCCGGGCACGTTCGGCCTGCAGTATGTCGTGACGAACGGAACCAGCTTCACCAGTACCGAGACGACGGGCACCAGCCACACGATCTCCCTCGCCGATCCGTCCTCGCTGGTCTGGCAGCAGGTCAACAAGGCGTCCAACGGCGACTTCACGATCACCAAGACCTACATCGCCGACCCGTCCCGGTCGGTGGTGCTCATCCAGACCACGTTCGACAACCTCACCTCCGCACCGCTGCAGCTCTACGCCGACTACCACCCGCAGCTCAACAACGACGGCATGGGCAACACCGGCGGCGCGGACACGGCCAGCGGCGACCTGGCGGCCGCCAACGGTTCGGTGTCCAGCGCGCTCGCCGCCTCCACCGGCTTCAGCCAGACCAGCACCGGCTACGTCGGCTCGGCCAGCGACGGTGAGTCCGAGCTGACCTCGGGCCACGCGCTGAGCAGCACGTACAGCTCGGTGACCGCGGGCGGGCACATCGACCAGGTGGCGCAGATTCCGGTGGCCGCCAGCGGCACGACCACATTCACCCTCGCGCTCGCCTTCGACTCCAGCCAGGCGGCCGCGATCTCCGACGCATCGGCCTCGCTGGCGGCCGGGTTCTCCTCGCTGGAGAGCTCGTTCGAATCCGGCTGGCACTCCTGGCTGGGCAGCCTGCACAGCCCGCCCGCGTCCGTGACCGGCAACGCCACCCTGCAGGCGCAGTACAACGTCTCGCTGATGGAGGTGAAGGCGGACGAGGACAAGACGTACGTCGGGGGCTTCGTCGCCGCCCCGAACGTCCCGTGGGGCGCGTCGGTGAGCGCGGACACGGGCACCGGCACCGCCGGGGCGCACGGCTACCATGCGGTGTGGACCCGGGACGAGTACGAGATGGCCACGGCGCTGCTCGCGGCCGGCGACACGGCCGACGCGCAGGCCGCGCTGAACTACATCTTCAGTTACGAGGTCATCTCCGGCGGCGCGGTCAAGCAGAACACCTGGCTCAACGGCACGACCGTCTTCGGCTCGCTGCAGATGGACGAGGTGGCGGACCCGATCATCCTGGCCTACCAGCTGGGCGACACCGGCTCCAGCGCCTGGGGCTACGTCAAGGAACTGGCGGGCTACCTCGTCGCCCACGGCCCGTACACACCGGAGGAACGATGGGAGGAAAACGGCGGTTACTCACCGGCCACCATGGCGGCGGAGATCGCCGGCCTGCTGTGCGCGGCCTCCATCGCCGAAGCGAACAGCGACTCCGCCGACGCGGCGACCTATCAGTCCACCGCGCAGTCCTGGGCGTCCGAACTCGACAGCCTGGCCTACACCACCACCGGCCCGTACGGGAACGGCGACTACTTCCTGCGGATCACCCCCGACGGCCAGCCCAACGCGGGCACCTCGATCGGCATCTCCAACGGCGGTGGCAGCCATGACGACCGGACCGTGGTGGACCCGAGCTTCCTCGAACTGGTGCGGCTCGGCGTAAAGGCGCCGGGCGCGACCGAGATCACCAACTCGCTCTCGGCGGTCGACAGCCAGATAGAGGTCAGCACGCCCGAGGGGCCCGTCTGGCATCGCTACAGCTTCGACGGATACGGCGAGACCGCGTCCGGTGGCGACTACACCGGCAGCGGCGTCGGCAACCCCTGGCCGGTCCTGTCCGGTGAACGCGGAGAATACGACGTCGCGGACGGCAACCTGTCCGGTGCCCAGTCCATCCTGCAGACGATGGCGGGCGCGGCGAACTCCGGCCACCAGATCTCCGAGCAGGTCTGGGACGGCTCGACCGGCACCGGCGGCTTCACGTTCGGCCAGCCGGACAACTCCTCGACCCCGCTGATGTGGGCGATGGCGCAGTACGCGCGGCTCGCCATCGACATCTCGGCGGGCAGCGACGTGGATACCCCCGCGGTCGTCACCAACTGCCTGCAGAAGAGCAACTGCCCAGTCAGCGGGTCCGTCAAGGAGACCGTGAACGTGATGGTCCCGGTCAACACCGACGCCTCCAACGACACGGTGTACCTCGACGGCAACCTGTCCGCGCTCGGCCTCGGCCAGTCCGACTGGGCCGCGAACGGCATCCCGATGACCCGGGTCAGCGCGACCAGGTGGACCGCGACGGTCAACGCCGCGGCCAACGCCACCCTGTCCTACAAGTACGACCTGGGCGGCAACTGGAACAACGTCGAGAAGGACGGCAACTGCGCGGACATCGGTAACCGGACCATGGGCGTCAACGGCGGGACCGTCAAGGACACCGTGGCCAACTGGGGCGGCCCCGCCACCTGCGGGGACTCCGGCGCCGTCATCGAGGTGACGGTTCCCGCCAACACCCCCAGCGGCGACACCGTTTACCTGTCGGGCAACTATGACGTCCTGGGCACGGGGATTCCGGCCTCCGACGACTGGGTGGCCACCGACTACCCGATGACCCAGACCGGCACCAACACCTGGTCGATCACGATCACCGGTGTCCCGGTGGCCGGCTTCCAGTACAAGTTCACCCTCGGCAGCTGGAACAACGTGGAGGAGACCAGCGGCTGCGGTAACGTCCCCAACCGGAACTTCGGCTTCAACGACGCCGACGCCAGCTACACGGCGAACGACACCGTGGCCGCCTGGGCCGGGGTCGGCTCCTGCTGACGGTGTGCCCTGGTCGCGGCCGCGCCCGTGCCCGGTGGCGCGTTCTCGATCGCGGCCATGGTCTGGCGCCCCGGCCAGGTGACGCCCGTCCACGATCACGTCTCCTGGTGCGTCACCGGTGTACGGCAGGGCACCGGATACGAGGAGATCTTCACCCCCGGCCCCGGTGGCGGGTTCCTGACCGAGGTCGCCCGCCGCAGAACCCGCCCCGCAACTCATCACGCCGACGCCAACGGCAAGAACTATGGAAGCATACCCAATGAATGTATCATCCCATGACCTGGCCGCCGAAATCTCCGAGCGGCTCAATGATTTCGCGCCAGACGGCTTGTCTATCGGCTCGGCAGGCGAAGCAATCGAGGTCTATTCGGGCGGGCGAATGATAGGCGGATCGCCGGCTCTCGATATAATCGACGAGAATGACGACCGTAACGTAGCCGAAAAAATTGAAACGGCTGTCCGAGCAACATTGGATGGCACCCAGGATGTGATTATCGAAGATATCCACGGGTCGTGGCCCGGTCAGCCGGGCCCCGGTTTAAAGCTTCCAATGCCGGATTGTCGGGTAACCGGGGATGAGTTGCTCGTATGGTTTGGTGACGAGGCAACCCCAGCACTGGCGCTTCCGCCGATCAGGCTTCGCTGATGCAGCTGTTTGGCAGCGAGAAGGACGCCGCCTCCGTCTGGTGAGACGTTCTTCTCCTCGTCCTGGTGCTGCTCGTCTCTTGCGCGGTCCGGCTGGCGCGGCGGGTCGGCCCGGAGAGGCCGCACGCCCGGCGCGCCGGGCCGGGGCCCAATGCCATGGGCTTTAGGTGTTTGACTGGTTGCGGGTAGTTCCTGTTTTTGGTTACTGTGGGTAGTTCCCGTCCGGCGGGCATGCCGAAGGCCGGCGTGTCGCGCCGGTGGCGGCCGGGTCCACGGCCCGGCGGGTCTTCTTCTGGGCGGTATGCGGTGTTCCTGCTGGTCAGGCCGGGGTGTTCGCCAGGGTGATGACGGCGGGGGCGATCCGGGTGGCGGTGCCGGGGTCCCGCGTGGGCGAAGGACGAGGGCGACTTGGATTTGCGGGCGCGGTGCCGGTTCCGGTCGACGACGTTCCTGTGTTTCGCGATTTCGCTGGTCACGGCCTGGTAGCAGGCGTTCCCGAGGCGGATCGCGGCAGGACCGCGCGGACGGCGCGGGCGAAGGGACAGGTCCCGGGGCCGGACCGGGAGCCCGGCGCGGCTTCCCTTTCCCGCGGGCGCGGCGGCGAGCGCGGCGTCGAGGGCGACGCCGCGGGCCAGCCCGGTGGCGGCGGCCCAGGCGGCGAGTTCCTGCCGGACCAGGCCCGGGGAGCCGGAGCGGAGCATCGGCCCGTGCCAGGCCCGGCGCCGCGCAGCGACGTCTTGGCCTCCCGCAGCGCGGTCTCCGACCCGTCCCACCGCCATTTATAGAGGGCCGCGAGCTCGGCGGCGGGGTACTCGTCCCTGTCCATCAGGTCGGTGACCAGGCAGAACATCTCCGGGACCTGCTGGCCTTCCACGTTGACCCAGTACTCGATGACGCGGACCGCCACGGTGACGCCGTTGCCGGACAGTTCCGCCCGATACGAGCCGTCGGCCAGGATCTCCGAGGTCCTTTTCAGCGGGATGTCGCTTTTCAGCCGGATCAGCACGTGCGTGGACGGCATCATCCGGGCGATCCGGGCCGCGCCGTGGTAGTTGCGGTCCATCAGCCAGATCCGGCCCCGTGAACAGGGCGGGTACTCCCTCATCGCGTTATCCAGCAGCTTCTGCTCGCGGCGGCCTTGTCCGTCCCGGCGGTTATCCACGGGTCCTGACCCGCCCTCATTAATGTCTTCAACGATCTTGACGTTCACTCTCTGTCATCGTTGCTGAGGTCTTATCCACGGGGATTCAGCAGCGATAAGGAGAGAAGATCGTGGCTTACTGCCTGGCAGTACGGCCCGCGTCCGGCGAGCGGACATGGACGGTGGTCGACGCGTCGTATGCCACGGTCGTCCCGGTCGAGGAGTGGCTGGAGGCGCACCGTTACCTGTGGTCTCCGAATACGGTCCGCGGTTATGCGACGTCGCTGGCGCAGTGGTGGTCGTTCCTGGAACAGCGCGGCGAGACCGGGCAGTGGGCGGAGGCCGGGGTTCCTGCTGTTGCGGGGTTCCTGTCGTGGCTGAGGAACGGCCGGACCGCCGGGCACTCCCTGGCCGTGCCGGACGGTGCCCCGTCGGCGGAGACGCTGCATGCCCGGCTGGCCGCGCTGATCTCGTTCTACCAGTGGCAGGCGTCCGTTGGTGACGTGCCGGTCGCGGCCCGGCTGATGCGGGGGCTGTCGTCACGGGCGCCGTCACGGGGACTGCTCGCCCACCTTGACGCCCGGCGCGGCCCGGCCTCGTCATCACTGGTCAAGGTCCGCCGCGGGCGGCGGGACCGTCCTCCTCTCCTGCTGCCGCAGGAGATCCAGGCGATCATCGACGGCTGCGCGTCCTGGGACACCACGGCGGGAGACTGGAACGGCAACCTCCGCGACCGGCTGATCTTCTCCGTACTGGCAGAGACCGGCATGAGGCTGGGCGAGGTGCTGGGCATGACGATCGGCGACTTCGTGATGGGCCTGGGCGGCACCGCCTATATAGAAGTGGTGCCGCGGGCGGGCAACGCGAACGGCGCCCGGGTGAAGATGATGCGGCCCCGGCGTGTCCATGTCGGCACGGACCTGGAGCGGCTGTTCGCCGGCTACCTGACGCACCTGGCCTGCCGGGCCGCGTCGCTCGGCCTGGAGATCACGCCGGGCTCGCCGCTGCTGGTCAACCTGGACCGCCCCCCGCTGCTGGCCGCGATGCGGGAGGGAACCGTCAGGAACAAGGTCACGGCGCTGAAGAAGAAGGGCACCGGGCCGTCCGGGTGGACCCCGCACTGGTTCCGGCACTCCCATGCCTCCGCCCTTTTGCTGGCCGGGACGCCGGAATGGGCGGTACCCCCCGGCTTGGCCATGCCCACGTGCAGACCACGCTCGACCTGTATGGCTGGGTCCGGGAAGACGAGGCCCTGAAGGCAGCGGCGAACTGGAAGTCGTACGCGTCCGGCTGGAAGGTGAGCGATGAGCGCTGAAGGCCCCGGCTGCTGCGCCCGGCGGAGGCCGGCAGGGCCCGTCGACAGGCTATGGCTCGCGTTGCCCGGCGAGTGGCGCGGGCCGGTCATCGGCCCCGGTATCGAGGACTGGGCACGCATCTGCGACCACGGGGAACGGCGGCTCGACCTGACGGGCCTGCCCGGGGAGATCGCCCGGGAACTAGCGTGGATGGCGCACTGGCAGGCGGCAGACGGCACCCGGTCCTCGGTGTTCGCGATGAACCATCTGGCCGGCATCCTGCGCCGGGCGATCGCCGGGCACCGCCCGTTCCCGGACTCGGTCCTGGACCTGGACTGGGATACCGCCTCGGCGCTGCAGGGATGGTTCCATGCCTCCCGGTGGGGGCGGCTTCCTCCCGAAAGC
The DNA here is from genome assembly GCA_963808295.1 of uncultured Actinomycetes bacterium. Taxonomy (GTDB): domain Bacteria; phylum Actinomycetota; class Actinomycetes; order Streptosporangiales; family Streptosporangiaceae; genus Bog-532. The sequence goes on along the minus strand of CAWEFP010000010.1, from coordinate 169 downwards.
GCCCGCAGGCGCCTGCGGATCGTCTTCCGGTTCGCCCGGCTTGCCCTGCTGGCCCGATGTGCCTGGTGGTTGTGGGGCGCTGGATGAATGGGAATCCCCGCTGTCACCGGCGCATCCAGCTGACCGGGCGCGAGCCCCATGCGGGCTGGGGCGGCTCGGCCAGCCGGGT